>CALWLW010000013.1 GCA_944381625.1 uncultured Lachnoclostridium sp.
TTACACTCCTTATTATAAAAAATAAGTGCAATGGTGGAAACGATTGTTTCTATCCATTACACTTATATGGTACTAAATAGCCGCCAACTACTAGCACTAGTTGACGGCTGACGCTATAAAGCGTTAGAAATAAAACTATTGAGGGTAGGCCGCTTCTCTGGCTTTCCCTTTTTCTATTATTAACATAGCACATCCTGCGGGAAGTGGCAAGACTTTATTTCTTATCCCGCATATTGCCCCCGCGTACCGCAGGTGTACACACGGTCCCTTCCAGCACATCTTTCAGAAACATCCCCACGCACTCCGCCAGAGCGAAGCGTACGCCGCATAAACAGTGTCCGCAGTCAAAGGATACATAGCGCTGGACAGCCTTTGTCTCATAATCTTTTAAAAGATTCCACAGAGGCTCCGCCATCTCTTCCGGCGGCGCCGTGTCGTCCCGCTCTCCCACTACAAAGCAAAGGTTCCGATCCTTCATATCCTCAAAGGCTCCCGGAAAGCTGTAGTCCTCCTGGTGTGCCGCCGCGTCCTCGTAGAGAGCCTCGAGTCCGTCACTTCTCAGGAGTCTTCCATCCTTCAAAAGCTCCCGGAACAATGCCTCCCTTCCTGTCCTAAGATAGTAAGCAGGATCGTAGGGTGTCATGAGGATTGTCCCTCTCAGCCAGGGAAGCCTCCGCGCAGCCTGGAGAGCCGTGTTTGATCCCATGCTGTGACCGCAAAGGAAAATGCTGTCAGGATCCACACCCATTTCCCGGCAAAATCCCGGGCTGCGAACATATTCAGCCAGCCGGACGGCATCTTCCACGCAGTTGGAGAACAAATACTTTCCTTCCGAGCCCCACGCTCCCCGGTGATGGGGCGTCAGCACCACACAGCCAATCCGCCGCATGGCCTGAGCCAGATCATCGTTGCGCGCCACTCCCGGGAACCCATGAAGCAAAATCACACAGGGCCGGGATCTCCCGTAGCTCCCATCGGGCTTCAGTATCAGGCCATACAGATGGCATCCCTCCACCACCAGATCCAGGGAGCCGATATCCGCCGGTTCCCCGTCTGCCGGACGAGGCTTATCCTGGGTCAGGAATTCCAAACGGAGCCTGACCGGACAACCGCCGCTGCTCATAGCAGAGCCCTCTCTTTTTCCTCCTGGCGTTTCCTGTCATAATCTTCAAAAAACTCCTTGCTGTTCTTTACCACTACACCGCCAAACAGGAAGAGGGACAAAAGGTTTGGAAGAGCCATCAGCCCGTTAGCCACGTCCGCCAGGTTCCACATAAGCGTAACGTTGAGCAGTGCGCCGGAAGCGCAGATCACACAGTGGAACACCCGGAATACTTTCAGGCTCTTCGCTCCAAACAGGAAGGTAAAGGCCGACTCTCCATAAGTATACCAGCCGAAGATAGTAGAAATACAGAAAAGAGTCAGGGAGACCAGCATCACGGCAATCCCCAGCCGTCCCAGGCTGTTCTGAAAAGCCATAGCGGCCAGCTCCGTTCCATCCGTTACCCCGCAGTTCCACACGCCCGTAGTCATAACAATAAGGGCTGTGAAGGTTCCGATCACAATTGTATCAAAAAACACCTCAATGATGCCGTACAGAGACTGACGGGTCGGCTGATCTACCTTGGCAGTGGCATGTACAATAGCAGACGAACCAATGCCCGCCTCATTGGAGAACACGCCCCGGGAAACACCCTTCTGGATTGCAAACATCATAGTGGCTCCGGCCACACCGCCAACCGCTGCGTCTCCTGTAAAGGCAGATTTCACAATGTAAAACAGCGCTCTGGGAACCATAGGTGCATTCATCAGAATAATCACCAGACCAAAACCCATATAAATAAACGACATGAACGGCGTCAGGAAAGTGGTTACGTTCGTAATCTTTTTCAGGCCGCCGCACACAACCAGTGCATCCAGCACCAGAATAATGACTGCCACCGCCCAGAGAGGGATTCCAATTCCATTGCCGCCCCCAAGAGCACTGGCAATTGTATTTGCCTGGAGCGAACCGCAGGAAATCAGAGAAACCATCACAGTAAATACGGCAAAAGCTCCGCCCAGAATCTTTCCGATGGTTTTGTTTTTCATCCCCCTGGTCAGGATATACATGACACCGCCGCGGAAGTTGCCCTCTTCATCCTGTACCCGGTAATGCATCGCCAGGCAGATTTCCGAAAACTTTGTGGCCATTCCCAAAATTGCCGCAATCCACATCCAGAAAATCGCTCCCGGGCCGCCGACAGCAATCGCTCCGGCGATCCCTACAATGTTGCCGTTCCCCACACAGGAGGACAGAGCCGTAGCCAGCGCTTTAAATGACTTAATCTGGCCCTCGCTATGATCCGCATTCTTTCCCCTGCCGATGTTTCCGATACATTCCCGAAAAGCCGTGCCGAAGCGTCGGAACTGAACACCCTTCAAACGGATCGTCATCAGAATACCCACGCCAAAATACACGCAGAGCATAATGGGACCAAAAAGGAAATTAATCATCTGTACCAATACCATATTTACTGTATCAAGCATAACACACCTCCTACTAAATCAAGATTCCTGTGTCACAACCTCCATTTCAAATGATGGATTGTTTTTTACATTTCTAAGGCACCTGCCGGATAGATGGGGAACTGGGAAATCAGTTCCTGTGCATCCTTTCTCACAGCCGCCAGATTCTCTTCGTCCTCCGGCGCCCGGGTCACCCGGTCGATGAACTCCGCAATCTTCGCAACCTCCGGTTCCTTTACACCCCGTTCCGTGACGGCTGTGAGACCGATCCTTATTCCGCTGGTGACGGAGGGCTTCTCCGGATCAAAAGGAATCATGTTTTTGTTTACGGAGATCCCGGCCTTGTCAAGAGCCGTCTGCATAGTCCTGCCGGTCACTCCCTTGTTGCGCAGATCTACCACCAGCAAGTGATTATCCGTTCCACCGCTTACAATATCAAAACCACGGCTTTGCAGCTCGCGTGCAAGGAATTTCGCATTCTTTACAACCTGCTCCATGATACTGCGGAACTCCTCACTGGCCGCATACCGGAAACTCCAACACTTCGCCGCCATAGTGTGCAGATGAATGGAGCCAAGGCTTCCCGGAAACGTGCCCTTGTTAAGCAGCTTCCCATATTTCGCTTTACAGAAGACCATACCGCTGCGGGCAGAGCAGAAAGTCTTTGTGGTAGAGGAGGTCACAAAGTCCATATAAGGAATAGGGCTGGGGATGATCCTGGCCGCCACCAGTCCGGCCACATGCGCCATGTCGCACATAGAATAAGCGCCTACCTCCTTGGCGATCCGGGCAACCCTCTCAAAATCAATGAGTCTTGGATAGGAACTGGCTCCGCAGATGATAAGCTTCGGCTTCTCCTGTACGGCCAGCCGCTCCATCTCATCATAGTCCAGCATACCTGTCTCAGGATCTACTCCATAAAATACATGCTGATAAATCTTACTGACCCAGTTGGCAGGGCTTCCATGCGTCAAATGCCCGCCCTGGTCGAGACGCATCGCCAGGATTTTGTCTCCGGGCTTTAAAATACTGGCAAAAACACTGTAATTGGCCGTGGAGCCAGAGTAGGACTGAATGTTCACGAACTCAGCGTCAAACAATGCCTTTGCTCTCTCAATTGCCAGATTTTCCATCTCATCAGCCACCTCCGCGCCAGCCTGGAAACGGGCGCCTGGATAACCCTCCAACGTTTTATTGGTGAATACACTGCCGGAAAGCTCCATCACCGGCAGAGGCACCGTACTCTCGGAGGCAATCATCTCAATGCAGTTTTCCTGGCGGATGCGCTCCCGTTCCACCAGCTCGGCCAGCACCGGATCGGTACGTCTTGTTTCTTTTAACATGGCTGTTCTCCTTTCATCGAGTATGTCTCTTAATTAAAAATCTTTCTGGGATCTGTGTATTCGTAGCAGTCAAAGCTGTCTGCCACGTTTTTACAGGTCAGCCTGCCATCGTAGGTGTTCACGGCAGAGTAGAGGACCTCATTCTCAGCGCAGGCCTTCTCCAGTCCCTTGCCGGCAATCTGCAAACCATAGGCCACGGTGGCGTTTGTCAGAGCGATGGTAGCCGTCCTTGGCACAGCGCCGGGCATATTACCCACGCAGTAGTGCACCACGCCCTCCTCCACATACACGGGATCATCATGATAAGTGACGTGGGTAGTCTCTCCACAGCCTCCCTGATCCACAGCCACATCCACGAACACGGCGCCGGGCTTCATCTCCTTTAAATATTTCTTCTTGAAAATCTTGGGCGCACTCTTTCCGGGAATCAGTACGCTGCCAATCACCAGATCCGCATCCCTTACGGCCTTCTCAATGTTGGCATCGGTTGATACCAGAGTCTGAATTCTGGCTCCGAAAATGTCGTCCAGATAAGCCAGTCTCTGTACATTGATGTCCATGACAGTCACACTGGCGCCCATACCCACGGCAATTTTACAGGCGTTGGTACCCACAGAGCCCCCGCCCAGGATCACCACGTTCGCCTTGGGCGTACCAGGCACACCCGCCAGAAGAATCCCCCTGCCTCCGCAGTGTTTCTCCAGATACCTGGCTCCCTCCTGAATGCTGAGCCGTCCTGCAATCTGGCTCATGGGAGCCAATAAGGGAATAGAACCATTTCTCTCGATCAGAGTCTCGTAAGCCACTCCCTTCACCTTGCTCGCCAGCAGGGCTTCTGTCTGGGCCTTATCTGCCGCCAGATGAAGGTAAGTGTACAGGATCAGATTTTCATGGAATAGAGGATATTCTTCCGGCAGAGGTTCTTTCACCTTAATCATCATCTCCACCGTATCCCATACTTCTTTGGCCGTCTCTGTCAGAACAGCCCCGGCGGCCACATATTCTGCATCAGTAAATCCGCTTCCTTCTCCGGCTCCCTTTTCCACATAAACCATGTGTCCGGCGTTTCGATAGTCCCGCACGTTATCCGGGGTCATGCCCACGCGGAACTCCTTGTTTTTGATTTCCTTTACACAGCCAATTTTCATCTTCTGCTCCCCTCCCACTACCATCACTTATTTTCACGGATATTCTTCTAATAAATTTATTTTATAAAGAATACAACAAACAAATAAGCATCATTTTTTACCATTTTTTATTTATTTTTGACAAATTCCATGCCAATACTTGATTGTTTTCTGTAATTCTTTTATGATACATAAAGGGAGGAGCGCAGGAAAAAACCATGAAAAAATCAAATATCCAGTCCCAGAAATGGGGTACAATTGAATGGATCTATCAGGGAAATCCACGCATTGGAAAGGGTTCCTTAAGCATAGGCATCGTCACAACCTGGCCGGGCATGTGCCTCAACGAACACATCCACTATGGGGAGGAGCAGGTACTGTATGTCCTCGAAGGGCAGATCAAACACGTTGTGAACGGTACCGCCATGATCTACGGGCCCGGCGGCATTCTTCATCTGCCTGTGGACGTCCGTCATTCCTCCGCCAATGTGGGGAAAGGCCCTTCCAGAGAACTTTTAATCTCCAATCCTGCTCTCTATCAGCCCGGCGCCCCGGCAGCCATCCAGGAAGCGTATCAGGAGATGCCGGAGTCTTACGACCTGTGCACTGCCGTGGAAGCTATCCGCAGCACCGTCCTGGAACCGTTGAATATCCCCCTGTCTATCTGGAACAATCAAAATCAGATCATCTGGGATAACCGGCTCTTTCCTTCCTACTGCGCGGAGCACTGTCCAAACGCACCTGCCTGCCGCAGGAATCCGCTGGTGTGCAGTCCGGCCAAACCGCCCATTCCCTATCTTAAATACACCTGTCCGCACGGGATGACTCTGATTGAAATACCGATTCTGTTTCTGAACCAGCAGATTGGCTGTCTGCGCGGAGGCCACATCTGGGAAAATACACGCGGCACCCCCATCCCTGAAAGCGAATACGGTTCCTCTTACGGCGCCGTCAGCGGACTTGTCTGCTTTCTCAAACAGATTGCGGACAATATCGCGACTTTCTGCAATTTTGATCTCCTCCGCCAGAAAATCAGGTTCCAGAAATCAAATATCGAGAAAGAAACATACTCCAACCTCTGCCTTTCCGCCTCCTTAAAACGGGTGGAACAACAGGTGACGGATCTGCAGATCAACCATCATTTTCTTTTTAATATCCTGACAAGCCTGGGTGAGATGGCCCTTCGGGCCGGATCCATGGAATTGTACCGCTCCATCGTGTCCTTGTCGCAGATTCTACGCTATCCTGTCCAAAACCGGGGCGGGGCAGTACAGCTCTCTCAGGAAATGGAGTATGTGCAAAATTATCTGAATTTGCAGAAAACACGATGGAAAAATCTGGAATTTTCCTGTTCCCTGGAGGAAGCCAATCCCAACTGTCTGGTACCCTTTAATTTCCTCCAGCCGGTGGTGGAAAACGCTTTCGTCCACGGTTTCCAGAATATGGGGGAAAACACGCCCAAGCGTCTTTCTTTGACCGCTGTCGAAAAGAACGGACGAATCCGCATTACCGTCAGCAATTCGGGCTCAATCATCGAGATGCCGGAACTTCTGCGGATCAACGAGGCCATGAAGGCCGATACTGGCCATGGCATGTCCCTGATTTATGAGAAGTGCTCCCAGCTCTATGGCACAGACTTTTCGATCCGCCTGGATTCCGTGCCCCCCCGGAATACCCTGGTGGAGATTGATCTTCCCATCCTTCCCATGGCGAATGGCGAATGACTAAAGATTACAGGAAATGGAGGAACCCATATGATAAAAGCTGTGATAGCGGACGATGAGGAGGCCGTCATCAATACGGTACGAATGCTCCTGCAGCTGGGCCGCGCCCCTGTAGAGATCGTTGGCAGCGCCCAGAACGGCCCCGATGCGGTGAAAATCATCCGGGAACATCGGCCTCAGATTGTATTTTTAGATATCCGGATGCCCATAATGAACGGCTTCCAGGTGATGAACGCCGTATCCGATGAATTTTCTCAGATGAAATTCATTATCATCACGGCCTTCGAGTCCTTTGAATATGCTCAACGCGCCCTGCGCATGGGAGCCAGCGATATTCTTCTCAAACCGATTGACGAAAATCAGCTTTATGCCGCCGTACGCATGGCCATCGGCTGGTCCTTCACCACCAATGAGACGGTGAACGAAATCCTGGCCTACATCCACGATCATTACAATGAAAACATCCTCGTCTCCGACCTGGCCGCCCGTTATTTCACTACCCCAAGCAGTCTCTCACGCCTGTTCAAGCGGCATACAGGCCAGGGGATTATAGAGTATCTGCACCAGACGCGAATTCAGTACGCGTCCCAGCTTCTCTCTGCGGGAAACAGCAGCATCCAGAGCGTCTCCGAGCAGGCAGGCTATTATAACATCGCAAATTTTTATAAATACTTCAAAAAATATAAGGGCACCACACCAGTAAAGTATCGAAAAAAAGGGAGTGACACAAAATCCTCAATCTAGGCAACCCAGCAGTATCTTTTCCATAATTCACAAAAATCCAGGCCGGATCTCTGTGTTGACGGATCCGGCCTGAATTTCATCTTTCTTCATAAAACTTTGCTTTTTATCCTCACCCTTCATCCTCCCAGATGTAAGGCGTCTGCTGATACACATAATAATTGATCCAGTTGGTATAGAGGGTGTTGGCATGCGCCCTCCACATCAGATCCGGGCGCTTCGTGGCGTCGTCCTCCGGGAAGTACGCCCTGGGAAGCTGGATATCCAGCCCTTTCCCCAGATCTCTTTTGTATTCGTTCTCCAGCGTCACCCGGTCATACTCCGGATGGCCCATGACGAAGATCTTCCTGCCGCCTTCGGCCATACAGAGAAATACTCCCGCTTCCGGGGACTCCGCCATGATCTTCAGATCCGGGCAGTCCGCGATCAGATCCCTGGGCACTGTGGTATGCCTGGAATGGGGCGCCACAAAATAGTCGTCAAACCCGCGCACCAGCGGTTCCTTCCGGTTCATGACCCGATGGCGGTACAGGCCGAACAGCTTCTGGGGAAGCTGTACTTTCGGCAGTCCGTAGTAGTAGTAGAGCGCCGCCTGAGCTCCCCAGCAGATATAAAACGTGGATGTCACATGGGACTCGCACCATGCGAAGATCTCTCTTAACTCCGTCCAGTAGTCCACTTCCTCAAATTCCATCTGCTCCACCGGAGCGCCTGTGATGATCAGGCCGTCGAAGCGTTTCTTGCGGATCTCCTCGAAGGTCTGATAAAATTTGTTCAGGTGGCTCCTGTCCGTATGCTTGGACTCATGGTTCGTCACCGTGATAAAGGTCACATCCACCTGAAGCGGCGTGTTGGACAGACTGCGCAGAAGCTGCAGCTCTGTGTCTTCTTTCAGCGGCATGAGATTCAGAATACCTACCTTCAGCGGACGGATATCCTGGCTCAGCGCCCGGCTCTCGTCCATGACAAATATATTCTCTTTCTCCAGTATCTCTTTTGCCGGTAAATCATTCTGAATTCTAATTGGCATTGTTCCCACCTGCTTCTTCTTTTTTCTGTTTGTTTCTGTTTATCAGGGCTCGCTGATCTCCACCGTCACGGTCCAGTAGCCCTCCTCCTCACGGACGGAACTGACGGTTCCCTCCAGATTCTTCAGCCGCTGTTTTGTATTATTGGACATGGCCAGCGCATCACGGATCGTGTAATAGTACATGATGCCCGCCATGGTGGCGGCCGTGTCCTCTTTTAAGCGCACCTGGTCACCTTCCTGTATTAGCCCAGCCCGCTCCATACGAAATTCCATCTCTCTGACCATCGTAAGCCACTCCCAAAAATTCTTCCAGGCACAGATCCTGCTCCGAGATAAGCTTCGCCGCCGGGATCCCCACATAACGAAGGTGCCACGGCTCTGAGATAATTCCCGTAATATCCGATTTGTCCGACGGATAACGAATCACATACCCGTATTCCCAGGCATGCTGTTCCACCCATTTATATTCCTTCGTACTGCGGATGCCTTCGTCCAGCGACTTGTAACGGTTCGTGACAAAGTCCACGGACAGGCCAAGCTGATGCTCGCTGGTCCCCGGAACCGCCACCACTGTACCGGCTTCCTTCACCGCGTTTGTATGGGTGTACCCGCTGTTTTCCAGACGCCTGATCTTGTTCTGGAACAGGGATACCTGATAATTGTATGTACGGTAGGAAGACGTGACATTGATGTACAGTCCTTCCTGCCTGGCGTCTTTCACCATCCGCGTAATGGCTTCCGCCGCCTCCGATTCCAGCTCATGGCCGTTTCCGATGTCGGCCAGATCCAGCTCCAGTTCCCCTTCCAGGATATATTCCCTGTTCATCAGGCTTAGATATCCGTTCAGGATCGCTTCCTTCGTATCGCCCTCCAGAGAATTCTGGATATCCAGTTTCACCTGCTCGGCGGCACGTTTCTCTTCTTCCTTTTTCTTCTTTGACGCGGCCGCCTGGGCTGCTGCCTGGGCTTCTGCCGCCGCCTGCGCTTCCGCCGCCGCGTTGGGATCGGCTGCCTGCGCTGCTGCCGCTGCCTGAGCCTCTGCTGCCGCCTGCGCTTCCGCCGCTGCCTGGGCTGCTGCTGCGGCTTCTGCTGCCGCCTGTGCTTCCGCCGCTGCCTGGGCTGCCGCTGCGGCTTCTGCCGCCGCCTGCGCTTCTGCGGCTGCCTGCGCTTCCGCCGCTGCCTGGGCTGCCGCTGCGGCCTCAGCCGCCGCCTGCGCTTCTATTGCCGCCTGGTCCGCCGCAAATGTCTGCAGCGGAGCTGACCCCAGAATGGCGGCCATCCCCACCATCATCCAGGCTTTCGCCATGCTTTTGTTTTTTCTCATTTTATCCTCACTTTTTCCAATACCTGTCAGGGACCGGCGTCCCTGTACCATCAACAGTAGAAAATACCGCCTCTCCCGCCGCAGCAGCACATGTTGCAGATCAGATTCGCCAGACATAGCTTGCAGCAGAGATCGTTGCCTGCGGCGCTCATGCCGCCGTAAGGGGAACTCATCTGGTCGTACCAGCTTCCGCGCCCCTGAAGCTGTCTGAGCAGAGCCTGGTACTCCATGCGGTTCGGCTCCATCTGAACCGCCCGCTTCGCGTGCTCCATGGCCACCACGTTGTTGCCCAGGCCGTTGTTGGCGATCGCGCTCAGGTAATACCAGTGCGCGCCTTTCCTTTCCATGCCTGCCAGCACATTCAGCGCCTCGTTATACCGCCCGGCGCGGATGTAATTCATCGCCGCATTCAGATGGCTAGTATATTCGTCGCTCTGGCCGGCTCTGCCCGGCCCGTAGCCTCCTGCGTTCCCATATCCTCCATAACCGCCGTACCCGCCGGCATTCCCATAGCCGCCGTAGCCGTTGGTGCTTCCGTAGCCGCTGTAGCCCATCTCCTTTTCTTTCATGATCTGGTCGTAGGCCGCCTGCACCTGTTTGAACTTCTCTTCCGCTTCCGCCGCGTTGGGATTATTTACATTGGCGTCCGGGTGGTACTTCCGGCTCAGCCTCCGGTATGCTTTTTTTATCTCTTCGTCCGAAGCGCCCCTTTTCAGGCCCAGGACTTCATATGGGTCCGTCATCATGATTCCTTCTTTGCTTCCTTTCTGCCGCACCGGATCTGCCCATACCTGGTCCACACGCCCGCGTACAGAATATTGCGCAGGATCTCTGCGTCTCTCAGAATCGGTAACATCTCAAACACCCGGGAGGTCTCCGCCATCATCATCTTCAAAATCTGCTGGCATTCCTCCTCAAAGCTGTCTTTTTCATAAAGCTCCGTCAATGGATTGTAGCGTCCTTTTTTCAGGTCCTCCTCAATATCCTCGTACGCGTCCATCAGGTAGATGAACTTGCCGAAGAAAAATCCCATACGCCGCAGCTTCTCTTCCCACTCGTCATGGCGGTACACGAATAATTCTGCCATAATTTCTCCGAAAAATCCAGCCATTTTATCAATATCATAGACTTTTCTGCGCTCCAGGGCGCCAAGCTCATCCAGGAGCCGACTGATTTTCTCTGTTTTTTCCCCGTACATCCGGCGGATCTTCGGCATCTTAAGTTCCAGAAGTTTCGCGAAAAAGAGCCTGGAAAACCGGCGGTCGTCGTGCCAGTCGTCCAGGCACTTGTAATAAGTAAGCAGGACGTTCATGTCCGCCGCGTAATCATAATATGGATTGGACAGATAATGGTGCTTCTGCATGGGATGCGCCAGGCACCGCCCGCAGCCGGACAGGGTCTCCGGCTCATAGAGCCCGGTGAGCAGAAGCCCAAGGAACGTCATATCAAAACTCAGCGTCACCTGCCCCAGCCTGCCGTGATGTTTTTTCAGGCTCCTGCACAGGCCGCAGTACGCCGCCCGGTAAGTCTCATATTCCCGTACTTTCAGCTCCGGCTGATGGACCACAATATATCCGAACATGGTCAGCTCCTTCTCTGGAATTCATGGTGGCATTTGGGACACCTGACCATGATCTTTCCTTTTCCTTTGGGGATGCGGATCTTCTGCCTGCATTTGGGGCAGACATAGATATGGTGGTATTTCCGCTCGTTGGCAAGCTTCTTCTGCTGGTCAAACCAGTAGCGGAACCTGGCTGTGGCGTTCAGATACCGCTGGTTCTCCGCATACCTGGCCGCATGGTTTTTGGAAAACATCCGGAAGTATGTATAGATCAGGAGAAGCCAGAAGACCCAGTACAGGATGCTGCTTCTCACAAAAATATTCACGGCCAGACAGATCAGCCCCAATATCAACAAAAAACGGGAGAACTGGTCCTGGCCATATCTCCCCTGCATAAAACGGTAAAATTTCTCTTTCATTTAGAACGACTCCTCCTGACGGCTTTTCACAATAACATATACTCCTATTATGAACTCATTATAAACGATATCTGTGAACATATGGTGAAAATTTTATACGGTATATTCTGAAAACGCAGCAAGGCGCGGCGTATTCCCGGCAGAAGGATGTCAGAAGGCGGCAGGGCAGGTTTCCCCGCTCTGCCGCCCTGGCCGCTTACTTCCTATGTCTGCGGCGATACCGCGTCTTCTTGATCAATACCAGCGTTCCCGCCACTCCTGTGCCGGAAACCGCCGCCAGAACCATCCAAAATGCCGGATCAGCCGAATCACCGGTCTGCGGCGCACCGGACCGCAAAACATTCGATTCCCCTGTCCGCGGCGCATCGGCCTGCGGACTGTCCGAGCCGCCTGCCTGCGATGCATCCGTCTGCGAGCCGTTCGGTTTCCCCGGCTGGTGCGGGTTCTGCGGCTGTTCAGGTTTGGCCGGATCATCGGATCCGTCCGCTGCATCGTCATTGGTGATGGTAAAGGTATATCCCTGCCGGTTCACGGACGCGGTAAATCCTTCCGGTACGTCCGTCTCCTCGACCGTCCAGTCACAGCCGTCGTCCAGCCCCTGCCAGGTATGCTCCCAGTCGTTCTGCGCACTCAGTTTTACTCTGGCATATTCCTTTCCGTCTTTGCACAGCATCACCACGACAGAATCCGCAGCCGTGCCTCCGTCATCCAACTTCCAGACCTTCCTAACCGTAACCTGAAGAGTATTGTCGGTACTGCTGCCGTCCCGGTCATTGCGGAATGCCGCGGCCGATGTCTTTCCGGCCTCAATCGTGCCCGTATCACCGGATGCCGTCACTGTGTAGCCGCTGTTATCGCTTTCTTCTACCGTGTAACGGGTACCTGCCGGCAGGCCGGACGCGGTTTTGCTCTCCCCATGCTTTAACGTAAATACAGCCACGCCGTTTCGGAAAAGCATTTCCCCATATTCCCCCTGGACAGCAGTATCTTCCAGGGTGACCGTAAAAGTAAAGTCTTTGGCAGTGCTGCCCCCGCTGCCGGTCACGGTTTTGGAGACAACAAGATTTCCGGTGCCAGGTACGGGCGGCGTGCCTGCCCTGGTATTCGTAAACACAGCCGCCGCGGTCTGATCCTGGACAATAGTCCCCGTATCCCCTGCGGCAGTGGTGATATATCCTTCCTGACCGGCTTCCTGCTCACTGACGGTATAAGTCACATCTGCCGGCAGGCCGGACGCAGTCTTCTGCTCACCGTGCTTCAAAGTGAAAGCCGCCTCACCGTCCGTAAATTCCATGCCGCCATATGTACCGGAGACTGAAGCGTCGCTGAGCGTCACCTTGAAATGGAAATCCCTTGCAGTCTCTCCCCCGTCCCCGGCTACGTTCTTGGAAACGGTCAGGCTTCCGGTCTCCGGCTCCTGCCCCGGTACTCTGTACAGTCCCAGATCGTGATGCTGCGATCTGTAGATCTGCACCGTAATCTGTTCGGCTTCCGGCATCACAATCCCTTCGATACCGGCGGAGACCAGCCTGCCATCCTGCTCCTGGGGGACAGCGTCCGAGTCAATGGTATCATCTGTTCCCACATTGGGCTGTGCCGCCGTGTACCGGCTCAGACGGACGGTACTGCCGCTCTCAAACTTTACGGCAAAGTCCCCCTGGGGCAGATGCGAGAAACAATAGCCGCCTGTATCAAAGCTGCTCACCGTCCCGGTCAGCACATCCACCTGTTTCCCGGTTTCCACTGTGACGCTTTTCCCCTGCAGCAGATAGGGGATGTAGCTTCCATTCCCATCCTTCTGCATCAACGTGACTTTTACGCCGTTCATCAGGTCTTCCTCATCGTCCCGCAGGCCGTCCATGTCCGCATCCAGCCACACCACGCCTTCCAGGAGACGGTCTACAATGTAGGTTCTGGCATTGCTCTCCATCGTCCCGCTGCCAAAACTGTTTACCAGATATTCTCCCGGCCTGCCGTCCGGAGTATCAAATGTGATGTGCATTTTCAGGGTACTGTTGGGCTGCAGTGTTCCCACTGCCGCCACTGCCACAATCACATGAGTCACATCGGGAAGCGAGACTGCTCCGGTGGCGCCGTCCACCTGCAGTTTTGTCCAGCCGTTTTCTTCTGTAAAATCCGCGGCAGTATAGTCGGACGCTTTCGTATTCCGCTTGGCAGTATCCGTTGTATAATATAACGTGAAATCCTTCAAAAGCTCCCTACTCTGAACCGTCAGTTCGGACACGACCACCTGCCCGGTGATCTGCGTCCCCCTGCCGTCGTCGTTATGGGGGAGGAAATCTATATCCACCACCTGCATGGAGTTGCCGGAATTGTTGCCGTGGTGGATGGTAAAGCCCATCTCATCTCCCAGCTCCACAATCATTTGATCCGAAGTTTTGGAAAAACTTACGGCCCGGTTTTTGCTGATCAGGATGCTCTGCTCCGCATAATTGCCGTTGGTGGCCACAAAATCCCGGATCTGTTCGCCATCGCTCCAGATTTTGACCGAGTTTAAAAGCTGCTGCTGATTCACCACATCCGTTTCTTCCACGCCGGGCGTCCCGATCAGGCAGGAGTAATAGATGGGATCGAACCGGGTAATCTCCTCCGGGGTGATCATCACATTTTTCAAAGTAAAGAGCAGCGTGGTAGTGCCATCCGCATTTTTTGTTATCTCAGGATAGAGCTGCTGCCCTCCTGTGACCAGGCCTGCTTTTCCCCCGCCGTTGGAGGTATACGTGCCGCCCCAGCAGGCAGAGTTGAGAATATAGTCCAACCCTGCGGGCAGGGTATCCTCAATATAGACGGTGGCGGTCATGCCGGTTCCCTCAGTCACGGATTCGCCCTTTGCCCGGACCGCTGTGGGATAGAGGACGTAGTCCACCTCCCGCTGGCTGGTGTCCATGTCATAGGACAGCTTCTTCCCTCCCTCGCCTGAACCGGGCTGATTGGGGCTTTTGGTGATCTGGGTGGAGTAGTCTACCACCAGGCAGGAATCGCCATAATTCCTTCCGGCGGTGGCGCTTACAAAACCGTTTTCGTTATAGACCGCCTTCTGATAAGTGCGAAGGCCGTTTACCTGTGTATAATCGTACGTCCAGAAAGACCCCGGGTAGTCGTCCGCATAGGTCAGCCTGGACGCGTCCCCGCCGGCCCGGCTGGGAAACGCTTCACTCTTCACATACTCATTATAATCCTCGTCCCCCAGGGCGGCAGCATCCTTGCCCAGATGTGCCGCGGCCGCCGCCTGTACATCCGCCCTGTTCCACGCCTTACCGGCGACGGTACACATATAGACGCCGCCGGATCTGGCTTCCGGACTGGCGGTTCCGTTAACTACTAAATATGCGCTGGTTTGTTGTGAAGAATAGCTCCCCCTGCACTCATACAGCGCCGCCACGCAGGTGTACCCAGCAGCCTCCAATTCCTCCAGGTAGGAGAAGAAAACAAGGTCGTCCGCCGTGGCTTTCATCATCTCCTCATCGTAACCGTCCTCATGGGATTCTTTTCCGCCATGATCCCAGCCGCTTTTGTCCGGCTTCGCGCCAAACAGGACGGTACGCCTGCCGGTACGGTAGTTAGTGAAACTTTCTTGATAAGTTCCATCAGGCTTAAAGAAAGCATCGTCAAACTTAATAAGCAAATCGTAAGCTACGCCGGTATTCATGCCTTCGGCACCAACATGCGAAAAAACGCCTCCCACCGCTAACTCTCCCTGGCCTAAAACCCAGTCCTTACCATTCTGCATACATCCATCCGTCAAAGCCTGGTCAGTGCTTCCTATATGTGGAGCATTATTTTTTGCATATGCCACAGCATTGCTTATCGATCCTTGTTTTGAAAAATAGACGGTTTTTACCGCTTCATCATCCGTAACGGTCATCTGGTTGCTGTTGTCCTCGGCGTCCTGCAGCGCGGTTCCGCTCTCGCCTTTCACTTTCAGGCTGACGTCCTGTACGGTGGTGACAAAAGTACCGTTGCCTTCTTTCTCTGCCACATAATTTCTATCATTATCATAGAACGGCTGTACCAGCCAGACTTCACCGGCGGAAAAACAGGCGTTCTGGACTTCCCAGTAATAAGAAATTTCATTTGGATTGTAATAGCTATAATTAGACTCTGCACTTCCCGCAGTCGCATGAGGCAGTTTGGTCAAATCAACCTGATAATCGGAAACCGTGACATGGATGGTATTCTCTGTCTGGGAACCTCTCCATGTACCGCCATTATAGCAGGCACTAAAACTGGTTCCTTTGTTCGAAGGAGCTGCCCCTGCTATATATTTTATGAGTCCATTGATGGGACGTCCATCCGCCTGAGTTAAGGCATTTACGTTCCCCTCAATGCTCCAAAGAAGCAGGGGGTAATCTCCGAACAGCTGCTTTTCCTCTCCCTCATCCGTGCGGTACACCGAAGACAGCTTCAGCTCCAGCGTGATGTTGCCGCCATCCGGCAGTTCACAGCCCCGCAGGCCGTGCTGGGAGCTTTTTCCCTGAATCTGAAGGGTCACGCCGTAACCGGAAGCCCGCCCTTCTTTTGTCCCAGCATCTTTGTTCGCCGCATGGTCGTTCCCGGTGCTAAAATCAAAGGTGTCCACATAGCTGTAGCTGTCCACCATTGCCTTCAGCTGCACATTGAATCTCGGAGCCGATGTAACCGTCACATCCGGGGCGGTAATGGTCAGATACTCCTGCTCACCGTGAACGCCGCAGGAAGCGCCGCTCCCGGTGACAAGACCGCTGTCCGGCACGCTGTTTCCTTCCAGCCAGAACGTAAACCGGGGAGCCACCGTCTCCCCCTTCTTCAACGCCAGCACCCTCAGGGCGATATTCACCTCCTGATAGCTGTTGCCGATGGCGGAGGGATTGCCTTCAGTGGGCTCCGCCAGAAAGCTGCCCCTCAGCACCTGACAGGTCTTGCCGTCCTGGGTTTCCTCAGTAATCTCATAGGTTCCCTCGGTCTTGGCGGTGAGCCAGCCCATGGCCTCCGGATCAAACTGTACCTTATCCTCTGTTCCTTCCGCTACAAACTCATAATGGACGGTTCCGGTCTCATAAGCGGCGAAGGGCGCGTCATCCCTCACCTTCGTTTCAAAAGCCGCGGTGTAAGTCACCAGGTCAAAAGAGCGCACTTTATTGTCCAGATCTGTCCCGTCATTTCCGTCCGCGTCGGGATCGTCCGTATCCCAGGGAGCGGTGCCGGTGCGGATGGCCAGCCCGGAATCCGTGCCGGTATCTTCAATCAGATACGCCTTGGATATGTAAGCCCGATCCCCCTCCAGCCGCTTGCCGATCTCACCGCCTGCATAGGCGGAATCCCCCGGCAGCGGCCCCGCACCATCAGACAGCGGCTCCGCACCATCAGACAACGGCTCCTCATCCTCCGACAGCGGCTCCTCATTATCTGACAACGGCTCCTCATTATCTGACAACGGCTCCTCATCATCTGACAACGGCTCCTCATCATCTGACAACGGCTCCTCATCATCTGACAGCGGCTCCTCATCATCTGACAGCGGCTCCTCATCCTCCGCACCGCTGCAGATCTCACAGACATAGGTGCAGGGCTGTTCCTCCACTGCTTCCACATACCCGCAGGAATCATCATGGATATGGGTACAGGAGCTTTCCTCCGAATCGGCCTGATACCCACAGCTTTCATCATGGACGTGGGCGCAGGGCTGTTCCTCCCCCGCTTCCACATATCCGCACTCTGCGGTATGCTCCTTATGATGCTCGCATAATCCCCCTGTGTATGCCGGTTCTTCCGCCGCGAAAACATACGTACCGGCAGAAGAAAAGAACATGCACAAACAGAGAACTGCCGCAAGCCGCCGCCTGACCGCTGCTCTGATTTTACACTTCATAGTTCCCTCTCCTCTCGTTCAGAAACCGCCCCCACAGGCCTTCGCCGGTTTTAGCCTGACCGATAAGGCAGACATTTTCGTTCGCCTTGGATATAATAAAACACGATGTATTTTAGTGCATTTATTCGCATTTTCAGGCTCAAAATGCATAAAACAACAAGAAAAATATTTAAAAAAGAAACGCCCGAAATATCCTACCTTTTTTTGGCAGCAGAGAGTGTAACAGAAAACGCAGGGGTGCTTTGCGAAAACGCGCCGCACACCCTGCGTCAGCAGACAATATCATTTTTCAGAGAAGTCAGGATCAGTCCTCATCCTGGAACAGCGGTGTGGAATAATACCTGTCCCCGCTGTCCGGCAGCACGGCCACGATCGTCTTCCCCTCGTATTCCGGCTTCCGGGCGTAGGCGATGGCCGCGGACAGGGCGGCTCCCGACGTGATGCCCACCAGCATCCCTTCCTTTTTCGCCAGCAGCTTCGCCGCCTGGAAGGCTTCCTCTGCACCCGCCCGGTAGATCTCGTCATAAACCGACGTATCCAGGACGCCGGGCACGAAGCCCGCGCCGATTCCCTGCAGGCGGTGGGGACCCGGCTGTCCTCCGGACAGGACGGGAGAATCCTCCGGCTCCAGCGCCACAAGGCGCACGTCCGGGTTCAGCTCCTTTAAGTAGCGCCCGGTTCCGGTCAGCGTGCCGCCGGTTCCCACGCCGGCGATCAGCAGGTCGATCCTGCCTTCTGTATCCTCCCAGATCTCCGGTCCGGTGGTACGGTAATGGGCCATGGCGTTGGCAGGATTGTCAAATTGCCCCGGGATAAAGCTGCCCGGGATCTCTGCCGCCAGCGCTTCCGCCTTCTCGATGGCCCCGGCCATCCCTTTTGCCCCTTCTGTCAGCACCAGTTCCGCGCCGTAGGCTTTCAGGATATTCCTGCGCTCCTCGCTCATGGTCTCCGGCATGGTCAGGATCAGGCGGTACCCTCTGGAGGCCGCCAGGGAGGCCAGGCCGATCCCTGTATTCCCGGAGGTGGGCTCGATGATCACTGCGCCGGGAGCCAGCTTTCCTTCCGCTTCCGCCGCATCCAGCATGGATCTGGCCGCACGGTCTTTGATGCTGCCCGCCGGGTTCAGATATTCCATCTTGCACAGCACCCGGGCTTTAAGCCCCAGCTCCCGCTCCAGATTGCACACCTCCACCAGAGGGGTCCTCCCGATCAATTCTTCTACGCTCTTATAGACTGCCATATCATTCTCTCCTTTCCTCTTCCAAAAATCTGCGGATCTGTGAAAGCTTCGCCAGGGCGTCCTCCCTTCCCAGCCTGTACAGCGCCTTTACCTTTTCCGGCCGCTTCTCCATCCGGCCGATCCCCAGGTCCCGGCTGGGCCGCAGGATCAGCGTCTTTCCTTCCTTCTCCAGTTCGGACAGTTCTTCCAGGGTGCGGTTGTATTTCCGATAGCGGTTCTCCATGGCCCGCACAAAAGCCGGGTACTTCCGGTACGCCGCCCTCACCGCGCCCATACGAGCCGGTTTCTTCCGGTAGCCCTCCGGCCGGGTCAGCACCACGATATTTTTCTCATATCCCAGCTTCCGGAACGCCTGGATGGGGATACTGTCGGACACGCCTCCGTCCAGATAGCTTTTTCCGCCGATCCGCACCGGATGGGACACCAGGGGCATGGACGCGGACGCCTGCACCCAGGAGATATCGCTCATATCGTCCAGGCGCACATACTCCGCCCTTCCGGTGAGCAGGTTGGTACAGACCACATAGAAAGCCGTCTTCGACTTCCGGAAGGCTTCATAGTCAAACACATCCAGCCGCTCCGGGATATCATGATAGCAAAACTGCGTGCCCACCAGGTCTCCGGTCCGGATCAGGGACCGGAAACTCATGAACCTGGGGTCACGCATATATTTCAGATAATACCGGATACTGCGCCCGTGCTGTCCGGACGCAAAGGAGCATCCGTGGATTGCTCCCGCGGATACTCCTATCATACCGTCGAATGTGATTTTATGTTCCATAAATACGTCCAGCACGCCGGCCGTATAGATGCCTCTCATGGCGCCGCCTTCCAGTACCAGGCCTTTTTTCATATCATCCACCGTCCTTAGATTCTGTCAATCTCCATGTTCTTTAGATGATACACCAAAACCGTCCCGTTTTCCACTGTAATTTTCAGGGACAGGAAATCTTTTTCCGGATAGAAGCGGGTGGACATCACTGTCTCGCCGCCGTTTATATAGATCTCCGCCGCTGAAGCGTCCAGAAAGATCCGGGCGCTCTTAAGGGCTCCGATCCTGGCCTTTCTCTGTTTTCTGCCGCTTCCGCTCTGATCCGTGAACGCCAGCGTCAGAACGCCGCTCTCCTTCTCATAATCCAGGCGCAGGCCTCCGGCCTTCAGATGAAGTTCTCCGGTTCCTTCCCCGGAAGAGACGGAGGAGATGTGAAGCTCCAGCCCTTCCGACCGGTTCCATTCCAGGGACGCCTCTTCCCGGTATTCCTCTGACGCTCCGCGCAGCGCTTCCATCTCCTGCACCGGGCGCTGGAGCACGATTCCCCGCTCTTCATCCCAGACCAGCTCTCTGGGGATCGTCAGGCAGTGCTGCCATCCCCGCTTCACGGTGGGCATATTGTCATAATCGCACTCGATCATGCCCATCCAGCCGATCAGGATCCTCCGTCCCTGTTCGTCCTCGAAGGTCTGGGGCGCGTAGAAATCAAAGCCCATGTCCCATTCCCGGAAATCTCCCAGGCGGTACCCGTCTTCTGCGGTAAAATCTCCGTCCAGCAGGCAGTACCCGGACTGGTACTGGTTCTGCCACCGGTATTCCTCCGCCTTCATGCCCTGGGGCGAGAAGGAGAAGATCCGTTTTCCTCCCAGGCGGAAGATGTCAGGGCACTCCCACATGTAGGTGTCCAGAGCTTCTTTGCGGAGCACATTTTTCCGGTTCCAGTTCCGTCCGTCCTCCGAGACGAACACCAGGGCGCAGCCCTTGTCCTCCATGTCTCTGGCTCCCTGAACCATATAATAGAGGCCGTTTTCTTTCCAAACCTTCGGATCCCTCACATGGAGGGTCATGTCGTCTCCGTAGTCCCGGCTGGTCATCAGCAGTTCTTTTTTCCCAGCCGTCCGCCCGTCTTCCGAGACGGTCAGCACTGTATTGGCTTCCCTGCCGGAGCGGATGTAGTCGTGCTTTCCTTCCAGTTTTACATTCCCTGTATAGTAAAAATACTGTTTTCCGTCTTCCACAAGCGCGCAGCCGGAGTAGACGCCGCTTCTGTCCCATTCCGTATCCGGGGCCAGGAACGCCCCCGTATAGCGCCAATGGACCAGGTCTTCACTCTCATAGTGGCCCCAGTATTTCTCCCCGCCCTCTGCGTCGAAGGGAGAATACTGGAAATATATATGGTACACGCCGTCCTTCTGGCACAGGCCGTTGGGGTCGTTCAGCCACCCGACGGGAGGCATGAGATGATGTCTCAGCCTCCAGCCGTCCTGACGGCTCTCTTCCTGCGCGCGCTCCTCTGCTGTCCTGATCCGTTCCTGCCATCCGTGCATATTGTCCGTCATGATCTCCTCCTGCTCTATGAAATCTTGATCACCAGTTCGCCGTATCCGGTCTCCCCGGTCTTTTCACAGGTTACGTTCGCGTAGTCCGCGGAGTTGGTCACCAGCACCGGCGTGGTCAGGTCGTAGCCTTTGGCCTTGATCGCTTCCATGTCAAACTCCATGAGCGGCGTGCCTGCGGCCACATGCTGGCCTTCCTTCACCAGCGCTTTGTAATGCTGGCCTTTCAGTTCCACTGTGTTGATGCCGATATGGATCAGTACTTCCACTCCGTCGTCGGATGTCAGCGCCAGGGCGTGAAGGGTGTCGAACACCATGGTCACCGTACCGTCAAACGGCGCTTTTACCATACCCTCCGACGGAATCACCGCCATACCTTTACCCAGCGCGCCGGACGCGAAGGTAGGGTCTTTTACCTCTTCCAGCGGGATGGCCGTACCCTTCAGGGGGCTGACTACTTCTGCCTCCCCGTTCTTCTCTGCCGGAGCCTGGCTGGGAGCCGCCGGCGCATCTTCCGCCTTTTTCTCTTTTGCCGGTTCTTCTTTATAGAGTACCCAGGAGATGGCGAACGCTACTGCGGTGGCTACGATCATCACCAGCGCGTACTGCCAGGTGTAGCTGGTGGTGATCAGGAAACCGAAGATTCCGGTGATGCCGTAGGCGGATGCTCCGATGTGGAACAGTCCTGCCACCAGGCCGCCGCATGCGCCTCCGATACAGCCCGCGATAAACGGTTTCATATAACGCACGTTCACACCGAAGATGGCCGGTTCCGTGATGCCCATGTAGGAGGACAGGGAAGCCGGAAGCGCCACTGCCTTGGTCTTCGCGTTGCGGCTCTTCAGGGCGACTGCCAGGCAGGCCGCTCCCTGGGCCACATTGGCCGCCGTGGCGATGGGCATCCAGGTGTTGGAACCGATAGAGCTTAAAAGCCCGGCTTCAATGGCATTGTACATATGGTGTACGCCCGCTACCACAGTGGGGGCGTACAACGCGCCCACAATCGCTCCGCCGATACCGAAGGGAAGGGTGATCAGGGACTGAGCCCCGTTCAGCACCCAGTTCTCGATGGTGGAGAAGATGGGCCCGATGACAGTCAGCGTCACATAGCCGGTCACCAGCACCGTCACCAGCGGAGTCACGAACAGATCAATGATCTCCGGCACGATCTTGTGCAGCTTTTTCTCAATCACAGACATGAGCCATACGGCGATGACCACCGGGATCACGTGCCCCTGATAACCCACCAGGTTCACGTCATAAAGCCCCAGCCAGGCCGATGCTTTGGGGATATCCGCCGCGTTCATGCTGGCCACGGACCAGGCATTGACAAGGTCGGTGTGGATCATGATCATACCGATAACCGCGCCCAGGAACTGGTTGCCGCCGAATACCTTCGCCGCGCTGATGGCGATGAGGATGGGCAGGAATACGAACGCCGCGTTGCTGAACAGATGGATGATCACATAGGTGCCGGACTCCGCCATCTGGGGCCATACGTTGCACAGGCCCTCCAGCAGTCCCATCAGAAGGCCGCTGGCCACGATGGCCGGAATGATCGGCACAAAGATATCTCCCAGCGTCTTGATGGCCCGCTTGAAGATATTCTGCTTGGCGCTGGCCGCCTGCTTTACTTCTTCCTTGGAAGATCCCTCGATCCCCGCAATCTTGATAAATTCATCGTAAACCTTGTTGACCGTTCCTGTTCCCAGGATGATCTGCATCTGGCCGGAAGCGAAGAACACGCCCTGTACGCCGTCGATCTCCTCCACCGTCTCCTTGTCGCACTTGTCGTTGTCTCCGATCACCAGACGGAGTCTGGTGGCACAGTGGGCGGCGGAGATCAGGTTTTGTTTTCCGCCGATGCCGTCATAGATTTCCTGTGCAGTCTTTCTGTAATCCATAATACTTCCCCTTTCTTTTTATTCCCGCGGCGGCGGTTCCAGGCAGGCCTGCCTGTATGTCCGTTCCCGCGAGGGTCTGATACCTTGATGCCGGCGCCGCTGTCCCGAAGTTTTGCATGCCGTATCTTGATATTTTATGAAAACGATATCACTATTTTTTTTTGTTTTTTCAATATTTTAAATATTTAATTTTATTTATTTATGATATCGTTTTCACTTGTTTGACTATATTATAATCCCGGCCCGCCGTTCTGTAAATCGGGAAAAGCCCCAAATATTGCATGCCGTTTTTGGCAAAAAAGCACAAAAAATATCCGCAGGGCTTACAGAACAGAGCCCCTGCGGATAATCTCATATCCCAGCATCATTTTTTTATCCGGCAGATCCGGGTTTTTCAGCTTCTCCAAAAGGATTTTCGCACCCTCCATGCCGGAGGTCTTATAGTAATAGTGGGCGGTGGTAAGGGGCGGGGTCATCATCTCCGACATGCGGGTATCCCCGATCCCCACCAGGGAAACGTCCTCCGGGATCTGTTTTCCGATCTCCCGCAGGTATTTCATGGCCCCTATGGCGATGGTGTCCGTGACGCAGAACAGGGCATCCGTATCCGGCGCCCGCTCCATCAGCGTCCTGGCGTTTTCATACCCTGACTCCAACGTGAATTCTCCCTGGAGCACCCGGTTGTCCTCCACCGGCATCCCAGCCTCCCGGAGCGCATCGCAGAACCCCTGATAGCGATCCTTGCCCACGGCCTTGTCCCGGGCCGGCACGCCCAGGAAACCGATCTTCTTATGGGGTCCGGCCGCCAGCAGCGACGCCATCTCCCTCGCGGCGTGGTAATCGTCATGGTAGACGCAGGAGATATAGCTCTCCTGCTGGCCCAGCAGCACCACCGGCACCTGAATGGATTTCAGGAGCTTTTCATGCTCTTTGTTCATCATGGTACCGATAAAGATGATCCCGTCCACCCGGTTCTGGTCGAAGATCCGCAGATAGCGCAGCTCCTGCTCCTGATTGTTTCCGGTATTTCCCAGCAGCAGTTCATAGCCCGCTTTGGAAAGCTCCTCGCTGATGCCGGCCACCACCCGGCTGATGGATTCGGAGTTGATCTTGGGGATCACCACGCCCACCACCTTCGTCCGCTTCGTCCGCATGGTCTGGGCATGGGCGGAAGGAACGTACCCGGTCTCCTGGATCGCCTTCCTGATCCGTTCTTTTTTTTCATCGCTCACATATCCGCCGTTCATGTACCGGGACACGGCGGATACGGATACTTCGGCCATCCTGGCTATCTCGCTGATCGTCATCCTGTAATCCCCCAGTAGCACTCCGGCCTGCGGTCCCGGAAAAGGCCCCAGGACAGGCGGTTCTCCGCCAGCTCATCCAGGTCGAAGGACGCGGTCAGCACCTCCTCCTGATCCCTGGACGCGGCACACACAAGTTCTCCGGTTCCGTCCGTGATGAACGAGGAACCGTAGAAGGTCAGGGAGGAACGCTGGCCTCCGTTCTCCGCGCAGGGCAGCACCTCTTCCGTCCCGATCCGGTTGGCCGCCGCCACAGGCATCAGGTTGGCCGCCGCGTGCCCCTGCATACAGCGCCTCCAGTGGGGCATGCTGTCGCACTCCAGGATCGGCTCGCTGCCAATGGCCGTGGGATAGAGCAGGAACTCTGCTCCCTCCACCGCCAGGCATCTGGCCGTCTCCGGAAACCACTGGTCCCAGCAGATGCCCACGCCGACCTTACCGAACCGGGTCTCCCACACCTGGAAACCGGTGTCCCCCGGTGTGAAATAGAATTTTTCCTGATAATAATGGTCGTCGGGAATGTGGGTCTTGCGGTACACACCCAATATCTCCCCGTCCGCGTCGATGAGCGCCGCGCTGTTGTACAGGCGGGTCCTGTCCTGCTCATAAAAGCTCACTGGGATCACCGCCCCCAGCTCCTTCGCCACCTGGCAGAAACGGCGCACCGCGTCGTTCTCCATGACCGGCTTCGCATATCGGTAATACTCATAGCGCCTCTCCTGGCAGAAATACGGGTGTTCAAACAGCTCCGGCAGAAGGATCACTCCCGCCCCCTGCTCCGCCGCCTTACGGGCCAGCCGCTCCGCTTTCTCTATATTCTCCGCCGCGTCCGTCCCGCAGCGCATCTGTACCACACCGATGGTCACATTTCTCATATTGTCCGCCTCCTGCAAGGTATCTGCTGGGTGATGCAGTGGATGTTGCCGCCTCCCACAAGCACCGCCCTGGCCGCCACCGGATACACCGTCCGGCCGGGGAACAGCCCGCTTAAGATCTCCACCGCTTTCTGGTCGTTCGCATCCCCGAACTGGGGCACGACCACGCCCCCGTTGGATATATAAAAATTCACATAGCTGGCGGCCAGGCGTTCTCCCGCCTCCCGCGCGTCCTCCCCTTCTTCAAAGGCAAAACCGGCCAGTTCCTCCTCGGTAATGCA
Organism: uncultured Lachnoclostridium sp.; assembly: GCA_944381625.1. Taxonomy (GTDB): domain Bacteria; phylum Bacillota; class Clostridia; order Lachnospirales; family Lachnospiraceae; genus Hominiventricola. Next base: position 25,579 of record CALWLW010000013.1, read on the forward strand.
CACCGGCTTTTCCGGAATGGGCAGCAGATGGACTTTCAGCTCCCGCCCCTTCGCGTCCCTCTGGCTTCTCAGCGCCTCCAGGGAGGCGAGACTTAACTCATACTGGGGATCCTGCCGGTCGTCCGTCCACGCCAGCACCACCTCGCCCGGTTTCACAAACGCGCAGACGTTATCCACATGTTCGTTGGTTTCATCCTGATATATCCCCCGCGGAATCCACAGGATCTTCTCCGCCCCCAGATATGCTTTCAGTTCTTCCTCGATCTGCTTTCTGGACATCTGCGGATTGCGTCCGGGACTTAACAGGCAGGCTTCCGTAACCAGCACTGTCCCTTCCCCGTCCGAATGGATGGAGCCGCCCTCCAGCACAAAATGTCCGGCGTCATAGCAGTCCAGTTCCAGCGCCCGGCAGATCCGTCCGGCCGCCAGATTGTCCTCTTCCCAATGGGCGTACAGTCCGTCCACCGTTCCGCCCCAGGCGTTGAACTGCCAGTCCACGCCCCGCACGTCCCCGTCCCGGTTCACCACACAGGTGGGCCCCACATCCCTGGCCCATGCGTCGTCCGTGGGGATCTCCAGGACCTGGACTTTCGCGTCCCCTGCGAAACAGGCCCTCGCCGCTTCCGCATGCCCGCTCCCCGCCAGCATCCAGACCTGTTCGCTGCGGGCAATCGTCCTGGCAATCCCGGCGAACACTTCCTGGGCTTCCCTGGCTCCATGGGGCCAGGACCCCGGCCTCACCGGCCAGATCATCACACAGCCGTCGTGCGGCTCCCACTCCGCCGGCATCCGGTATCCGTCCGCCGCGGGTTTTCCAGTCAATCTTCTCATCATTGCTCCTTCTGTCAGGAAACCCTCTGTCAGGAAAGTCTGCATTTAAAGTCTTCATACCCGAAGGACCGCACGATCCGGCATGTCCCGTCCGGTTCCTGCACCGCCAGATGGGGCAGGCCGATCCCGTTGAAGGTATTGTTTTTCACCATGGAATAGATGGCCATATCCTCAAAATACAGCCGGTCCCCGGGGCGCACCTCATGGTCAAAGGAATAGTCTCCGATGATGTCCCCTGCCAGGCAGGTGCAGGAGGACAGGCGGTAAGTGTACGCCTTCTCCCCCGGCTTTCCGCTGTCTTTCAGCGGCGGCCGGTAGGGCATCTCCAGCACGTCCGGCATATGGCAGGCCGCCGACGCGTCCAGGATCAGTGTGCGGATTCCGTTGTCCACCACATCCAGCACCTGCGCCGCCAGATACCCGGCGTTCAGCGCCACCGCCTCGCCGGGCTCCAGATAGACTTCCACACCGTAGGTCTCCTTCACATGACGGACACAGCGGATCAGCCGCATCACATCATAGCCGTCCCGGGTGATGTGATGCCCGCCGCCCATGTTCAGCCATTTCATCCGTCCGATATAGTCCCCGAACTTCTCCTCCACCGCTTCCAGCGTGCGCTCCAGATCGTCGGAATCCTGCTCGCACAGAGTATGGAAGTGCAGTCCTTCAACGCCCTCCAGCGCATGGGGATCCTCCTGGAGCGCCCTGTCAAAATTCTCCCGGGTGACGCCCAGGCGCGAGCCGGGGGCGCAGGGATCATAGATGGCGTGATCCCCCTGAGTGGAACATTCCGGGTTCAGGCGCAGGCCGATGCTGGTCTTCCCCAGACACCGGCCCCTGTATTTTTTCAGCTGGGAAAAAGAATTGAAGATCACATGGTCACAGATATCCGCGATCTCGTCCATCTCCTCCTCCCGGTAACCGGGGGAAAACACATGGTTCTCTTTACCCATCTCTTCCCGGCCCAGACGGGCTTCATAGAGGCCGCTGGCCGTCGTCCCCGCCAGATACCGGCCGATGAGCGGGTATTCGCAGAACATGGAGAAGGCTTTCTGGGCCAGGAGGATGCGGCAGCCGGCCTCCTCCTGCACCCGCCCCAAAATCTCCAGGTTCCGGATCAGCTTCGCCTCGTCCAGCACATAGCAGGGCGTGGGCACATCCTGAATCCTCATATCAGTCCACCAGCACCGGGTTCTCTTCCACCACCCACGGCAGGCCCCAGCGGTTCAGCGCTTCCATATAGGGGTCCGGATCGAACTCATCCGTGGTAAAGACGCCCGGCTTCTGCCACTGTCCGTTCACCACCAGCATGGCCCCGATCATGGCCGGCACGCCCGTGGTATAGGAAATAGCCTGGGAGCCCACCTCCCGGTAGCATTCCTGATGGTCGCATACGTTATAGATATACAGGCTCTTCTCTTTTCCGTCCTTGATTCCCGTAAAGATACAGCCGATATTGGTCTTGCCCACCGTTCTCGGCCCCAGGGACGCGGGATCCGGCAGCAGTTCTTTCAGGAACTGGATCGGCACGATCTTCTGTCCCTGGAAGTCCACCGGCACAGTGGAAAGCATGCCCACGTTCTCCAGGCATTTCATATGGGTCAGGTAACTCTGGCCGAAGGTCATGAAGAAACGGATCCTTCTGACCCCCGGAATATTCTTCGCCAGCGCCTCGATCTCCTCATGGTGGAGCAGATACATGTCTTTTCTGCCCACGCCCTCAAAGTCGTATTCTCTCTTGATGCTCATGGGCTCGATCTCCACCCATTTCCCATCTTCCCAGTAAGAGCCCGGCGCGGACACTTCCCTCAGGTTGATCTCCGGATTGAAATTGGTGGCGAAGGGATACCCGTGGTCGCCGCCGTTGCAGTCCAGGATATCGATGGTGTGGATCTCGTCAAAATAATGTTTCTGGGCGTAAGCGGTAAATACGCTGGTCACGCCCGGATCGAACCCGCTGCCAAGAAGCGCCGTGAGCCCGGCGTTCTTGAACCTGTCCTCATAGGCCCACTGCCAGGAGTAATCGAACAGAGCCGTAAATCCCAGACGCCTGCAGCGTTCCTCATAGACCTTCCGCCACTCTGGATCGTCGGTGTCCTCCGCCTCATAGTTGGCCGTGTCGATATAATGGACGCCGGCCGCCAGGCACGCGTCCATCACCGTCAGATCCTGATAGGGAAGCGCCACGTTCAGCACCGCGTCGGGGGCATAGGAGCGGATCAGCTCCGTCAGTTCCTCCACGTTGTCCGCGTCCACCTGGGCTGTGGTAATCTTCGTCCTGGTCACAGGCTTTAGCTTCTCCTTCAGGGCGTCGCACTTGGACACCGTCCGGCTGGCAATCATAATCTCGTCAAACACTTCGCTGTTCTGACAGCATTTGTGGATAGCCACGGAAGCCACGCCTCCGCATCCGATAATCATCAGTCTGCTCATATTTTATCTTCCTCCTCTTCCAGCAGATCCTCCACGTATTTGGGCAGCATGAACGCCCCCATGTGGAGATTGGTGGTGTAGTACCATGTTCTGATTCCCCGTTGATTCCAGCGCTGAGGGTCAAAATCCGCCAGCGGGTGGTATTTCTTGGACGCAAAACCAAACATCCAGTATCCTGCCGGGCAGGTGGGGATGCTGGCCTGATACACCCGGCTGATGGGGAAACTCCGGTACACCTTCCGGTGCATGGAGCGGAACGCGATCTCGTCCTCGTCGTAGAAGGGGCTGCCGTGCTGGTAGACCATGATACCGTCTTCCTTCAATGCCCGGTAGCAGCTTCCGTAAAATTCTTTCGTGAACAGACCCTCCGTATGACCGAAGGGATCTGTGGAATCGTTGATGATCAGGTCGTATTCGTTCCGGCGGTTGCGTAAGAACCGCAGTCCGTCCGCGTTGGTGATCTTTACCCGCGGGTCGTCGAAGCCCTGGGCCGTCTCCGGGAAATATTCCCGACTCACCTGGATAAACATCTCGTCCGGCTCCACCACGTCGATGGCCTCGATCTCCGGGTACTCGATGCAGGTGCGGGCCACGCCGCCGTCGCCGCCGCCGATGATCAGCACCTTTTTCACATGGGGATGCACGGCCATGGGCACATGCACCACCATCTCGTTGTAGATAAATTCATCCGCCTCCGAAAAGATGATCTCTCCGTCCAGCACGATCATCTTTCCAAACTCCTGGGACTGGAACACGTCGATCCGCTGGTACTCGCTCTGGCCGCTGAACAGCTGCTTATCCACCCGGACGCTCGTCTTCACATTGTCCGTATCCATCTGGGAAAACCAAATATCCATCCCGGCGCCTCCTTATACAATCACATTCAACAACTGTACGGACGGGTCCTGGGTTCCCTGGAGTGAGCATCCCTTCTCCTTCGCGTACAGGATATATTCAATAATCTCTTCGGTGATCCGCTCCCCCGGCGTGAGGATGGGGATCCCCGGCGGGTAGCACATGACAAGCTCGGCGCAGATGGCTCCGGCAGCCTCCCGGATGGGCACCTGCTTCTTCTCCGCATAAAACGCCTCCTGGGGCGTGCGGACCACCTCCGGCTGGATGAAATCCCCGCAGTACAGCGTATTAGAATCTTTCTCATAGGAACGGCCGATATCCTCCAGCGCTCCCACCAGCCGTTCGATGTCCTGAATGCGGTCTCCGATGGAAATATACGCCAGAATATTGCCAATATCCCCGAATTCGATCTGGATATCGTATTCGTCCCGCAGGATGTCATAGACCTCGATCCCGGTCAGGCCGATGCCCTGGGTATAGACGGACAGCTTCGTCACATCGTAATCGTACACGCTGTCCCCGTCCACCAGGTCTTTGCCGTAGGCATAATATCCGCCGATCTCGTTGATCTCATTCCTGGCGTACTCCGCCATCCGCACCACTTTCGCGAAGGACTCCTTTCCCCTAAGGGCCAGGTTCCTCCTGGAAATGTCCAGGCTGGACAGCAGCAGATAGGAAGCGCTGGTTGTCTGGGTCAGGTTGATGATCTGTCGCACATATTCCGCGTCCATATCCGGTCCGCACAGCAGGATGGAACTCTGGGTCAGGCTCCCGCCGGATTTGTGCATGGACACCGCCGCCAGATCCACGCCGGCCGCCATGCCGGAGACGGGCAGGTTCTCCCCGAAATACAGATGCGTCCCGTGGGCTTCGTCCGCCAGCACTTTCATTCCCCGTTCATGGGCCATCCTGGTGATGGTCCGCAGATCGGAGCAGATCCCGTAATAAGTAGGATTATTGATAAAGACCGCTTTGGCGTCAGGATGGGCGTCCATGACCCGGCGCATCTCTTCCACTTCCACGCCAAGGGCAATGCCGATCCTGGGATTCACCTTTGCCTCCACATAGACCGGCTCCGCGCCGCACAGCACCAGCGCGTTGATCACGCTCTTATGTATATTCCGGGGCAATATGATCTTATCCCCCGCCTTGCACACGGACAGGATCATGCTCTGGACCGAGCTGGTGGTCCCGTTCACCATCAGGAAGGCGTGGGCCGCGCCGAATGCCTCCGCCGTCAGCTCCTCCGCCCTGCGGATCACCGATACCGGATGGCTCAGATTGTCCAGCGGCTTCATGGAATTCACGTCCAGACTGACGCACTTCTCCCCCAGAAGCGCCGCCAGCTCCGGGTTCCCCCGGCCTCTCTTATGCCCCGGCACGTCGAAGGGCACGACCCTTCTTCTCCGGAATCTTTCCAGCGCCTCGTAGATCGGGGCGGATTTCTGATCATTCAAACTCATCTGCATTTCCTCTGTTTTTCCTATAGAACAATATAAATAAAATCCTGCTTCGCAGGATTCTCCGCCTGCGGCGGGCCGCGCATGCGGCATCTTTCCTTCCCGCCGCAGCGCGATCCCCCGGAGGGTCTTTTTATTCTACAGGGAAGTTGTCCGAACTTCTCTGTAGAATAAAAAGAAGCGGACGACAGTCCGCTTGTTCTCCTTGTCAATGGTTCTCTGAACCTACCATTTTCATCTTTACAGAGTATCTACATGCTACTCTTATTGACCGTTTCACAAGATGACGTGCCATGGCACTGATTATAAAGTAATCAACTTATAAAATTTGAGCTTTTAACTCCATCAATAATGCGGCTTGCAAAACATACCCTGTTTTACTCACTTGTGAACATACTATCATAAATAATACAGGACTGTCAATACGGCAGTCCTGTATACTTTGTTAAAAATCAGCAAAAAAATCCGCCCGGATTCTGCCGGGCGGACCTTTCATATCATGCTGCTGACAGCAGATTTTACAGCTTCTTACAGAATCTCTTTGATCCATCCTTCCGGAGCTTCGATGCGGCCCATCTGGATACCGGTCAGGGTCTCGTACAGCTTCTTCGTCACCGGTCCCATGTCCTCCATGCCGCTGGGCAGGCAGATCTCCTCCCCATGATCCACGATCTTTCCGACAGGAGAGATCACAGCCGCGGTTCCGCACAGTCCGCACTCGGCGAAATCCTTCAGCTCTTCCTTGGCAATCGGACGCTCTTCCACTTCCAGCCCCAGATAGTCCTTCGCAACCACCATCAGGGAACGGCGGGTGATGGACGGCAGGATACTGCCGGACTTGGGCGTCACCACTTTCCCGTCTTTGGTCACAAACAGGAAGTTGGCTCCTCCGGTCTCTTCCACATACGTCCTGCTGCCCGGATCCAGGTACATGTTCTCATCGTAGCCTTTGTTGTGGGCGTCCACAATGTTGTGAAGGCTCATGGCGTAGTTAAGGCCCGCTTTGATATCTCCGGTTCCGTGGGGAGCCGCCCGGTCCACATCCGACACGCGGATGGTAATGGGCTTTACGCCGCCTTTGAAATACGGACCCACCGGGGTCGTAAATACACGGAACTGGTATTCGTTGGCCGGTTTTACACCGATGATAGAATCAATACCAAACATAAACGGACGGATGTACAGCGTCGCGCCGCTTCCGTACGGGGGTACATAGGCCGCATTGGCCTTTACCGTCTCCACCACTGCTTCTACAAATTTATCCTGGGGATACACCGGCATCTCCAGACGCCTGCAGGAGTCCTCCATACGCTGCGCGTTCAGGTCCGGGCGGAAAGTTACGATCCTCCCGTCCTCCGTAGTATATGCTTTCATGCCTTCAAAACAGGTCTGCGCATACTGAAGCACGCACGCGCACTCGCTCATGGTGATCATGGGATCGTCCACCAGCGCTCCCTCATCCCACGCTCCGTTTTTGTAATTGGCCACAAACCTCTTATCGGTATCCACATAGTTGAAACCAAGGCTGCCCCAGTCAATATTTTTCTTTTCCATCCTGAATGCTTCCTTTCCCATTGCATAATCATGTCTGCGATGACTTATTTTTTCCATCATACGCCTTTCCAAAAAAAGTGTCAAGTTCTCCCGTTTTTCTCATAATCCTTCAGGGAATCCACCGCTTCGGAAGCCAGAGGAATCAGCGCCGTCATATTGAAGACCGTCATCAGTCCCACGCCCACGTCCCCCAGATCCCACACGAACGTGTACGCCGCCAGTCCGCCCGCAAACAGCATGGCCAGGGCGAAGATTTTATAAACAGTCTGGGCCTTCCACCGGTCCCCGAACAGATACGCCACGTTGGACCGGGCGTAAAACAGGATGCCGATGAAAGTGGAAAAGCTGAACAGCCAGAGGATCAGGGCGATGAACACCACGCCCGCTTCTCCCAGATGATGCTGCATGGCCGCCTGGAGCAGGTCCATACCCGCAAGCCCCGAGGTCAGTTCTTCCGGAGCCAGCAGCATCAGCATGGCCGTACAGCTGCAGATCAGGATTGTGTCGATAAACACGCCCAGGGCCTGTAAAAGTCCTTCCTTGGCCGGATGGCTGATATCCGCGGCCGCGGCCGCGCAGGGCGCGGAGCCGGAACCGGCTTCATTGGAGAACAGCCCCCGCTTCACCCCGTTCATGATCACTGCGCCCAGGCCTCCTGCTGCCGCCTGGCGGAGCCCGAAAGCCTCCGAAAAAATCCGCTGGAAGACCGAGGGCAGCATGCCGGCATTCTTCACAATCACAAACAGCGTGATCAGAAGGTACAGCACCGCCATGACCGGGACGATAATATCCAGCACCCTGACCGTGGCGTTCTTCCTCAGCACGATCACCGCGGCCACAGCCACCAGCACAATGGTGGTATAGAGGGGCGGGATCTGGAACGCGTTCTTAAAAGCGGAGGATACGGAATTCCCGATCACCTGGCTGATGCCGCCCCAGCAGATCAGTCCGGACAGGGCGAACAGCACGGCGATCAGCGGCTTCCTCCCGCCGTTTCGTTTTCTGGAAAAGTACCGGTCTATATAATAGGCCGGACCACCCCGGTACCCGCCGTAAAGGGGGTCCTTCTCTTTGTAAAGCTGGGCCAGCGTAGCCTCCACGAAAGCCGTGGACGATCCGGCCAGCGCCGTCACCCACATCCAGAACACGGCGCCTGCGCCTCCGGCGGAGATGGCCGCCACCACGCCCACCAGATTGCCCATCCCCACCCTGGTCGCCGTGGAGACGATCAGTGCCTGGACGCCCGATATGGCCCCTTCCTGGGACGTATTTTTCTTTTCCGCCGTGACCCTCAGCATCTCCGGGAAAAGCCGCACCGGGAGAGCCCTTGTCCGGATGGTGAAGTAGATTCCCGCCGGAATCAGGATCAGCACCAGCAGGGAGATCCCCAGGCTGCTCCCGCCGGGAAGGGGAATGGTAATCAGGTCTCCCCACAGCACGTGGTATACTGCCCGGAAAACCATCATGAAAAAATCTCCCGCCGCGTCCAGCATGTCCATATGAAAGTCCTCTCTTCCTTGCACGTTTATTTTTTAAAGCACACTTCTCTTTGGTAAAAAAGAGGGTGGCGTCCGCCACCCTCTTATTCTATCTGACAGATTGATTATTCTGCTCCATAGAGAGTTTTCAGTTTGTTCAGATAGCTGTATCTTGCTTTTGCCTCGTCCTCGTTCTTCGCGAAGAGTTTTGCAGCTCTTTCCGGATTTGCACGTTTCAGAGAATTGTAACGTACCTCTCCATCCAGGAACTCCTGATAATCTCCGGTCGGCTCCTTGGAATCCAGGGAGAACGCATCCTTGCCTTCTGCCGCCAGAGCCGGATTGTAGCGGAAGCAGTGCCAGTAACCAGCCTTAACAGCCAGTTCTTCCTCGGTCTGAGCCTTCGCCATACCCTTCTTGATACCATGGTTGATACACGGAGCGTAAGCGATGATCAGGGACGGTCCCGGATATGCCTCTGCCTCTGCGATCGCCTTCACGCACTGGTTGAAGTCAGCGCCCATGGAGATCTGTGCCACATATACATAACCATAGCTCATAGCGATGGAAGCCAGGTCTTTCTTCTTCACATCCTTGCCGCCTGCAGCGAACTGTGCCACTGCACCGGTGGGGGTAGCCTTGGAAGCCTGTCCGCCCGTATTGGAGTAAACCTCGGTATCGAATACCATCACGTTGATATCTTTTCCGGAAGCCAGTACATGGTCAACGCCGCCGAATCCGATATCGTATGCCCATCCGTCGCCGCCGAATACCCACTGGGACTTCTTAGCCAGGAACTCTTTCTGTTTCAGGATATCCTGAGCCTTCTCGCATCCGCATGCTTCCAGAGCAGCCACCAGCTTGTCCGTAGCCGTTCCGTTGGTTGCGCCTACTCCGTAGGTGTCAAGCCATTCCTGGCCTGCAGCAACCACGTCCGCGTTGCCGGAATTTGCCACCAGGTCTTCCACCTTAGCCTTCAGGCCGCCGCGTACGGCATCCTGAGCCAGCAGCATACCATAACCGAACTCAGCCGCATCCTCGAACAGAGAGTTGGACCATGCCGGACCCTGTCCCTTCTGGTTCACGGTGTACGGAGTGGACGGTGAAGAGTTGCCCCAGATGGAGGAGCATCCGGTTGCGTTGGAGATATACATTCTGTCACCGAACAGCTGGGTGATCAGTTTTGCATACGGGGTCTCGCCGCAGCCCGCGCATGCGCCTGAGAACTCAAGCAGCGGGGTCTTGAACTGAGATCCTTTGACCGTCGTCTCTTTGAATTTCGCAATCACATCTGCCTTCTCCGGCAGGGTAACTGCATAGTCGAAGCCAACCTGAACGCCCTGGTTTGCTTCCATGTTCGCCATCTCGATGGCCTTCGCACCCTTCTTGCCCGGGCATACGTTCACACAGGAACCGCATCCGGTACAGTCAAGAGCAGATACCACGATCGCGAACTTCTTGTCTGCCATACCGGTCATATCCATCATCTGCATGCCTTCCGGAGCTGCAGCCGCCTCTTCTGCGGTCAGGGCTACCGGACGGATAACTGCGTGCGGGCAGACATAAGAACATCTGTTACACTGGATACAGTTCTCCGGATTCCAGATCGGGATATTGACTGCGATACCGCGTTTCTCATATGCGGAAGTTCCGGACGGGGTCGTACCGTCTACGTAATCCATGAATGCGGATACCGGCAGGCTGTTGCCTTCCTGAGCGGATACCTTGGACTGAATGTTGTTTACGAAGTCCACAGCGTCTTTTCTTCCGCCCTCAGCATGGGTCATATCCAGTCCTTCGTCAGCCGCGTTCTTCCAGCTCTCCGGAACCTGGACTTCCACTACCTCTTTCGCGCCAGCGTCGATAGCAGCCCAGTTCTTCTGAACCACATCGTCGCCCTTGCGGCCATAGGTAGCTTTTGCAGCTGCTTTCATCAGATCGATGGCTTCTTCCTCCGGAATAATGCCTGTCAGTTTGAAGAATGCGGACTGCAGGATGGTGTTGATACGGGTCGGGCCCATGCCGGTCTCGATACCGATCTTCACACCGTCGATGGTATAGAATTTAATGTTGTGGTTTGCAATAAATGCTTTCACCTGTCCCGGAAGGTGTTTCTCCAGACCTTCCATATCCCACGGGCAGTTCAGAAGGAAGGTTCCTCCGTCCACTAGTTCCTGTACCATGTTGTACTTGCGTACATAAGACGGATTGTGGCATGCCACGAAGTCTGCCTTGTGGATCAGGTATGTAGATTTGATCGGCTTCTTTCCGAAACGAAGGTGAGACATGGTCACACCGCCGGACTTCTTGGAGTCGTAATCAAAATAAGCCTGTGCGTACATATCGGTGTTGTCGCCGATGATCTTAATGGAGTTCTTGTTTGCTCCAACGGTACCGTCAGCACCCAGACCCCAGAACTTGCAGTTGGTGGTTCCTTCCGGAGTGGTCACCAGCGGAGCGCCGGTCTCCAGGGACAGATTGGTCACATCGTCCACGATGCCGATGGTGAATTTCTGTTTGGTCGTGTTATGATATACGGCCACGATCTGTGCAGGAGTCGTATCCTTGGAACCCAGTCCGTAACGTCCGGTGAATACCGGCGTGTCATGGAACTTGGTTCCCTTCAGCGCTGCCACCACATCCAGGTACAGCGGCTCGCCCAGCGCGCCCGGCTCTTTCGTTCTGTCAAGAACCGTGATCTGTTTTACAGACTCCGGAATGGCTGCAACCAGAGCCTCTGCGCAGAACGGTCTGTAAAGGCGGACTTTCACAACGCCGACTTTCTCGCCTGCCGCCATCAGGTAATCGATGGTCTCCTCAATGGTATCGCATACAGAACCCATGGCGATGATCACATACTCAGCGTCAGCGGCTCCGTAGTAGTTGAACAGTTTGTAATCCGTACCGATCTTCGCGTTCACCTTGTCCATGTATTCCTGAACAATCGCCGGCATTGCGTCATAGTACTGGTTGCATGCCTCGCGTGCCTGGAAGAAGATATCCGGGTTCTGTGCGGAACCTCTCTCTACCGGATGGTTCGGATTCAGAGCGTCTTTTCTGAACGCGTCGATGGCGTCCATGTCCACCATATCCTTCAGATCCTCGTAATCCCAGGTCTCGATCTTCTGGATCTCATGGGAGGTACGGAATCCGTCGAAGAAGTTAATGAACGGAAGGCGTCCTTTGATTGCCGCGCAGTGCGCAACCGGGGTCAGGTCCATAACTTCCTGAACGCTGGACTCGCAGAGCATTGCAGCTCCGGTCTGACGACAGGCATACACGTCGGAGTGGTCTCCGAAGATGGACAGCGCGTGGCTTGCAAGCGCACGTGCGGATACGTTGAATACGCCCGGAAGTCTCTCGCCGGCTACCTTGTACAGGTTCGGGATCATCAGAAGAAGACCCTGGGAAGCCGTGAACGTGGTCGTCAGGGCTCCTGCTGCCAGAGAACCGTGTACAGCGCCTGCCGCACCTGCCTCAGACTGCATCTCAGTTACATGAACCGTCTGTCCGAAGATGTTGGTTCTTCCCTGAGTCGCCCATTCATCAGTTGCTTCTGCCATAACGGATGAAGGTGTGATAGGATAGATCGCTGCCACGTCAGAATATGCGTAGGACGCATGAGCGGCTGCATGATTACCATCCATGGTTTTCATTTTTCTAGCCATTTTTGTTATTCCTCCTTGTACAAATCAATAAGACCCTTTTTATATAAACTTAGTTCTTATCATTCGGGTTTATTCTATCACATCTTGTTCAGATTGTCCATTTTGTATTTGAACTTTTTACGCGGGTTTTGTAAAAAAATCCCCGGCCGTCCAAAATCCGGCCAGGGAATTTTTTACCAGCTTTCTGTAAAAACCTGTATCACCTGTTTTGGGGGGATCCGGACAATCAGCCTGTCCCCCGTTATCTCTGCCCTGCCCGCCCCGATGATCACCTCCGCACGGGTGCCGGCATGCCATAATTCTATTGCACTGTCCTCAGCACTGTCCCTTTCATTGTATATGGCGTATATATCCCCTCCGCTGTTATCGGAATACAGATTGCAGTACACCCCTTCCCTGTCTGTGGGATACATGGGGACGGACGCGCCGCCCTGGAATATTTCCCGGTATTTCAGATAGACTGTCTTCCATTCTCTGATCATCTGCTTTTGTTCTTCCGTGTACAGCATGGTACGCCCAAATACATCCGTCCATATGATGATCGGCGTCCCTCCGAATATGGCTCTCTGGATCAGTTCCTGTTTGCCCTCCTGGCGCTGCCAGCGGGATACCATGGGCGCTATGTGCCTGGGAAGCATGAATCTTAACACATCTGCCTCCGGCATCGCCCCGTGCCCCCAGTACTCATCCCACGAAGACGTGATAAATTCAACCGGATGATTCTTCACCGGATGGAACTGGGTTTGCAGCAGAACGCCTTTTTTGACCTTATCTGCTTTTTTCCGGAACGAGAACGGAGCGCTGGACATGGTATCCATCTGATAACCGTCGGCATCCGTCTCCCGGATCAGCTCCGCAAACTGGTCCCCCATACTCCGGGTAGATTCTTCGCAGCCTCTGTCCCAGGGAATGAATGGAAGAAGCACTCTGACGCCCCTTTTGTGGAATTCCTCCACCGCCGCTTTCAGCGCCTCCATCCCTCCCGGAAAATCCCTGTGAAAATCCCACTGGTTCCTTTCATCCACGCCCAGCCTCGGATACTGATTCCAGAACGTCACCGTATCAAACCCGCCGAAAGCCTCGCCCATCTTCAGCAGGCCATCCACATCAAACGTTCCTGTCTTATGGTCAAAGCCTTCGTTTCCATACAGGAAGAGGAAATGATGGACGGCGGTTTCCCTGATCCACTGCAGGTCTTCCCTGTCGTATTCGGAAAAATCATATTCCGAAGCCCAGTCTTCCCTGTACCTGCCGAATGCTTCCGGCCATCCGGCATCGATGGCGCTGAGCTTGATTTCCACCGTATCGTTAAACGATGCATCCGGGGCCATCCTGACAAACCCGTCCCTGACAGAATCCTCCGTATCCATCAAAGCGAAAAATTTGCTCTGGTTCTGAACGCATCCCGCGTTGTCCAGATCGGAATAATTGGGAAACGTAATACTGTAGCCATGCTTCTTATCCCCGCCAAGCAGTACCAGAGGGAGCTTGATGTCCGAGCTGAATTCTTTCCCCGACATGGGAATGATCACTGGCTTTCCCGATGCGTTCCTGAACTGGCATCCCGGCGGAAGAAGCGTATCCTTCCCTCTCCCGTCATATTCGATGTCCGAAACCAGCGGGATCCTGATAAGCGAATCATAGGGCACCCCGTATTTATAACCGTCATATACCTGGTATAAAATACGCAGCGAGCCGCCTTCCTCCCGGCGTTTGTTCCATGTAAAGTAAACTCTGACTTTCAGCAAATCCTCATCTCTGGTATAGAATGCGCCTATCAGCTTCTCCATTTCATCTTCGGCAGTGAAAACATGGGCCAGTTCAAAGTCCCCGCTTCCCAGCTCTTTTCCGTAGATTCTGATCTGGAACAGGTCCCTGTTCCGGTTGGATACTGTCCCGGCCGCTTTATGCACAAGCCGGCGCAGAGGATGGTCCTTCTCAAAATCCAGTTCCAGCGCCAGGGCGCCGGTATCAACAGAAAATTGTTTTGTCCCTTCCATTCAGCCGCTCTCCTTTACACACCGGAAACCCACCGTACCGTATCTGTCCATGGCGCCGCCCATCAGGTGCACCTTCAAATGGCTGTTGTTTCTCATGGCCCCGCTTTCGGAATGCCAGTAATAGTGGGCCGTATAATAACTGCCTCCCCTGAGCACGATAAACTGATGAGAATGGTCGACCTCGTCCAGCCTTTCAGACGTATACTCCCATACGTTTCCGCACATATTGTACAGCCCAAAAGGCGACCTGCCTTCCGGGTGGGAGTCCACAGGCTGTGTGTTTTCCCCGAACACATTGCAGAATTTATAATTTTTTGCATTTCCCCAGGGCCATTTATATTTCTCCGGCCCCGCCGCCATATACTGCCATTCCTCTTCCGTCGGCAGCCGTTTGCCGTAAAATTCTGCGTATGCTTTTGCGTCCTCCTGGCTTACATAGACCACGGGCAGATCTTCCGCGCCGTCGGGATACCGACCCGACTCCCAGTGTCTCAGAAACCCCGCGCTGTCCACCGGCGCATACCCGCTCTCTTTCAGGAATTGATCGTACATGGCATTGGTCACACAGTAGAGATCCGCTTCCAGCGGCCCTACTTTCGCCAGTCGCGGGCCATGATCCATCTGGCAGTCCCCTTCCATGATCCTGTGGGATACCCGGTATATATATTCTGCTTCCGGAATATACACAGTCTCCTGCTTAAGCATAATCTTCCCCTCTCCTGAAAACCATGTTATAAAGCCCGCTCCACTTCTTCCAGCGTGGGGATCGACACAGCCGCTCCCGGCCTGGACACGGTGATGGACGCCGCCATGGACGCCTGTCTCAGCGAATCCTCCACCGGCATACCTTTCACGATTCCCGCCAGAAAGAATCCTTCAAAGGTGTCTCCAGCCGCCGTAGTGTCCACCGCCTTTGTGTCAAACGCTTCCTGCTCAACAAATTTACTTCCGTCATAGCAGCAGGAGCCCTCAGCGCCCATGGTCAGGACAAATTTTGCATCAGGAAATTTTTCCTGCAGCTTCTGCGCAAGTATTCTTTTGTCGCCGGAATCCGTTCCCGTGAACTGGGAAGCCTCTACCTCGTTCAAAACAAACCAGTCGATCTTATCCAGAGGCAGTTCCATGATTTTTTCATCCATGGGCGACGGATTGAGGATGATGATCATTCCCCTCTCTTTGGCGCGGCTGATCATATATCCGATGTTGTTGACTTCATTTTGGAGCACAAGATAATCGCCTTTCCCGAATCGTTCAAAAACGTCGTCAATCTGCTCCTTTTCCACCGCCTGGTTCGCCCCGCCGTACAGGATAATGCAGTTGTCCCCTTCGTCGTCGTTCTGTATGATCGCGTTCCCCGTCCTGATGTTCCGGTTGACGAAGACACACTCCGTATTGACGCCGGCCTCCTGCATAACATCCAGAAGGAATTTGCCGTCGTCCCCGATACATCCCGCATGGTAGATATTCCCGCCCGCCCTGCCGATGGCAACGGACTGGTTCAGTCCCTTGCCTCCGGTAGATACGTTCAGGCTTCTGGAAGATATTGTCTCGCCTTTCCTGACAAAGTGTTCTACCCGGTATGTATAATCAATATTCAGAGATCCATAATTTAAAATTTTTACCATATTTCAAAAATACCTTTCTTCCCGGATGCTCTCACTCCACTGCGGACAGACTCTGCCGTCATACGGCACAGCTCGTCAATTTTAAGTTCCTGCAGTCTCCGCATTGTGGTAAGCACCACATCTCCGATGGGCGTTATCCAGCCTTCCCTGATCTTGTCAAGTCCGACCATGATGCCCAGCGTGTTCAGCACAGGCGCCGCCGTACAGTCCACATCCTGCCCTTCCATGGCTATGATCCTGCAGGTTTCATCAAAGTCCATGCGGCCGTACCACAGCGCAACCACTTCTGCCGCCGCATTGGGATAAGCGTGAATCCAGTTGTATTCTTTGTATTTCTCTTCACATGCCGCCCAGACGCTTTCCCATCCGCTCCCGGATTCGCACATCTTTAACGTGCTGTTTACCACCTCATAATACTCGCTGTCTTGGGGCAGCATGTCAATGGCTTTTTTCAGCAGCTCCCGCACGTCTGTCTCCGTAAAAGCCAGGGACGTAAGCAGTGCGTTGAATACGCCGCCCAATACGCCGTTGTTGGAGTGGGATACCACGCTGTCGTCCGCCGCCAGCCTTGCCGCCAGGGCCGGATTCCCGGGAGCCAGCATTCCATGAACCGGCGTTCTCATCTGGGCCCCGATCCAGTCGCTGAAATAATTGTGAAGTCTTCCGCTTTCAGGCGGCATAATTCCTTTTCGCAGATTTTCCAGGGCGGTTCTCTCGGCAGAATATCCGTCTGATATCAGCTCCAGCCAGGCGAACGCCACATCCTCCGACGTCACCGCATAGCCCTTCCGCGCGAACACATCCAGGTATGCCAGTTCGTATGTAATATCGTCGTTATATGTTTCAGGCTTTCTGAGATAGCCTGTCACCTCTCCGAATTTCTCCCGGATCTTCTCAGTCGTATACCCTTCAATCTGCGTACCAAGACACCCTCCGATCAGCTGTCCCCACCATCCGGCCCTGATCTTTTCTGCAAAATCATCAGAATACACATCATATTCATACGGCCCGGCAAAATTCATGGCGGCTTTTATCTGGGAAAAATCCAGATATTCCCTGTAGCTGTCATAAGTGTTCCCGTCTCTTTTCCCGGCGCGGTTAAGCTCCGCGAATACTTTCGCCGTCAACACCTGCAGTGCCGCTCCGTCCCTGCGCCGCGCCGCGTCCAGACCTTCCTCCAGATATATTTCCGCCCGGGAGACGTCATATCCCCGGTTATACATGCTCTGGACCGCCGCCGCAACAACATCTGTGGGTGCTTTGGAGCCCGGGACCTCACTGATCCAGTCATTGAACAGTTTGTTGTCCGCGGCCCTTCCTTCTTTCACGTAGCTGCTCCAGGCCTCCTGGTTGTCGTCCACCGGCTCCGGAGGAACCGCATTATCGGTTAATTGTCTTTCATAAATCCACGCCTTCATGATCTGCAGCTCCTTTCACTCACGGTTTTATTCCGATTTTTTCTTTTTCACCCTGCTTCTCTGCCAGGAATAAATAGATATGGCAATAATCGTCACCACGTACGGTATGCAGGAAATCAACTGCGTGGGAAGATTCAGCATCTGGAGCCGGATCGCCAGCGAATCGGCCATACCGAAGATGAGCACGCTGCCCGTGATCCGCCAGGGAGTTCCAAATCCCATGGACTCAGCCGCCATACCGATCCATCCGCGGCCTGCTATCATATCTCTGGAGAACATGGACACATAACTCATGGACATATATGCTCCGCCAAGTCCGGCAAGTCCTCCCGCGATGAGAAGGGCAATGTATTTATATTTCATAATATTTACGCCCACGGAGGCCGCCGATTTTTCGTTTTCTCCCACAGCCCTGATCCTGACTCCGTACGGCGTTTTCCAGAAAAACAGCGTGAGCAGCACAACCAGCAGGAAGCTTACATAAGTCAGCACGCTGTGGCCGGAGATGATGCTGCCAAGGACCGGGATATTTTCAAGCACCGGTATGTTAATATTCGGCACGACCGGGCTGTTGAGGCTCTGTGTCGATCCTTTGTTTCCTGTCAGATAATAGGTCAGGAAGATCGTCAGGCCCCCGGAAAACGTATTCAGGGCGATACCTGCCAGGACAGGGTTCGTATCAAGGATCAGTGTAAAATACCCGAACACAAACGCCATGACAATGCCGACGGCCATCGCGATCAGTACGCCTCCCAGGGCACTTCCGGTAAAATACCCCCCTACAGGACCGGCCAGCGCGCATAACAGCATAATTCCTTCTGTTCCGATGGGGTCGATACCGCCTTTGGAAAATGTCATGCAGGCCAGAGCCGCGAACAGGATCGGCGTCATAAGTCTTATAGAAGTAAAGAAAAAGTCACTTGAAAAAACAATTTCCACAATACTCATTTTATCTGCCTCCTTCCTTAGAAGCTTCCAGCGCTCTGGTCTCTTTTACAATCAGTTTCTTCTTCACGCCGCTTAAGATGGCAGTCGCAGATATGAGCAGAACCATCACCGCCTGAATAATGTTGACGATTTCAAACGGAATGTTGGAATTCCTGGACATGATGTCTGCGCCTATTCTCAGATAAGAAAGGAACAGCGCGGCAAACGGGACATACTGGACTTTATGTTTGGCAACTATGGCTATGAGCACGCCGTCCCATCCATATCCCGGCAGGGCCGAATACTGGAACCTTTCAAACATGCCGAAAAGATGCGCCGCTCCGCCGAAGCCCGCCAGCAGTCCGCCCACAAACTGGGTAATGATGATGATCTTCCCGGACTTCACGCCGCAGTAATCGGCCATATTATTGTTTTCACCCACGAGGTTTGCCTTGAATCCAAAAGAGGTCTTGTTCACAAGGAACCAGATAATGACCACCGTGAGAACCGCCAGTATCGTACCCTGGTTGATCCTTGTCCCCTCCACGATATTCTCAAGGACCGTTCCCTCCGGGAACATATAAGAATAACTGGAGTTCTGCGTCGGGTCGTAGAAGAATTCATTGATCACATACAGTCCGAAATACAGGCAGATGTAATTGATCATCAGCGAGGTGACCAGTTCGTTCGCATGAGCCTTCACTTTCAGGACGCCGGGGATCAGGCAGACGATCCCGCCCACGATGGCCGCAAAAACCATGGCCGCAACCAGATTCAGTTTTCCCGGAAGGCCAAAAACCAGCGATGCGCCGCAGGCGGCCACCATTCCCATGAAGAAAGAGCCTTCCATGGACAGGTTGAAAAGTCCCGGTTTAAAAAGGATGATCACCGCAAGACCAGTGAACATGAGCGGAGTCATTCCCTCAATCACATTGCCGAATCTGCGCAGGCTTGTCAATGGGCCAAACACAAAATCCCCCAGGGCTTCCAGCGGCTGTTCGCTGATCAATAAGATGATGGCAAACACAATGACCAGTGAAATGAAAATTGCCAGCATCATTCTGAACATTTCTATGTAACCAGAAAGAGGTTTCCTGTTTTTCATTCTTCCACACCCTCCTGTCTCTTAAGTCCCAGCATGTAATTGCCCAGCTCAAACTCCGTAACCGAAGACGCGTCCTCAAAATACGCCGCCACATGCCCGTCGCACATTACCAGTATGCTGTCAGACAGCTCCATGATCTCGTTCAGGTCGGCGGACACCAGCATGACGCCTTTGCCCGCATCCCGCTGTTCCACGATCTTTTTCCATATGAATTCGTTGGCGCCCACGTCAATGCCCCTGGTGGGCTGATTCGCTATCAAAAGTTTAGGGTCTGAGGAAAATTCTCTTGCAACCACCACTTTCTGCATGTTGCCTCCGGAGAGCATCCCCGCCAGCTGCTCATCATTCTTGCACAGAATCGTAAAATCTTCGATCAGCGTTTCCCCTCTCTCATGGATCTTCTTATAGTCAAGGAGCCCGTTCTTCTTCAGTTCCGGCGAGTCGACCGTATCCGCAATCAGATTGGCCCAGATGGGCAGGTTCCCGGCGGCTCCTGTCTTGATCCGGTCCTCCGGAATATAGGAAAGACCGTTCTTCCTGATAGTTTTTATACTTTTTCCCAAAAGCTCGCTGCCCTCAAACAGGATGCTTCCGGTCGCATCCGGGTAAAATCCGAACACCGCTTCAGCCAGTTCATTCTGCCCGTTGCCTTCCACGCCTGCCACTCCCAGGATCTGCCCTTTCCTTATTTTGAAGCTCACGTTATCCAGAAGCCTGCGTCCTTCTTTGTTTGTGTAATTCAGGTTTTTCACAGAAAGGAGTACATCCCCGAACCGGGCAGGCTTCTTATTCACTTTAAGGACCACGTCCCGGCCCACCATGAAGCGGGAGATTCCTTCTTCCGTCGCGTTCTTTACTTCCATGGAGCCAACGGTTCTTCCGGCCCTGAGCACCGTCAGATTATCACAGATCTGCATGACCTCCCTGATCTTGTGGGATATGAAGATAATCGTATGTCCGTTCTTTTTCAGCATGAGCAGCTGCTCGAACAGTTCCTGGGTCTCCTGCGGAGTAAGAACCGCAGTGGGCTCGTCCAGGATCAGAAGCTTTGCACCCCTTAACAGAACCTTCAATATCTCCACTTTCTGTTTCTGACCCACGGAAATATCGCCCACCACCGCCATCGGGTCCACTTTAAGATTATATTTGTCCGCAGTCTCCTGCACCAGACGGACAGCCTCTCGGGTATCCGTCATCACACCCTTTTTAGGCTCCATTCCAAGCACCACGTTTTCGTAGACGCGAAGAGAATCCACAAGCATAAAATGCTGATGCACCATCCCTATGCCTTTTTTGATGGCATCAGAGGCGTTTTTCACCTTCAGCTCTTCTCCTTTATACCAGACCTTGCCTTCCGTAGCCTCTTCATCGCCAAAAAGTATTTTCATGAGGGTACTTTTTCCCGCGCCGTTCTCGCCCATCAGAGCATGAATCTCACCTTCCATAACACTGAGATTTACATCCTTGTTGGCCATGACACCGTTGGGATAGACCTTCGTTATATGTTCCATTCGTAAAATCTCATTTCCCATAGTCAACTCTCCGATTTTTACAATAAGCTTGGTAAAAGCAGGCGCCGGAGGGCTGTCCGAAGCAGTCCCCCGACGCCTGCAGTTTCTGTTTTGCTGTTCAGCTTAAAACGCCCATATACGTTTACGGTGCCACAGAGTCGATCAGCGCCTGAACCTCTGTCTGGTCCGCGTCTCCCAGAGCGGTGGGAATCTCCACATTCCCGTCGATTACTTCCTGCTTCTTCTCCTCGATCACAGACTTGATGTCATCCGGAACGTTCTTCTGGAAATACTCGTTGTCAGCGATGCCTGCTCCGTTCTCAGCGATGCCGAGCTCCTCATAATCGCCCCACGGCACAGTTCCTTCCATCTCCATATTTGCCATTCTCACCAGGGAGTCGCCCACATTCTTGAGCACGGACGTAAGGATCACGTTTGCTTTATCCTCATCTACTCCTGCGAAGAGCATGGACTGGTCAGAATCCACACCGATGATGTATTTGCCCATATCAACAGCGGCTTCCACGCATCCCAGGCCTGCCTGCTCCGCCGCCGGGAAGATGATGTCCACGCCCTGATTGTACTGGGCAATCGCCGTCTCTTTTCCTTTTGCCGTATCATCCCAGGAACCAATATAGGATACGTAAACTTTAATATCCGGATCTACCGATTTGGCGCCTGCGATGTAGCCCACAAGGAAGTCCGTGATGATGGGATGCTCGGATCCGCCGATAAATCCAATCTTATTGTCCGCGTTGGCGTATTCCATATCCGACTGCGTTACAAGCGCCGCCAGCACGCCTGCCAGATAAGAGCCTTCATTCTGCTTGTAGCTGATGGCGTACAGGTTCGGATATTGATCCGTTTCAATGGTGCAGTCAAAAGCGACGAATTTCTGTTCCGGAAATTCTTCCGCCACTTTCTGAATCGTCTCAATGGAGGAAGAACCGTTGGAAATGATCACATCGTACTCTCCCTCTTCTGCCAGATCCTGGAAAGTGGGCTCCCATTTCGTCTGGTCTCTTCCCACTTCAATCACTCTGGTCTCGCATCCCAGCGATGCCGCAATCTCCTCGATGCCCGCATTGGCAGAGTCATTAAACGATTTGTCGCCAAGCTGTCCCGTGCAGACAAACACGAAGGACGGCTTGCTCTCATCTGCTTCCGCCGCTGCTTCCGTCTCTCCCTCTCCGCTGTTTCCACTGTTCCCGCTTTCGGAAGCTCCGCATCCGGCAAGCATTGCCGCGGCAAGCGCCAGTGCCAAAAACACATTCAATCTCTTCTTAAACATAATGATCCTCCTTGTTGATTTTGGTTAAGAAAATAGTTTCCGAAACAAGTTTCTTGAGATAAATTATATTATACTTCGACAATTTGTCAACCACTATATGTCAAAATAATGTAAATTTGTACTGATTTCACAAATTCCCGTCACATTTTTTGTGTATTGTGTTTTTTGTTTACTTTTACCAGTCCATACTATATAATATTTGCGTATCAGACACCCAAAAATTCGAGTACATAAATTCCATAAATACAGGAAAGCCATGAAAATCAAAGAAATTGCCAAACTGGCGGGGGTATCCGTCTCCACCGTCTCCAAGATCATGAACGGGAAAGACGAGAGCATCAGCGCCGAAACAAGGGAACACGTTCTTAAAATCGCAAAAGAATATCATTATACGCCCTATTCGTCCGTACTCTCCCCCGTCACAAAATCTCTGACCATCGGAGTCATATTCAGAAACGCATCCGACATCTCCATGACCATGACCGGGATTCTGGATACCGCAGGGGATCTGGGATACTCTGTCATCATGTGCGAAAGCAAGAATTCCCCGGAGACCGAACTCAAAAACATATCGCTGTTAAGTTCCAAGAATGTGGACGGAATCCTCTGGGAGCCCGTGGACCCGGCCAATGAGGAAAGTATCAAATCCTGCGCCGTTCCCTATCAGATCATAAACTCCAATATGGACGGTTCCGCCAATATCGATTATGAGAAGCTGGGGTATGCCGCCACGGAGGTCCTGATCCAGAAGCACCACACCAATATCGCATGCCTTCTGAGCCGCGGAACCCGGACAGACGCCTTTTTCAGAGGTTACAGGAAATGTCTGTTTGACCATAATATCAATTTTAACGAAGAATTCGTCATTAACCTCAGCCGGCATTCCCCTGAAAATTTTCTTTTAGGAAAGATCGGCGAACACAAGATCAGCGGGCTGGTAATCTCCCATTACGCGTCAGCCATCAAACTGTACGAGCTTCTGAATAAGCTGCATTACACCACGCCTTATGATGTTTCCATGGTATCGCTGAAGGATGACACCCGGATCAAATCCGACTATCCTCCAATCTCAACTTTTACCATACCTCATTGTGATTTTGGGAAATCCGTTACCAGATATCTGATAGACGTCGTTGAAAAAAAAGAAACAGCCTCCATACCGGCGGCATCCGGCAGGCTTTTTGACATAGAAGCAAGGCTTGACAATGAATATTCCATTGACATTCCTTTTTTGTCCCGCTCAAAAAAGGTAATCGTTGTGGGGAGTATCAATATAGACCATTATCTGAATTTTGACACGCTCCCCCACACAGGAAAAACGGTCAGCACCTCTTCGGCATCCATACACTCCGGCGGCAAATGCCTGAACGAAGCCCTGGGCGTCGCCAAGCTGGGACACAACACCGCGATTATCGCAAATGTGGGGAACGACACAGACGCCGATATCATCTACGACCTGGTAAAAGAGTATCCCATAGACACCGCGGGGCTCAGAAGATGCCAGGGGTATCAGACCGGCCAGTCGTATATATTTGTGCAGAAAGATGGAAACTCCATGATTTCCATCATGCTCGGCGCCAATGATTCCATGGACGCCTCCTGCATCGTCGGCAATGAACGGCTTTTTACCAACGCGTCCTACTGCCTGATCCAGACTGAGATCCCTCTTCCCGCGGTCATGGAGGCATGCCGGACCGCAAAGCGGTACGGAATACGTACCGTATTAAAGCCCAGCGCCTGCCCGCAGCTTCCGGAAGAGCTTTTGAGCATGGTCGACATGATTGTGCCCAATCTGGACGAAATCAACGAAATATGCCCTTTCCAAAAAACCATGGAAGAAAAAGCCGATTTCCTTCTCTCCTGCGGCATCGGCACTGTCATCGTCACGTTGGGCGAAGAGGGATGCTACATCAAAAGCAGCGAATATCAATGCGAATGCAGGCTCCCTGCTGTGAACTTTGTGTCCGTGGACAGCACCGGAGCATGCGACGCCTTCATAAGCGCGCTGGTTTCTTACATGCTTTACGGATATGACCTGATCGCTTCCGCCAAAATCGCCGCATATGCGGCCGGTTTTTCCATCACAAGGCAGGGAACCACCACAGGACTGATCGATAAAGACAGCCTGGAAGCCTATATCAGACAAAAAGAACCCGAACTGCTGTAACAGCAGTTCGGGTTTCGGAAAGGCAGCAAAAACTGCCCCTGTATTTCGGTTTTCTTATAGATCCTCCAGATTCTCCTTCAGCTTATCCATAAAACCTTTCTTCTTGGGCTTTCCGCCTTCGCCTTTCTGGTTCAGCGTATTCCCATTGGCCATATCGTAGTTCTTGAGCGCTTCCTTAGCCGCATGGCTTAAGCTGGTGGGTACTTCCACCACCAGGGTCACATAGTGGTCGCCGCGCACGCTCTTGTTGCGCAGGGACGGCATACCTTTGCCGCGCAGGCGGACGCGGGTGTCGGTCTGCGTACCGGCCTTCACGTCGTACTCCACTTCGCCGTCCACGGTTTTGATGCGGATGGTGCCGCCCAGGGCCGCCACCGGGAAGCTGATGGGTACGGTGGAGTAGATGTCCATATCCTGCCTCTGGAAGATGGGATGGCGGGATACCAGCACTTCCACCAGGAGATCGCCTCTGGGACCTCCGTTGACGCCCGGCTCGCCTTTTCCTCTGATGCGGATGCTCTGGCCGTTGTCGATGCCGGCCGGCACCGTAACCGCAATCTTTTTCTTGTTGGAAACATAACCCGTTCCATAGCAGTCCGGGCATTTCTCTTTGATAATCTTGCCGGTACCGTTACAGTCGGGGCACGGACGCACGTTCTGCACCATGCCGAACAGGGACTGCTGGGTATAGACCACCTGGCCCTTGCCGCCGCACTTGGGACAGGTCTGCGGGGATGTGCCCGGCTTCGCGCCGGTGCCGTGGCAGGTGGCACACTCATCCTTCAGAACCAGTTCCAGCTCTTTGTCGCAGCCGGTGACTGCCTCCTCAAAGGTGATCCTGATGCTGGCCCGCAGGTTCGCCCCCTGCATGGGGCCGTTATTGGCCCTGCGGCTTCTGCCGCCGCCGAAGATATCTCCGAAAATATCCCCGAAGATATCGCCCATATCCGCGCCGTTGAAGTCAAAGCCGCCGAAGCCTCCGCCCCCGCCGCCCTGTTCAAAGGCCGCATGGCCGAACTGGTCGTATTTGCGCCTCTTGTCCGGGTCGCTCAGCACCGCGTACGCCTCGGACGCTTCTTTGAACTTCTGCTCCGCGTCCTTGTCTCCCGGATTCATGTCCGGATGATATTTTTTTGCCAGTTTTCTGTAAGCACTTTTAATGGCGGCGTCATCGGCGTTTCGGTCCACTCCCAGAACCTCGTAATAGTCTCTTTTCGTCTCTGCCATAATCTCCTACCCTTTCACGCAGGAATGCAGGCATGCTGCGCATGCCTGCCCCCATCGCTATTCGCTCTTATCTTCTTTTTATACTTCTCTGTAGTCGCCGTCAACCACGTCGTCCGCAGCGCCCTGGCTCTGTCCTGCGCCGCCCATATCCGGGCCTGCGCCGCCCTGCGCGCCCTGAGCCTGCTCATACATCTTCTGGAACAGCTTCTGGGCCGCGTTCATCAGCT
The DNA here is from genome assembly GCA_944381625.1 of uncultured Lachnoclostridium sp. Classification (GTDB taxonomy): domain Bacteria; phylum Bacillota; class Clostridia; order Lachnospirales; family Lachnospiraceae; genus Hominiventricola. The sequence goes on from CALWLW010000013.1 coordinate 51,356, forward strand.
CTTCTCTTCCGGACTTCAGTGCATCCAGATCCGCGTCGGAGATGTCTGTCTGGTTCGCCGTACGCTCTACCACTGCCTTCAGAGAATTGAGTTTCTCTTCCACTGCGGATTTTTCTGCCGGATCCAGGTTCGCTCCTGCTTCCTCCAGCGCCTTCTCCGTCTGGAATACCATGGCGTCCGCGTCGTTTCTCGCGTCGATGGCCTCTTTTCTCTTCTTATCCTGTGCTTCAAACTCAGCGGCTTCTCTCACTGCCTTGTCAATATCAGACTCGGACATGTTGGAGCCTGCGGTGATCGTAATGTGCTGCTCTTTGCCGGTACCCAGATCCTTTGCGGATACATTCACGATACCGTTGGCGTCAATATCAAAGGTAACCTCGATCTGCGGAACGCCTCTTCTTGCAGGCGGGATTCCGTCCAGACGGAACTGTCCGAGAGATTTGTTGTCCTTCGCGAACTGTCTCTCGCCCTGTACCACGTTGATATCCACAGCAGTCTGGTTGTCAGCCGCGGTGGAGAAGATCTGGCTCTTCTTCGTGGGAATCGTGGTATTTCTCTCGATCAGGCGGGTAGCGATACCTCCCATGGTCTCAATGGACAGGGACAGCGGGGTTACATCCAGCAGAAGTATGTCACCTGCGCCGGCGTCGCCTGCCAGCTTGCCGCCCTGGATGGAAGCGCCGATTGCCACGCACTCATCCGGGTTCAGAGTCTTGCTGGGTTCATGTCCGGTAAGCTGTTTTACTTTGTCCTGTACTGCCGGCACACGGGTGGAACCGCCAACCAGCAGCACCTTGCCCAGCTCGGACGGGGAGATGCCCGCGTCGCGCAGGGCCGCCTGTACCGGGTTCGCCGTACGTTCTACCAGGTCATGAGTCAGCTCGTCGAATTTTGCTCTTGTCAGGTTCATATCAAAATGAAGCGGGCCGTCCGCGTTCATGCTAATAAACGGAAGGTTGATGTTCGTGCTTGTGGCAGTGGACAGCTCTTTCTTCGCCTTCTCTGCCGCCTCTTTCAGTCTCTGGAGCGCCATCTTGTCGTTGGAAAGATCCACGCCGTTCATCTTCTTAAATTCGGAGATCATCCAGTCGGTCACCTTCTGGTCGAAGTCATCTCCGCCCAGGTGATTGTCTCCGGCCGTAGCCAGCACCTCGATGACGCCGTCGCCGATCTCAATGATGGACACGTCGAAGGTACCGCCGCCCAGGTCGTATACCATGATCTTCTGCTCTTTTTCATTGTCCAGGCCGTATGCCAGCGCTGCCGCCGTCGGCTCGTTGATGATACGCTTCACATCCAGGCCCGCGATGCGTCCCGCGTCCTTGGTGGCCTGTCTCTGGGCATCGTTGAAGTACGCCGGAACCGTGATCACGGCCTCGGTCACCTTCTCGCCCAGATAGTTCTCCGCGTCCGCTTTCAGCTTCTGCAGGATCATGGCGGAAATCTCCTGGGGAGAGTATTTCTTTCCGTCGATCTCCACTTTATAGTCGGTTCCCATATGTCTCTTGATGGAAGAAATGGTCTTCTCAGAGTTCGTCACCGCCTGACGCTTTGCCGGCTCGCCCACCAGACGCTCGCCGGTCTTGGTAAACGCCACGATGGACGGTGTGGTTCTTGCGCCCTCTGTGTTGGTGATAACCGTAGGTTTTCCACCTTCCATAACGGCTACGCACGAGTTTGTAGTTCCTAAGTCAATACCGATAATCTTGCTCATTTCATTCTCCTCCTATATTTCCATCGTTAATTTGCCACTTTTACCATGCTGTGCCGAAGCACCGCATCTTTATATTTATAACCCTTCTGGAATTCCTCGGCGATCACATTCTCGCCCAGCTCCCCGTCCTCCACATGCATCACCGCGTTGTGGAATTCGGGATCAAATTCCTGGCCTACCGCATCGATAGGGGTTACGCCCAAATCTGTGAGCACGGCCATCAGCTGCTTGTAGATCATCTCCATGCCGCTGGCCACCGGCCCGCCCTGCTCTTCTTCCGGTATACTCTTCAGCCCTCTCTCAAAATTGTCCACCACCGGGAGGATCTTCTCGATCACTTCCCTGGCGCCCACCGAATACATCTGGGCTTTCTCCCGTTCCGTCCGGTTGCGGAAGTTCTCAAACTCCGCCAGCTGGCGTTTCAGCTTATCCGTCAGATCCGCGATCTGCTCATCTTTTTTATCTTTCTTTTCTTTTTTCTTAAAGAAACCTTTTTTCTCGCTCTGGGCGCCGTCCTCCGGCGCTTTCTCTTCGTCCTTCGCCGTATCAGGCCCCGGCGCGTCCTGCGTCCCGGGCTCCTGCGTTCCGGCTTCCTCTTCCGCCGGGGCTTCCTGCGTCATCTCTTCCGCCTCGTCCGCCGGAGCGGTATCCGGATTCATCTCCTGTACCATATCCTTTTCTTCCACGTCTATCCGCCTTTCTATTTATGGAAAACCTCATCCAGTTGTTCCATCATGGTTTTCAATGCGCTCATGACATTCTCATAATCCATTCTCTTCGGCCCGATGATTCCCACCGTTCCCTGGAGGCCCTGGCCGATCTCATAGGTGGCCGTGACCACGCTGCAGTCCTTCATGCTCTGTACAGGCGTCTCGCTGCCGATATAAACATGAATCCCTTTCTCTTCGCTGTTCAGGGTCTCATTCACCAGCTCCACCAGATTCTGCTTCTCTTCCAGTGTCCGGATCAGTTCGCTGGCCTTTCCGTTGTCGGACAGCTCCGGATAACGGAAAATATTGGTGGCGCCTCCGGTGTAGATCTCCATGCCTTCGTCTCCATGGATCGCTTCCGCCACGGCGTCCACCACGTCGCTGATCAGATCGCTGTGGATCCCCGCCTGCTCTTTCATGCTGGAAATCATCTGGAGGTTGATCTCCTCGATCGTCTTCCCGTTCAGCATGGTGTTCAGCAGGATATTCAGCTTCAGGAGCGTCTCGTCGTCCAGCACGCCGTTCACCGGCAGGAGCTTGTTGCGGATCACATTTCCCTCCGCCACGATCACCGCCAGGATCTGGTTCTCATCCACTCTGGAGAGCTGGATGAACTTCAGCTTGTTCTGATGGTACTGGGGCGTGGAAATCATCGTCGCGTAGTTCGTATTGGTGGCCAGCACCTTTACGATCTGCTTGAGCACCTGCTCCATGCGGTCGGTCCGCTGGATCATCAGTTCCTTGAACTCCGTGACCTCCCGGTCCTTCTCCTGGATCAGCCGATCCACATACAGACGGTATCCTTTGTCAGAAGGGACGCGGCCGGCCGAGGTATGGGGCTGGATAATATAACCCATCTCCTCCAGATCCGACATCTCGTTGCGGATCGTGGCCGAACTCAGCTTCAGGTCCGAGTACTTGGAAATGGTCCTGGAGCCCACCGGCTCTCCGGTCTCCATATAATTCTGAATGATTGCCTGAAGAATTTTGATCTTCCTCTCATCCAGTTCCATGTCCTCACCCCTTCCTCTGTACTGTTAGCACTCAGCTTTTAAGAGTGCTAACATTTACTGTAAATAAAATAGCACCCCGCAGGGTGCTTTGTCAAGATGTTTTTGGAATAAATTTAACGTGTCTTCAAAAACACGTATTCTCTCGCCGCATCCTCGTCCTCCGGATAGCTTTCCAGATAACTCTCCATCTTCAGCTTCGCCGTCTCAAAATCGCCCATGCGTTCATACACCGCGATCTCATAGCCCAGAAGCTCCTGCATGCTCCCCGCGTCCTCCAGGGCGATCCCGTCCTGGATTGTAGACAATGCGCTCTCATAATCTCCCTGGTCCATCTGGTAGGATGCCACCCGCGCATATACGGACGGATGATCCGCATGCTCTTCCAGATAGCTCTGGTACAGCGTCACCGCATAGTCTTTATTGCCCATCTGCCAGTACAGTTCTCCCTGCCAGTAGAGGGATTCCTGGTCGCCGTTCTTATAAGCCTGCTCCAGATATCCTTTAGCGCCGTTATAGTCTTCCATATAATAAGAAAGACGTCCCAGCATGATCAGGTCTTTGGAGGATGTCATATCTTTGGCCGCCTGAAAATCCGTGTTGGCGGATTCCGTATCCCCCGCTTCTCTGTACAGAAGGCCGCGGGTGAGGTACATCTCGGCGCTCTTCTTCAGATCCAGCACCGCCGTGCAGGTCTCTATGGCTCCGTCCACGTCGCCGGCATAATACTGCGCCGACGCTTTATAGGAAGCGATATCCAACTCCAGCGCCCCCGCCCGCATATCCGCCAGGGAAAGGGCCTCATTATAGGACGCCACCGCGCTCTCATAGTCTCCGGACAGCGCCTGCTCCATCCCCTGGCTTCTCAGCGCCATCTGCTGTTCTGTCACTTCCCCGCTTCTGCCGCAGCCGCCCAGAGCCAGCGCACACGCGCATGCCGTCATTGCCATATATCTTCTGCTCATCCTTTTCCCTCCTGCCAGAATGTGGGATTCATCGTACACCAGAGGATCACCCTCCGGGGAAGCTTTCCGTACCGCTGCCCCAGCTTGTATCCCAGAAATTTGCCCGCGCTCTGGGTCAGCACCTGGAAACAGAGCCAGGGTTTCCCGATCTTCAGGCAGTGCCCCATGCTCGTCTTCACCAGACGGATCCCCTCCGATTCCGAACGGATGCCGCCGAACACTTCCGGATGCATGGTCTGGGATACCGCCAGATCAAAATTCCGGTGAAACTGCTGCATGGCGCTGTAATTGTGGGAGTGTACCACCCTGGCCCCGGCACAGTAAGCGATCTTCCCTCCCATTCGGACCATCCTGCCCGCCAGGATCATATCTTCGTTGAAGATAGCCCTCTTCTCAAAGCCGCCCAGCTCCAGGTACCGGTCCCGCCGCCATGCGGCGCACACATTGGAGCAGAAGAACGTCTTGATCCCCAGCTCTTCCAGATCATCGATCCCTTTGACCCGGCTGTGTTCCGGATAATTAAAGCCGCGGGTATAGCGTTCCACCTCCCGGCAGTCCGCGGCCGGAAGCTGCCGGCCGTAGGCCGCCCACACGGAAGGATCCTCAAAGACTTCCAGGAGCCGTTCCACCGTATGGCCGTCCGCCGGCAGGGCGTCCTGGGTCATGCAGACCACCACATCCGCCCGGGACATGCGGATACCCCTGTCTCTGGTCCCGCCGTGGTCAAACTCCTGTTTTGAGAGATGGTGGACCTCCACATTCTTATATTTATGTTCCAGCCCCTCCGGGAAATACCGCCGCTCCGTATTCATCAGGATAATCCTCCGGATGGGACAGGTCTGCTCCTGCAGCCGGTCCAGGAGCCGCAGGAGCTGCTTTCCCGGTTTGTACACAGGGATCAGTATATCCGCCGTCAAATTCATAAATCCTTCCTTTTACAAAAGGCGAGGGAGCATGTCCCTCGCCCTGCCTCTCTATGCTTATTCTGCCGCAGTATCCGCGCCTGCGTCCTCTTCCACGTCGTATCCCGTATCCGATATAATCTGGTCGGAGATATCCTGCACCTGACGGGACGGCGTATATCCGTCGCTGCCGAACAGGTACTCATGAAGCTGGATCACGTTGCTCTCCAGGTTCACCGGAATGACGCAGGAACCCTTTCCGCTGATGGTAGCGGTGGCACGGTCAAACGGGAAGCCCACCGTGTCCACAATGTCGTAGCCCAGCATCTGGGGCGCCATCTCCAGAAGCTGCGGGTTAGTGTAGTTGGTGGCCACCATGGGGAAGACCGCGTTGATGATATCATTGATCTCAGAGATATCCGCCTGTTTCGCCTTGCTCACAATCTCCATGATCACTTCCCGCTGGCGCTCGGTTCTCTTGAAATCGTCGCCCGCCGTGTAACGGATACGGCAGTAAGAGGTAGCCTGTACGCCGTCCAGAAGCTGGTAGCCGGTCTGGGTCAGCTTCTCCGTCTTCACGCCGGTCACCTCGGAGGTCTCCACCGTGTAGTTGTTCAGATGCTCGATCTCCGCCTCATCCACGTCGATCATGATGCCGCCCAGCAGATCCACCGTCTCCGTCAGGGCCGCGAAGTCCACGCTCACGTAATATTCAATATCCAGGTCCAGGTTCCGGTTCAGCATGTTGATCGCCTGCTCCGGACCGCCGGAAGAATAGGCGCCGTTGGCCTTATTATAATTGCCGTCTGTACGATCCAGGTAAGTATCTCTGTATACCGATACCAGCTTCACTTCTTTGGTATCGTTGTTGATGCTGGCGATGATCATGGTATCGCTGCGGTTGCCCTTCCCCAGCTGTCCCGCTTCCCTGGTGTCCAGGCCGAACAGCGCGATATTGGTGTAGCCGGACATGGTCTGCTGGGCCTCTTCGCTGAGCCCCTCATTCTTCTGGATGCCGCCCTGAGCCTGCTCCGGCTCCTGCAGCTTATCCATCTGCCATACCACATAGAATCCCACCAGGAGCGCAAGCAGCGCCACAATCTCGATACCGAAGATCAGCATCCGTTTTTTCTTCTGGGCCGCCCTCTTTTTGGAATTCTTCCTTCTCTTTCCCGAACCGGCAGGAGCCGTATTGGCGCTCCGTCCGGAAGCGCTCTTCTTGGAACTTGGTCGTTTCGTCGTTTCTTTTGCCATAATTCATCCTTTCTACGCCTGTTAATAAGCATTCTTATTTACAAAGCCTTTGAAGAACGTCAGGAACAGGATCTTGAAATCCAGGCCCAGAGTCCAGTTCTCAATATAATACAGGTCGTACTCTATACGTTTTTTGATCGATGTATCTCCCCGGTATCCGTTCACCTGCGCCCAGCCGGTCAGTCCCGGACGAACCTGGTGTTTTACCATATAACGGGGTATCTCTTCCCGGAATTTCTCCACGAAGAACGGCCGCTCCGGTCTCGGCCCCACCAGGCTCATGTCTCCCTTCAGTATATTGAACAACTGAGGAAGCTCGTCGATACTGGTGCGCCGGATCACTCTGCCCACCTTCGTCACGCGTGGATCGTTCCGGACCGTCCATGCCTTCCGTTCAGTCTTCGCCGACTGCACTTCCATGGAGCGGAATTTATACATCTGAAAAATCTGGTTATGGAGCCCTACCCGCTCCTGCTTATATATCAGCGGCCCTTTTGACGTACTTTTTACCAAAATGGCCGTAACCAGCATCACTGGTGAGAAAATGATGATTGCTGCAACCGCCCCGACGATGTCCACCGCTCGTTTGCAGATCATATTGAACGTATTGGTCAGCGGCACGTGCCGGATATTGACTACCGGAAGTCCCAGGAGATCCTCCGTGTAGGGGCGCGTGGGTATAATATCATTATAATCCGGTACGAATTTTGTATGCACGCCGGATTTTTCGCAGATCGCCACGATCCGCTTCAATTTATAGTACTCCTGGAGCCCCAGCGTCAGCGCGATCTCATCCAGACGGTTGTTCTCCAGGATCTCTTCCAAATCGTCAATAGTCCCCATCACCGGGACATTTTTGTATTTATAGCCTATTTCCTTGTTATCATCCAGGATTCCCTGGATACGGTAGCCCCACTGGGGATTGGCAAAGATACGGTCGATGAATCCTTCCGCCGCACTGCTGTAGCCCACAAAGATTACATGGCGCAGATTGAACCCGCTTTTACGCATCTTCCGCAGAGCCATGCGGATCAGCGTACGAACTTCTATCTCCATCAGGATATTGATAATATAGAAGTAAAAGAGCATGGTCCTGGAATAGTCTTTTCCATAATAATGGTCGCGCCCCAGGAAAAGCAGACCCATGATCAGCAGCAAGCCGAAGGTATTTGCCTTAATAATATTGCCGTTCTCCAGCCGTCTCCCCTGCACCCTCTTGGGCGTATAGAGATTGAAGGCCAGATACAGTGTCAGATACAGCGGCACAAGCAGAGCCAGCGCGTAGCAATACTGGACAAAAGTAAGTCCCGGCGGGCCTTCCAGCAGAACAAACTTACATAACCATGCAAGCAGGTACGACAGGCAGATGACCACCGCGTCGACGACCACATGGAGCCGGTTGAAATATTTTTGATTATCCTTAATCAAAACCCTCACCCTAAAAGCAGTATATTCTTCCAGAGATCCAGTTGGATGCCAGCATAATGGAACAGATGTTTCAGGCGGAATCTTACCTTTCTGTCCGGGTGTTCCCTGCAGAGGGCAATTCCCCGCCGTATCCCTTCCCTGTAATCTTTCCCGAATCCCTTCTTTACAAAGTACAAATATTTCACAAGAAATCCGACGGACAAAAACGGAAGATTCAGAATCACCTGCAGTACCGGCATATTCTTATAAATCAGATAAACGTTATTGCCCGCCGAATGGACTACCTTAAAACGGTTATGACGGGAGCCGCTGGTGGCGCTCCCTACGTGGTATACCTCCGCCTTCGGGGCATACCAGTGATAATATCCATGGATTCTCGCCCGATAGGACAGATCCATATCTTCTAAATATGCAAAATGCGCCTCGTCGAAGCCTCCCAGCCGCAGAACCTCCTCTTTCCGGTAGATCGCCGCGCCTGCGCAGGAGGAAAAGATCTTACCCTCCGAGCAATAGCGCTGGGAAGACTTTCCCTTTCCCCGCGCGAACCCCCAGCCCAGCGCGCAGTAAAAATCTCCCGCGTTGTCCAGAAGTTCCCGGTTCTGATACTGAAGCATCCTGGCCGCGCAGGAAAATCGTCTGGGATCTGCGCGGAGCGCATCCCTCAGATTCCTGGCAAAATCCGGCTTCACTTCCGTATCGTTATTCAGCAGTATGACATAAGGGCTCTCCGCCATGGCGATGCCTTCGTTGACCGCCCGGCAAAAGCCGTAATTCCGGTCCAGGCAGCAGAGCTTTACCTGCGGATAATGCTCCCTGATAAAATCCTGGCTGCCGTCCGAGGAACCGTTGTCCACCACAAGGATCTCCGCAGAAATTCCCGTCTGCGCGGACACCGTGCGCAGACAGGCGTCCAGATAAGAAATCCCGTTGTAGTTCGGGATCACAACCGTCACATCCCACATGCGCCAACCTCTCCTCAATCCACGTCCCTGATCCGGTAATCCGCGGCTTCCAGGGACAGATTGCTGTTATAGTACCGGTCCGGCAAAAGCAGCAGTTCTTTCCATTTCTTCTCAAAAGCTGCCGCAGGCCGTCCGCCTCTTTTCTTTCTGGGCTTCCGGTTCTGTTCCACCAGAACCACACCCGGCTCATAGATATTCCAGAGTCCCAGCTTCTCCAGCTTCAGGCAAAGATCCACGTCCTTCAGCCGGTCTTCCACATCCTGGGAGAATCCTCCGACTTTCAGAAAATGTTCCCGTCTCACCATCATGGCCTTCACAGACACCGCATGGCAGTTCTGCTGCAGCACCACCTTATGACAATAGCCGGTGTAACCGAACCTCAGGCCTTCAAACACGTCGCCCGCCAGGCCCCCAAGGCCCAGGACCCTCACTCCGTTCTTCAGTCTGTGATTGCCGTCGTAGACTCTTCCGCCCACCGCGCCCACATTCCGGCGCTGGGCGCTTCCCAGGAAAACCTCCAGGAAACCTTTGGAAATCTTCTCAATCCTGCTCTCCAGAAACAGCAGATATTCGCTGTCCAGCTTCTCCGCCAGTCTGGAAAATGTTACAAATTTATTACATGCACTAGTACAATATACTACTTTTATCGGGGTTTGTCTATGTTCTTTTATAAAATTCAGAATAAATTTATTTTTTTCCGGGCCATCCCACAGCAAAAGAATCTCATAATTGGTATAAGTGCGGTTTTTTGACAGCACCCGCATGAACTGCTTAAGCCCCGCCGGCTCCGGCACGTCCATCAGTACGATGCTCACCTTGGGCACCGCCTCCAGTTCATAGTCGATCCGGTAAAAGCCCGGATCGGACATGGATTCCACCCTGCCCTTCAGGCCCATGCGCTCCAGATGGCTTTCCAATGCGCGCTTTCCTGCTTCGTAAGCATAGGTCTTGCTGTCCGGGTTCACCGCCGTGGAAGACGGATGGCATCGCCAGTGGTAGAGAACTTTGGGAATATGCCCGATCCGTTCCGTCTTTTCACAGCACCGCAGGATAAAATCGTAGTCCTGTGCTCCATCGTATTCGCTCCGGTACAGTCCCGCGGCCTCCGTAAGCGTCCGTCTGACCACAAGAAAATGGCAGATATAATTGTTGGACCGCAGCAGCTCAGGATTGTAGTCCGGTTTGAAATGGGGCTGAAAATAGACGCCTGAGTCCGGGCTTATCTTGTCCTCATCCGTATAGATCACATCGGTATCCGGCGCGTCCTGCAGGCACTTGACGATTTCAAACAGCGCATGCTCCTCCAGCACATCGTCGTGATCCAGGAAGGCGATATATTCGCCTGACGCCAGGGCCGCGGCGGCGTTCATGTTCCCCGCGATCCCCCGGTTCTCCGAAAGACGCTCGTAGCGGATACGCGGATCCTGCTTCAGGTACCCCTGGATCACCCGTTCCGCGCTTTCGTCTTCCCCGCTTCCATCTGCCAGACACAGTTCCAGGTTGGAGTAAGTCTGGGACAGAACTGACTCGATCATCTCCCGCAGGAAAGCCTCCGGGGTACGGTAGACCGCCACCACAATGCTGATCAGGGGGCTGTACGAAAAACGATGCTCCCGCTGAAGCTCCTTTTCGCTGTCTGCCGGACGTTTTGCCAGCATCCATTCCTGATACCCTTTCTCCAGGCGGTTCCGGTCCAGCCGTTCCTTCGCTTTCACATACAGCCTTCCCACGCCGTAATTTTTCACATACTGGTAACCGCGTTTTGCATTTCCCGCGTTTACCAAACTGATATTCTTCATAAGCGACCGCGTCTTTCTGCTTCGTAGATTTAGAAAGTAACCTCTCCGTCATGGGCAATGAGGGATGCGGACACCATGCCGTCCATGGCGGCCACTTCCGATACCAGGCTGCTCTCCTCTTTCACCCGCAGTTCTACTACCAGATCCAGACGGCCCTGGGAGAGATTTCTGGATTTTACCTTGTAGGCTTTGGCGTATTTGCCCACCACATCCAGGATCTCCTGCTCTCCGTCCATCTTTGAACTGTTCACTACCAGGATCATGGGCGCCTTCGCCACCGGCAGAAGATCCAGCACCAGGATGAAGATAGTCACCGCCACAGAGGTCACCAGCGCCACTTCATAGAGCCCTGCTCCGCAGATGATGCCGATACTGATGGCCCAGAAGAGGAAAGCCAGATCCATGGGATCTTTTACCGCCGTACGGAAACGGATGATGGACAGCGCGCCCACCATACCGAGGGAGATCACCAGGTTGGACTGCATGGCCAGGATGATGGCCGCCGTGATCAGCGCCATGGCCGCCAGGGAGATATTAAAGCTCTTGGAATAGAACACCTTTCTGGTCACCAGGCGGTAGATAAAGAAAATGTACAGGGCCAGAAGGCCTGTGACAAACAGCGTTGCCATGATCTTCCCGGTGGTAATGTCCATGCTTGTAAAGCCCTCCAGGAATGAATTTTTAAATACATCTTGAAATCCCGTCATCTTATGTAGTCTCCTTTAATATAAATTATATTTTCTGCAAAGATAATATTTTGAAAAGGCGGTCTGCCTCAGATTCTCCATCTGTACGGTCCGGTAAATAAAGTCCGGAAGATACTCGTCGTATTTTACCTCCAGGATGTGCTGCCCTGCCGGAAGGATCAGCCGCTCCGGCACGTCCTGCTCCAGAAACAGATCTGTCTTTCCCGACGCGCGGATGTTTTCATCCAGCGTGATCCTCACATTCCCAAGGGGATAGACGTAAGGGGTCCGGTCATACTCCACGATCACCCTGGGCCGCAGAAGCCGGGTCCTCATGAGCAGACACAGTTTCTGGAAAACCGGAGGGGCATCCGTCCCGATCTCCGGGATCTTTCCCGCCATCAGCATCAGGCACTGCTCTCTGGTCAGGGCGCAGGATATTTTCTGCGTCTTTCCCCTCACCTTCTTTTTCAGCTCCAGGGAGATCTTCTCCGCGCTGCGGTTGTAGATCCGGATGCGGAACTTCTCCCTGGGATCAGTCCCCGCCTCGTTCTCATACATATAGCGGTCCTCATAGTCGTCAAAATACAGGCTGCGTATATTGTAGATCCCGTCCGTCCCCGCGTGGGAGTCCAGCGGCACCAGCCCCGCAAGCCTTCCCTGGATGATCTTCAGCTGGCCCAGCGAACACAGATATTTAAATTCGTGCCGGTATTGGTTCTCCCTCTGGGAAGGGTCAAATACCTTCGGCTCCATCCTACCACTTCCATTCTGTTTATATTAGTGTTTCATTCCTGCATCCATTTATCCAGAAATCTCAGCCTTTTTTCCATAAAATCACTCATGGCGGCGTAATCGCCGTCATGACGGCTGTCCGGCCATCTGGCCGCGTCCCTGGCGAACGCGCCGGAATCCTGCACCTGGTGGATGCATGTTTCCATCAGTTCCTGCAGATGCGCTTCCGACAGGACGTCTGAACGAAGTTCCTCCCAGCGGGCAGTCACTTTCTCTTTCAGCCCTCCCGCGTTCAGCGCAAGCAGCCGGTCCGCGAACGGCCATTCCAGATACTGCTCTGCCGCGTCCGGGTTCGGAACCACGTACAGGTCCTCCGCGCTGTCCGCATAGACATTGCCCCAGGACAGATCCGTATCCCAGGGGACCAGATACAGGCGGTAGCCGCCGCTTTCCTTCTTGAACGCAAAAAACATGTTCTTATATATGTTGTCTTCTCCGTAGAGCAGCTGCAGGTAAATCCAGATGTCCGCCATGTTGTCCATATCCAGGAGGTCTTCCGCCTCCCTGGCGAACGCCCCGTCCCCCGCCTCGTTCATCTCCACGTAGCAGCGGAAGCACTGCCAGTCCTCTTCCGTCCCGGCGCCGTCCTTCCCTTTCAGCTCCATGCCCAGAACCGTCAGGTAATCTTCCGGGGAGGACCCATCCATGGCCTCCGACGTCAGCTCCCGTCCAAAGGTTCTCTTATAAAGATATTCCTGATCTGAGATGTCCAGCTGGGAGCTGTCCACCGGCTCCATGATCCCGTACAGACCCCTGTACTCGCCGTTTACCACCAGCTCCGCGTACTCCATATGAGTTCCGTAGTGGGCGTCGTAGGGCGTATTCCCCGCCCCGAACTGGTTCCAGAGTTCGGTGTTGAACTTGTCCCGTATCTTGGTCCCGTCGCTGTAGATGGCATAAAAGATCCAGGAGTCCGAATCCCTCATCCCCAGCACCTGCTGTTCGTTTTTATTGATCACGCCTGTGGATGTAACCGAGATGAGATTCACACGGTACCCCTTCTTGGGATAGGCCCTGGTCGTCTGTCCCCTCTCATGGGCCTGGAACACCGAGTACAGCGTCCAGTCCTCCTGTCCGCAAGGCCCGAAAAACGTCACGCCTCCGGCGAACACCGTATCCACGTCCAGATCCGCGTCCGTGTCCATACGCACCACCGGAAGCCCGGTAAAGACCACGCTTATGACGCTTCCTGTGTTGTCGGATTCTCTCCACGCAAGAAACGGGACGGCCTGTCCGTCCGCCACCGTTTTCGTCTTGTCCCATGTGGTATAGTCCTGAAGGGGAAAGACCCGGATCTCCCCGCCCGCGTCGGAAAAACTCCCCGCTTCCCAGCGGGCATCGTCCATATCCACCGGAAGATACCAGGTCGCGCTCTCCCGGTCGCAGGCCAGCTCATGGCCCCGGAAGCAGAGCCGGATCTGCTGGCTGTCCAGCGTCCCGCCCATGCTTTCCTGCAGCTTGAGCCCCTGTCTTACTTCTCCCGACAGCGCCCCCGCCTCCAGTGTCTCCGGCTCATAGGCCGGCGCGGAATAAAATACGAAAAAAAAGAAGAAGCCGATGAATAATAGAATGCTGCCCAGCAGCGCCATCTTTTTTTTCATTCTGTTTCTCCTGTCATGATTTGACTTCCATTATAGCAGTTTTCCCTCCAATACGCAAACAATATCCGGGGAAGTTTCCCTCCAGATCCTAAAATTTGTATAAATTTTTCCGTTTTTTCTATTAAATTGACCGTTTTTCCTGTATACTGGAGCAAAGGCTGCGGTTCTCGGGCCTCCGTAAACCGCAGCAGGTAAAGAACCAAAAGAAGGAGACAGACAACCTATGAAGAAATATTTGTTCTTACTGAGTATGTTATGCCTGATGCCCCTGCTCCCCGGCTGCGGCAGCGCAGAGGAACCGAAGCAGGATTCTTCCGCCGCCGCGGAAGAAGAGGCGGCGCCTCCCGCTCCCGGCGAAGAGACCTGGGGAACGGCGCCTGAATATAATGCCACCCTGATCACCACCACCCCCATCCGCTATCTGTCCGTCACCGTGGGCGGCACGGAGGAGGAAGCCAATCTGACCTGGTTCTCCCCGTCGGAATCGGCCGGCTCTGTCTACTGGACCACGCCGGAGGATACCGGCTTCGAGAATGCGGCCCAGTTCACCGCCGAAGTCTCCGCTTCCGAGACCATATCCGGATATTATATCAACCGGGCCACGGTGACGGGACTCACCCCGGAAACCCAGTATCTCTACCGGGTGGGGAACGAGGAAGCCGTATCCCCCTCTTATGAATACTCCACTCCGGCCTTCTCGGACAGCTTTCGTTTCACGGCCATTGGCGACGCACAGATCGGCAAGCCGGTGGAAGAGGTGGACAACCAGAAAACCAACTGGAAACGGGTGCTGAACAAGATCAAATACCATTTCCCGGATACCAGCTTCCTGGTGTCCCTGGGGGATCAGATCAACGATTATGACGACATGGAGCAGTACAACGCGTTCATGAACCAGCCCGCCCTCTACAGCCTGTCTCTGGCCCCGCTGAAAGGCAACCATGAGATCGGCGGATCCCAGTTCTCCGAGCATTACACCTTCCCCAACCTGTCGGGCTACGGCACCTGCGACGACGAGGGGGACGGGGATTACTGGTTTACCAGGGGCAGCGCGCTCTTCCTGGTACTGGACGTGATGGATCCGGACAAAATGGATGAGCACAAAGAATTTATCGCCGCCGCTGTGGAAGCCAATCCCGATGCCCGCTGGCGTATCCTTTTCTCACACTACTCTCCCTACAACGGGTACGAGGAGTATCTGGAAAACGCCCAGACCATCCGTCCCTATTATCTGGACTTCACCAGCGCCTATGACATCGATCTGGTCATGTGTGGACACGACCATGCCTATGTGCGGACCTATTTTATCCAGGAGGACGGCAGCTTCCAGGAATATGACAGCCCCGCCGTAGACCCGGAAGGGACCATGTACCTGACCCTGAGTTCCTCCACCGGCAGCATCTACCGCAGGCCCACCGACCAGGCGGAGACCGCAGTCTCCAAAAAGCGGGATACGCCGGAGGTGACCGACGTGCAGGTAACGCCGGACAGCCTCACCGTCAGCACCTATAACGCTAAGACCTGGGAGCTGACCGATTCGTTTGAGATTCAGAAGACGGTACAATGATCTGGCAGTTCATAACAATCTATTTTGAAAACAAAAGTATGACTGCTCAGCCAACGCATGGCCACATTCCTGAATTTTGTAAGCAGGCGTCTGCTGCATACGGCTGAACGAAATCTATGAAAATACGCGTGTACGGTTACGAGTTCTGCGCGTAACCGTACACGCAAAACTGTGCAAAAACATCTTTGGAACCTTTACGATTCCCTTTAAATGTGCTACCATATTTATGACATATCATGTCGCTGCCGTGCATTTTATCCAGCACGCAGTTTTCCCCAAACCATTTTAAACCATATCCAGCCGTGATGAGAAAGCTCTCCGGGAACAATTTTAACAGTTTCCTCGCCAAATGTGGCGGCTTGCCTCTTGCCTTCCTGGCAATCCCCCTTCCATCCCCTCTTTGGTACGCGTCCTTGCATCCCCTCTCTTGTACTTGCCCCCCTTTCCAGAGAGCAAAGTATGGCTCAAACAGGTTTATAAACAAATAAAAATATATCCCAAAGCATAATCAGGCCAAAACGGCAGGAGCCTTGTATTCTGTCGGTAAAGCCGCTATAATGAAAGGAGAAAAGAAAAATGGGAACGAAAGACCAGACCAAAGCTGCGCTGAAAAAATGGGAAAGCCTTACAATCTCCGACGACTTTCTGTTCAGCAAGATAATGAGGGACCAGGAGCTCTGCACCAGACTCCTGGAAACCATCCTGGAGGTAAAAATCAGCAGGGTTCAGCTTCTGGAAGAACAGAAAACCATAGGCATCACCACGGACGCCAAAAGTATCCGCTTGGACGTTTATGTGGAGGATGGCGAAAATACCATTTACAACGTGGAGATGCAGACAACCAACGAGCACAACCTGCCAAAACGGTCACGCTATTACCAGGGCATGATCGACCTGAACAGCATCGAAAAGGGTGCAAAATACAACGAGCTGAAGAAGAGCTTCGTGATCTTCATCTGCACCTTCGACCCTTTCGGGGCAGGCAGGCACAAATATACTTTCCGGCACATATGTGAAGAAGACCACCGACTCCGCCTGGAGGACGATGCCGCGAGGGTATTCCTTAATGCCGCCGGGACAAAAGATGATGTTTCAGAAGAGCTGAAAAATTTCCTGCGTTACGTCGCAGGGGAAGGGATGGCCAACGACCCGTTGGTTCAGGATCTGGACAGGGCAGTCGCAGACGCCAAGGCAAACAAAGATTGGAGGGTGGAATATATGACACTGTTTCTCAGGGATCAGGAAAACATCGAAAAAGGCCGTGAAGAAGAAAAAAGAGAAATCATCCTCAACATGCTGAAAGAATCCATCTCTTTGGAAATGATTGCCAAAGTCACACAGACTACCGTCGATGAGGTGGAGATGATCCGTATGGAAAACAATCTCTGATTGATTCAGGGGGATTCGCTTTTGTGGATCCTCTCCCATGAAGATTGTATTAGCAAAAACAGGCACGTCACCCACGCGTCTATGGTGTCCGTGCCTGTCTTTTTATTTTTCGTTTAAAACTCACAAGGGGCCCGCCGCATCAAATTTATCAGTCCTTTTTCTCAATCACCAGCTTCCGGCTGATGAAATTGTAGACCATAACCACCGCCGTGGCCCCGATCTTGACGATCAGGTAGGTGATGCCCAGGATCTCCACGCCGAACCACATGCACGCCTGGTTGATGCCCAGGCCAATCACGCTTAAGAACACGAAGATGATAAATTCCTTGATCTTATTCTTGTTTTTGTCCGTCTCAAACACGAACGTGACGCTGAGAAGATAATTGACCACCACGGACACGGTGAAAGAGATCCCGCTGGAAACCAGATAGATAATACCCACGACCTCCGTCAGGAACACCATGATGCCATAGTCGATAAAGAAACACAGGAATCCCACAAATCCGAATTTGATGATCTGCTCTATCAGTTTTTTCATAGTCTATTCGCTCCATTCTGCTTTCGTTCCGCAGATCACGCTGTACAGGCAGTCCGCGATCTGTTCGTATCCGGCCCTTCCCGGATGGATGGCATCTGTCGCCACGCTCTCCGTTTTTTCCGAATGGGGGTTCACAGGAACCTCCACCGTGTCAAAATTGTTGGCGCTGTCATTGCACATGCCGGCAGGCACAAAGTACAGATTGGGCTCGTCTGACAGCGTGGCTTCCAGATAGGTCATCAGATGGAAGACCTTCTGATCCTCCTCGTATTTATGGCGGTCGCCGTAGAGGGCATACCCGTCCTTATTCCAGGAACCGATGCCGTTCTGATCCGCCGGGTAAAGAGTATGCACCAGATAGATGGGCAGATCCGGGTCTTCCTCATGGATGTTTTTTACAATCTGGATGATATTGTCCCCGTTCTCGGAAGGATCCGTATCCAGGCCGTTGGTTCCCAGGAAAAGCTGCACCATATCCGGGTCAAATCCGGTAGTTTCTTTATAATATGCCCAGTCAAAGGTCCCTGTCTCTTCATTATAAAAGGGATGCACCTCTTCATGGGGCTCTTCCATCTCATAACCGGCGTCCGTCAGGTAATTGGCCGCCGAGAAGCCTCTGCGCGCTTCCGTCAGCGAGCCGCCCACGCCTCTGGTTCCCATGTAGACGATCTCCCCGCCGGTCAGCTCATTCAGCCGCTCATAGGTGGCCGTACTGCAGGAGAGACTGTCCCCGATAGTCAGCATGGAGAAGGATTCCTGAAGAGCCGGCACAATGTGCAGTTTTGTGGACGCCTTCGCCACCTCCGCTCCGTTGTCGTCAAAGATGGTAAAAATCAGGGGATAAGTGCCGATCAGTTCCTCCGTCCCGGTGACTGAGAATTTGCGCTGCATATTTTTCCCCACCGCGCAGGTCCATTTGGCGTTGTAATTTTCCATGCGCTGTCCCAGGGACGAGATCTGATTGTTGTATATCTCGATGGTCACACCTTCCGCCACATAGACGTCTTCCGGCAGGAAAAGCTGCACGCTGGCGTACAGCCCTTCGTCATTCTGCACCACGCCTTTGGCTTCCAGCTCCCGTTCCAGACCCTTCACCTCATACTCCCTGGCCACCTCATGGATCGCCAGGATGACGCCCAGGAAGATGCAGCAGGCCGTCAGTACCAGAATGGTGATGCGGTAAGCGTTCCTTATGACTTTTTCCCTTTCGATTCTCTTCATGGCTCTCCTCTAAAAACGCAGGGTGAAATCCGAATAATCCAGTGAAAAATTGGGATTGTAATAGGGGTCTCCTGCATCCAGCTCTTCCTTCCATCTCTCACGGAAGCGGGCGCACTCGCTCTCGTACCGGCGCAGCTTCTCCCCTTCCTCCAGCCCTCTGGTCTTGGATTCATAATGATACAGCTCCGCGAAGGGTGTAAAGATGTTCAGATATCCTTTCCGGCGCAGCTTCAGGCAGAAATCCACATCGTTCAGCGAGATGGTGAAGGACTCGTCCAGCCCGCCCGCCTCGTCGTAGATGCTCCGTTTTACCATGAGGCAAGCCCCGGTCACCGCCGTCACATCCTGGGCATAGCACAGCCTGCCCATGTAACCCAGATGTTCTCTGGGCATCTTGTAGTGGGTATGTCCCGCGGAACGGTGGGCGCCCAGCCCAATGACCACACCCGCGTGCTGGATGGTATTGTCTCCATAGTAGAGCTTGGCCCCCACCGCACCCACATCCGGGCGCTGGGCGTACATCAGAAGCTGCTCCATCCAGTCCGGCGTGATCACTTCCGTATCGTTGTTCAGGAACAGCAGGTACTCCCCGTCTGTGAAGGTGACGCCGTAATTATTGATTTTGGAATAGTTGAACTCTCCGGTATAGGTAACCACCTGCACCCGGGGGGCCGACTCCAGTTCTTTATAATAATCGAAGATGGTCTGCTGGGTGCTGTTGTTCTCCACCACCACGATCTCATAGTTCTTCCATGAAGATTTCTCCCGGATGGAACCGATACAGCGGCGCAGATCTTCCACATGGTCCTTGTTGGGGATCACGATGCTGATCTTCGGGTCGCCCTGGATGGGATAGCGCACCTGGAAGATGGTGGGAAACGCGCGGGTGCTCTCCACTTCCACCTCTATGCCGTAATAATCCCTCATGTGGTCATGAACCGCCCGCTTAGCCGCATCGATGGCGTAGGTCTTCGCCCCGATGTCCGCCGCCGTGGACTGGGGGTGGGATCTCCAGTAATAGAGAACTTTCGGAATATGCTGTACGTTCCTGGCCTCCTCCGTCAGACGCAGGATCATGTCATGGTCCTGGCTGCCGTCGTATTCCGGCCGGAACAGCCCCGTCTTCTCCAGCAGTTTCTCATCGAACACCGAGAAATGGCAGATATAGTTGTTGGCCCGCAGATTGTCCGGGGAATAATCCGGTTTAAAATGCAGGACGATCAGATCGTCCAGATTGGGAGAGGTAAACGTAGCCTCATCCGTATAGACATAATCCGCGTCCTTTTCGCAGATGGTCTTCATGCATTCAAACAGCAGGCTGGGATGCATCACATCGTCGTGATCAAAGAGCCCGATATAATCTCCCGTGGCCATGGAGAAGCACACGTTGGTGTTCCCGGAGATCCCCAGATTCTTCTCAATCTTCTGATACAGCACCCTGCTGTCCTTCGCCGCATATTCCTGACAGACCCGCCCCACGTCCGGATGCTTCTCATCGCTTCCGTCCGCCAGACACAGTTCCCAATTGCGGTAGGTCTGGGCCGTCACCGATTCGATCATCTCCCGCAGGAATTTTTCCGGGGTGTTGTACAGCGGCACCAGGACGCTGATCTTGATGTCTCTGGGAAATACCGTCTCCTCCTCGGCCTTCCTGCGCTCCGCGTCCGGGAAGCTCTTCGTACCGAAATCCACCCGTTTAGACGCTTCTCCCCGTTTCTGCTTCCAGCGGCGGTACATGCCTTTCACGCCGCCGTAGTGAACATATGCGTTTCTTATGCGCAGAAAAAAGTGTACTATGACACGCAAAGGTTTCGAAAGTTTCCAATACCAGGTGTCCCTCACCCCGTCAAACCGTTTGTCTCTGTGTGCAGGCAGATCCGCCTGCTGTTTCTCATTACTCATTCCACTGACCTCTATCCTGTGATTCCGTCCCTGCCGACTATCTGCCCAGGGCCCGTTTAATTTTTTTCAACATGCGAAACGGCGCGCTCTGGCTGAGTCTCTCCGCCGAACGCACCCGGTTCAGAAGGTTCATGCACGCGTAGGCCGTATCCGGATGGAGCCGCTCTATGACCAGCTCCGCGTGGATCTGTCTGGTGCCTTCCGCCAGGTTCGTCACCGTGATCTGGGGATCCTCCGTGGTATAGAGGATGCCTTCCGCCTCCAGCTCCCTTCCGTTATGAAGGTACTCCAGCGCGTAAGAGCCTCCCAGCTCTCCTTCCAGCCTGCGCACTTTCACCAGACAGCACCCTTCCGCCGGGTCCAGACGCAGTCCCTTCGTACCTTCCGGAAGCGTGATCTCCAGCCGCACCGCTCCCCGCTTGTCCGGCTCCGTGCGGATCCAGAAGCTGTCCGCTTCCGACAGGCCGCCGCCCATGTCCGGGTAGACCTGTATGCGCTCCTGGCGGTCTGCCTCCAGCAGGCTGTCCAGTTCCAGCGTCCGTCCGGCCGTACTCAGGTACTGCTCGCCGATGGTCACCGTGCCGTCCAAAAGCCACCGCTGGAAATGGTGTTCCATGCGGGCGAACTGCTCCTCTTCCTCTTTGCTGATCCCCATCTGGGCCATCAGCCCCAGGCCGGCCAGTTCTTCCCTGCCGTGCAGGTACAGGGACACCGCCCTCCAGATGAGGTATTCCACCGGCACCTGTACCGGGAATGTCCACTCATAGTCGATGACCCATACGCCGTCTTCCATGATCATCAGGTTGCCGAAGATCCAGTCCAGGTTGTTCACCGGAGCGCCTTCGTAGACTCTGGTAAATTCCGGGGTTCCGAACATCTCCGCGAACCGGCTGCTCATGGCAAAGGGCTGAAGTTCCGGCCCCAGGGCGCCGGTCAGCAGCCTTCTGTACTCCTGCAGCTTCTCCGCAAGCCCCGCGTAATCCTTTCCGGCCCGGAGAACGTCCAGTTCTTCCTCCAGCGTTCTTCCATGCAGGAACTCGAAACAGGCCGCCCCATCCCGCAGTTCACAGCGGTTAGCGTGTACGCCGCTCTTCTCATAGAAAGCTTCCAGTTCCTGCTCCCAGCGCTTCATCTCCCGCACATGGGCCTTGGCGTCCTCATGGACCGGAACCTTGCGTACCAGCGGGCCGTCCTCTCCCTGCAGGATCTCCGTGCGGATCATGAACCGCTCCGCCCGGTCGTTGGAATATTTCACATAGGCCGGCAGAACCTGCATGTCCGGCCCCACCACCGCCAGAAAAGCATTGGAAAATTCCGGGAAACGCCCGTCCCGTATGAGCTGGTCGTAGACCTTTTCCTCATCGAACAGCACCATGCGCTCCCCTTCAAAATTTCTCAGATTCTGGTTCAGCTCTCCCATTCTGGGAAGCCATTCATCCGAATACAGACTCATGGGGAACCACCGCTCCGGATAGGGATAATACAACCGGTACTCCCGACCCTCCAGCTTCTCCAGAAGCCGCTCCAGATCCCGCTTGGAGCATGTATGTCCTGTCCCTTCCAGGCTGTCAAAATACCGTCCCGTATGGGGCTCCGCCGCTCCCGCCCAGTATTTCAGTCCAAACCGGTTGTCCGCCGCCAGAACCAGGCGGCCCTCCGGCTTCAGATGCCTCAGCAGGACGCGCAGCGCCTGAAGCTCCGGCTCTTCTCCCCGGAAATATTTCCCGGCCTCGGAAAGCACGCCAGGCGCGATGATCCAGTGGAATTTCTTTCCCAGACGCTCCAGGCAGCCCCACGGGTCGCCCGCATACACCTCCAGGTTCTCCGCGTCCCGATACCGCAGAGCCAGAATCCGGCTGCGGCCCACGCTTTTGTCCACGCAGGTGACGCTGCGCGCTTTTTTCAGGAAGCCGCCGGTGAGCTGCCCGCTGTCCGAGCCGAACTCCAGCACATCCTCCTGCGCTCCCACCGGCAGCCACTCCGTAAGATTGGCCCGCAGATGGGACAGATGGTAGAGAGCCGGCCAGTCCGGCACACTGCCCCGGCGACAGTCGTAGCCCTGTTCCGCCAGCGCCCGGATCTGTCCGTCCTCCGGGGCCGGCTGTTCCAGACGGTCCGCGCCGTCCTCATATGTCAGAATGACCTTTCCTATCTTCTCCTGCATTACCTCAGTCCTTCCGTGACGGTTCCGCTTGCTCCACCGTGATTTCCGAGTTCATGTCATAGAATCCCACCGTATCCTTATCTGACAGAACGGTCATCCCCACCAGATCGTACAGGCGGTGGTAAACCTTGAATTCATCCCCCACATATCCCGTACATCCCAGGGAGATCAGATAATCCCCGCCCTGCAGGTCGATGCGCTGACGGTAGGTGACGATCCTCTCCTCCCCGGCTTCCACCGTACCGGTCTCCACCCGTTCGAACATGGTATTGGTACCGGTGATGTCGGTGCCCTGCTTGTTGCGGATGGTGATGGTAAAGATGGGGTTCGCCACCCGGCTGTGGAAATGTACCCTGGCCTTCACCTGACAGACGGAACCCTTCTCGATAATACTGGAAAACTGTCCGTACTGATCCACAATGGCGAAATCCACGATCTCCGCCTGCTTTTCCCCGTAGTCCAGGATGGTGGGATTGACCTCAAAATGATCCTTCCAGGCTTTCCCCTCCTCCGTATGCACATGGATGGAGCTTTTCCCGCTCACATCCTCCAGCGTCTCCTCGTCCAGCTGATGGACCAGAAGCTTCTTGTACATGTTCACCATGTCCTTGGGAGAGCCCTCCGCCAGCTTCACGCCTTTGTTCAGCAGGATGACCCGGTCGCAGTATTTGGCGATGCTGGTCAGGTCGTGGCTGACGAACAGGATCGTCTTGCCCATCTTTTTAAATTCTTCAAATTTATGATAGCATTTGGCCTGGAAAAACACGTCCCCCACCGCCAACGCCTCGTCCACAATCAGGATCTCCGGGTCGATGTTGATGGCCACAGCAAAAGCCAGGCGCACGAACATACCGCTGGAATAAGTCTTCACCGGCTGGTGGATGAATTCTCCGATATCTGCAAACTCCAGGATCTGAGGCAGGCGCTCCTCGATCTCCTTCTCCGAAAAGCCCATCATCGTACCGTTCAGGTAAACATTCTCCAGCCCGGTGTACTCCGAATTGAAGCCGGCTCCCAGCTCCAGCAGGGCCGAGATACGCCCGTTGATCTCCATGGTGCCGTCGCTGGGACTCAAGACTCCGGTGATGATCTTCAGGATCGTGGATTTACCCGATCCGTTGACCCCGATGATCCCCACCATCTCGCCTTCCCGGACTTCCATGCTCACGTCCCTCAGCGCGTAATGCTCCGTGTAGCATTTCTTCTTCGTCAGGCCCAGAGAATCCTTAAGCCTGTCCCGGTTGCGTCCGTATAATTTATATATTTTCGTAATATGCTCTAATTTAATCGCTTCGCCGCTCATAGCTCTCCTTTATAATACGTCCGCAAAATGTACTTTCAGCCTTTTGAACACATGATAGCCCAGGAACCACACCAGGGCCGTCACAATCCAGAAATAAGCGTGCATCCAGCCCAGGCTTCCCATGGAACCAGAATGAAACAGTGCTTCCCGGTAGCCGTACACAATATAGCACAGCGGATTCAGCTTCAAAAGGGCCAGAATCGGGTACTTGGCCAGCAGATCCTCCAGGGACCACATAATCGGCGTCATCCAGATCCCCACCTGCAGAAAGATATTGATGATCTGGCTCAGATCCCGGAAAAACACCACCAGCGAACTGGTCAGCATGCACAGTCCGGTGACAAAGATCATCAGGCTGGCGCTGAAATACACCACCCACAGGGTGTGCAGTCCCGGATAGTAACCGTAAAGGGCAAACAAAAGCAGCATAAACAGTACGAAGAAGGCGTGGATAAACAACGCCGCGATGGTCTTCACCAGCGGCAGGATGTCAATGTTGAACACAACCTTCTTCACCAGATAATTATATTCCAGCAGCGCGTTCGTACCGTTGCTCAAGCTCTCGGAAAAATAGAACCAGGGCACGATGCCGCTGACCAGCCAGAGAACGAACGGCACGTTGATCCCTTCTTTTAATTCCGCCGTAGCGTTGTTCAGGCCGATCTGGAACACGAACCAGTACACCAGCACGATGACCACCGGCTGCACCATCGCCCAGACCACGCCAAAATAGGAACCCGCATACCGGGTCTTGAAATCGTTCTTCGCCAATTTCCAGATCAGGCTGCGGTTTCCCCAGAATTCCTTTATCATATGGAGCATCGTCTTACCTCTGTTTGTCCCAGTCTTTGATCCCGCCCCATTTCTGATCCTTCTCAGAGATGGTCAGCTCCATGCCCTCCGGGATCGGCCAGCACACCCCGATGTCCGGATCGTTCCAGAACAGGCCGCCCTCGTCGTTGGGATGGTAGAAATCCGTGCATTTGTAGGCAAATTCCGCATAGTCGGACAGTACCAGGAACCCGTGGGCAAAATTCTTCGGAATAAAAAACTGTTTTTTATTTTCCGCAGACAGGATCACGCCATACCACTGTCCATAGGTGGCCGATCCCGGTCTTAAGTCCACCGCCACGTCGAACACCTCGCCGGATACCACGCGCACCAGCTTATCCTGAGGATAGTTGATCTGGAAATGAAGGCCGCGCAGCACGCCCTTCTTGGAGGAGGACTGATTATCCTGAACGAACTCCATGTCGATCCCCGCCTCCGCGTAATCCTTATAATTGTAAGTCTCCATAAAATATCCCCGTTCGTCACCGAACACCGTGGGGGTGATAATCTTCAGCCCTTCGATCCCGCAGGTCTCTACTGTAATCTTTCCCATGTTCTCCCTCCTATAATCCGTTGGCCACATCCACCAGATATTGTCCGTACGCGGTCTTCATCAGCGGTTCCGCCAGCTTCAGAAGCTGTTCCCTGTCAATGAATCCGCGGCGGTACGCGATCTCCTCGATACAGGACACATACAGTCCCTGGCGCTTCTGCATGGCCGCCACAAAATCCGCCGCATCCAGCAGCGCGTCGTGGTTGCCCGTATCCAGCCACGCGAATCCGCGGCCCAGCGTCTCCACCCGCAGCGTTCCCCTGCGCAGGTACTCGTTGTTGATACTGGTGATCTCGATCTCGCCTCTGGCGGAAGGCTTTACATTCCGGGCGATCTCCACCACGTCGTTGTCGTAGAAATACAGGCCCGGCACCGCGTAGTTGGACTTGGGATGCTCCGGCTTCTCCTCAATGGAGACCGCCATGCCGTTCTCGTCAAATTCCACCACGCCGTACTCTCTGGGGTCTCTCACGTAATATCCGAAGATCGTGGCTCCGCTCTCATGGGACACCACGCGTTTCAGCACCTGGCTGAAGCTCTGTCCATAGAAGATATTGTCTCCCAAAATCAGGGCCACGCTGTCGTCCCCGATAAAATCCGCCCCGATAATAAAGGCGTCCGCCAGGCCGCGGGGCTGTTCCTGCACCGCGTACTCAAATCTCATCCCCAGCTGGCTTCCGTCTCCCAGCAGATCCTCAAACACCGGCAGGTCCCTGGGGGTGGAGATGATCAGCACCTCCCGGATACTTGCCAGCATCAGGATCGACAGCGGGTAATAGATCATGGGCTTGTCATACACCGGCATGATCTGTTTGGACACCGCCTTGGTCAGCGGGTACAGCCTGGTGCCGGAACCGCCTGCTAAAATAATACCTTTCATCATTCATGTTCTCCTTTATCTAAAAATTCTTCCACTGTTGTAATTCTGTAATATCTGTCATTTCTGCGCCGCGTTCGTCGTACGCAGCCTGTCATTCCTGCGCCGCGTCCGCCGCATACAGCCTGTCATTCTCCCGCTGCGTCCATCGTGCGCAAAAGCAGGTCGCAGTCCGTGAGAAAATTCCTGGCGAACAGGAAATAAAGCTGCCCGTCCATCTCTTTTACATCATAGAGCCGCACGGATTCATTATCCGGCATACCGGACCGCTCATAGGTCAGCACCGGCTGAAATTCCGTCGTGTAGTCTGCATAGTAGGCCGACGCCCCCTGGTAGCTCTCGCCCACGCAGGCATAATCGCTGCTCACATAGAGCCGCCATCCGCCGTCCGCCGGATCACAGACCGCCATCTCGTTGTCCGCCGCCGCAGGAAGCAGTTCCCGGATACCGCTCCAGGTCTCCCCTCCGTCTTCGGATGTCATCACGCATACAGCAGAAGGACCTTTGTCATAATTTTCCATCTCAAAGAAATAATAAAGTGTACCGTCCACGTACCGGATATCGCCGTCCTCCAGGTTCCTGTCCCGCTGTATCACGTCCGTCACAAACTCCCACTGCTCCAGGTCGGAGGAGCGGTAGAGCTTCACCGTATAGACGCCGTTCTCCCCCTCAGGGTCAGGGTTATTGATAGTCCCCTCAATGGTGGTATGTGTCAGGAGCCACCCTTCCTCCGTCTTCACCAGGATGGGGTCGATGGCCAGGGTGTCCGTGGTCAGCGCCGTCCGGTCCGTAAGCAGCTCATACTCCGGGGAAAGCGACAGGATATGGGTCTCGTTGGCATGATTGCTGTACGCCACGTTCCATCCCCCGGAAGCCTCCTCCTGCACATAGAGCCAGGAAGCCGACGTCCCGTCATAGTTCTGTACGGTACGCCCCTCCAGGTCCAGGATACGGATCTTCTCATCCACGCTGGTAATGATCCCCTCCCCGATGAATTTGGCATCGGCGTTGTGGTACTGCTCCAGCGTAAAACCATTCTCTCCCGCTCCGGTCACATCCGCCGCATACGCCAGCGCACAGACGCCAAGCCCGACCAATGGGATGAATAAATGTCCCTTCATATGGTTTCCTCATCGTCTCTGTTTCTGCATGGTTCCATGCATTCAGATTGATTATAGCATTATTACAGATTTATTACAAGTTCGTAGGATCTTCAATTGTTTTTTCCAATTATTCAGCCATGTGTCTGATGGTAGTCTCCCGCTCCACCAGTCTGACGTCCAGCACATTTTCCTTCCTGTATTCCTTTCCCTCCACATGGCGGATGATAATATCCGCCGCCAGCGCTCCCATGTCATGGATGGGCTGGGATATGGTGGTCAGTTCCGGCGTACACAGGCTGCTGAATTTGATATCATCAAATCCCACCAGCTGAATAT
Source organism: uncultured Lachnoclostridium sp. (assembly GCA_944381625.1). Lineage (GTDB taxonomy): Bacteria > Bacillota > Clostridia > Lachnospirales > Lachnospiraceae > Hominiventricola. The sequence goes on from CALWLW010000013.1 coordinate 78,966, forward strand.
CCTCCGGAATCCTTTTCCCCGCCTTGCTCAGCATCTTATATACGGAGATCGCCGCCATATCATTGCTGGCGATGACGCCGTCCGCCTCCGGGAAATACTCCAAAAGCTCCAGCGCCGCCGTCTTTCCCGCTTCATAACTATATTCACAGTCGATACACCGCTCTGTCATCCCATGTTCCGCGCACACATCCTGGTAACCCTGATAGCGCTGCTGTCCGCTGGAATAGCTCAGTGGTCCCCTCATGCACACAATATTCCTGCAGCCGCAGGCCAGCAGATGCTCCGTCGCCAGACGTCCCCCTTTATAATGATCCGCTTCTATGAAGGCCGTCGCCGCCACCTGCGTCAGTTTCCGGTCCACAATCACCGCCGGTATGGGGCAGTCCAACAGCACCCGGCTGGTGCTGTCGCAGTTGGTGGTGATGATCAGCCCGTCGGCGTTCATCTGCACCAGCATCTGGATATTCATATTTTCCTTCTCCGGATCGTCGTCGGAGTTGCACAGCAGGATCTTATAGCCCGCCTGGTACGCCGCCTCCTCCACCGCCTTCGCCAATTCGCTGAAAAACGGGTTTTCAATATTGGGCACGATCACCCCCATGATCCTGGAGGACTTTTTAAACAAAGCCCTCGCCAGCTCGTTGGGGCGGAACCCCGTCTGCTCTATCGCGTCCAGAACTCTCCGGCGCTTCTCTTCGTCCACGTTCGCCGTCCCGTTCATCACCCTGGACACCGTCGCCGCGGACACTCCTGCAATCTTTGCAACTTCTCTGATACCAGCCATATTACTCTCCTGTCCATCGCTGCCGAAACATGTTTCAGATTTTTATTTCATTATATTTTCCAGGGAAACATCTGTCAACCGCAGAGCGGACATGGTATAATGTCCAAATAAGCATGAGCAGTGCGGAAGAAGGCAAAGGCGCGGATGCCATGCTTGCATGAGCATCCGCGGTTTTGCCTTCTTCCATAGGGCGAAGCCCGTGAGCGAGACGAAGCGAAGCGGAGTCGAGCGCAGCACTGCGCACGTGATATTTATGCGTACAGCGATCCGACAGAAACTCACTCTTGAAAGGAACATCCATGAAATCGAAGCCATACATTGTAAAAACGAATCCCAGGGAGAATTACCGGCGTATCTTTTTTAAGGAACAGGTAAAAGCGGGCGATTTAATCACGGCTTTAGGTACACTGGAGGAATCCACGCCTTTAGGATGGCAGTATAAAATGTCTTTCATCTGCCCCGGACTCTGGAGCAGGGAAGGAGCCTTCCATTCTGTCTCCGAAACCTTTGTGGACGCATTTGATCATACGGTTTACAAAGCGGCCGTATGGAAATATTCCAACGATGAAGAGGAGTCTTCCATCAACGGTCTTGAACTTCATGAATGGATCCCAACGGATGATTCCTCCGGCCAGGGCGGCATCGTCCTTTTAAAAACCATCGGGGATTTAAAGTGTTTATTATCCTTCGTTTCCGCGGATACGCCTGTATTTTCTCCCAGTACAAATTTTGAGTTGAAAGGCAATCTGGTAAATACCATCGGATTCTACTGTATAGAGGATATTGATGGCAGAGTGTGGGCCATGCTGGAAACAGATTGACATGAAAAGGAGAACCCGCTCAAGGGCTCTCCTTATTTTGTGTACATAATTGTCTTCGATACTCACAGGCTGATTACTGGGTGATCAGTTCCACTTCCACCGGGATCTCTTTCTCCACGGTCTCCCCGTTGATGAGGCTGATGGCGGTTTCCACAGCGGTCGCTCCCATCAGATCCGGTTTCTGAGCGACCGTAGCTGCCATTCTTCCTGCTTCGATGGCCGCAAGCGCGTCATCCGTCGCGTCGAATCCCACAACTACAATGTCTCCGCTTCCGATCGCTTCCACTGCTCCCAGCGCCATCTCATCATTGTGAGCGAATACACCCTTGATGTCCGGATTGGCCTGCAGGATGTTTTCCATAACCGTCATTCCTTCGGAGCGGCTGAAGTTAGCCGTCTGCTTTGCAGCCACTTCCAGCTGTTCGTCCGCCACCAGATGGAAGCCTTCTCCACGGTCGATGGTAGCGCTGGCACCGTTCACGCCTTCCAGCTCTGCCACTTTCGCGCCTTCTCCTACCAGGCTTACCAGATATTCCGTCGCCATCCTGGCGCCTTCCACATTGTCAGAAGCAATGGCACAGTCCACATCCACGCCGTTTACCACGCGGTCCACGGATACCACTTTGATTCCCTGGGAAACCGCATCCTGGACAATGGGCGCCACCGCGTCGGAATCCACCGGGTTCACAATCAGCACGCTGATATTCCTGGAGATCAGATCCTCAATATCGCTGGTCTGCTTGGCCGCGTCATCTCCGGCGTCCACCACGATCATCTCCACGCCTTCTTCCTCGGCCTTGGCCTCCGCCCCTTCGCTCAGTGTTACAAAGAACGGGTTGTTGAGGGTGGATACAGAAAATCCGATCGCGCCGCTTCCCTCCGCCGATGCGGATGCAGACGTGCTTCCCTCCTCACCGTCGATGGATACAGCGCTGCACCCTGCCATGGAGAGCGCCAGCGCCGACGCCAGCATAAGTCCTGCAAGTTTTCTCATTTTCATAATATAGTTCTCCTTTCAATTTTTGTTCCACTTTAATCAATTTTTGTTCCACTTTAACGTTTACGGTCGGACAGTACGGCGATAAGGATTACGATTCCTTTCACCACTTCCTGATAATAGGAAGATACACCCAGAATATTCAGTCCGTTGTTCAGCACGGCGATGATCAGGACGCCCACGAAGGTTCCCCAGATCCTTCCTCTTCCGCCGTTCATGCTGGTGCCGCCCAGAGCGACTGCCGCGATGGCGTCCAGCTCATATCCGTCACCCAGATTGGGCTGTGCGGATCCCAGACGGGACAGGAGGATCAGTCCGGACAGCGCCGCCATTCCTCCGGAAATCGCGTATACTGCCAGTTTGGTGCGGTCAATATTTACGCCTGCCAGTTTTGCCGCTTTCCAGTTGCTTCCAGTGGAGTACACTCTTCTTCCGAAAACAGTCTTCTCCAGAAGGAACATGAACACGGCGAAGATGATGATGAACAGGATCACCGGCACAGGGATGCCGAAAAGTTTTCCTTTTCCCACAAATTTCAGTACAAAGCTGTCGCCCAGGCCGGAGATCGGTTTCCCGTCCATGTAGATCATGGTCAGCCCGCGGTATACGGTCATGGTTACCAGGGTTGCGATGAACGGCTGAAGACGGCCTTTGGTTACCAGGACGCCGCTCACCATACCCAGAGCGGTTCCGATCAGCAGAGCCAGCAGCATGGCCGGTCCGGCCGGCACACCGGACTTGATCAGGCCAGCGCAGAGAGCGGTGGACAGAGCCAGCGTGGAGCCCACAGACAGGTCGATGCCTCCTGTCAGGATCACGCAGGTCATGCCGAACGCGATAAATCCGTTGATGGAAGACTGGCGCAGCAGCGATAAAAAGTTGCTCACTGTGCGGAAATCGGGGCTGACCGCTCCGATAACGATCACTAAAAGGATCAGCGCAATCAGCGCTCCAAAATCCTGTAAACGATTGACTGCTTTTTTATTGTTCATTACAGACTCCCTCCTGTCGCAAGAATCATAATATTTTCCTGATTTGCCTCTTCTTTGTTCAATACACCCCTGACAAGGCCTTCCCTGACTACCATGATACGGTCGGACATGCCCAGCACTTCAGGCAGTTCGGAGGACACCATGATGATCGCCACTCCTTTGGCCGCCAGTTCGTTGATGATCGTGTAGATCTCTTTCTTGGCTCCAATATCCACGCCTCTGGTGGGTTCGTCCAGGATCAGCACTTTGGGTTCGGTATAAATCCATTTTGCAAAAACCACCTTCTGCTGGTTCCCGCCGCTCAGATTATTACATTCATGCTCCTGGTTGAAGCATTTAATATGTAATTCCCGGATGCCCTCCTGTACCAGATCCTGTTCCGCCTTCTTCTGTATCACGCCGTTTTTGGAAATCCGACCCAGGTTCGCAAGGGCGATATTTTTACGGATGCTCTCTTCCAGCATCAGCCCCTCCACCTTCCGGTCTTCCGTGATAAAACCGATGCCATTCTTCATAGCCTCGCGGGGATCTTTGTTCTGGATCTCCTTTCCGTCCAGCAGGATCGTTCCCGTCACATGGGGCATATTTCCAAAAATTGCCTGCATGATCTCCGTCCGGCCCGCTCCCATCAGTCCGGCCACGCCCAGGACTTCCCCTTCATGGACTTCAAAAGATACATCTTTGAATACGCCCGGGCAGGTAAGACCCTTCACCTGGAAAATGGTTTTGCCGATCCTGCAGTCTCTGGCAGGATACCGCTCTCCGATCTCACGGCCGATCATCATCTTTACCACGTCGTTCATATCCGTGTCCGCAATCCGCTTTGTATCAATGTAGGACCCGTCCCGAAGAATGGTGATCCGGTCGCACAATTCAAAGATCTCTTCCATACGGTGGGAAATATAGACGATGGATACGCCTTTCTTTCTCAGATTTTTTACCACCTGGAACAGGACCTCCGTCTCCGACTGCGTCAGGGCCGCCGTAGGTTCATCCATGATCAGCACCTGGGCGTCCACCATCAGCGCCTTGGCGATCTCGATCATCTGCTGCTGTCCCACAGAAAGCTCGCTCATCTTCTGATCCGGGGCGATCTTTACGCCCAGCCGGTCCAGCACCTTGCTTACTTCCGCCCTCATGGCTTTTTTGTCGCACACGCCCAGCCGGCTGCGGATCTCTTTCCCCAGGAACATGTTCTCCTCCACCGTCAGGTCGAACAGTACGTTCAGTTCCTGATGGATAAACACAATCCCCGCTTTCTCAGCTTCCTGAGGATTCTTGTAGCATACCTCCTGCCCGTTGACGATCACTGTCCCCGCGTCCTTCGTATATACGCCGGTCAGAATCTTCATCAACGTGGATTTTCCCGCGCCGTTTTCTCCCATCAACGCATGAATCTCTCCATGGTCCAACAGAAAACCCGCGCTCTTCAGAACCGCGTTCCCGCCGAAGGATTTGTCGATTCCGCGCATCTCGATCTGCATTACTTTCCCCTCCTTTTAAAAAATACAGCCTGACTGCAGAATAATATTTGCATACGGCGTAGTCTCGCCAGTGCGGATGACCGCTTTGCAGGTTTTTGTCATCCTCTTTAATTCCGCGTGAGGGACAAAAACAATTTCCAGACTGCGTCCCTCAAAATATTCCATAATCTCTTCCAGCATGCCGGCATTCTTCTCCCTGATCTCCTCTGCCAGGACGATTTTCTCAATGCACATGTCTTCGCACATCTCCCTAAGCACATCCATAAAAGCCGGAAGTCCGAACCGGACGGCCAGGTCGATCCGCTCCGTCTCATCCGGGACGGGAAGCCCGCAGTCCCCGACACAGATGCAGTCTGTATGTCCCATGTAGGACAGCACCCTGGAAATATCACTGTTTAAAATTCCATGTTTTTTCATCTGTTCCATCCCCCAAGCGCTTTTTCCACCTCTTCTGAAGAAGGCATTCCGCTCTGCGCGCCGAATTTCTCCGTGGAAAGGCTGGCCGCCGTATTCGCATAGGTCAGAGCCTCCTCCAGCCCCGCCCCGCCTGCGATCTGTACCGCGAATGCGCCGTTTAAGGTATCCCCCGCTCCGGTCGTATCCACCACCTTGGCCGGCCTTGCCGGTACCCTCAGTACCTCTCCCGAGGCTGTGCAGGCAGTCACTCCTCTGGAACCCTGTGTGATCACCAGCTTCTCCGGATACTTCTTCAGCAGCTCGTCCGTACTCACCCCGTCTCCGAAGATCAATGCCGCCTCATGCTCATTGGGCGTGAGATAATCCACTTTTTCTATGACGTCCATGGGAACCGCCGCGGCGGGCGCCGGATTCAGGACGACCGGAATCTGATGCTCTGCGCAGAACCGCACCGTATAGTGAACGGTCTCCAGCGGTATCTCGTGCTGCAGCACTACCATACTGCAGGCTTTCAGTTCCTCTTTGATACTGTCCACATATGCCTCGTCCACACAGCCATTCGCTCCGGCTACCACCACAATGGTATTGTCATTCTCACCTACAGTGATCATGGCAATTCCTGTGGGCGTCCCCTGCACCGTACGGATATGCTCCGTCTTAACGCCCGCTTTTTTCAGGTTCTCCAGCATCATGGCACCGTTGCTGTCGTCCCCCACGCAGCCGAACATCTCCACCTGAGCGCCCAGCTTTGCCATGGCCACCGCCTGGTTCGCGCCCTTTCCTCCCGGAATGTAGCTGACGCTGCCGCCCTTTAATGTCTCTCCCTTTTTCGGGATACGTTCAGCCGTCACCGTCATGTCCATGTTGATGCTTCCCAGCACTGCTATTTTCATGTGTCATGCTCCTTCCTGTTCCTGAAACGCGTTTCAAGAACGACCAAAAAATAAAAACCTCTTTTTTGAAACCGGTTTCAAATCTTGGTTTCATTATACATACCGGCTGATCTCCTGTCAATCCATTCTTCACTTTTCATTAGACTTGCACACTTTTACCGCTCCGTTTTTATGCATATTTCACAATACCCGCATTACTATCTGGACCCCAAATTTGATTTTTTATGTTTTTTCACCCTTTTTCTCACCGAATCTTCCCGGCAGGTCCGCCCGGCTCTCCGCCTGCGGGAATGATAGATTTTTTGCTCCGGACATGATATGATAGGAAAAACATCATGGAAAACATCCATCAGGAGGAACTATGAGACGATTTTATGACAGTCTTCTTGCACTGACAGAGAAATATTATTGGATCTTTTTCACCCTGGCCGCCGGGATGCTGGCCTTCCTTTGCTTCCGCTGTCTGGGTGTGGCCCAGATCGATTCATGGGACGAGGCCAGACATGGCGTCTCCGCCTATGAAATGTTGCAAAACGGCGATTTTCTGGTCAACACTTATCTGGGTCAGCCTGATTACTGGAATGTGAAGCCGCCGCTTTCTTTCCTCACTGTGGCGGCGGGATTTGCCATATTCGGGTACAACACGGTGGGGCTGCGGTTCTTCTCGGCTCTCTTCTATCTGACGGCCTCCGTCTGCGCCGGGCTCTTTGCCCGCCGCCACAGCCGCCTGGCGTCCCTGCTGGCCATGGTATTTCTGTGCGCCAACTATTTTCCGTTCAAGGCCCACCTGGCGCGGGCCGGGGACGCGGACAGTCTCTATCTGCTTTTGTTCACCCTGGCCATGCTGGCCATGCTGAAGATCCGCCAGAACCAGCAGTGGCTCTATGTCTGCGGGCTGTGCTTTTCCCTGGCGTTCCTGACCAAGAGCTTCCACGCCCTGATGATCGCCGCCGTGGGCGGGCTTTTCCTTTTGTTCACCGGCGAGCTGAAAAAGATGCGCGCCAAAACCTGGGGGCTTTTCCTGGCGTCGGCCCTGCTGCCCCTGGTGGTCTGGGCCCTGCTCCGGTACCAGTATGACGGCATGACTTTCTTCCGTCACATGTATGAAGCGGATATCGCCGGGCGGACGGCCGCCGGCGGGCTGGAAGGCCACGGCGCGCCCTTCCTTTTTTACATTACGTCTGTTTTCTGGAACTTTGACTACAGCTACGGATGGCTCTCCCTGATCGTTCTTCTGGGAGCCGCTTACCTGTATTTCCGCCCTCTCAGGCGTCCGGGAACCCCTCTTCCCGCGGCCGACCTGGCCGGGCTCTTTCTCTGGCTACTGGTAGCGCTGCTTGGATTCTCGCTCATATCCACCAAGCTGATGTGGTATGTGTACCCCTGTACCGTGCCGCTGTGCCTGCTGGCCGCCGTATTCCTGGCAGAATTCCTGCGGGCTCCCCGCATCCCCGCCGGGATACTAGGGGTCTCTTTCCTGGCCGTCCTGGGCGGAAGCGCGTTCTTCGTGTGGAACAACTATCTGGACAATGTGCGGGGCGCACACTCCAACGCCCTGCAGACCTTTATCATGGAACAGTTCTCCAGGGAAGACGCCCTTGCCGGAGCAGCAGTCTACCTGGACGCCTACGACCCGTTCCTCTACGCCAATACAAGCCAATGGGAACAGAACAATCTGCTGCTGGCCATGCTGGAAGGGGACCTGCAGTGCCGGGACGGCGGGGCCGAAGCCTTCCTGGCCGACGAGGAGGACTGTCTTCTGATCCTGTCCATCCCGTTTTTGGAGGATCATCCCGCCCTTCTGGAATACCAGATCCTGGCGGACAACGGCCAGTACCTGCTCCTGTCCAATGCTCCCGCAGGCAGCGGGGAGACACAGCCGGCCCGGGAGCAGTAAGCCATTCGTCAAAAGTATCGTTAAACAGTCGGCAAAGGCATTTTACATTTTCAGGAAACAGCACTACAATGATCATGCAGCCGTACAGGAAGAGATACATCAGGAAACAGACATATATGGAGGGATGAACTATGAGCAAAACTTTAGTAGCCTATTTTTCCGCCAGTGGCGTGACCGAAAAGCTGGCTAAGACGCTGGCAGAAGCCATCCATGCGGATTTGTTCCAGATCCAGCCGGAGGTTCCCTACACGGGCGAAGACCTGAACTGGAACAACCCCAGAAGCCGCAGCAGCGTGGAGATGAACGACAAGTCTTTCCGTCCCCTGGTCGCCGGCCAGGTGGAGCATATGGAGCAGTATGACCGGATCTTCGTGGGATTCCCCATCTGGTGGTATGTGGCTCCCACCATCATCAACACCTTCCTGGAACAGTATGATCTCACAGGGAAGACGGTGATCCCCTTCGCCACCTCCGGCGGAAGCGGCATGGGCGATACCAACCAGGAGCTGGCAGGTTCCTGCAAAGGCGCCCGTCTCGTGGAAGGCAGATGGTTCAGCGCCAATGCGAAGGCCGCAGAACTGGAAGCCTGGGCCGGACAGTTCTGACCGCTGTGCAAAGCAGCCGGATTTCTTTTATTCCCGCGGGCAGCGGATCAAATGGGCAAACGGCGGCAGCCGGACGGAGATTTATACGATCTTCCGTCCGGCTGCCGCCGCGTTCTATTGCAGTCTCTGTGCCTGCATCGAGATCTTTTATCCGAACAGCTCCCTGCTGCACTTCTCGATCTCATCATAAATAATGGGATCCAGGTGCGGGAACATGGCTCCCGGCAGTCCGTACGTCAGGCTGGGAATGAAATGTCCGCCCGGTCCGTAGGCCATGCAGGCCCTGCGTACTTCCGCCCGGATCTCCTCTTCCCCGGCGTCCGCCCGGTCGATGACGGAATCGATGCCGCCCATCAGCGCCATGCGGCCGTCCAGCTGCTTCTGGATCTTCACAATATCGTTGGTGGGCAGCACACCCTGCCAGATATCGATACCCAGTTCCACCATATCCTCAATGATCGGCTCGCAGTAAGAGTCCGCATGGTGGATGATCATGACGCCGTGATCCTTCATGTATTGATACATCTTCACATACTGGGGCTTGATCAGCTCTCTCCAGGACTCCGGGCTCATGAACAGGGACGTTTTGCTGCCCCAGTCGTCGTGGGAAATGATCGCGTCCGGATGCAGGTAGTCCACCAGCAGCTTGGTATACTGGAAACGGTATTCGCCCACCGCCTCCGCCAGCTCCAGCATGGCCTCCGGCTCCAGCAGCACGTTCATCAGCGTATCTTCAAATCCCATGAGGTGATGCAGCTCCTCGAACACCCCGGTGCCCATGAAGGCCATCACCATCTTTTCCCCTTTGTCAATCTTCGCGGCGGCCTCCAGCGCCGGCTCCCAGTCCGCCGGATTGGAACAGTTGCCCACCAGATCCGGCACCTTCACCGTCTCCCGCCATTCCGTGATATCCGGACACACCTTATTCTCCGGCGTAATGTGCGGCATGGCAAAGAGCTGGTCCTCCGGCCACGCAATCTCTGTCCCCCAGCGGTCCTTGGTGGTCATGCCTTTCTTGCGGTTACCCCTGGTGTATTTCTGCACCGGATCGATCATGACGGGCACCAGCGGCTCATAGCCGTTCACCAGCCGGTCCGGCTTCCCTCCCGTCCTTTTCAGTGTCTCCAGTAAGTTTACTTTCGGCGTCAGCATGTGATACCTCTCCTTTCCCCATTCAGATGTCTTTTTGTTTTCTATTTTAGCACAGTCTGTCTGAGGAATGCACCCGCAATCTGTTCAAGAATGGGGGGCTGAAATGAGACGGAATGACTCCGGCTGGTGCGGGATATTTCTATTCCACCACCAGTGTAAAGCGGTAGGAGCAGTCCGCGTGCTGCTGCGGCGCGCCCGCGTCCAGGAAGGGCTCCGGTATCACATATCCTATGACCTCGTATCTTCCCGGTTCTTCTGGCGTTTCCATCTGGCAATATCCTGCCGCCAGCTGCTTTTCCGGTAAATCCCGGAAATACAGATAATCGTTTCCGTCCAGCTTCATCTGCCTGTACCCGGCTGTCACAAACATAAGAAAATCATTTTTCTCAAAGGCTCCGGCGTGATATTGAAGCGTCAGCGTTTCTCCCCTCTGAACATGCACCTCTTTTGCCGGTATCTTGCTGAGCAACTCGTCCGTATAGGTATTGATGATAATGCCTGCCCCCGGAGAGTCGTAGAGGAGATCCGGTTCTGTTGGCTCCAGTTCTGCCGACTCCGACTTCAAAGCCTCCGCCTCTTCTGACTCTCCGATATATAAATCAAAATCCAAAATAATGGAATCCCTCGACGAGACGGCGATTTCCTCCTGATCCGCCATGAAAATATCAGAGTAGGCGGTCAGGATTGCTGTCAGCTTATGGACTTTGCCCGGTTCCGGCTCTTCTTCCAGCGAAAAAGTAAATTCTTCTGAAAAATCCCCCTGCACGTCCACATAAAACGGCTCACAGGAAACGCCGTCGATCCTGACCGGAACCTGCCTGTAATCAATCAGAAATACAACCGCAAACTGACGTTTGTCTCCCGCGCTCTCGATCATAAAATGCAGTGGGTCGTCCCAGGAATCCAGCCGCAGCTCCCCTTTCGTCTCTTCCGGGGATACGGAAAAACAATATTCCATGGTATTCCCGGCGACCAGGTGTTCCATCCCCTCCATAAGCTCCAGCGTGCCCGTCTGCTCCTGCGCCTCCTCCGTTTTGCCGCAACCGCAGATACCGGAACATAAAATCGCCAGAAAAAATACTCCCATTAAACGTTTCATCAGCAACCGCTCCTTTCGTTTTAAATAATTATTTAATATTTTTAAATTTTTATTTAATTTTTGTGTTGAAATATTAGGATACTGGCCCATTTAAAATTTGACAGTTCCCGACGCGCATATCTCTGTCCCGTTTCCATTCTCAATATAGAATTTATAGATGCCGTTCTGGTATGCGGTAAACGAATGCGCAATCCCATTTGACGCCTCAATATATTCCATTTTTCCGTCAGGATTTATGATTCCCACTTTCACATTGAAATCTTCCGGGGTGATCGACACATTCACTGTGATTCCTGCACCGGCAGCTGCACGGAACCCGTCGGATATCTGCCTCATATTGGCGCCGACCGTCCAATATGGACGTAATCCCATCATTTCTTCAGAGGGAGTTTCCGACATCAAAACATATGCATCCGCACTGTCCAGGGAATATCCTCCATACACCGGTAAAGTCTGCGGTACAGCTTCCTCCGCTTCCTCCGTTGCTGCGGCAATCGCCCTGTACGCGGAAACAACGCCGCTTCCCGACGCATACACGGCTGTTCCGCCAAATAAAACTGTTCCCATAATCCAGGCAGTCATAACAGCGCCCGTCATTTTCTTTTTCCCTGAGAGATTTTTCATCTTTTCGATCCGCCTCAGCACGTCGCTCTCATTTTCGGCAGCCGTCGCTTCCGCAAGATGCCGGCCTTCCACACAGGCCAGCGCCGTTTTCAGCAGGACCCGGATATAGAGATCTTTGTTTTCCAGGCGGAGCATGCTCATATCGACGCAGTCCTCGCTCCACCTGCGGTACTCTCCATAGAGCTTTCCGCTCCAAAACAGCGGATGAAACCAGAACAAAATTCCCAGGAGCAATAACAGCCGCTGTGTCTGCACATCCCCGTGCCGGCAATGAAGCAATTCATGGCGAAGAATGACCCTCAGTTCCTCCTCCCCACAGGATTTGTCTCCCAGATAGATTCTGGTACGGAACAGGCCGCCGACAGACGGTGAAAAGCATCCAGTTCCCTTCCTTATGCCAATCCGTTTCTTTATTTCCATTTCCCTGCAAAGCTGTGCCAGTACCTGTTCTTCCCTCCTGGTATCTTCCCGGCAGAATCTCTGCATCCGGCTCTCCAGATATAATTCTTTTCCATATCGGAAAGCGGTTCGCAATGCTCCGGCAGTCCAAAGAACCGCCAGCAGGATACTGGCCCTGACAATCGCCGGTGTCGCCGTCATAAAATATCCTTTCCACGAGCCGCCCCTGCCACTGAAATACAGGAACAGCCATACATATACAAGCGGAACCGCAAACAGCAGAATGACCAGCTTCAATCCAACATACAAATGCCGGGCCGCCTGGTACCGGGACAGCGCCCTGTTTGAAATACGCCAAAACAGATAGGCAATACTCCCCGTCAGCGCATTTAAAAACAGCAGCGTCTCAAATTTAATCCATATGCTCATCCAGCAGTTCCTTCATTTTCAAAAAATCTTCTTTTGAAATATCGCGCGTCTCCACAAACGACGCCATCATACTGACGCCTGAACCGTGATACCACTGTTTTGCAAATCCATCCAGCTTCTGCCGGCGGTATTCCTCCATATCCAGTTCCGGACGCCACTGATGGGAATGATGGGTTTTGTAACGGCTGACCAGTCCTTTTTTCAAAAGGTTCTTCATAAAAGTCGCCACCACATTGTTGGAATAATCCTTTCCGTATAACTGGTTCAGCCGTTCCGTAAGCTCATATACGGTCAAATCTTCTCCCGATTCCCATAAACACAGCATCACCGTCTCTTCTGCCGGAGTCATCTGCTGTTTCTGAACATCATTTTTTCCTCTCATGATTTTCATCCCATTCATAAATACATGTTTAATTTTTTTCAATAATTATTTACTTTTTTTAGCATAACAAATAAAAGGTATATTTTCAAGAACTTTTTCTCTATTTTAAACGACTGCCGCACGAATGATGAAATATATCATCATTCGTGCGGCAGCCACTTACTCTGCAAAAATTGTCAGTCTTATTTTACATCGGCATGACCGTCCGCCTGATAATCAAAGAAATCAAAATCTGCGGTATGTTTATGCATCATACGGTCGCCGCAGGCAATGCCAACGAAGGTGCCGGTAAATTCGCCAAATTCGGAATATTCGTCCGAGAGCCTGGAAACATCAAAAACAGGCCCGATATTTTCATAAATTTCCCCATCCAACGACCACTGGAACTGTACATCCCGGCCGCGGATGACGACCCGCAGCCACAGGTCTTTTCCATCTTCCACAAAGGTGCGGGTGCTGCTGGTTTCATGATATTCCCGTTTTACGCCGTTTTCAAGCTCCAGTATACTGATTGCGCTGTGGTTCAGCGTCTCACTGTAATACTTGTAGAGGTACAGGTAATTCATATTGTCATAGTACAGGATCAGGCCCGCAGTGTGCTGGTAACTCAGTGGCGTGAAGTCCATCTTCGTGGTGGCCGTTGCCTGCACGCTGGTCAGTTTTCGGGCAAGAATACTGACTTTATTCTGGGAGCAGCCGGACTCCTGGCCCCTGAGTCTGGCCCATCCAGGGCGAGCAGTAAGATCGACGAAACTCATGGGATCAATGCGCGGAGCGTAGTAACCGATGTGCAGTTCGGGTCCGTCAAAGTCATCGTAGGCAGGAATCTGGGGCATGGGCACTTCCGGCAGGGCACTGGGCCGGACAAATTCATCCGCCAGATTTCCGCCGCCTTCCTTACGCAGCCAGCCATCCTCCGTCCATTTCATCCGCTGTATGGCAGTTTCCCGGCCCAGAGTGCATCGCAGTTCCGGGACAAAGGGACGGGAACAGTGGAATACCATCCATGTCTCGCCATTGGGCAGATCCACGTAACTGGCATGACCCGCTTTTTGCAGCTTAACTTCCGAATTGTAATAGCGGGGCTTCAAGTGGTCCCAATCGGCTCGCTCGTTCACCTCAACAGGATTGGAGGTGAGAATGGGATTGCAGGGATCCGGCTCATAGGGTCCCCAGACATTCCTGGAACGGCCCACGGTGACACTGTGATAGTAGCCGGTTCCGCCCTCGGCGCACATAATGTAGTAATAATCTCCGCGCTTGGTCAGATGAGGAGCCTCAATGCAGCCGCGGTCCGTACCTCCCCGCCAGAATCGTTTCGGCATTCCGATCATGGTCTTGCTTTTGGGATCGTACTCCATAATGCTGATGGGACCAGGCTTCTCATAATCAATACGTGTCTCCCATTCCAGCGCCACCACATACTTTTTGCCGTCATCATCGTGGAACAGGGACGCGTCAAAACCGGTGGAGTGAAGATAGACCGGCTTACTCCAGGGCCCCTTGGGATCCCTGGCAGTGATCAGGAAATTATCCACATCAAAGTAGCGGGCGTTCATGGAATTCATCACTCCGTAAACCACATAGAACAGGTCTTCCGCCTCACAGTAAGTCAGGCACGGCGCCCAGATACCCTTTCCGGAGGGCAGCTTTTTCAGGTCAGGGTCGTCGGCGTTCTGGAGCGCGTGGGAATACAATTCCCAATTCTTCATGTCCCTGGAGTGGTAAATGGGAATACCGGGGAACCACTCAAAGGAGGAAACGGCGATGTAGAAATCATCGCCTTTCCGGCAGATACACGGATCTGCGTGAAATCCCGGAAAAATAGGGTTTTGAATCATAGCATTATCATTCCTTTCCGGGGCCGCCTGTGCAGCCCCATATTTTTCAGCAAATGTCAGTTCTTTTGTCCGGCGGCCCGCCTTTGCAGATCCGTGATGATACCATCAAACTCATTGTCCAGACGGTAGAACCGCAGAATAAGGAAACAGGCGACAAAGATGCCAATGGGAATCCAGGCAAAGCAGAGGTGGACAGACAAGATGGCGCTCTCCGTCTGGACGGCGGCCCCGCCCACATAACCGCAGAGTTCCAGAATCGCACCCATCAGAGCGGTTCCGACGCCGTTGCCAATCTTATAGCCAAAACTGCACGCGCTGTTGACAAGACCCTCGGTACGGTAACCAGTTTTCCACTCTCCATAGTCGATAGTGTCGGAAACCATGGCCCACATAGTAGCGCCGCTGCAGGCATTGCCGACGCCGCGCACCAGACTGGAGATCACAATAACCGGCATGGAACCGCCGCCCAGCTCCAGAATCAGCATTCCGACAGCAGCCAGGATCAGGCCCAGGGAAAACACATTACGTTTACCATATTGTTTGACCAGCCTGGCAATCAGGAACATACCGATAATTTGAATGGCGTTATAGATACCATTGATGGTTCCCACCAGGTTCTCGTCGCCCAAAATCGTTTTGGCGTAATATACTGTGGTGCCGCCGTTGATGGCGTAGTACAGGAAAAACAGGGCCAGAACACAGGTCATCATAATCCAGTATTTATTCTTAAACAGGGCTATGATTCCTTTCCCGACGGGAACGTCTTCCGTTTTGCCCTCCGCGTCGGCAGAAGCGGGTTTGACACGCTCTTTCACGCCGAAGAAATTGATGAGAAACGCTGCCACAGCCAATAATCCAAGAACAAAGAAGGTTTTCGTCCAGGCTGCCGCATCATTGCCGAAAAATTTCACCAGCGGAAGCGTCACAAGATTGATGATCAGAGTTCCGCAGGTAGCAAGAACGTTGCGGAAGATGCTCAGCACGGACCGCTCATAGGGATCCTGGGTCATCAGGGCATTTAACGCCGAATAGGGAACATTGATTGCTGTGTACACTACGGTGGAGGTCAGGTTATAAGTAATAAATACATAGACCAGCTTGGCGGTGTCGCTCATCCCTGAAGGGACAGAAAACAGCAGGATGCCGGCAATCGCGAAGGGGATGCACATTCTCAGCAGCCAGGGGCGGGCTTTGCCGAACCGGGACTTGGTACGGTCCACAATGATACCCATGATAATGTCACTGATGCCGTCAAAAACACGGGAAATCAACATGATCGTACCCACCGCCAGTGTGCTGACGCCTGCATAGTCGGAGTAGTAGAACATCAAGAACGCGGACATAGCCGTATAGATGATGTTGCACCCGAAGTCACCGCAGCCATAGGAGAAACGCTCTATAACCTTCTGGGTCGTCAATTTTTCTTTTTGGTCCATTTTATCCTCTCTTTCTTTTACCGCGCCAAAAGCTGCTGCAGCCATCACGGTTCGTTTTTGGCGAAGGAATGTGTTTTTCTTACCGGATCCTTTGCGCAAAGGAAGTTTACGCTTATCAGTATAACAGGGGATTTTGTCCAAAGATAGAGAGTATATTTTCGTTTGACTTGGTCAATATTATCTTTTCTTGACGGCTTTTGTTTTGTGAATTATACTATCTGTAAGAATATTTTCTCTAAAGGGAGCGTAATTTTGTGGAGATTTTTTATAACCAATCCAATTATGAAGTAATTCCGCTGAATAAACGGACCAACGTCCGGTTCTACACCTCGGCGGATCCTGGCAGTTATGTACCTCCCCATTGGCATGATGCTGTGGAAATTGTTTATCTGCAAGAGGGAGAGCTGACCTTTACCATCGAGCGGCACTCCCGGACCATTCATCCAGGCCAATGCATCCTCGTGAATCCAAATGTAATTCACACAACACAATGTACAGCTCCTAATACCGCTATTGTGTTTCAGATTCCCCTTCCCTTTCTCACATCGCTTGTTCCGGATGCTCACCAGAGGTTTTTTTATCTGGATAATCGTGGAGATGATCCTCTGACATATGTACAAAAGATAGATCGTTTCACTCAAACGTTAAGAGAAATGCAGCGTCTGAACGATACCCGGCCGCCCCTGTCTATCCTTCAGTTCAACAGTCTGTTGTACGATATTATCTTTCAGCTATGCGACAGATTCAGCGTACAGGTATTTCAGAGCTCCCCGGACCAGAAAAAACATATTTTAGACCGCCTGACTCCCATCCTGAATTATACAGCTCAACATTACAGCGAGCCCATATCCATTCAGGAGATTTCAGAGATTGCTGCGCTGAATCCAACCTATTTCTGCCGCTTTTTTAAAAAGGCAATGGGAATCACTTTTTTGGAATACCAGCAGGAGTTGAGGCTGTCCCATATTTTACAGGATCTGATCACAACAGATGAAAGCATCGGTCTGATCCTGGAACGACACGGATTTACAAATTATAAACTGTTTTGCCGTGTGTTTCGAGAGCATTTTAAGGCTACGCCATCGCAGATACGAAAACAGTTGAAAAAAACGGCCGCTGTCGTCCTGATCTGACCCCAAAAAGTTAGACAAAATTGTGGCTACGCAACTGATGAGGATTGAATCCTGTATTGCACAGGGCTC
>CALWLW010000014.1 GCA_944381625.1 uncultured Lachnoclostridium sp.
TCTGTTTTTTGATGATAGTTAAAAAGTTCAGTGTTTATGCGGCTTTCAGGGATTTGTGTATATAAACATGAGGCCACAGCCTCCCTGGATGTGGAGAATGAGACCCAGGTCCAGGAGGCCATCTCCAGGCTGGTGGAGAACAAGACGGTGCTGATCATCGCCCATCGGATGCGGACGGTAACCAGCGCGGACCGGATCGTGGTGCTGGACGGCGGAAAAGCGGCGGAACAGGGAACGCCGCAGGAACTGTACGAGAAAGGCGGCGTCTATACCAGGATGGTGAAGCTCCAGTCGGAGAGCCAGAACTGGGCGCTGGAATAACGGCGAACCTTCCTGACATATTAAACAGCGGCCACGGACCATACCTGACTGGCCGGGCGGGATATCGACGAAAAAGTCGGTGTCCTGCCCGGCCTTTTTGTGCATAAATTCAGAAGGAAACTGGGAGGATTTTCCTAGTAGCTAGGAAAATGTGTGGATTTTGTCTTTGTGAAAATCATGTAAAATGAAACCATGCAGACGAGACAGAGAAGGATCGTGGAGATCCTGAAAGAGAAGAAAGGGTGGGTGACAGGGAAGGAATTATCAACGATACTGAGTGTTTCTGACCGGACGATCCGCAACGATATGGATCAGTTGGGGAAATCCTGGAAAGGGCTGATCGAGTCCAACGCCCGCTACGGCTACAGGATCAATCAGGAGGTTTTGGAAAAGAGCGATTTTACGGAAATTAAGGGGGAGCTTCCGGATACCCCGGAAGAAAGATGTAAATATATCATTGAAAAATTGCTGTTTGAAAAACCGAAGTTGAATATTTTTGACCTGCAGTATGACATCTATGTCAGCGAATCCACATTAAAATCGGATATTAAAAGAATCGGCGAGATGCTGGAGAAGTATGAAGGCGTGGAGCTGCAGAGAGATGGCAGCTATCTGTGCCTGACGGGCAGCGAAGCGAGCAAGCGGCTGGTCTATAAAGCCCTCCTGACCAACGAGACGAAGGGAAATTTCATCAACATCAACAAGATCGACCAGCTGTTTCCAGGATTCGACCTGATCAGGACCAAAGACCTGCTGGAGGAGGTTCTGGAGAAGAACAACTACAAGGTCAGGGAAGAGAATTTCCCCATGCTGATGATCCATGTGGGCGTGGCGATCCAGCGGATGATGAACAGCCACTATATCGAGACCAGCAGGAACCACCACAAGCTGAAGGGGACGGCGGAGTACCGCATCGCACAGGAATTCTTTGAGAAGATGACGTCCTTCCTGCATTTTGAACTGAACGAGAATGAGGTGATCCTGTTTGCCAACCTGCTGATTGGAAGGCAGAGGGACGCGTTTGGAGATAAAGAGGAGCATCTGGTACAGGCAGAGGAGCTGATGTTCAAGATCCTCAACACCGTCAGGATCAGGTACGACATTGATTTTTCCGGGGACAGCGTATTCAAGGACGGGATCGTCCTGCATCTGCAGAATCTTCTGGAGAGGATCAACAAGGATATCGTCATTTCCAACGTCTGTCTGGCGGAGATCAAGAAGACCTACCCGCTGGTGTTTGAGATGAGCGTGTTCGTGGGGCATATCATTGAGAAATACACCTCCCACGCCATATCGGAGGACGAGATCGGTTTCCTGGCGATCCACATCGGCGCCGCTTACGACAGGCTGAACATCGGCTACTTTTATCACGCGGTTCTGATCCAGCCCAACAGCAACACCCTGTCCAGCGCCTGCCGGGATAAGATCATGAACCGGTTCGGGGATAAGCTGATCATCGACGCGGTCCTTCCTTATTATGAGGCTCCGACGGTGGAGAAGCTGCAGCCGGATCTGATCATTGCCACCGTGTCGCTGACGCAGAAGCTGGATATTCCGGTGATCCCCATCAGCATGTTTGTGAATACCAACGACGAATACCGGATCTTCAAGGCGATTGCCGAGCTGGACAACAAGCACCAGCGGTCTGTGTTTGAACATTTTATCAAAGATCTGATCTGCGATGATTACTATTTTTATAACCTGGAGTGCGGCAGCTATGAAGAGGTGATCCGCTGTATGTGCAGGAAGCTGTACGAAGGGGGACGGGTGGATGAGACCTTCGAGGCGTCCACCTTCGAGCGGGAAAAGATGGCTTACACCTCTTTCAGCTATGGATACGCCATCCCCCATGCGCTGAACTATTCGGCGGTGGTGTCCACCATGGGGATCGCCATCCTGAAAAAGCCCGTACAGTGGGGAGATTACCAGGTGCGGTTCGTGCTCCTTCTGGCCGTCCGGGAGGATGAGAAGGATCTGCTGAAGATCTTCTTCGACTGGTTCGGGAATATCTGTGACGACACTCTGCTCCTGTCCAATATCATGAGGGCCAGGAATGCGAAAGAATTTATTAACCTGATCACGGAGTAAGGAGACCTATGAAAAAAGAAGTTATGGTAAAGCCGGAACCGGCGCCTTTGAACAAACGGGTATTCGCCTATGTGCTGGACTGGTACGTGGGCTCGGCGGTCAGCGCCATACCGGCCGGTATCCTGTGGAACATGAGCACGGGGGAAGCCGCGGTGAACACGGTCCTCGCCGCGTTTGAGAGTCCCTACGGCCTGCTGGCAGGCATCCTGGGCATCCTGGCCGGTGCGCTCTACTTTTATCTGATCCCTCTGTGTGTCTGGAAGGGTCAGACGCTGGGCAAAAAGCTCATGGGCATCCGCATCGCCCGGGAAAACGGAGAAATGCTTTCGGCAGGGGAGCTGGCGCTCCGGCAGATCTGCGGCGTGATGCTGCTGGAAGCGACGTTCATCATGACAGGGGATTTTCTCATACAGATGGTCTCCATGCTCACCCTTCCCATAGCCGGAAGGATGCTGAGTTACGTCATATTCGCCGCATTTGCCATTTCCGTATGTATGGTATGGAAAAACAAAACTGCAATCCATGACATGTGGGTTCACAGCACTGTCATTGAGATGAAAAAGGATTAAGGAGGAATGTGTGATGGAAGAAATGGAACTGATCTGCTTTAAGATCATTTCTGCTGTGGGTGAGGCGAAGAGCGATTACATATCCGCGCTAAACTACGCGAAAAAAGGGGAGTTTGAGAAATCGGCGGAGGCCATGGCCCATGGCGACGCCTGCTACGCCAGAGGGCACGAGCAGCACGCCGACCTGATTTCCAAAGAGGCCGGCGGCGAGAAGACGGAGCTCTGTCTTTTGCTGATGCATGCGGAAGACCAGTTAATGGCTGCAGAGACGACCAAATGGATGGCTGCAGAGTTAATTGAGTTATACAAAAAATAAACAGAGAAAGGAGGAGAGAAAATGAGACGTTTTTACTTATTCTGTGACGCGGGCATGTCTACCAGCCTGATGGCCAGCAGGATGCAGAAGGTTGCGGACGCGAACCAGCTTCCCATCGAGGTCAAGGCATTCGCGGATTCGCGCATGGCCGACATCGTAAGCGAATATAATCCGGAAGCGATCCTTCTGGGGCCGCAGGTAAAGCACCTGTATGAGAAAGTACAGGAGAAGTATGGCCAGGATCATGTTGTTATGGTGATCGACAGCGTCGATTACGGCAACATGGACGGAGAAAGAGTACTGAAGAAAGCGCTGAAGCTTTACAAAGAGAGTAGGGGGAAATAAGTTATGATGCAGAAACTGGAAAAGCTCTTAATGCCGATAGCCAACGTGCTGTCGAAAAATAAGGTGCTGTCTGCAATCCGTGATGGGTTCCTGATCACGGTTCCGATTACCATTGTGGGTTCGATCTTCCTGTTGATCGCCAACTTCCCGTTGGAAGGGTTCCTGAACCTGATGACGTCCATCTTCGGCGAGGGCTGGGACGCGTATCTGGGCAGGGTATCGGCCATCGCGTTCGACTGTGTGGCTCTGCTGGGCGTTCTGAGTATTGGTTACTGTTACTCCAGGGAGAAAGGACTTGATAACCGGATCGGCGGCGCGGTTGTGGCGCTGGTGTGCTTCCTGATCATCACGCCGCAGAAAGCCTTTGTGACCGTCGAGGGCGCGGCGGAGGCCGCATCGTTCAGCGGCTTCCAGTTCACCTTCCTGGGAACTGCGGGTATGTTCCTGGCCATGATTGTGGCCATTGTGTCGGTGGAGATCTATGCATGGGCGATCAAAAAGAAACTGATCATCAAACTGCCGGACGGCGTGCCGCCCGCGGTTATGGAGTCCTTTGCAGCGCTGATCCCGTCCGGGATCGCCATGACCATATTCTTTGTGGTGGGGATCATCTTCTCCCATACCAGCTTTGAATATGCGCACTATTTCATCTATCAGGTGCTGCAGACCCCGCTGGTGGGCCTGGGCAAGATGGCAGGCTTCGAGGTGATCTATCAGTTCCTGTCCACCCTGTTCTGGTTCTTCGGCATCAACGGGCCAGCTGTAACCAACACGATCTTCAGCCCCATCCACAAGGTGCTGACGGTTGAGAACTATGAGGCGGCTCAGG
Source organism: uncultured Lachnoclostridium sp. (assembly GCA_944381625.1). Taxonomy (GTDB): domain Bacteria; phylum Bacillota; class Clostridia; order Lachnospirales; family Lachnospiraceae; genus Hominiventricola. The sequence continues at coordinate 4,469 of CALWLW010000014.1, forward strand.
CAGGCCTTGAGATGACCAACATCTTCACTTCCGGGTTCTCAGATTTCTTCTGTAACTTCGGAGGCGGCGGCTCCACGCTGGGCCTTGTGATCATGATGGCGTTCCTGGCCAAGTCCAACCGCATGAAGACGCTGGGCAAACTGTCCCTGCCGGCAGGTATTTTCGGTATCAACGAGCCGATCATCTTCGGTCTCCCCATCGTGCTGAACCCGCTGATGGCGATTCCGTTCATCCTGGCTCCGGTTGTAAATACGGTGATCGGATATGTGGCTACTGTGATCGGTTTTATGCCTGTGACCATGGGTGTACAGCTGCCCTGGACCTGTCCCATCATATTCTCCGGTTTCCTGGTGACAGGATCGGTGACGGGATCCATTGTGCAGATTGTCCAGCTGATTATAGATGTCCTGATCTACTATCCGTTCTTCAAACTGCTGGATCAGAGATATCTGGAAGAAGAAACAGCGACCGCCGGTCAGACAGATGAGATCGACGATCTATCATTCGATGATTTGGGGTTAGATTAATATGAAGATAGTTTTGATTTTTGACCAGGGACTGGCCGGAGCAGGCGGAAAATCCAATCCGAACGTGGGATTGAACGCGGCGAAGGGCGGAATCGGATCCGCGCTGATGCTGGAATCTCATTTTGCGAAGATCGGAGCGACCGTTGCGGCTACCCTGTACTGCGGGAATGAATTCTTCCTGAACAACCAGGAAGAGGTGGTCACGAAAATGACGGCCATGGTGAAAAAAGTAAGCCCGGACTTCGTCCTGTGCGGCCCGTGCTTCAACTTCCCGGACTACGCAAAGATGGCGGCGATGATCTCCGCATCCATCCTGGAGCATACGGATATTCCTTCCTGCGCCATGATGTCCGTGGAGAACGCAGATACCATCGAAGCGTATAAGGATCAGACGCCGATTGTGAAGATGCCGAAAAAAGGCGGCACCGGCCTGAACGACAGCATCGCCGCTCTGTGTGAGCTGATCTCGGCCACCGTGAACCATTCCGGCGACGTGGAAAATATTAAAAGCAGAATTTGTTATTAAACGGAAAAGGGCCTTATGTTATATAAGGCCTTTTTTAAAAGGAGAATCATGAACAGCAGCAGATTAGAAAAACTGTGCGGCGCCTTCGGGGTCAGCAGTGCGGAGCGCGCCGCGGCGGAAATTTTCAAAGAAAGCGTAAGCCCTTTTTGCAGCGAGATCCAATGCGACCGCCTGGGCTCGGTGTTTGCGGTGAAAAAATCCAGACATAAAGACGCTAAAACCCTGATGATCGCATCGCCCCTGGACGAGGTCGGCATGATGATCTCCGAAGTGAAGGAGGACGGGACGCTGGCGTTCATCCAGCTGGAAAGCGTGGCGCCCTCCTCCCTGCTCCATCAGCGGGTGCGCATCCTGACCAGGGACAATACCTGTGTGGACGGCGTGATCACCATGGATAAAAAGGCGCTGGAGGACAAATGCGAGGTGGGCAGCGCGGATGATCTGTCCATCCGGTGCGGCTTGAGCCCCGAAGAACTGAAAAAGACGGTCCATCCGGGGGATCTGGTTGGTTATGGAAATAATTTCTGTGAAAACCATGGGATCGTCATGTCAAAGGCTTTGTTCCCAAGAGTGCTGAACGAAGTGACCATAGAGCTTCTGGAACGGATACAGGATATGGAATTTGACTTTCATATCGCGGCCGGATGCATTGCCCAGTCGGTGATCGGCTACCGGGGCACCAAGACGGCCACCTATGTGATCCGTCCCGATGCGGCCATCGCTCTGACGGGATACGATACGGCGGGGAAGAAGCTCTCCCTGGGGGATGGCGTGACCGTGGGCTATTACGACCGGCAGATGCTGCCGTCCCGGCGGTTTCTTGGCAGCTTTGTGGAAGAGACCGGGGCGAAGGCTTATTTCGGAATGACCGGAAACGACGGCTCTTTCATCCATAAGACCCTGAAAGGAACGCCGGCAGTCAGCGCAGGTATCCCGGTGGACAATATGGGCAGCGCGGGGGAGATCTGTAATCTTAAAGACGCCGACGCTCTGACAGACGCGCTGGTACAGTACCTGCAGTCCCTGGATTCCGGAAAAATTGCCGCGTTTGGATTTGGTGATGAAAATGATTGATTTGGAAATGCTGAATAACATATGTTCGGCCTGCGGGATCTCCTCCTTTGAAGAAACGGTGGGAAATCTTCTGAAGGACGAGTACCAAAAGCTTGGCGTCCCGTGCGTGAAAGACGGGCTGGGGAGCGTGATCGCCAGCATGGGTACGGAGCAGGAAGGGCCGAAGCTGATGGTGGCGGCTCACATGGACGAGGTGGGCTTTATGGTCAAGGAGATTGACGACAGGGGATTTGTAAAGCTCCAGACTATCGGGAGCTGGTGGAGCCATATGGTGCTGGGACAGTGGTATACCATCGTCACGGAGGATGACAGGAAGTACAGCGCGCTCATGGGCAGCATGGCGACCCACGGCCTTCCCGCGGAAAAGAGAAGCAAAACGGTGGATATAAACGATATCTATCTGGACCTGGGCGTGGCCTCCAGGCAGGAGGTCCTGGATCTGGGCATCGCTGTGGGGGACATGGTGACGCCCCAGGCACATTTTGAAGTGATGAACAATCCGGCCTATGTGGCCTGCAAAGCCTTCGACGACCGTATCGGCAATTATATCATGCTGGAGGCGGCCAAAAGGCTGGGGGACAAAAAGCACGGGCCTTTGTACCTGGCCAATACGGTACAGGAGGAGCCGGGGCTTCGGGGAGCGAGAACGGCCACGGAGATGGTACATCCGGACATCGCGTTTGCCATCGACACCACGCTGGCGGGGGATACGCCCATGAACCACAATATCTGTTCCCTGGGCAGGGGCGTGGTCCTGTCCATGATCGACTCCAATTCCATCGCCCCCAGAGGGCTGGTCAGATACGTGGAGTCCGTGTGCGAAAGGCAGGGGATACCCTATCAGTACGCAGTGTTCAATAAGGGGGGGACCGATTCCGGCAATATCCACAAAGCCTTTGAAGGGGTGCTGAACATGACCCTGTCCATCCCCATCCGCTACATGCATACGAACCACAGCGTGATCCATACGGACGATGTGGAGAGCTGCATCCGCCTGATCTGCGCTCTGGCGGAGGATATGGACAAAGAGGTATACAAGAAAATACTGGAGTATTAACAGGAGGGAAAATTATGCATGGTATCATAGCCACTTGGAGAATGGCGAAGGAAGGAATAGAACTTGGCGAAGAATTACTGAAGAACAGGGAGAAATCAGGCAGGGCCATCGAGACGGCCATCCGCGCGGTGGAGGATTTCCCCTACTACAAATCCGTAGGGTACGGCGGCCTGCCCAACGAGGAGCAGATCGTGGAGCTGGACGCGGGCTATATGGACGGGGATACCATGAGCGTGGGCGCCATCGGAGCCATCCATGATTTTGCCAATCCGGTGAGCATCGCCAAAAAACTCAGCGAGGAAAAAGTAAACAACGTGCTGGTGGGAACCGGGGCGGAAAAATACGCGAGGGAATTCCACTTTGAAGAAAAAGAGATGCTGACGGACAGAGCCAGGGCGTTCTACCGGAAAAAGAAAAAAGAGCTGGACCAAAAGCTCCGTCCCTACGACGGGCATGATACCGTGGGCATGGTCTGCCTGGACGAGTTTGGCACGGTGACGGCGGCCACCAGCACCAGCGGTCTGTTCATGAAGAGAAGCGGCCGCGTGGGAGATTCCCCCATCGTGGGTTCCGGCTTTTATGCGGACTCCGAGGTGGGAGGCGCCACGGCCACAGGACTGGGCGAAGACCTGATGAAAGGCTGTATCTCCTATGAGATCGTCCGCCTGATGAAAGAGGGGCTGACTCCCCAGGAAGCCTGCGAGAAAGCCGTCGCGGATCTGGACAAAAAGCTGAAAGCAAAAAGAGGCGAGGCCGGGGATCTGTCTGTGGTGGCCATGAACTGCAAAGGCGAGTTTGGCTGTGCCACCAACATCGACGGATTTTCCTTCAGCGTGGCCACCAGCGATCTGGAGCCCACGGTCTATTTGGTGAACAGAGAGGCGGACGGCCACTGTACCTTTGAAGTTGCCAGCCAGGAGTGGCTGGAGGAATATATGCGCGTGCGTATGGCGCCGGTGGAAAAGTAGAGATGAAAGAGAAGATAAAAAACAGGGTGGGCGAGCTTATGCCCGCCCTGGTGGAAGATATTAAGACCATCTGCAATATGGATTCCAGGCAGGATACGGCTACGCCGGAGGACCCCTTCGGAAAGCGGGTCACGGACTGCCTGAATAAAGCCCTGGAACTGGCGGCCCGCCTGGGCTTCGAGACGGAGAACGTGGGGAACCAGGTGGGGATCGCCTCCTACGGTCCCGACACGGAGGACTATATCGCCTGCATCGGCCATCTGGACGTGGTGGACGTGGGAGGCGTGTGGAAAACAGATCCTTTTGTCTGCACGGAGATCGACGGTACGCTGTACGCCAGGGGCGTGCTGGACAACAAAGGCCCGGTGTTCTGCTGCCTGTACGCCCTGAAAACCCTGGTGGACTTAGGGTACGAGTTCCCCATTAAGGTGAAGGTGATGTTCGGCACCAACGAAGAGAGCGGCATGGAGGATATGAAGTGGTATTTTAAAGATCACAAATATCCCCTCATGGGCTGGACGCCCGACTGCAAATATCCCGTGATCTACGCGGAGCGGGGACGGGCTTCCTACCGGTACAGTGTCCCCAGTGAGGCGGCGGACGAGCTGATCGCCTTTGTGAACCGGTACATCCTGAACCAGAATGACCTGGCTGTGAGCCTGGGCGTGGACTATGCGGATGAAGAATTCGGGAAAAACCAGGTAAGAAAGACGGAGCTGTTCCACAGCGGGGATGAATGGGGACTGGACCTGACATGCAGCTATCCGGCTTCCTATAAGCTGGAGGACATGACGGAAGCCCTTGGGAAGCTGTGCAGCGGGCATATGTCCCTTGGCCTCACCTCCAACCTGGACCCGGTATTCTTCCCGAAGGACAGCTATCTGATTAAGACGCTGGAAAAGGCGTACGAGGATATCATGCAGGAGGACGGCAGCGCGGTGACCACCACCGGCGGCACCTATGCCAAGGTGATCAAAAACATTGTCCCGTTTGGCCCCAGCTTTAAAGGCCAGAAGGGGATCGGTCATCTGCCGGACGAGTGGATGCGGATCTGCGACATTGAGAAAAATACCCAGATCTATGCCTGCGCGCTGTATGAACTGATGAAAGGATTATAGGAGGTTGGCGTTTTGAAAAAGCTTGGAATCTCCGTCTATCCGGAGCACGCTCCCAGGGAAGCATGGGAAGCCTATATGGAGCTGGCCGGAAAGTACGGGTTTAAAAGGGTGTTTACCTGCCTTCTGTCTGCGGAGGAAAGCAGGGAGGATATGATAAACAGCTTCACGGAATTCTGCCGTATCGCCCACAAAAACGGGCTGAGCGTATCAGCGGATACGAACCCGGAAGTATTTAAGAAGCTGGGGGCGACGCCGCTGGATGTGTCCGTGTTTGCCCGGATGGGACTGGATATCATCCGCATGGACGGGCATTTCGGCGAGTTCGAGGATATCGAGATCACCAAAAACCCATATGGGATCATGATCGAATACAATGCCTCCTGTACCATGGGACTGGATCTGATGATCGAAGGGGGAGCCAACCGGGAGCAGATGTGTATCTGCAGCAATTTCTATCCCCAGAGGAATACGGGGATGGGCCTGGCGCGGTTCAAAGAGCTGAACGGGCGCTACCAGAAGCTGGGGCTTAACAACGCCGCTTTTGTATCCAGCCAGGAAAAGAATACCCACGGACCCTGGAAGGGCTATGACGGCCTGCCCACGCTGGAGATCCACCGGGATCTGCCCATCGATCTCCAGGTCCGGCACCTGAACGCGCTGGGGCTCTGCAATGATTTCATGATCGGCAACGCTTTCGCCAGCGAGGCAGAGCTGAAGGCCATGTCGGAGCTGAATCTGAACAAAATTGCCGTGAAGCTCTGGACGGCGGAGGATATCTCCGGGATTGAGAAGGAGATTATCGCCTGCCCGTACCATTCCTCCCGGGACGACTGCAACGAACTGGTCATCCGGTCCAGCATGCCCAGGGTGATCTACAAGGACGCAGCCATCGTTCCCCGCAGGAGCGACAGGAAAGTATTCAAAAGAGGCGATGTGGTGATTGTGAACGACAATCTGAAACATTACGCGGGGGAGCTGATGATTGTCTTGACGGAGATAGAGGCTGTCGATTATTATAATTATGTTGGCTTTATCCCGGAAGGGGAACAGCTGATTCTGGACTGTATCAAACCCAAATACAGCTTTGATCTGATGGCGGAGTAGGTGAGAGTTATGGAAAGAATGATGGAAATATGCTGCGGAAGCTATGAGGACGCGCTGGCCGCGTATCACGGAGGCGCGAAGCGGATCGAACTGAACAGCGCCCTTTACTTAGGGGGGCTGACGCCTTCCCTGGGAACGCTTCTGCTGTGCAAGAAGAACACGGATCTGAAGGTGATCGCCATGGTGCGCCCGCGGGGAGCAGGTTTCTGCTATACGCCGGGCGAATTTGAGACCATGACGGCGGACGCGGAACTGCTGATGAAAAACGGTGCGGACGGCCTTGCCTTCGGCTGCCTGGACCGGGATGGGAACATCCAGGAAGAGCAGACCCGGATCATAACCGGTATCATTAAAAAATACGGCGGGGAAGCGGTGTTCCACCGGGCCTTTGACTGTGTGCAGGACCCGTACCGGGCCATGGAACAGCTGATCAGCATGGGGATTGACCGTGTCCTGACCAGTGGCCTGAAGCCAAAAGCCATGGACGGCCTGGAGCTGATCGCCGAACTGCAGAAGCGGTACGGGGACCGTATCCAGATCCTGGCAGGCAGCGGCATGAACGCGTCCAACGCGAAAGAGATGATGGACAGGACCGGAATTTACCAGGTACACAGCTCCTGTAAGGGCTGGGCATGTGATCCCACCACCGAAGGGGCGGAGGTATCCTACGCTTACGCGGGGGCGGAACATGCGTGCGACTATGATATTGTGGATGAGAAATTAGTAAGAGAGCTGGTCGCTGCCGTATGAAGATTTATGAATTGAGAGACAATGATAAATTCAGATGGATCTGTACTTTTGCCTGCGTTCTTGTATCCGGCTTTATGCAGGCGCTGATTATACAGATGTTTATGAACCCCATCAACCTGCTTTCCAGCGGCTTCACCGGCGTGGCGCTGCTGGTGGAGAAGATCACGTCTGCGGTCTTCGGGTTTTCTTTTCCCGTGTCCGTGGGCATGCTGGTGCTGAATATTCCAGTGGCTCTTTTCTGCAGTAAGCATATCAGCAGGAGGTTTACCGGATTTTCCATGCTGCAGGTGGCCTTTGCCAGCTTTTTCCTGCGGGTGCTGGATTTCTCGCCGCTGTTCGAGGACGTGCTGCTGAATGTGATCTTCGGCGGCTTCCTGTACGGCATCATGACGGTGATCGCCCTGAAAGGAAACGCGTCCACGGGCGGCACCGACTTTGTGGCCCTGTACATATCCAATAAAAAGGGGAAATCCATCTGGAGCTACGTGTTCGTGTTCAACGCGGTGCTGATCGTGATCTTCGGGTGCATGTTCGGCTGGGAATACGCGGGATATTCCATCCTGTTCCAGTTCGTATCCACGAAGACCATCGATTCGTTCTACCACCGGTATGAGCGCATGACCATGCAGATCACTACTACGAAGCCGGACGAAGTGATCCAGGCATACGTGGCGGAGTACCGGCACGGGCTTTCCCGGGTGGACGGCGTGGGAGGATACAGCGGGAAAAAGATCAGCCTCCTGCATACGGTTGTCTCCAGCTATGAGATCCAGGATATTGCCAAGCTGATGCGTAAAACCGATCCACACGCGGTGATCAATACCTTTAAGTCCCAGGATTTTTACGGAGGATTTTATCTGAAGCCTATTGAATGACCCTTCGGCTTCTATGGAAGCCTGACGGCAAAGCGGAGGCCGGCGTCTTACGACGTCGGCCTCCGTTGACGTATTTTATTCTAATTTCAGGTCGTCCTTTTTGATCCATCCCATCCTTCGCAGAATCTCGCAGAAGAAACAGCTCAGCACTGCGGGCAGAATAAAACAGATCAGCGCCAGTCCGATCCAGTCCATGGGGGTGACGGCGGCTTTCGTCCCGGCGGCGATATCCGACAGCCATCCCGTATAGACGCCGATCTGTCCTACCAGACCACAGGTGCCCATGCCGGAGGATACGGCGGGACCGTTCATCTTCATGGCGAAGATACAGGTGGCGATGGGTCCGGTGATGGCGGACGCCAGCGTGGGGGGAATCCAGATGCGGGGGTTTTTCACGATATTCCCCATCTGCAGCATACTGGTGCCCAGTCCCTGGGAGACCAGCCCGCCCCAGCGGTTTTCCCGGAAACTCATCACAGCGAAGCCCACCATCTGGGCGCAGCAGCCGGCCACGGCGGCGCCTCCGGCCAGCCCCGTCAGATTCAGGGCCGCGCAGATGGCCGCGCTGCTGATGGGCAGGGTGAGGGCGATGCCCACAATGACCGAGACAAAGATGCCCATGAAGAACGGCTGCAGCTCCGTGGCCCACATAATAAGCTGGCCCACCGCGTTGGCGGCGCTTCCGATACCGGGAGCCCACCACATGGACAGAGCCGCGCCCACCAGGATGGTCACCAGCGGCGTCACCAGAATATCCACTTTGGTTTCTTTAGATACGGCCTTGCCGCATTCAGCGGCAAAGATCGTGACCACCAGCACGGCCAGCGGGCCGCCCGCGCCGCCCAGCTCATTGGCCGCCTGGCCCACCGCCAGCAGAGAAAAAAGCACCAGCTGGGGAGCCTGCAGGGCGTAGCCGATGGAGATGGCCATGGCGGGACCGGATACGGCTTTGGCATAGCCCCCGGCAGTCACCAGGAAGGGGATACCGGCCTGCTCGCCCAAAGTGGAGATGATCGTTCCGATTAACAGCGAAGCGAATAATCCCTGGGCCATGGCGCCCAGCGCGTCGATGCCGTAGCGCCTGGCAGAAAATACGATGTTCTTGCGTTTCAAGAATTGTCTTAGGGCAGAATCCTGTTTTCCATTCATATTCTTTTCTCCTCTGTGTTCTTCCTGCGGGGCAGCCGGACGAACTGACGGCTGTTCCTTTTAGCGGCGATATGCGGCGCGCGTTTGGCGCGGCCTGGCGCAGGTCGGGTTCCTGGCTGCGTATAGCGGGAATTGATGACAGATGACAAGACACCTGTAATGCTTCAGATTAAGATATCACACACAGGGGGAAAAATCAAGACGTTTTACATATCCAGCAGATATCCCTTCTCCCTCAGCGCGGCCTCGATTCGATCCAGAACATGCTCCGACGCGGCCTCCACCGTATGGAGATGGATTCCGTCTGAGATAGAAAAGAGCGGGCCGCTGCGGCTGTTCTCCAGCCGCATGCAGAACTGCTCCACATCCTCAGGTGAGGACAGGTTCAGATCTGCCCGGAGCTGCCCGTAGACATCGTGCTCCACCGCCACGTCCAGCACCACGCCGCCCAGGGAAAGGATAGTCATGAGTTCGTCCCGGATCTGCGCCCCGGTATGGCGGACCAGAAATGCCCGTACGTGTTTTTTCTCCGCTGTTTCATAAAGAAGATAACCCTGGGCCGTGGCCAGGATGGGATAGCGGGTGCGCAGCAGCGCGATATCCTGTACGATCACCTGCCGGCTGACGCCCATCCTGCCTGCCAGCGTGCTCCCTGAGAGGGGTTTTGCTGCGGCTTTCAGTTCTTTTATAATCTGTTCTCTGCGTTTGTTTCCGTCCATAAAAGCCTCCTGTGCCGGGACATGGATTGGGCATCCCGGCCGACGAATCTACGTTCAGTGTACTATAAGTCCGGGCGGTCGTCCAGTCTTTCGCATCCGGCGCAGAAAATGCGCAGAAAATGTTTCTATTGCAGGCCGGGATATGGTATGATGTGGAAAACAGGAAGGCGGACAGAACGAAAGAGAGGTATCCATGGAACTGCGCGTGCTGAACTATTTCCTGGCCGTGGCCAGAGAAGAAAATATCACGAAAGCGGCACAGATGCTGCATATTACTCAGCCTACCCTTTCCCGTCAGATCATACAGCTGGAAGAAGAGCTGGGGGTAAAACTGTTTGTCCGGGGCAACCACAATATGGTATTGACAGAGGAGGGCCTGCTCCTGAAGCGAAGGGCGCAGGAATTGCTTGCATTGGCGGAAAAGACGAAGCGGGATTTTCAGAAGGACGAAGCCGAGCTGGCGGGGGAGATCGCCATCGGCAGCGGGGAGTTCCGCAGCACGAAGCCTCTCACCCAGGCAATGACTGCGTTTCGGAAGAAGCACCCGTTGGTGCAGTACCGCATTTACAGCGGAAACGGACAGAATATCCTGGATAATATCGAACGGGGACTGCTGGACCTGGGCGTTGTGGGCGAACCGGTGGACATTGGGAAATACGCGTTAGTCTCCATGCCGCAAAAAGAAATCTGGGGCGTGCTGGTGCGCTGCGATTCCCCTCTGGCGGAGAAAGAATCCATACGGGCCGAAGACCTGGAGGGAATCCCGCTGGTAACGTCCTCCAGGGATTTCCACGGGGAGCTTATTGGCTGGTTCGGGGAACAGTATCAGAAACTGGAGATTATGGCGGTGGGGAACCTGCTGTATAATGAAGCGATGCTGGCCGAAAGCGGCGCGGGGGCGGTGCTCTGCATTAAGCTGGACTGCAGCTATGAGAACCTGAGGTTCATCCCTCTGTATCCGGCGGTGGAATCCCGCACGGCTCTGGTGTGGAAGAAGGATTCGGTCTTTCCCCCCGCCACGTCGGCGTTCATAGAGTTCGTGTCCCGGTATCTGCGGGAACCGTCACATAAGATGGGAATGTTCATGATGAAGGAGTGATATTTCCGAGCGCATATTGACATTGTGTCAGTGGATTGCTATATTATAGATACTGACACTGAGTCAGAATAAGGAAATGATCAGGAGCGTGAGAAAATGAAGATTGTATTGCTGGAGGGAAGTCCCCATAAAAAAGGTTCGTCCAATCTGCTGGCGGAGCAGTTCGCGAAGGGAGCCGCCGAGGCGGGCCACAGTGTACAGATCCTGGACGCGGCCCATATGGATATGCACCCGTGCCTTGGATGCGGCCGCTGCAGCATGGACGGGGAGTGCGTACATAAGGACGATAACAGGGTGATCCGGGACGCGCTGCTCGCCGCGGACATGGTCGTGTTCGTGACGCCCATCTATTATTTTGGAATGTCGGCGCAGCTGAAAATGGTGATCGACCGGTTTTACAGCTATACCATGAAGCTGTCGGGTAAAGGGCTGAAAGCGGCGCTGATCACCGCGGCCTGGGATTCCGACCCGGACGTGATGCCTTACACGGCGGAGCATTACCGGAAGCTCTGCCGGTACATGAATTTCAAAGACTGCGGCATGGTGCTGGGAACCGGCTGCGGCACACCCTCCGCCACGGCGCGCAGTCCCCATATGGAAGAGGCCTACTGGCTGGGGAAATCTCTGTAGGGAAGGACGTGCGGAGAAAGGATGTCGATTCTGCCGCGAAAGGCCGATTGTTCGGTCTGGAAAAGTGCGCGCGGCCATGCTATAATAAACTAATATAAATATTCAGGAAAAGAGGAGACAGTATGGTACGCAAAGCAGAGATCAAGACCGTGGAAGGGCTTCGGGGAGGCAAAGGCTGCCTGGAGATGCACCACATCCTGAAGCCGGAGGAATTAAACGGGCACGGCAGGATGTACGCGATGGTGAAGATGGCCCCCCACAGCAGCATCGGTTTCCATGAACATATAGGGGAGACGGAGCCCTACTATGTGATTTCCGGCCATGGTACGTTCATCGATCATGACGGCTCCCGCATTCCTGTGGGGCCGGACGACGTGTGTCTGATTGAGTGCGGACAGAGCCACGGGTTTGAGAACGATTCCGACGAGGAACTGGTATTGATGGCTCTGGTATATAACGAGTAGGACCGGAGGACAGACCATGCCGATAGATATGACTGCAAAAAGAATCAAAGAGCTGAACAGGGCGTACGCCCTGTTCTCTCCCCTTACCAATATGCCCTATGTGGAGTGCGAGGAGGAGAATTATTATGATCGGGTGCGCCTTTACGCGTCTGAGGACGACGCGAAAAAAGCGGCGGCAGACCTGGAGGAAGACGGAATCCGGGTACAGCCAAAGGAACTGAAGGTTCAGGAGATCTATGTACCGGCGAACGCCAAAGATCCCAAAGGACCGAAGAAAAAGATGTACCTGAACCACGTGCGGGAGCATCTGGGAATCCTGCCGTTCATGGGTGTCAACGCGGTGGGCTACTGCCGGGAGGGCGGAGAGATCGAGACCGTGGAGCTTACCGACGTTCTGCCGGAAGGCTTTGAGGAGAAAGTGGGGAAGAATCCCCTGTATCAGCCCAACCTGCAGCTGACGGGCCTTTATCTGATGCAGGAGGCCCGCAGGAAGAAAGAGTTCGTGGACAGGAAGCATCTGCAGGAGCTGGACGAGGAGTTCGGCTCCAATCTGGTAAAATCACGGCTGTTCATGGCGGTCCTGCCGCCGGAAGGCCAGGAAAAAGAGCAGAAGGTAAACCTGAAGGAGTGCCAGCTTCCCTATCTGAAGCATCAGAACGGGGATATTTTCTTCCCGCTGTTTACGGATATCTGGGAATACCAGAAATACGCGAAAGGGAATAAAAGACTGCGCCCCATCCAGATACCCTTCGGAGATATTACGAAATTCTGGGTGAAGGATGCGAAGGCATATATGCTGAATCCCATGGGGATGTCGCTGCCTCTGTCCAAAGAGATGGTGCCCAGGCTCCAGGAACGGTTTGGGGTCAGTAAGAATCCGTCATAAATGAAGCGTATGAGAAACCGTCACAGAGCTGTTTGTTCTGCGGCGGTTTTTTGTGATGCAGATGTGAGCCGGTCATATTGGGTGAGGATGTTTCCGGCTGAACGGGTGATTTTTTCTTTTTTTAAAAGAGCATAAACAGCCTGTCCTTTTGTATAGTCCTTTTCTTCTTTCGGGAAAAAGGAACGGCAGAAAAAGCAGTCAGGTTCTGGACGCTGGTCAAGAAAAATGTATATATCTGTTGTTTGGCAGGGGGTAGAAAGAAGATATTTTGCTTCGATTAAAGAAAATGATTGAAGTTTAGTGTTGTACCGGAAGATGAGTTTGTTACTGTCCAGCAGACTTTTTCACGGTTCCCTCTCGACAGCCGCAGGTCGCGCAGCTTGTGAAGTCCAATGAGATGATGGAACTCCGTTGGTTCAAAAAGAAGGTTCAGCTCCTCTAATTTTCCCTTTCGGCCAATCATGATATGGTATTTTATATCAAGCAAACGCTCGAAAGCTTTTGCACATATTTGCAGATAATCCATAGGCTCTCCTGAGAAATATATACGGCCGTTTTCGTACTGCCATAGTGAAAAGAAAACCGTCCTGCATATGCAGGACGGCAACGTGCATTTTCTTTCGGTATAAAGACCTACTCCGGTTTGAGGTTTCACTGCACAACCCCTCTTGAAAGCTCGGCATAACAAGGCTTTCCGGTACGCTGCTATGCGTCGTTGCTTGGGCAGACACACTCTGTTGTCTGCCTGGTATTATTATTATATGTAAACCGTAAAAGTATGTCAAGAAAAATCAATTTGCATATACTGTAAATTCCGGGAAAACCTTCGGACACAGAATTTTCAAAATTTTTCCTCAGAAAGAACATAAACTTTTTCTAAAATAAGTCTATCTTATTCAGGAGGATGAGTTTATGAAACGAAGAATCTATTCTATTTCCGCAGCGTTTCTGCTGCTCTTTTTCACGGTACTGACATCTGTGCCCGCGTTTGCGGCGGGCGGACTGGAATTTTATACGGATTATCCGGGCGTATCCGTAAAGGCCGGGGACAGCCAGTCCATCAGCATGTACGTGTCCAACACCAGCGGCAGCGGGCTGGACGCAGATCTTTCCATCGTGTCCATTCCGGAGGGCTGGGAAGGATACTTCAGCGGGAACGGCAGCCAGGTCAGCCGCGTCCATGTGGAGAACGGAGCAGAATCCACCGTGACCTTTAACCTGGAGATCCCGGAGGATGCAGGAGAAGGCAGCTATACCGTACAGCTTCAGGCGGTTTCCGATACCGGACTTACGGATGTGACCGATCTGGTGTTCAGCATTCAGGAAGTGCAGTACGGGCAGGGCAGCTTTGAGGCGGAGTACCCGGAGCAGGAGGGCGCCTCCGGCACGGCCTTCAGTTTCAGTACCACGCTGGTGAATAATGGAGCGGCGGATCAGTCCTACAGTCTGGCGGCACAGGCGCCGGCGGGCTGGCAGGTGTCCTTCCAGCCCAGCGGCGAGTCCACCCAGGTAGCCAGCATCGAGGTAGCGGCGGCCTCAAGCCAGGGGCTGACCGTGTCGGTGACGCCCCCGGAGAATGTGGAGGCGGGCGAATATACGATCCCTGTCAGCGCCGCGTCCGCGTCGGACACGCTGGAAACGGAGCTGGCCGTGACGATCACCGGCACCTATGCGCTGGACCTGTCCACGCCCAGCGGGCTTCTGAGCTTTGATGCCCATGCCAACAAGGAGTCGGACGTGACTCTGAGTATTACCAATAACAGCAACGTGGATCTGCAGAATATCACGCTGACATCCTCCGCGCCCTCCGGATGGACGGTGACCTTTGACGAGTCCTCCATCGACGTGCTGGAGGCGGGGGCGACCCGGGAGATCACGGCCCATGTGACGCCGGGGGATTCCGCCATGACGGGAGATTATGTGACGACGATGACGGCAGGCTGCTCGGAAGTGTCGGATACGGCCGAGTTCCGTGTGTCCGTGAAGACCGATACCATCTGGGGGATCGTGGCGATCCTGATCATCCTTGCCCTGATTGCGGGGGTCAGCGCGGTCTTCAAAAAATACGGCAGACGTTAGGCGGTGAGCGGCCATGAAAGAAACGATTATTGAGACCACCGGACTGACGAAACTGTATGGGGAGAAGGCGGCGGTGGATCATCTGGACCTGACGATCCGGAAGGGCGAAGTCTTCGGCCTGCTGGGCCCCAACGGCGCGGGGAAGACCACGACGACGCTGATGCTCCTGGGGCTGACGGAGCCCGCGGAAGGCCAGGCGTGGATCGCGGGAAAGGACTGTACCAGAGATCCCATCGGCGTCAAGCGGATCGTCGGTTATCTGCCGGATAACGTGGGCTTTTACAACGACATGACAGGCAGGGAGAACCTGTATTTTACCGGACGGCTGAACGGCCTTTCAGAGGATGTGATCCGGGAGCGCACCGAACAGCTTCTGGAACGGGTGGGCCTGACGGATGCGGCGGACAAAAAGGCCGGGACTTATTCCCGCGGTATGAAACAGCGGCTGGGGATTGCGGACGTGCTGATCAAAGACCCGGAGGTGATCATCATGGATGAGCCGACCCTGGGGATCGACCCGCAGGGTATGCGGGATCTTTTGAAGCTGATCCGCCAGCTGTCGGAGGAGGATGGAAGGACGATATTGATCTCTTCCCACCAGCTTTACCAGATCCAGCAGATCTGCGACCGGGTGGGCATCTTTGTGGACGGCAAACTGATCGCCTGCGGCACGGTGGAAGAACTGGGCCGCAGGATGGAACGGGAAGGAAAATATACGCTGGAACTGGCGGCGGAACCGGATAACGAGGCGCTGGCACAACTCATAGGCAGGATCGAGGGCGTGGACTTTGTGGAACGGGAGGGCGAGCTTTACATCGTCCGCTCCAGAGAAGATTTAAGGCGGAAGACCACGCTGGCGCTGGCGGCGAACGGGTATACGCTGCTGCAGCTTCGCCAGAAAGGAGGGGATTTGGATGAAATTTACAGCCGGTATTTTGAAAAAGCCGAAAAGGAGCAGTCTCAGGAAGCTGCCAGGACGCGTTTCCCAAAGTTTGGAAGAACTGTTCACAAAGAGGGAAGATGATATCCGGGGGCTGAAGGCGCTGTATCACAAGGAGATGATGGATCATATCCGGAGCAAAAAGTTCCTGATGATCTTAATCCTGATCTGTGTGACCAGCTATGCCAGCCTGTATGGGGCGCTGACGGGCATTACTTCCTCGGACAGCACGGATTATCTGTTCCTGTCTCTTTATACGACCAGCGGCAGTTCCATCCCCTCTTTCATGTCTTTCATCGCCCTTCTGGGGCCGTTTGTGGGGGTAATCCTGGGATTTGACGGGATCAGCGGGGAAAAATCCGAGCGGACCCTGTACCGGATCGCCGCCCAGCCCATCTACCGGGATTCCATCATCAACGGCAAGTTCCTGGCGGGAACCACGCTGATTTTCACGATGGTATACGCCATGGGCGTCTCCATCGGCGCACTGGGCCTTTTGTGCCTGGGCGTTCCGCCAAGCCTGGAGGAGATCGGGAGGATTTTTATCTATCTTTTCTTTACGGCGGTGTATATCTGCTTCTGGCTGGGGCTTTCGCTGTGGTTTTCCGTGGTATGCCAGAACGCGGCGGCTTCCGCCATGGCTGCCATAGGCGTGTGGCTGTTCTGCGCGTTGTTCATGGGACTGGTGGCAGGGATCGCGGCGGATCTTGTGTATCCGGTGAACAATGAGATCCAGGCCCTGTATAATTCCTACGGCAATTATACGGTGGAACTGGCGGTGAACCGGCTCTCGCCCTATTATCTGTACAGCGAGGCCGTCTCCACTATTATGAATCCCAGCGTGCGCTCTGTGAATGTGATTACCATGGAGTCCTTGTCCGGGGCCATCAGCGGCTATTTAAGCCTGGGCCAGAGCCTCCTGCTGGTATGGCCGCACCTGGCGGGGCTGATTGCCCTGATGCTGGCCACCTTCGCAGGCTCTTATGTGTGCTTCATGCGCCAGGAGATCCGGGCGAAATAAAACATAAAAACGCTGCGCCAACGCTTGCCGGAGCCCCGGAAATGAAGTACAATGAAGGGCAGAGTAAAAGACAGGGGGTAAGCAGGATGGCGTATTTGATGGGAATCGATCTGGGAACGTCCAGCGTGAAGGTGATGATCATGGACGAACAGGGACGGTGCCTGGCCCTGGCGGCGGAAGGCTATGATATACAGCTTCCGCGCCCGGGGTTTGCGGAGCAGAGCCCAGAACTGCTGTGGGAGTCTGCCTGCAAGAGTATCCGGCAGGCGTTTGCGGGATGCCGTGTGCGCGGGGACGAGATCGCCGCGGTGGGGCTTACAGGACAGATGCACGGCCTGGTTACTCTGAACGGACGCGGGGAGACGGTACGGCCTGCCATTATCTGGAACGACCAGCGCAGCGAGCGTCAGGTACGTAAGATCCGGGGAACCGCGGTGGAGGAACATGCGTGCAATCCGGCCAGCACCGGCTTCTGGCTTCCGTCCCTTTTGTGGATGCAGGAAGAGGAGCCGGAGCTTTACGACCAGATCCGCCATATCCTGCTTCCCAAAGATTATATCCGCTTCCGCCTTACGGGAGAGATTGCCACGGATCCGTCAGATGCGTCCGGCACTCTGCTGTACCATATGGAAAAGAGGGCCTGGGACGAGGAGACGGCCCGGCGTTATCACGTCCCCATGGAGTTTTTCCCGCCCTGCCGGGAATCCATGCAGATTGTGGGAGAGGTGACGAAAAAGGCGGAGGAAGAGACGGGAATCCTGGCCGGAACGCCGGTGATCTGCGGAGGGGGCGACGGGCCCATGCAGCTTGCGGGAAACGGCGTGATCCATCCCGGACAGCTGGTGACCAACATCGGAACGGCCAGCCAGGTGGACTGTATCGGCAGCCGCATCTATCCGGACGACCGGTTCCGTCTGAATACTTTCTGCCATGTACAGCCGGAACGGTGGATCACCATGGGCGCGGGCCTGAACGGCGGAATTGTCTTAAAGTGGCTGAAGAAAGAGATTTTCCGGGAAATACCTGACTATGAGACCATGCCGGAGATGGCGGCGAAAGCTCCTGCGGGGGCGGACGGCCTGGTATTCCTGCCGTTCCTGTGCGGAGAGCGCTCGCCTTATATGGACGCCACAGCAAAAGGGATCTTCTTCGGGCTGAAGCTGATCCACACAAAGGAGCATATGATCCGCGCATGCATGGAGAGCGTGGTCTATTCTTTCCTGGACTGTATGAAAGTGTTTGAAGAACTGGGGATTCCCATGGACGACCGGATCATCGCGTCGGGTGGAGGAGCCAAGAGCGGATTCTGGCTGCAGATGCAGGCGGACATCCTGCAAAAAGAGATCTATACCACAAAAGGCGTGGAAGAGGCATGCAGGGGAGCGGCCGTCTGCGCGGGCGTGGGCTGCGGTGTCTATGGATCGCTGGAGGAGGGCTGCGGTACGGTTGTACGTCTGGAAGATAAAGTGTACGAACCGTCCGCAGCTCCCCGCGCTGCGTATATGGAGAATTTTGAATTGTACCGGAAAATCTATCAGAATAATAAGGTCCTGTTCTGACTGCCGCACCGGTGAGCCGGAAAATCGGGGGGAAGCGGCGAAGGGCGGCCGGTACTGAACCGACCGCGGACTTATTTGGCCTTCCCGACCTCCTGCCGCCACCATACGTAGGACATGACGCCCGGCGCCAGAGCGGCCAGAAGGACGGCGGCTATGGACAGGTTAAAGGCTGTCTGGGGAGCAGGCAGCAGGATGGAGAGAGCCATCACCAGCCCGGCGGCGAAGAAGCATTTTCCGCCCAGACGGTGGGTTTTCCGCCAGACCTCTTCGCTGGACAGGGTCCAGGGCGTTTTGATGCCGCAGTAAAAATTGCTCTTGAATTTGGGCATCATGTTGCCGATGAAGATCAGCAGCAGGCCCACGCCCAGCCGTACCACGGCCGATACAGAGATGCTTCCCGGCCGGAAACTCTCTGTGAGGATGACGGCGGTCATGCTCAGGAGAAAGAATTGCATGACGACGCAGAAACCGTCGTAATAGGTCCCGAACCGCTGATAGTTCCCGCGGCGGGGATCGATCCTTGGCAGCAGGTCAAAGAGCAGGGCAAACAGGAGACCCATGCCGCACATGAAAAACAGTTCATGCCTGGGATGGTAGGTTACGGTTCCATCCATGGCCCAGTGCATGGGGATGCGGTCCGGGAGCCGCAGATAAAAGACGGCCGCCAGCAGCAGATTGCACACGGCCACGGCGTAGCACAGGATACGAAGTTTAAAGTTCTTCATGGTCAGACACTCCTTTCAGGGACATCATCCATTTCAGGATGTCGTCCAGCACGGTGGTATTCAACGTATAAAAAATGTACTTCCCCTTTTTTTCATCATCGATCAGCCCTGCCTGACGCAGTACGGAGAGATGGTGGGAGAGCGAGGCCCCGGTGATCTGGAAATGATCCAGGATCTCGCTGACGGTCAGGGGGCCAGCCCGCAGAAGCGAGAGGATCTCCCTGCGCGTTGGATCGGAGAGCGCTTTGAAGCTTTCCTGAAATCCCATATGCAGCCCTTCTTTCTGGATAATATTTAGACGTTTTTCGAAATGTCTAAATATTATATATCACGAAAATTTTTCTGTGTCAACTGCAAATTTATGGTTGTTATTTTCGCTCCTTATTGCTATAGTAGAGAAGAACGTTATTCGGAAGAAAACGCATCGCCTTATACTATATTTTTCTTTGATTCACATATGGACGTCTGATTCTTAAAGTGCCGACCGAGGCGGCAACCTGACAGAGCATGACGGCCGGTTTCGTATGCAGGTTTCCATGCGTATTTCCAGGCGTTCGCCGTTTATTCCATTCCCCAAATGAGATACCCCGATGCATCATGCCTGTCGGGCCTGCTGCTGGCGGGAATAAAAGTGCTGAAAGACAGGGGACGCTTTAAGCGCCGTTTTATCAGACAGAAGGAGCAGAGATATGAGGAATAACACAACAGGACACACATTGTACATGGTAGAACTGGCATTGATGGTCGCGATCATCTTTATCATGGCATTCACGCCGCTGGGATATTTCCAGACGCTGGGACTTTCCATCACCTTTCTGACCGTACCCGTGGCGGTAGGCGCGATTCTTCTGGGGCCCAGGGGCGGAGCCGTATGCGGCCTGGCTTTTGGAATCACCAGCTTTATCCAGTGCTTCGGCATGGGAGCGTTCGGCACCATGCTGTTAAACATCAATCCGGCGGCTACGGCGTTTACCTGCATCGTGCCGCGGATCCTGGAAGGATGGCTCTGCGGGCTGATTTTTAAGGCGGCGAGAAAGGTGATGAAGAACGGAGCCTATCTGGCGGCCAGCCTGGCCTGCCCGCTTTTGAACACGGTGCTGTTCATGAGCTCGCTGGTGATCTTTTTCTACCAGACTGACTATATCCAGGGATTTGCCCAGACCTTTGGCGTGACCAATCCGTTTTTGTTTGTGATCGCGTTTGTGGGCGTCCAGGGCCTGATTGAAGCGGTCGTGTGTTTTGTGATTGCAGGAGCCGTGTCGAGGATGCTGGCTTCCGCGCTGAAACAGGTATAATCCATGCCGCCTGCCGGCATGGACGGAAGAAAAGGAGGGCGCAGGATGGAACATGCACAGGAGCCAAGAGAGATTCCGGCCAGCCGGCTGGAAGGGATGAGGATTGGAAACGCGCAGGATGAAGAGGCGAAGACCGGAGTTACGGTACTTTTGTTCGACCAGGGAGCCAGGACAGGCGTGGATGTGAGCGGAGGCGGTCCCGCCTCCAGGGAGACGCCTTTGGCAGATCCGCTGACCGCGGACAATCCGGTGAATGCCATCGTGCTTTCCGGCGGTTCCGCCTACGGGCTGGCGGCCGGGGACGGAGTGATGCGGTACCTGGAGGAACGGGGAATCGGTTTTGACACCGGCTATGCCCGGGTGCCGCTGGTATGCCAGTCCTGTATCTATGATCTGGGATTCGGCAGACCGGATGTGCGGCCGGACGCTAAGATGGGCTATGAAGCCTGTCTGGATGCGGAGCATAACTGCCCGTCCATGGGAAGCGCAGGCGCCGGTATCGGCGCTACCGTAGGAAAACTCTACGGGATGGAGCGGGCCATGAAATCCGGCCTGGGCATCCACGCAGTGGAGGTGGGGGCGCTTAAGATGGCCGCCGTGGTTGTGGTCAACGCGCTGGGCGATATCGTGGATCCGTCCACGGGCCAGAAGATCGCCGGGCTGAGAGAAGCGGACGGCAGCGGTTTCGCGGATACCTGCCGGGAACTGTACAGACTCAGCAGGAAAAGGGATCTGTTCAACAGCAACACCACCATCGGGGCGGTGGTGACAAACGGCGCGTTTTCCAAGGCGGAGATGGGCAAGATTGCGTCCATGGCCAGATGCGCCTATGCCCGCTGTATCTATCCGGTGGGAACCATGGCGGACGGAGACACCATCTATGCCGCTTCCATTGGAGACGTGGAAGCGGACATCAATATGGCGGGCGCGCTGGCCGCGGAAGTGATGGGACAGGCCATCCTGAAAGCGGTGCGCGCCGCAGGGCAGGAAGTTTAAAACTTCCTGCTTTTTCTTATGTGGTGCTCCAGTTTCTGGATGGCCTGATAGAGGCAGAAGGCGATGACGCAGAGGATGATCAGCGCCGCGATCAGATAGTCCAGCTTGAACACCTGGCTGGAGTAGATGATGAGGTACCCAAGACCCTCCCGGGCGGCCAGGAATTCTCCGATGATGACGCCCACCAGGCAGAGGCCGATGTTGACCTTCAGGATGCTGATGACGGCGGGGATATTGGAGGGAAATACCACACAGCGCAGAACCTGCAGACGGCTGCCGCCCAGAGTATAGATCAGTTTGATCTCTTCTTCATCCGTAGTGCGGAACGCGGTGTACATACTGATGATGCTGCCGAAGACAGCCACTGACATGCCGGCGATGATGATCGTCCGCATATTCGCGCCCAGCCACACGATCAGCAGGGGCGCCAGGGCGGATTTGGGGAGACTGTTCAGGATCACCAGCCAGGGTTCCAGAATCTCGGAGAGGGAACTGGAGAACCACAGGAGGGTTGCGGTCAGGAAGCTGGCCAGAATCACCAGGGCAAAACTGAGCAGCGTCTCATACAGGGTAATGCCGGTATGGCGGAACAGGGTGTGGTTGCCGCCCATTTCCAGAATGGTCTGAAGTACCTGGCTGGGGCTGCTGAAGATGAACGCGTCGATCCATTCCAGATCGGCGCTGATCTCCCAGAGGGCCAGAAAACCGGCGAAGACCAGAAAGCGGCAAAGGGAGACCAGGTGATGGTGCCGGCGGTGCTGCCGCAGATATTCCGCCTGGCGGTCGGTAAGATCAGGCATGAGAATTCAGCTCCTTCCAGATTTCGTTGAAATAATCTTTGAACTCAGGGGCCTGCCGGCGCTGCATGGGAGTCAGTCCGGGCTGGGCAAAATGAATGGATACGGTCTTTTTCACGGAAGCCGGACGGCTTGACAGGATCAGGACCCGATCCGCCATACTGATTGCTTCCGAGAGATCGTGAGTGACCAGTACGGCGGTCTTTTTTTCTTTCTGGATGATCCGGTACACGTCGTCGCAGACGTTCAGGCGCGTCTGGTAATCCAGCGCGGAGAAGGGTTCATCCAGGAGCAGAAGCTGGGGGTCCAGCGCCAGGGTCCGGATCAGGGCCGCGCGCTGGCGCATGCCGCCGGACAGTTCGGACGGCCGGGCGCTTTTGAACGAGGACAGACCGTACTCTTCCAGAAGCTGCTCCACATGAGCCAGATTTTCCGGCGACATACGGTTCTGGATCTCGAGTCCCAGGATGACGTTGCGGTATACGGTCCGCCATTCAAAAAGATGGTCTTTCTGAAGCATATATCCGATCTGCGTCCGCGTCTCTTCCGGGCCGGAGCAGAATTCCACAGACCCCTGTTCCGGTTCCATTAGACCGGACAGGAGCGAAAGAAGCGTGGATTTTCCGCATCCGCTGGGTCCGACAACAGCCAGGAATTCACCCTCCCCCACGGAAAAGGTGATATCTGACAGCGCCATGGTTTCCCCGCTCAGCGTGTGGTAAGAATAACTGACATGGCTGACCTGCATCAGGGCGTCCATGAGCCATACCTCCTTTGGAACCGGTCAGGCGCCTGGAAGCGCCTTCGGTGGAATGATACTATAAGATATGGAAAATCCGGGAGGGTGTGACACGCCGGGACCGGGGCTTGACGGGGAAGGAGAAATTCCGTATGCTATAGGAGACCGCAGGCCCGGCATTTGCCGTGCCTGCATATTTAAGCGGAGGAAAGAACATGTCGAAAGCAAAAGAAATCAAGACCAACGCCATGCGCATCCTGGACCGGATGAAGATCCCTTACCAGGCGCATACATATGAATGCGACGAATTTGTGGACGCGCTGAAGATCGCGGATCAGCTTCAGCTTCCCTATGAAAAAGTATACAAGACCCTGGTGACGGTGGGAAACAGCAGGAATTATTTTGTGTTTGTGATTCCCATCCACAAAGAGCTGGATCTGAAAAAAGCGGCCAGGGCGGTGGGGGAGAAATCCCTTTCCATGATCCATGTGAAGGAGATCCAGCAGGTGACCGGATATATCCGCGGAGGCTGTACCGCAGTGGGCATGAAAAAGCAGTATGTGACCCGGATCGACGAAAGCGCGCAGGCGCTTCCCGGAATCGTGGTCAGCGGCGGAAGGATCGGCACCCAGCTGGAGCTGGCCCCGGAGGATCTGAAGCGGGCTTCCGGTGCGGAGTACGCGGATGTGATTGTGAAATAGAGGAGGCGCAGGATGGACGAGAGAGAATATGGGAGCAAGGAGCTGCTCCACAGATTCATACCTTATTACCGGCCCTATTTCCCTGTGCTGGTAAAAGATCTGGCATGCGCGGCGCTGACCACTGTGTGCGAGATGGTGCTGCCGCTGATCATCCGGTACATTACCAATACGGGGATGGAAAATCTGGCGGCGCTGACGGCAGGCCTGATCCTGCGGCTGTCCCTTTTGTATTTTGTGCTGAGGATCATCGACAGCTGCGCCAATTATTATATGGCTTATACAGGTCATGTGATGGGGACACATATCGAGACCGATATGCGGCGCGCCGCTTACCGGCATCTGCAGAAGCTGTCCAATACCTACTATAATAATACCAAGATCGGCCAGATCATGGGGCGGATCACCAACGACCTGTTTGACGTGACGGAATTTGCCCATCATTGCCCGGAGGAATTCTTCATCGCCGGGATCAAGATCCTGGTCTCGTTCCTGATCCTGGCACAGACCAGCCTGGCGCTGACCGTTATCATTTTCTGCTGTATCCCTGTCATGCTGGTGGTGTGTACAGGGCTGAACAGCCGTATGAAAGCGGCGTTCCGCAGGCAGCGCCAGCAGATCGGGGAACTGAACGCCCGGATTGAGGACAGCCTGCTGGGGCATAAAGTGGTGAAGGCTTTTACCAACGAAGAGCGGGAAGAAGAAAAATTCGAGGCGGATAACCAGGAATTCTTCCGCCTGAAAAAGCTGGGCTACCGTTATATGGGAGCGTTCCAGACCACCACCCGAAGCTTCGACGGGATCATGTACCTGACAGTGATCCTGGCGGGAGGGCTTTTCCTGGTCTATGGGAGGATCGCTCCCGGAGATCTGGTGGCGTACACCATGTATGTGTCCACGTTGATCGCCACCATTCGCAGGATCATCGAATTCGCGGAGCAGTTCCAGAGGGGCATGACCGGAATCGAGCGGTTCCTGCAGATCATGGACGCGGATATTGAAATTTTTGACGAGCCCGGCGCGGTCCCGCTGGAAAATGTAAAAGGAGAGATCCGGTTCGAGCATGTGACGTTTGAATACGCGGATGACCACAACGAAGTGTTCCGGGATCTGAACCTGGAGATCCGTCCCGGAGAGCGGGCGGCCATCGTAGGGCCGTCGGGCGGAGGCAAGACCACGCTGTGCAATCTGATTCCCCGTTTCTATGATGTGACGGAAGGGAAGATTCTGCTGGACGGAAAGGATATCAAGGGTTATACGCTGAAAAGCCTTCGGGCCAACATCGGCATCGTACAGCAGGAGGTGTATCTGTTTTCCGGCACTGTGTACGATAACATTCTTTATGGACGGCTGGACGCTTCCCGGGAAGAAGTGATTGCGGCGGCGAAGGAGGCCGGGGCCCATGAATTCATCATGAACCTGAAGGACGGTTACGATACTTATATCGGGGAGCGGGGCGTGAAACTCTCCGGAGGGCAGAAACAGCGGATCAGCATTGCCCGGGTATTCCTGAAGAATCCGCCGGTCCTGATCCTGGACGAAGCCACCTCCGCGCTGGACAACGAGAGCGAATTCGCCGTGGCCCAGTCCCTGCAGCGGCTGTCGGAGGGACGTACCACGCTGACCATCGCCCACCGCCTGTCCAGCATCCGCAATTCGGACCGTATCCTGGTGCTGACGGAGCAGGGCATCAAAGAGGAGGGAACCCATGAAGAGCTGCTGGAAAGAGGCGGCATCTATTACCGCCTTTACCATATGGCGGAGCAGGTGAAATAGCAGGCTGGGCCGGCCTGCGGCAGACGGAGTTGTGAAGCCATGACGGCGCTGTTCTTAAGAAAACCTCGTCTATTCTAAAGTGTGAATTTAGAATAGACGAGGTTTTTTGCGGCGCAAATCCGGCAGGTCCTTCGAAAAATCCAATTGTTAAAGTTCACATTATTGCCGAGCGTGTCCTAAACTTTTAAACTATTATACCGAGTATAAGAAAATAAACTTTTTAATAATCATTTGAGGCCATGAGCGACGGCGGCGGACAGGAAAGTATGGGAGAGTATATGCAGTTATTGATGGTAGATACAAAAGATCAGGTCATCGGGTATTCCACGAAGGCGGACTGCCATAAGGAGCCGGTTCTTCACAGGGCATTTTCTGTGTTCCTTTATGCGGGAGACCGGATGCTGATCCAGCAAAGAGCGATGGAAAAATACCATTCGGGAGGCCTGTGGACCAACGCGTGCTGTTCCCATCCGCGGAAAGGGCAGACCACGGAAGAAGCGGTAAAGGTACGCCTGAAAGAAGAGCTGGGCATTACGTGCCTGTGCAGGGAAGTATTCACGTTTTTATATTACCATCAGTTTCGCAAAGATTTGTATGAATATGAGATGGATCATGTGTTCATCGGGGAATATCATGGAGAAATCATGGAAAATCCGGAGGAAGTGATGGACACCAAATGGATTTCTTTTGAAGAACTGAGGGAGGACGTGTTGAGGCATCCTGAAAATTATACGGTGTGGTTTATTACTGCGCTGCCAAAAGTATTGGAAGAGATAGAAAACCGGCGCTCAGGCGGTTGATGCGGGAGGATAAAGAAATGAAATTTTCGGTGGTGATTCCGACCTATAATGAGGACGACTGCCTCGGGACCTGTCTCAAGGCCATTAAGAAGGGTTCGGAGCAGCCCCTTGAAATCATTGTGGCGGACGGATATTCCACAGACCGAACAGTGGAAGTTGCAAAAGAAAACGGCGCGCGGGTGGTGATGAACCGCCACAGACATGCGGCAGGCGGCAGAAATGCGGGGATTAAGGCGGCGAAGGGAGACGTTATAGTATTTATCGACGCGGACTGTATCCCGGACAGGGATTGGCTGAAGGAGATACATAAAGCCTTTGAAGAGGACGGCCTGGATGGTCTGGGGACCTATATCGAGCCCGCGAAGCCGCGCAATATATACGAAGAATTCTGGGGAAGGCTGTCTTTGCAGATTATGATGTCCTATGGCAGCGAGCCCTATTATGTCACGGAGAAAACCTTAAATACCGCGTTTATCACGGCGAGCTGCGCGTACCGCAGAAAGCTCCTGGTGAAAATCAAAGGGTTCAGTAATTATTTCGGCAATAACGCGGAAGATATTGACCTGTGCTGGAGGGCTCTGGAAGCGGGGGCGAAATTAAAATATGTACCCACGGCCAAAATCATTGCCCATTCCCCCACGGATATGAAGGGGATACGGCAGAAGAGCTTCCGAAACGGCGTGTCCAGTTCAAAATTGCAGAAAAAATATTCCAACAATTTTATCAGTATTGACAAAAATCTGTATAAGGCATTGGTACAAAACGTGATCGGATGTTTTCGGAAGGATCGCTTCGCCCCTCTCTTCGTCACTGAACTTTGCTGGCATCTTCTGGGGAAATATTATGGAAGCATAAAATGCAGAGTGATTAACATATGACAAAAGACAGGATTCTGATTATTTCAGGGGGTATTCTTCCCGTCCCGGCGGTAAACGGCGGCGCGGTGGAGACCCTGATCGACAGCCTGATAAGGGAAAACAGCATCCACAAGGAGTTTTGTATAGACGTCGTGAGCTGCGACGGCGGGACAGATACGGAAAACACGGACGCCGCATATATCAAGATACGTTATCCATGGTATGTAAGGTGGATGGACCGGATGGCATATCTGTATATGGAAAAGAAAAAAAGCTGGCGCAGTATGTTCGCGAGAAATCACTATAAATCCATATATTACAGGAAGCGGCTTAAAAAAGCCGTGGATTATGAACGGTACGGCGCGGTGATTGTGGAAAATAACATGACGCTTCTGGAGGCGGTCTGCGAAGAAATGGGGGAGTCGTTCTCGGATAAGTGTTATTACCATATGCACAGTGTTCTGATCGACAACCCTGCCATGGTTCCTTATCTGGCGAAATGCAGAAAGATACTGACAGTCAGCGATTATGTGACCCGGGAACTGAAAAAGAAGGTGCCGGAGTTTGAACATACCGTCATTGAGAAAGTAACGAATGGAATCCGCCTGCCTGCGGAAGAGGGAGAGGATACTGCGGGCAGCCTGCGGAAGTTCTATGGGATCCATAAAGACGCTTGTGTCTTTTTATATATGGGAAGGTTGAGCGTGGAAAAAGGCGCAAGAGAGCTTCTGGACGCCTACGAACAGGGGAATTTTAAGAACGCGGTGCTGGTTTACGCAGGCTCCGCCATCTCAGGAAGCGCGGAGATGACCTCCTATGTGAAGGAAATGATGCAGAGAGCGGAACAATCAGATGGACGGGTGATATTTACCGGATATATTCCCCATGAGGACGTGGGGGGATATTATAGGATGGCGGACGCGCTGGTGGTTCCTTCCGTGGTGGGGGATGCGGCCCCGCTCACAATCCTGGAGGGCATGGCCTCTGGCATCCCGATTATAGCCGCCAGGGTTGGGGGAATTCCGGAATATACGGAGCACTATTCCGCCATATCTTATGTGGAGCCGGGAAAAGGGTTTACGGAGAGATTAAGTATTCGGATGGCGGATTTTGCGCAAAGCTGCACGCATACAAGGGTAACGCCTGTTTATTACGACACGTGCCAGTTTTTTAAATCCTTTTGTAACGCGGTCAGGGATGGAGAGGACAGTTATGAATAAAACAATATTGGTCACGGGGGGAGCGGGATTTATCGGCTCCCATCTCTGTGAGAAACTGCTGGAAATGGGCGAGCATGTCATATGTATGGACAACCTGTTCACGGGGCGTATGGAAAATATCCTGGAACTGCAAAAGAACCCGAACTTTGCGTTCATAAATCATGACGTCACCGAAGAAATCCATTTGGATAAAAGGGTGGATCAGATCTATAACCTTGCGTGTCCCGCCAGCCCGATTCATTATCAGTATGACGCCATTAAAACCATAAAGACGAATTTTCTGGGCGCGCTCCACGCGTTGGGCGTAGCCAAAAAAGATCATGCGCGGATCCTGCAGGCAAGCACCAGCGAGGTCTATGGGAACCCCATGGTACATCCTCAATCAGAGGAGTACTGGGGAAATGTGAATCCCATTGGGGTACGCTCCTGTTACGACGAAGGCAAACGGGCGGCGGAGACTCTGTGCTTCGACTATCACAGGATGCTGGGCGTGGATATCCGGGTGATCCGTATATTTAATACCTATGGCCCTAGGATGTGCATAAACGACGGCCGCGTGGTGTCCAATTTTATTGTGCAGGCCCTGCGGGGCGAGCCCATCACTATCTATGGGGACGGGAGCCAGACCAGGAGCTTTTGCTTTGTCACAGACCTGGTAAACGGCATGATACAGGTGATGAATCACGAAGAAGAAGGATTTACCGGCCCGGTGAATATTGGGACGCAGCAGGAAATCTCCATGATAGAACTGGCCGGTAAAGTGATTAAGCTATCCGGTTCCAAGTCTGAGATCGTATACCGGGAACTCCCCCAGGACGACCCGGTGAGGAGGAAACCGTGCCTGGATTATCTGAAAAGTATCGTTCCCTGGGACGAGTTGATACCGGTGGATCGGGGACTGGAGACAACTATCGAATATTTCAGAAAAGTTCTCGGTTCCTGATAGGCGGGAACCAGGACGCGGGTAAAGAGTAAACATTGCAAAGGAGAACATGCAGTATGAAGGTGGAAGACATTGAGTTCGAGGTAATACAGGATCTGTTGGTCAGCACCGTTTTGACGATCACGGCAGCCATGGCTGGCGGCGGTATCGGCAGGCTGTCCGCGCTTTTTCTGGACATCCTGTTCGCGTGGGCGGTCAATCTGGTGATCGGCTTCGTGATCCCGGAGAAGAAGATCGGAGGAAAGCTCATACAGATCTTGAAGCTGGAGCAGTCAAAGCTGTCCTTTTTCGTCATGATGCTGGTAATTGTGGTGATCAATGTGCTTGGGATCAGCGCCTGCGCCGTGGTGAAGAATGTGGGATTTTCCCCGCTGTTCTGGCCGGTATGGACGGGGCTTCTGCCGGTGCTCATGGTGGTGGGATATCTGGCGGCCGTCATCTTTTTCCCCATAACGAACGCAATTGTTAGAAAAATCAATCAAAACAAGTAAGGGAGGACGAGGCATATGTATGAAAAGGAAATGGACGCGCTGCGGAAACTGTATGAAGCGGGAAAGTATGAAATGGCAATGTACAAGGATAAAATAGCGGATGTTCATTGTTTTGATTCTTATGAGGAATTTCAGAAGATCCCCTTTGCTTATAAGGATGAGATCCGACAGACGGAGGCCTTTGAGCGGACGACCTGTAAGAAGGACGAAGTTTATGGGATCTTCTCCAGCAGCGGCACAACCGGTAAAAAGACATATTATGTATACAGCAAGAAAGATAAAGAGGTACACGAGGAGTTTGTAAATACCTTCTACTCGGAGCTGGGAATCATGCCCGAGGATCTGGGAGGGGTCTTCGCTCCCATAGACACGGGCGTCATGGCGCATACGATGATGTGGCAGTTTACCACAAGAGGCGCGGGATATGTGAACTGCCCGGTGCCGTCGCCGGAAAATATGGTGGATCTGATCACTTCGGTTCCGGTCACGGTGGTGGCGACCAGGCCGGATGTGGTGTCCACCATTGCCTATAACGAGGAATGGATCAAAGCCGCCCAGGGTTCCAAGGTGAAAAAACTCATATTGGGAGGCGGTTTTATGTCCCGCGGACGCCGGAAGCTGCTGGAAACGGCGTGGGACGCCGAGGTTTATAATATGTTCGGCATGAGCGAGATGTTCGGGCCCATGGCGGGAGAGTGCCGGAGGAAAAACGGCCAGCACTATCTGAACCAATATCTGTTCATCGAACTGATCGACCCGGTGAGCAAGAAACCGGTGAAAGAAGGAGAGGCGGGCGTGGCCGTATACTCGACCCTTTGGGATAAGGGCTTCCCGCTTCTTCGGTACTGGACAGACGATCTGATGAGCATTTCATATGAAAAATGCGCGTGCGGTTCTGAGCTGCCCAGGATCTTCTATCATGGACGGCTGGGAGACTGCATTACCGTGGGAGATAGGAGGATCTTCCCTGTGATGCTGGAGGAGATCCTGATGTCTTACGGGTTTATTCATGATTATCAGGCGGAGCAGTATGGACAGAAGGTAGTTGTGTCCATTGAGAAACCAGAGGATGCCGAGATCCCCGAAGCCATGGCAGCCAAGATCAGAGAGCTGTTTGGCTGTGAGGTGGAGATCAGAACCTTATTGCCCGGCGGCCTGCATTACGGCGGGCATGGCAAACGGTTTTTTGAAAGAAAAGAGCAGGCGTAGGGCAAAGCACAGTATGTAAAAAGACAGGCGGGAGCGGACGATGGAGGAAGTTTCTTTAAAATATCTGGAAGTTCAAATTACGGATTCGTGCAATCTGAACTGTAAAGGGTGCTCCCACTGCGCGGGCATCGTGAAGGGACAGCAGCATGTGCCGCTGGAGGTATTTGAGAAGGATCTGGTGCGTCTGAAGGAACTGATTCCTGACATAGAGAAAATCAGGATCCTGGGGGGCGAACCCTTCCTGAATCCCCGATTGACGGAATATGTCCGGTTTGCCCGAAGCGTCTACAAAGAATCGGACATTCGGATCACCACCAATGGGACGCTGATTCTATCAAAAGATAAAGAATTTTTTGAAGAACTGAAGGCTTGCCGTATCGGCCTGGACATATCGGTCTATCCGCCCACCCATAAGGCGCTGGACAGGATAGAGGAACTGTTGGATTCCCATGGAATCGCTTATAAATGCACGCAGAAGATCGAAAAATTTGCCAAGAGGATCAACCTGGCCGGAGATTCAGATATGGAAGAGGCGTTTGATAGCTGCAACAGCAATATGTGCAATTTTCTGCGGAAAGGCGTGTTAAGCCCCTGCCCCGCTCCGGTGATCCTGGAGTGGCTGGCGGATTATTTTGGATTTGAAGCGGATACGGAGCCTGGGAAATTGAACCTGCACGATCTGTCTCTGAACGGCAGGGATGTGGTCCGCTTTTTAAATTCTCCCAATCCGGTATGCCGTTATTGTACGGAAATGGAATTTTTTGACTGGCAGCAGAATGCTTCTCCAAAGCTGGAGGATTGGGTAGTAAGGAAAGGGTAACATGAAAGATATACTATTGGTGATTCCAAGGGAGCGGGATTATCTGCACCGGGAGGCGCTGATCCCTCCGGGCATCGCGTACATCAACGGGGCGCTGAGAAGCGCGGGGCTGCCGGTAAGCTGCGTAAACTTGAATTTCCGCGAAGGGGACGAAAAAGAGATCTTAAAAGAGCTGATAACAGAGAAAGCTATCGGCTATGTGCTGTGCGGAGGAACGGCGTTTAACGCGGGGGAGATCAGGCGCTGTTTTGCCTGTTCAAAGGAGATACAGCCGGACGTGGTATGTATCGGCGGAGGAGCAGGTTACACATCGGCCCCGGAATATTTCCTGGGCGTCACCGGCGCGGATATTGCGGTGCTGGGCGAAGGCGAGGTTACGGAAATCGAACTGCTGAAAGCGCTGGACGAGGGGACAGATCTGCGGAAGGTGGACGGGATCCTGTACAGGGACGGAGAAGAGATCATAAAAACCGCGCCCAGAAAGGTTGTGGAGGATCTCAATGAAATCCCGTTTCCCTCCTACGAGGAACTGGGGATCGAGCAGTATTTTGAGAATGAAAAAAACTATGATTCTTCCGCGCTGTTTGACTATTCCTATACCCAGGAGCCCCGCGTGCTCCCTATGTTTCTGGGGAGAAGCTGTCCTTTCGGATGTAAGTTCTGCTTTCATACCACGGGAAGAAAGTACAGGAACCGTTCTCTGGACAATTTCTTTGAAGAACTGGACATGTGGATCGAGAAGTACCGCATCAATGGAATCCTTCTCATGGATGAGCTTTTTGGCGGCAGCGAGGCCGTGATCCTGGAATTTTGCCGCCGGATCAAGGAATATCACATCAACTGGGTGGCGGAGATCCGGGTGGAGCTGGCTACGGAAAAAGCGCTGCGGGCCATGAAGGAGAGTGGCTGTACGCATATTCAGTTTGGTCTGGAAAGCATGTCCGCCCACGTACTGAAGAATATGAACAAAAACATCAGTACGGAGCAGATCGAACGGGCGTTGGAGATATCCTATGAATTGAATATCCATGTGTTCGGCAACTTCATCTTCGGGGCGGAGGCGGAGGATCAGGAATCGTTTCTGACCACGTACAACTGGTGGAACAGGCACAGAAAATACCAGATCCGTCTGCTGAATATCATGCTTTACCCCGGCTCGGAATATTTTAAAAACAGCCTTGAAAGAGGCCTGCTGGGGGACAAGGGTCGTTTCCTGGAAGAACATATGCCGGTGGTGAACATGTCGAAAATGTCCGATTTTGAGTGGGACAGGATGCGGCGGGTTATACGGATGACGAACACCGACAATGTTTTCTTTGGACGGATCGAGGACATCAAGGAAGAGCAGGAGGAGCTGACCGTGACGGTCAGATGCTGCCACTGTAAAAAGACCTTTCCTGTGCCGCACGTGAAAAAAGAAAAGCGGTTCAGCGGAAGGGACATACTGACGGTGTGCCCCCACTGCGGCAGAAATAACCGGTTCAATTTCGAGAACTTTGAAGATATTATGACCCATGAGATCATGTGCCAGTGGATCGCCAACCAGGCGGAGGGGCGTCATTGCAGAGAGTGGCTGGAACAGTGCGGCTACAAGAAAATCGGGGTGTGGGGCAGCTCCGTGCTGGCGGAGTTGTTTGTGAAGCAGCTGAAGGGAGATGTGGAAATTTCCTATATTACTGGCCCGAACACAGACCGCATGTCGGCGTATTCTTATCTTGGCAGGAATCTTGAGATTGTGGAGCCGAAAGGGACGACCCTGCGGGACGTGGACGCGCTGGTGGTCACGGACGCCTCTGAATATGTACGGTCTGTGGATCTGATCAGGAACGCTGGATATGAGGGGAACATCGATTCCCTCGTTAATTTTGTGTTCCAGATGGAATACCACTTAATCATACCGGAGGGAAAAAGCCGGATGGAGATTATGGAACCATAGAGATGAACGGGGAAATGATTGAAACTTTAAAGGAAGAAGCGCAGGGCAGGCTGGGGGAGAGACTGGCCTTTTCCCCTTTAAACGGCGGCTCTTCCAACTTGTCTTTCCAGGGGAAGGGCGAAGACGGGAAAAAATATGTGGTAAAGTTCCAGCGCCATGTGCCTGGATTGGAAGTACAGCGCCGTCTGAGAGAATATCTGGACCGGCGGGATCAGGACCATCCCCGCCTGATCCTGGCGTTTCCTTCCCGCCGGATGCCGGAGGCGTATCTCACTGTCTCCGAATGGATGGAAGGAAGTCCGCTTTTATTGGAAGGGGAAAGTATGACTCTTTCGGAACTGAGGAAAAGAGCGCAGCAGGCTGCCGGGACGGTGAAAAGACTGCACCGGGTCAGCCTCTCAGATCTCCCGGACAAAAGCATATGGGAGCAGGACTCCGGACAGGACGCGGCGAGGGCGCTGCTGGCGTCGACAAAGGAGGACTTTCCTTACCGGGAGCAGTTTTTCCGGGCTGTCCAGGAGGGCATGGATCATATCTCCTCTCCCAGAGGAATTGTGCATTTGGATCTTCGGCCGGATAACATGGTGTTTTCGGATGATGCATGCAGGCTGATGGATATGGAGACCCTGTCCGTGGATCATATTTGGGCGGATTTTTCGTACGCGGTGGAGATCAATTTCCCGAAGGAACGGGTTTTCTGGCTGTTGTTCCTGGACAGCTATTTTGACGGAGGGATTCCCCTTGAATTCTGGAAAGAGACCAGGGAGCATGTTTTGATAAAGTTTTTATCTCTCCTGCGGCTGGACAGGAAAACGGGAAACCCAGGGCGTCAATATGCGCTGGCAGAGAAAATTTACAGGGATTATGACGGATTTCAGAGTTACGAGCCCCTGTGGATGAAAGAGACCATGGCGGCGCTTGGATCGCAGGGATAGAGAAGAACGAGAGGAAAGAAACGTGGAGCAGGTTGTAAGGTTAAGAGATGAGTTTGATATAGACAGGCTTGCCAATCTGGAGGGAACAGGGCTGTACCAGACGGGCAGATCCGTGGTGTGGGAAACTGACGGGAAGGAGACCGACCTTGGGGATATCCCGCGCCTGAAAGACTGGATGGAGGACAGCCGCAAAAAGGCGGATTATAAAAAGGTAAAATTTATCAATCAGATTTTGTGCCAGTATGATTTTGCCAGGAAAAATGACCGCGCGGAGCATTTTCCGGAGATGTTCCAGATTGAACATACGGATCTGTGCAATAGCCGCTGTATCATGTGCAATCATTTTTTTACAAAGAACCATGGATGCTCTTTTCTGTCCATGGAGGCGGTCCGCGAGATCGAGAGGTACCTTCCGTACGCCAGGTATCTAGCGCTGAACGGGATCGGGGAGCCTTTTCTTCATCCGCAGATCATGGACATTATGGAAATATATGAGAAATACGGGATTCAGATGACGACGAATACGAACCTTTCTGTCATGAACCCTGAGCTGGCCGCTATCATCAACCGGACGTTTACCGACATCCAGATCTCCTGCGACGCGGCGGACAAGGAGACCTACGAGGCGATTCGCAGAGGCTTAAGCTTTGAGAAGTTCAAGGCGAACGCGGAGATGTTAAGAAGCGCGGGAAACGTGGAGATCTGCATGGCAACGGTGGTGATGCGTCAGAATATTTTACAGCTTCCGCAGATTGTGGAGTTCGCCGCAGACCTGGGATGCGATAAGGTGGTGCTTCTGGATCTGAACACCAGCAAGCTGTTGGAGAACCTGAACGATACTATCAAGAGCTTCCCGCGGACGGCGGGACGGTACATGGAAGAGGCCAGGGAAGCCGCCGACAGAAGAGGGGTGATCCTTCACACCCTGGATTATATCCAGTCCTTCCAGAACGCGCCGAATGGGGACGAACTGGAAAGAGAGAGGGAACACATCTTAAAGAGCCCGTTGTATCCTGACGACGCTCTGGCGGAGAAGCTGTACAGGATGTATGAAGAGCTGGGATTTGAAGCTCCCTGCTTCCTGGCGGCGGATACGGATTATTGCAGGCCGGGCCGGTATGATTCCGTGGGATACTGTCAGTTTATTGAGAACCGGCCCTTCATATCGGCCCAGGGGGACGTGTTCAATTGCTGTACCAGAAGGATGCATTCCATGGGGAATCTGAATACCATGGAGTTTGCCAGGATCTGGAACGGCGACGCTCTCTGTAAAATGAGGAATATTTTTAATCACGGAAAGCTTCCATACTATTGCACAGGGTGCACCTATCTCAGAAGCAATCTCATGGTTGACCGTATTCAGATGGGGAAAGTTGATCAGGATTTCTACGTGGATTTGTATGATCAGCTCAGGATGGACATCATCAGTAAAAATCTGGGAGACAAGAAGAATGAATACATATGATATGTCGGTGGTTATACCCACGTTTAACCGGGCGTATTTACTGGAAAAACTG
This sequence comes from uncultured Lachnoclostridium sp., assembly GCA_944381625.1. GTDB lineage: Bacteria > Bacillota > Clostridia > Lachnospirales > Lachnospiraceae > Hominiventricola. The sequence continues at coordinate 40,768 of CALWLW010000014.1, forward strand.
CTGGAATCTTTGTACGCTGCAAGAGAACATTATAAATATGGAAAGACGGAAGTCATTGTCATCGACAGTTCCAAAGGCGAGGAACTGCAAAAAATCAAGGAAGCGTGCAAAAGGTATGACGCGCGTTATCTGGAGGGCACGGATTCCGTAAGACAGAAACGGAACCTGGGGATCAGGAGCGCCCGGTATCCTTACATAGTATTTGAAGATTCAGACGTGGTGGTGGATCAGGATTTATTCAACTATCATGCGGAAACCTACAGGAAGAGCACGCCGGAAGAGCGCGTGGCAGGTTCTTTTGGACTCACGGTATTTACCGGGGAGGACAATCTGGTCTGGAAGATTATCCAGTATACGACCCTTACAGATTCTTTTTCTTTCGCGGAAAAATGGCCCTATCAAGAATGGACCATTGGGAATAACGTCAGCTTTAAAAAAGAAGTCCTGGAGGAAGTAAACCTGTTTGAGGAGGCGTTTCCGTTCAAGCTTGGCGCGGACGACCTGGATTTGAGCTACCGCATTACCCATGCAGGATACAGGATCAAATCCCAGCCGAAAGCGGTGGCCTATCACAGCAAGGATACCTGGAAGAAATGGAAGCTGGTTCGGGAGCGGGCCAAACGCTGGGGAAGGATGGAATACTATATTTCCCAAAGGCATCCGCAGATTTTTATTAACCGTTTTCCCAAAACTGAACTGATTGTGCCGCTTCTGCTGCTCCTGTGCGGGATCACGGCGGGCGCGCTCAGATCCTGGGTCCCCCTGCTTGCCTTTGTGCTGGGGATGGTGGGAATCATCGCGGGCACCTATGTGCTGGACACGGCGGAAAGCGATAAAAAGAATCCCTTTTACTATCTGACGGCAAAGCTTCTGGACTTTCACTATTATTACGGCCATGTATTTGAGGGATTGAAAAACCGCAGCCTTTGCGGGATCTATAAGCAGATGTCTTTCTCTGGCGGACAGACGCGGATGATTTTGAAAAAAGAAACCAAAAGAATGACCCTGCTGTTTGTGAACATGGTGATCATGCTGGCGGTGATCGTGTTTGGAACGTAGGAAGATGCCTGACGATACAGTTATCAATAGAAACGGGTGGGAACGCATATGGAGATAGATGGAATCAGCATCGTGGTCGCGACAAAGGGAAGAGTGAGCCTGTTGGAAGAACTTCTGCAAGGGATTCAGGCCGCAAGGGAGAACTATGAGAAGCCCTGCGAGGTGATCCTCGTGGACGACTCATCGAAAGATGATCAGGAGAAAATAGAAGTTCTCTGTGAAAAATACGACGCAAAACTGGAAAAATACACCAATTCTGTGGCCATGAAAAGAACGCACGGCGTGGACACAGCGAAATATAATCTCATATTATTTCTGGATTCCGACTGCAAGCCAGTCCCGGAAATCCTGAAAAGACACAGCGAGTGTTATGCGGATGAAAAAGTGGGCGCCGCGGCGGGGCCGTTGATTTTTGAAGGAGAGGAAAACTGGTTCTGGAAATGCGTGACGCTGACGCCGTTTCTCATTTGCTTCAAGATGCCCCTCTGGGGAGAGACGGTTCCGTGGGGAGCTACGGCCAATTTTTCCGTAAGAAAAGAGGTGTTCTATGAAGCGGGCGGCTTTTCCAGCGACTTCCCCAATAAGCCGGGAGGAGAGGACGTGGATCTGGGCCTGATGATCACAAAGGCCGGATATATCATTCGGTCCTTGCCGGACGCGGTCGTTTATCACGCGAAGGAGACCTGGTCCCAGGTGAAGCCCATGTACAAACGGGCATGGCATTACGGCGCCGCGGACTACTATCTGGTCAACCGCCATCAGGAGATGGTGTGCGACGCGGTGCCCAGAAGAACTGTGATCGCATTCTGGATGACTCTGGTCTTTCTTCTGTTCGGCGTCTTCGCTTCGCCATGGTATCTTCTGGGGATCCCTCTGTGGTACGCGCTGGATATTCTGATCATGTCGGGCATCATGTGCAGAACGGGCTTTGAAAAGTCCGGATTCTTCCAACAGTGCGTGGTTCAGACGATCATCATTGTGAATGAGCTGGGGTATGTGGTGAACTGCCTGCGGCACGGGAAACCGGGGTACATTGGCAGGCAGATCGTATATTTTGAAAACCAGCTGAAAGGCACCATGACAAACGGCCACGCCACCTTCTGGCGGTTCACGGCCAGTTATGCAATTGTTCTCGCAGGCATTGTGCTTGGCAAAATCTTTCATATTTTATAGGGGACGTGTCCTCCGGGCGCTGGTACCGGAGGCGTGAGGGAGAAGAGATGAAAAAGATATTCTTATATTTCAGGACGTCGGAGTGGTACGACTCCAAGATCCCGCTGGCCATGTGCGTGGGCCTTTATGCGCTGCTTTATGAACCGCAGATTCTGGAAAAACGGGATTTAATCCTATGGTACATCGCATATTTTCTGTTTTGTATCATCTATTTCGCGTTCAATTATCTGTTCAATGATTATTCCGATCTGGAGGAGGACCGGAGGGCCGGAAAAGAAAAAGTGATTCACAGTGTAGACCGCCGGTGGTCGCTTCTGATCCTATGTATCCTTCCGGTTCTGGGAGTCCTGGAGCTGTTCGCGGCAACGGGCCGGCACTGGACTACCCTGCTGGTAAGTCTGGTGTGCTATGTCCTGGGGATGTCCTATTCGGCCAAAGGGATCCGGATGAAAGAGCGGGGAATCTGGGGCCTGGTCTTTTCCGCGTTTGCCCAGAGAAATACGCCGGTGCTGATTACGTTTTCGTTCCTGCATATGCGTATGGATCATTTTATCTGCTGGATGGCGGTATGCTTTGTCAACGGCCTCAGATATATCCTGATCCATCAGTATATAGACCGGGAAAATGACAAAAAGGTGGGAATACATACATTTGTATTGGATAGGAATATTTCCATAAAAAAGGGGATCTGGTGCTCGCTGGCGGTGGAGATGCTTTCTGTCATCTGGCTCTTCGCGGGAGAGTGGAAGGTGATGGCGGTGACGGGGGTCATTTATGCGGTCGTCTGTATTCTTAACTGGAACTTTACGGAAAAAGTGCTGAAAGCCTCTTACTTCTATTCCTACGCCTGCGTGCCGTTGGAGGACTTATACAACGTATTTATGCCGCTGCTGCTCACCTGCGGTTATGCGGTGAAAAGCGGATACTATCTTCTGATTCCGCTGACCGTATTGTACCTGATCGCGCCATTGTGCAGAAAAATTTATATGCCAATGATGTCTGTGTGGAAAATGCTCCATGGGGAAATGAGTTGATGTGGTATGCGCCGGCTTTGGAAATACAGGAAAAAAATATTATATAACGAATATGAGCCCAAAAGTCAGCTCATCGTGGGAGAAACCAGGATAGAACGCTCCAGATATTCGCTGATCGACGGGCACGCCCATTTTGGGGGCCGCATACCGGGGGATCCTTTCGAGGACAGGTATGACATTGGAAACACGGTGGAACAGTTAAAGATCCGCGGGGTAAAAAAGTGCGTGGAGCTTACACTGTTCAATCGGGAAAACTGGGAACGGGTTCATGAAAAATTACAGGGCTACGAGGACTACTTTGTGTTCTGTGCCCCCATAGATCTGTCAGGAATGGGAAGGCCGGATTTCGACTGCTGGATCTGCGGCGAGATGGAGCGGTATGTCCGGGAGGGCGCGGCTGGGTTCAAGGTCTGGAAAGACCTGGGGCTTCGGCTGCGGGATGAAGATGGGAAACGGATTCCCATAAACAGCCCCAGGCTGAAAGCAGTATGGGACAAGGCCGCCGAGCTTGATAAGCCGGTGGTGATCCATGTGGCGGATCCTCCGGCATTTTTTGAACCGGCGGACCGGTACAACGAGAGGCTGGAGGAAATCGTACAGTACCATTTTTGGCACCATTATGGAAAAGGGCTGGAATTTAAAAGCTTTATGGAGCAGCTGGACGACCTGTTGGAAAAAAATCCAGGAACCGATTTTCTGGCGGCGCACTTATGCTCTTATCCGGGGAATCTGGACTATGTATCGGATTTATTAACCAGACATGAGAATCTGTACACCGACGTGGCGGCGGTGCTTTCAGAGATCGGGAGACAGCCCAGGCGTTTCCGCAGGTTCGTGCAGGAGCATCCCGGCCGCATATTATTTGGAACCGATTTCTTTGCAGGCGATCCGCTTCCCTATATTCCATATTTCCGTTTTTTGGAAACGGAGGACGAGTATTTTTCTTATAGTCCGTCCGGCGGATATGAGCACGGAAGGTGGCGGATCTACGGGTGCGGTTTGGAAGATGAGTTATTGAAAAATCTGTATTATAGAAACGCGGAGAAATTTTTCGGAATCAACGGAGAGGAAGAATGACATGCGGGTCCGGATGTTCAAGTACCTATATTATAATCGAAAAAAAAGTATTTATTTTACCGAGGAACGCTCGCACAAGCTGACGTTTATGGAGAAGGCGCTTTTGTGCCTGAACCTGCAAAGAAAGATAGAAATTCCGTTTCTGGATCTGGACGTGAATACCGTATGCGACCTAAGATGCGCCAAATGCGCAAAATGCACCCCTTATTTCAAAAAGAAGGAATCTTACGCGGCGGCGGATGTGATTGGACATTTGGAGACGCTGCTGAAATATGTGGATAAGATTTACGCCCTTTCCATCATCGGCGGCGAGCCGTTCCTGAACCGGGACATCGGGGAGGTGATCCGCTTCTGTTCGGACTGTGGGAAGATACAGGACGTGGATATCACCACGAACGCGACGGTGATGCCTGATGAAAGCGTGTTTCAGACGCTGGCCCATAGCCGGGTGGTGGTGCATATCTCGGATTACAAGCTGAAAAATGCGAAGCTGACGGAGAATAAGAAGCGGTTTATTGAGAAACTGGACGCGTACGGGATCCCATATCAGTTTTTTACCCATGAAAACTGGCTGGATTTTGGGCCGGTGGAAAAGCGGGGGCATGGGAAAAGGCAGTTGAAGATGATGTATTACTGCTGTCCCATGAATAGCTGCAATATTTTCAACCAGGGAAAGATCTACCGCTGCGGCAGGGCAAGTTATATGGGAAATCACGGGATCGGGGAGCTGGAAGATGTGATCGACGTAAGCTGTATACACAGCAGGGCACAGATGAGGAAAAAACTCCGCTGGTTCTACACCAGAAGCTACAGCAGTGCATGCGAATATTGTTCGGATAAACCGGAGAATGTAATCCCCGGAATCCAGATTGGAGAAGCATAAGGCATGGAACAGGCGGAGCGGATGAAAAGCCTGGGATACGAGTACGTCGGCCATGGCTTTTTGCACAACATATACGAAAAAGACGGGTTGATTTACAAGTGCCTGAAATATGCGTGTATGGACAATCCCTTTCATAAGTTTGAACATGAGAGGGCTTCCATGGATTTCCTGCGCGGGAGGGGAATTCCCACGGTGCGAATTGTAGATATCGTGGACGATGGAATCCTGCCGGGCGTCTGCTTTTTAGTGGAGGAAAAAGCGGAGGGGATCAATTATTCCAAAACCCGTATGCCAGGCGCCTTACGGGAACCTTTTTTTGACTATCTGATGAAGATTACAAAGATCGAAATGCCCTTCTGGGGAGATACGAAGCCTGACGGGACGAAGAAAGAGAACGGCTGGATTCCTTTCCTGGCATCGTACGTGAAAGGGCTTGACGGGCTGCCGGAAGACGTCAAAAACGGCCACAGTGAAAAGGAACTGCTGGCATGGATGAAACGAAATCTTCCCGCGGACGGGCGGCCTCATTTTATGGTTATGGACGCCAACCCGGAGAACTTTTTCTGGAACGAAAAGAACGAGATCTGCGCGGCGATCGACATCGATCATCCCGTCTGCGGCGACCCGCTGTTCCAGATGGCCTCCATCCTGCATGAATGGGGCGGCCTGGCTTCCGATTATGTGGACAGTCATGTGTCCAGGAAGGAAAGAGAGAGGGTTTCTTTCTATGGGCTTTTGATCCGGTTCAATGAGCTGCTGTGGAACCGGCGCTTATCCGAGGGAACCGGAATGGAAGAATAAGACGCAAAGGAGGCGTAGGGATGATAAACTTTAAAAACTGCGAAATACTGGCGCCTGCCGGAAGGGTGACAGATATCGCGCCCTTATTGGAGGTGGGCGCGGACGCTGTCTATGTGGGTCTGTCGGGCTGCAGCGCGAGGCCGAAGTCCTCTGATTTTACCGTGGATGAGATTTTTGAGATTCTTGCGCCCATCCATGCAGAAGGGAAAAAGCTGTTCGTTGCCATCAACGCCAATGTGGAAGGAAACAAGATAGAAGCCCTCCTGGATACGGCGAAAATACTGGACAACGGGGGCGTGGATGCGTTGATTGTGTCTGATTACGGGCTGATTTACCGACTTTCGCAGGTAATAGAGCATGCTCAGATTCATGTGAGCACCCTGACGGGGGTGTACAACCATGAAGACGTACATATGCTGAAAGAGCTGGGAGCCAAACGGATTATCCTGTCCTCCGATTTATATCTGGATGAGATCGTGGATATCATCGACCATGAGCCGGAACTTGATTATGAGATCGTGGCGGATGGAGGGATCTGCTTTAATTCCAACAGACAATGCCTGCTCCCGCACGTGGGCCAGCAGGAAGCTTTTCATGTCTATTGCCAGGAATCCTACCGGTTAAAGAGAGGGGACGCCGTGCTGGGAAAAGCAAGAAGAATAGGAAACTGTCCGGGCAAGATTCACCGGACCCTGGGAATCTATCTTGGCATGGGGATCATGTCCTTTAAAGTAGAAGGACGGACAAACAGTATTGATTATATTGTGGATCGAATCAAGGATATGGCGGAAAGCAGGAAATTTTATCTGGAGCATGCGGAGGAAATCCCTGGGATGATGCACTATATCCGGCGTGAATATTGAGGTGGACGTATGGAAAAGAATGGATATATGGCACGTTATGAAACCTATGACGCGGACAGGATAAACCGTCTCTGCCAGTCCGATGAGGTGCGGGGCGTGGTATTGGGCGACCTGTTCTGCCAGAAGAGAATGTTCGGGAACGGTACGGCGGATCTGATCCTGTTCCTGGAAAAGCTGATGCTTGCAGGGAAAGAGGCGATATATCAGGCTCCGTTATATGTGACAAGCAGGAACCTGGATGAAGTGGTCTCCATCCTGAAGCTCTTGTCCGGCTATAAAGGGAATGCGTATGTGATCGTTCAGGATTTTGGTACCGCCCAGGCGGCCTCCAGGGATTTCCCAAGCGTCAGACTAATTTGGGGGCAGATGGGGAGAGTGCGGGAGCACCGGTTCTCGGATGATTTCCTGAATTTCCTGAAATTAAAAGGATTTTATGGGATGGAAACGTCCAGTCCCGAACTGGCGGCTCGCCTTGCGAAGCGTCAGATGGCGGTTCTCTGGGGGAATGCCCGACTGACCTATGAGACGTTGGGGCGGAATTGTTATCTCCGGTATCAGACAGGCGTCTGCGACCCTGCGGCATGCCTTGGGGGAACGTACGGGCTGGAAATGGAGAACGGTTCTTTTTCCATGACCATAGACGGCTATATGCTGGGGAAAAAAATCGCTTATTTGGACGAGGAAACCTATTTCGAGGTTTGCGGCCATGAGAATGTGATTCCTGTCCGTTATTTGTAGATTGGTACTGGGTAAAAACGTCTGAGATTTTATGCAGGAATCGGGGAGTGAGTAAATGAAAAAGGGTATGATTCTGTTTCCGCCGGAATGGCTTCCGATCAATCCATATTCGTCCATGCCCATGCTGGTGGGGCAGCTGCATCAGGCGGGATATCCGGTGGTATGCAAGGACAGCAATCTGGAATTTTTTGATTATGTGCTGGACAAAAACCATTTTGAGCGTATCCTGGACGGGAAGGACGGAGCAAAGGACAGCCCATTTGGCAGGGAGCGCAGGGAAACGGTCAAAAATCATCTGGAAGCCGCTGTGGAGACGCTGAAAAGAGGAGAAAATTTCTATCAGGTGGACTGCTACAAAGAGGCCATGGAAACCATCGAGGACGCGCTGGCAATGGTTTCTGAAAGCTATCCTGGACAGAAACTGTCCTTGTATGATTTTTCGGACGTCCGTTTCAACTGGGATTACAGGAATCTGGTGAAAATATGCTCGAACCAGATGAAAAATATGTTCTATGATTACTATATGGAACAGATGGAATACTGGAAAAACGCCGGGGTCGATTACATCTGCGTCACCATGCCCTGCTATACCCAGCTCATACCTGGATTTACCCTGATGTATCTGCTGAAAAAGTATACGACGATCACCGTCTGCGCGGGCGGGAACATCATCACCCGCCTTTCCGAGGGCATCCGCGCCAATAAAGATTTGTTGGATACGTTTTGCGACTATCTGCTGATGGGTGACGGAGAGGATTCCATTGTAAAATTTGCGGATTTTCTGCATGGAAAATGCGGGAGCGACCAGGTTCCGGGGATGATCTGGAAAGAGGGCTATCATTTGTTCGCGAATCCGGTTGACAAGGAGCGGCATATGGAGAATATAGCCCTGCCTGTTTTTCATGGGATGGAATTGGACAATTATTATTGTCCTGAGGTGACGTTCGCCATCGAGTTTGCCCGCGGCTGTTACTGGAGAAAATGCAGCTTCTGCGCTGTGGATATTTCCCACAAAAAATATTGCATGAAGCCCATGGAGAACCTGATCGATGAGATAGAATATCTCGTGAAATGTCATGGAATCAGAAATTTTGTGTTTGTGGACGAAGCCATTCCCGTGAAAAAATATGTGGAATTTGCGGACCGCGTGCTGGAGCGGAAGCTGGATATCCGCTTTTATTCCTTCGCCAGAATGGAGAAAGGGTATTCTTACGAGGTGCTTAAGCACCTGAAAGAAGCAGGGCTGTCCATTCTGTGGTGGGGCTATGAATCCAAGTCCGGGCGGATCATGGAGCTGATGAATAAAGGGATCGACGTGGAGGAGAGGATATCCATTCTGGAAAACGGATACCGGGCGGGGATCTGGAACCACTGCCTGTGCATGGCGGGCTTCCCCACGGAGTCGCGGGAAGAGATTTTGTCCACGTTTGAGGAGATCAGGGTGAACCGGCGGCTGTTCAATAGCTGCGCCATGAACGCTTTTTTCCTGTCCTACAATTCGCCCATGTACCAGGAGCCTGAGAGATACGGGATCACAAGCATCAGTATTCCCAACGCGTTTGAAAGCCACTGTCACTTTAAAATGCGGGAACATACAGAAAAAGAATATCAGGATATGGTAAATTCGTTCCGCGCTCAATATGCCCATGAAAACAAAAGTAAACTGTGGGCCATGGAATATAATAATTTCGATCATCTTCTCATGTATATCAAAAAATATGGATGTGAAAAGGTGCGGGATTATGACGCGGAACAGAACCGGTGTTTTTAAAGGAGCAGGAAAAGTGTATGGAAAAGTTTGACGTGATTGTGATTGGCGCTGGGCCTGCGGGCTGTTTTGCGGCGACGGAGTTAAAGCGCAAGGGCTATTCTGTGTGTATTTTGGAAAGAGAAGAGCGGGGACACCGGAAGGTCTGCGGCGACGGCCTGTCCATGGCGGGCATGGAAGTGCTGCGGATGATGGATTTCCCTGTGGAGAGGATCCCCGCAAAAGGGGCGTTCCGAATCCAGCATTATTACTATTATGCGGAAAACAGGCTGATCCAGAAAGAGGTGGAAAAACCGGCATACTGCCTGGCAAGAAATTTCACGGACGGGCTGTTCCAGGAGTACGCGCAGCAGGATTTCCACATCCCCATCCGGTATGGATGCGGGGTAAAAGATATCTTCCGCAGGGAAGGCGGTTATGAGGTGAACGGCGTCTATGGGAGGAAGGTGCTGGCCGCGGTGGGAGCCAATGCCAGGATACGGCTGGATGGACAGGATTTCCTGTGTGTTGACAGGAGTAAGCCCGTGGGAATCTCCTGTATTATTAAGGGAAAGCCGGCGGAGGAAGGCTTCTTTTTCTTTGACTATGACGCCGCATACGATGGAACCTATGCCTGGATCTTCACATTGGGAAGGAACCTGTATAATGTGGGACTGTGGAGAAAGGCGGAATACGGCAGGCTAAAAAATCAGTTGGCGGAATTTATGGAAAAACGGTGTCCGGAATGGACGGGAGCCTATGAGGTTGTCCGGCCGTCGAAAGGCGCTTTTATGGGAATTGGAAGCCCGGTGAAGAGCCGTGAGGATGGAATCTTCCTGGTGGGGGACGCTGCCAACACGTCCAATGAAACGGATGGGGAGGGGATCTCCAGGGCGATTATCTCCGCCAGAGAGATTGTCGAGACGTATTTTTAGCCGTACATATCAAATTAAGAATAAACGTTGCGCTCCGCATGCGCTGCACATCCGGTTGCCGGTATGCAGCGTATGCGGGGCGCAGGGCATTATGACAATTCTCCAGGAAACGTCTCGCGCTGCCTGCAGGTATGCCTTACGCGAATAGATCTTCCTCTTCGAAATCCCCGGCACCTGCCCTTTCTGTGTTCAGGGCGGCTTCTTTCTCTTTGATGCTCTGCTTATGGACGGAGATGGCCGTGCAGTATTCCATGACGGCTTCGTCCACCAGTTCTCCGGCGGCGAACTTTTTGTAATAGTGTTCTCCGATCTTTGCTTCCAGTTCCTTGATGGATCTGGTGTCGTTCATAATCTGGGCCTTCAGCCGGGCGGTATCGATGACCTCTCCGGTCCTGTCGGCGGCCGTTTTGGCAAATTCATTGATCTTATCCAGAATATCCATAGAAAAACTCTCCTTTTATAGATCCTGATAACAGGTTATGCCCGCGCCGCGAGAAAATCCAGCACCTCCTGTTTCTTCGGCATGACGCGCAGGGCGCCCTTGCGGGTGGTGATGATGGATGCGGCGGCGTTGGCGAAGGTGAGCATCTCTTTTAACTGAGCGTCCGTCAGGTCTTCAAGACCGTGATCCAGCACATAGTTGATGACGCAGGCGCAGAAAGTATCCCCGGCGCCGGTGGTCTCGATGGTATTCTCCTGAAGGAACGGGGCGACTTCCACATAACCATCCCCGTAGTAGGCCCGGCTTCCGTCACCGCCCATGGATACCAGGATCAGGGGGATCGGGAATTCTTCGCGGATCTTCTCCACACCTTTGGTGAAATCCGTCTCTCCGGTCAGCCACTGGATTTCATTGTCGGAGATCTTCAGGATATCGCACTGGCCCAGCCCCCAGCGGACCTGTTCCTTTGCATGCTCCAGCGTATCCCACAGCGGCTCCCGCAGATTGGGGTCGAAACTGATCAGGGCGCCGGCCGCTTTTGCGACTGTCACCGCCTTTTTGGTGGCCTCGCGCACGCCTTCGTGGGTCATGGACAGGGTGCCGAAATGGAACAGCCGGGTATCCCGGATCAGGTCCTCGTTCAGCTCGTCTGCCCGGAGCATCATGTCCGCTCCGGGGTTCCGGTAGAAGGAAAAATCCCGGTCTCCGTTGGCAAAGGTGTGTACCAGCGCCAGGGTAGTGTGTACGTCGTCGTCCAGCGACAGGTTCTCCGTGCCGATCCCCAGTTCTTCCAGGGATTTTTTCAGGGTCAGGCCAAACTGGTCGTTGCCTACTTTCCCGATAAATGAAGTTTTCTTTCCGAGATTATTCAGCATGGACAGTACATTGCAGGGAGCGCCGCCGGGATTGGCCTCAAAAAGTCCGTTCCCCTGTTCGCTCATGCCGTTCTGGGTAAAGTCGATTAAAAGCTCGCCCAGGGCGATCACATCATATGTTTTCATAGAAAAACGCCTCCGATTGCTTGATGCTTTTATTGTATCGAAAACCGGGGAAAAAGAAAAGAGGGAAAAACATAGATCTCAGTTTATATTTAATTTATTTGCAAAGAGTAAATATATATAGTGTTGAAACCAGGAGGCCGGGGAGTCTGCGCACCGCGGCGTGATGTCCCCCGGTATGAACTTTGATTACAAAGGAGTGAAAGGATGAAAGAAGTAAAATCTCCGAAAAAGCCATTGATCTTTTACTACATCATCGTGCTGGTGATTATGGTTCTTCTGAACGGGATTTTGTTTCCCAGCATTTTGCGGCAGCAGATCGAGGAGGTGGATTACGGCACCTTCCTGAGCATGCTGGATCAAAAAGAAGTATCCGTGGTGGAAGTGGAGCAGGATTATATTTATTTTATGGACGACAACCAGAAGGATCCCACCTATTACCGGACGGCCACGTTTGATTCGGATATATCGCTGGTGGACCGGCTGTATGCTTCCGGCTGTAAATTCGGGGAAGTGAAGGAGAAAGAGATGTCCCCGATTTTAAGCGGCCTGATTTCGTTTGTGATTCCGCTGGTATTTTTTATCGTGGTCGGACAGCTTCTCTCCAGAAGCCTGATGAAGAAGATGGGCGGAGGCATGGGAAACGCCATGTCTTTCGGCAAGAGCAACGCCAAGGTGTATGTGGCCAGCGAGACCGGTATCAAATTCAACGATGTGGCGGGGGAAGAGGAAGCGAAGGAACAGCTTCAGGAGATCGTGGATTTCCTGCATAATCCTTCCAGGTACCAGGCCATCGGCGCCAGGATGCCCAAAGGCGCCCTGCTGGTGGGCCCGCCCGGCACGGGCAAGACCCTGCTTGCCAAGGCGGTAGCCGGCGAGGCGGAAGTGCCGTTTTTCTCCATCTCCGGTTCGGAATTTGTGGAGATGTTCGTGGGTATGGGCGCGGCCAAGGTGCGCGACCTGTTTAAACAGGCAAACGAAAAGGCTCCGTGTATCGTGTTCATCGACGAGATCGATACCATCGGCAAGAAGCGTGACGGAAACGGGCTGGGCGGAAACGACGAACGGGAGCAGACCCTGAACCAGCTTCTCACGGAGATGGACGGCTTCGACGGCTCAAAAGGCGTGGTGATCCTGGCGGCCACCAACCGTCCGGAGACGCTGGACCCGGCGCTTCTGCGCCCGGGACGTTTTGACCGGAGAATCCCGGTGGAGCTTCCGGATCTGGCGGGCAGGGAGGCGATCCTGAAAGTCCATGCCAAAAAGGTGAAGCTGGGAGACGACATCGATTTCAACGCCATTGCCAGAGCAGCGGCCGGCGCGTCCGGGGCGGAGCTGGCCAACATGGTCAACGAGGCCGCACTGAGAGCGGTGCGGAATGGAAGGGCCTATGTAACCCAGGCGGACCTGGAAGAGAGCATCGAGGTGGTGATCGCCGGATACCAGAAGAAGAACGCGGTCCTCTCGGACAAAGAGAAGCTGATTGTGTCTTACCATGAGATCGGGCACGCCCTGGTGGCGGCCCTCCAGAGCCATTCCGCGCCGGTGACCAAGATCACCATCATCCCCCGCACCTCCGGCGCGCTGGGATATACCATGCAGGTGGATACGCAGGAACAGCATCTTCTGAGCAGGGAGGAACTGGAAAACAAGATTGCCACCTATGCGGGCGGCCGGGCGGCGGAGCAGATGATCTTCGGGTCCATTACTACCGGGGCGTCCAATGATATCGAGCAGATGACCAAACTGGCCAGAGCCATGATTACCCGATACGGTATGAGCGATGAATTCGGCATGATGGCGCTGGAGACGGTGAACAACCAGTATCTGGGCGGAGACGCGTCCCTGGCCTGTGCGGCGCAGACGGCGGCGGTAGTGGACGAGAAAGTAAACCAGCTTCTGAAACAGCAGTATCAGAAGGCGCTGGATCTTCTGAAAGCCAACACGGCAAAACTGCATGAGCTGGCCAAATACCTGTATGAGAAGGAGACCATCACTGGGGAGGAATTCATGAAGATTCTGGAGACCAGAGCCATAGAAACGACAGAATCCGGGGCGGAATAAAATATAGAAACACGGCGGAAGCGCCAGGGAGAGGATGTGCCCTGGCGCTTCTTTTGCGCCGGTTGACGGCGGCCTGAATCCAGTCCGGAGATGTCCTGGTTCCGGTTCGGCAATCTGTGCAGGCCCTGGCCTGCCGATCTGGCACTTGACATTTTTCTCTTACAGATGTAAGATTTTGAGACAGGAGAAATGGGAACAGGGCGCATCCGCCCGGCTCATTTCATGAAAATAAATTTTTTTAGCCTTAAATCTTACAAATGTAATAGATAGGAGAACAACAAATGGATAAAGACCGGAATATAAGGATCTGTATACTGGCTGTTTTGGTGGTGCTGGTATTTGCCGGGCTTTTGTACCGCCTGTGGATGCTGCAGATTGTAAACGGAAAAATGTATGCGCAGCAGTCCCAGGAGAAGATGGTAAAGGTAATACGGGAGCCCGGTTTCCGGGGAAATATCTATGACCGCAAAGGGCGGCCGCTGGCTTACAACCGGCTGGTGGACACTGTGATCATGACGGACAGCGGTGATTATGAAAATGAGCGGGAACGCCAGCTTGCGCTGAACAGTACCATTTATCGGCTGCTCCAGGTATTTGCCCGGAATGGGGAGCAGGTAAATACGGATCTGGAGATCGTGACGGAGGAAGGCGGAGGCTATGCCTACTCGGTGTCGGGAACGGCCCTGGAGCGGTTCAAAGCGGATATCTTCGGGATGGCGGATCCAAAGGACATGACAGAGGAGCAGAAAAATATGACCGCGGAAGGGATGGTACAGTTCCTGTCAGGGAACAGCCGGTACGGTCTCTACGGGAGCGGAACGGACGCGTATACAGGGGAGGAGCTGCGGGCATATGGACTGCCAGGGCATTATACCCAGGAGGAAACCTTACAGATCCTGGGAATCCGCCGGATGCTGGCGGAGCATGCTTACCGGAAATATGTGCCGGTCGTTCTGGCGAAAGATGTATCGGAAGAAACAAAGGCGCACATATTGGAAAACGCGGATATATTGCCGGGGGTCAGCGTCAGCCAGGACTGGGAACGCGTCTACAGCGGCGGAGAAGCCCTCTCTCATATTCTGGGCTATGTGGGCGTCATATCGGAAGAGGAACTGGAAGAATACAGCGGCTCTGACAAGGACTATACCTCCAGTTCGGTGGTAGGCAAAGCGGGCATGGAACAGTATCTGGAAGAGCGGCTGCAGGGAACCGACGGGGAAAAGGAGATCTATGTAAACAATATGGGGGAGATCCTGGAGGAAGGGGCGGTGGTGAGGGAGGCCGTGAACGGAGAAGACGTATATCTTACCATCGATATGGAACTGCAGAAGACCGTATATGAGATTCTGGAGCAGAGAGTGGCGCAGATCCTGGCGGATCATCTGATGGATGGGAAAATTTTTGACAAAGGGCAGATTGCAGATACCACAGATATTCGCATTCCCGTTTACGACGTCTATATCGCCTTATTTGAAAACGGCGTGATCCGTACGGATCATCTGTATGACTCCGACGCCACGGAACTGGAGCGGCAGACGGCCAGGATCTGGGAAGAGGAGCAGCAGATCGTTCTGGGAAAGCTGGAAAAGGAACTGTTGGAAGGCAATACGCCTTACCGGGAACTGTCCAAAGAACTGCAGGAGGTGTTTTCTCATATCGTCAATCAATATGGTTATCTGGATCTGGAGGCCATGGAAGAAGCGGGCGAAAAACAGTGGGAAGACGCAGGAGAGCTGAGCCTGCGGGAATATTTGATGTACGCGGCGGAGCAGGGCTGGCTTAAGCCGGGGGAAACGAAAACGGGACAGGTTTATTATACGGTTGAGGAAATCTATGGGGCTGCGGCAGAACAGATCCTGGAACGCGCACAGACCGACGGGACGCTTCACAGTTTACTGTTCCGCTATCTGATCCTGGAGGACCGGATCACGGGAAGAGATGTATGCAGACTTTTGTACGACCAGGGACTTTTGGACAGAGGGGATGAGGATTATGAGAGCCTGGCGGCAGGAAAAACCCATCCGTTTGCTTTTGTGAAAAAGAAAATTTTGTCAGGAGAGATTTCTCCGGCCTGGCTGGCGCTGGACCCCTGTTCCGCCTCGGCCGTGGTGGTGGAGCAGGAGACGAATCAGGTGCTGGCCTGTGTGTCCTACCCCGGCTATGACAATAGCCGGCTGGCCAATCAGCTGGACGGGGACTATTACAACAGATTGTTAAACGACCAGTCGCTGCCCCTTTATAACCGGGCGACCCAGCAGCTGACCGCGCCGGGCTCCACCCTGAAACCTCTCACGGTCATCGCAGGACTGCAGGAAGGCGTAATCACCGCGGACAGCTCTGTGTTCTGCGACGGGGTGTTTGACAAGGTGACGCCTTCGCTTAAGTGCTGGAATCACTCCGGCCACGGAAATGTGGTCGATGCGCCCACGGCGCTGCAGTTTTCCTGTAACGACTATTTATGCGAGATTTCCTATCGTCTGGGAACGGCGTCCCAGGAAGTCTATGACGACCAGGCGGCGCTTAACTGTCTGAGAACTTATGCGGAACTGTTCCGTCTGAATGAAAAATCGGGAATCGAGATCCATGAATCGGAGCCCCATGTGACGGACGCATACGGTATCCCGTCCGCCATCGGACAGGGAACCCACAATTTTACAACGGTTCAGCTGGCGCGGTATGTGAATGCCATCGCCTCAAGGGGAAATATCGCTCCGCTGACCCTGCTGAAAGAAGGAGATAAGGGAGAAGCCCGGGAGAGGATCGATCTTCCGGACGCCGTCTGGGATACGGTTCAGGCGGGAATGCGTCAGTTTGCGGGAGCCAACGCGGTTCTGAAGGATATGGAGCCGGAAGCGGCGGGAAAGACCGGTACGGCCCAGGAATCCAGATACCGGCCGGACCACGCCCTGTTCGCAGGCTATGCGCCCGCCGCGGATCCGCAGATCACCGTCGTGGTTCGGATTGCCAACGGATACAGTTCGTCCAATGCGACCATAGCTGCAAAAGGTATTTTTGATTATTATTTTGGAATGGAGGAATAAGCGTTGAAAAGAAGGAGAAGGAAACAGAGACAGAGATGGCACCGTACCGTTTGCCTTATTTTGGGAATGGTCGCGTGCGCAGGAGTCCTGCTCATGGCAGGATGGGTGAAAAATATGGAGAGAGGTTCCATAACCGGGGAGGAACCGCAGGCAGCTCAGATTCCGGCGGGTGAGACCCAGGCGAAACCACAGGCATCGGCGGCTTCCGGGGAAGAAAAGCCGCAGGGACTGCCATCGACCGCCGAAGGAAACGCAGAGATCCAGACCGAGACCGCGGACTGGTCTTCGTATTTTGATGGCAAAAACGGCGCGGCGGTGATCTATGACAGCGCAAAGAACCGCTGTATCATCTATAATGAAGAATTGGCGAACACCAGGAGATCCCCATGCTCTACCTTTAAGATCGTCTCTTCTTTGATTGCGCTGGAACAGGGGATGATCGTACCGGAAGATTCTGTGCGCGCCTGGAGCGGGGAAACATTCTGGAACGGGGACTGGAACCGGGATATTGGATTTGACGACGCATTTCGGACTTCCTGCGTCTGGTATTTCCGGGAAGTGGTGGACGACATCGGGGAAGCAAGGATGCAGGAGGCACTGGAGCAGTTGAACTATGGGAACTGCGATATTTCCGACTGGGAGGGCAGGCAGAACACCAACAATCAGAATCCTGTGCTGACAGGCTTCTGGATAGAGTCGTCCCTGAAAATTTCCCCAAAAGAGCAGACAGAAGTCCTGGAACGGATTTTCGGGGAGGACAGCGTATATTCGGAGGAAACGGTCAATCATTTGAAACAGGTCATGTTCCAGCCTGAAGAGGATGGCGCACAGGCGGCCGTTTACGGGAAGACGGGAATGGGAAAGGCCCAGGGGGTAACGGTGGACGCATGGTTTGCCGGATTCGCGGAGCAGGCGGAAGACAACATCTATTTCTGCGTGTATCTGGGCGAAACGGAAGGAGAGGATATTTC
This sequence comes from uncultured Lachnoclostridium sp., assembly GCA_944381625.1. GTDB lineage: Bacteria > Bacillota > Clostridia > Lachnospirales > Lachnospiraceae > Hominiventricola. The sequence goes on from CALWLW010000014.1 coordinate 58,594, forward strand.
CAGCACCGCGGCGAAAAATATTGCAGTTTCGCTGGTAATGGATTATTGTAAAAACAGATGAGCGGATGGGGCTGCCCGCCGCACTCCAGAATAGACTGCGCCGGGGCATAAGGAGCAAAACATGCATTTTGTAAAAGCAAAGGGGATTCTCTCTCCGCAAAACGGAATGAATCTGTACAGGGGCTGTTCCCACGGATGTATCTACTGTGATTCCAGAAGCAAGTGCTATCATATGGATCACGCGTTCGAAGATATCGAAGTCAAAGAAAACGCCGTGGAACTGCTGGCCTGCGCGCTGACGCGCAAACGGAAAAAATGCATGATCGGCACAGGGGCCATGACGGACCCGTATATTCCTCTGGAAATGGAGATGGGGAATGTGAGAAAGGTTCTGGAACTGATATACGAAAAAGGCTTCGGTTTCACGGTGATCACAAAATCCAGCCGGATCCTGAGAGACCTGGATCTGCTGCAGAAAATCAACGAGAAAACCAAATGCGTCGTCCAGATGACGCTGACCACTTATGATGAAGCGCTGTGCAGGAAGCTGGAACCCCATGTGAGTACGACCCATGAGCGGTTCCAGACGCTGAAAACGTTGAGGGACGCAGGGATCCCCACCGTCGTATGGCTTTCCCCGATCCTTCCGTTCATCAACGATACGCAGGACAATATCTCCGGCATTCTGGATATGTGCATGGAAGCGGAAGTCCGCGGCGTGATCTGTTTTGGGATGGGCCTGACGCTCCGGGAAGGAAACCGGGAATATTTTTACAGCCAGTTGGACCGGCTATTCCCCGGCCTGAAGGAAAAATACATCCGTCTCTACGGAAACCGGTATATGATTGAAAGTCCCCGCGGTGAAAGCCTGATGCGGCTTTTTCATCAGATCTGCGGACAGAACGGAATCATGCACGATAACGACCAGATATTCCAGTATCTGCACGAATTTGAGGAGAAAGGACAGGCGGAACAGCTAAGTATCTGGGATTGGATGGGGGAATATCATATATAAGCAGGCCAATCCAACAATCCCTATTGCAATTTGAACGAAAATTATAATGTCATGCCACGAATGTGGGAAATAGCCATCCAATATACGAAAGAGGCATGACGGTAATCGGATCAAAATCTGCATAAAGAAAGCAACGGCCGCGAGAATACTGTTTTTGCGCCACAGCGCGATTCCCAGCAAGACAAATACAACAACAGACAAAATGCAATATATGAGAGAAAAAAACCATGCAAACAGTGCCGCAAACCCGGCAAAAGACATACCCTGATAACACTCATCTGCAAACTGCGCTGTTCCTATAAAGGACAAAAAGAGTATTAGAAAATCAATCATGAGAAATAATTTGAATGCTTTTCCAAGTGCCTTGAAATTGCGTGTACCCATGCTGTTCACCTCCATCAATCATCTGCCCGGACGGTTTATCCAATTCACAAAAAGAACCATCTGATTTTTTCATGCAAAACCAGCCAATATCGTACTCTGCTTTTTATTCGCTGGCTGGACACTTTGTCCCATGGCTGGCGGCTGGCGGCATCCACGGCGTAAGCCGCGCAAGGGGTTCAGTCCCTTGGACGGAGCGCTCTTCTTTTAGAAGGGATTTTGTCCATTGTACTGTGGTCTCTGTAACCGAAAGGAAATCCCCAATGCTGTATGGATTGTTTCCAATTCTGCTTGGCTTAGGCTGGAAAGACTAATTAGCGCCATAATTTCCCATCCGCCGTCCCAGATCAATAGTTTTTCTCGATCTTTGGATATATAAGCCATCAATATGCCGCCATAAGCCTCTTCACGAAAATCGAGTAAGTCTGTATGTTCTGATAGTGGATCGAACAAAAGGCATATCCTGTCTTTCTGCTCTGGCGGTATCTGCGTATAATACAGTTCCGAGGTGCTGAAATAAGTTCCGGGAAATGGGTCATCTGTCAAAGCATCCATTTCAGCACGCTCACAAATGGTGTGGAGGACTAAAAACAGACAATAGGCGTCCAAGCAGTGATTCCATCTTTGAGCATCGTCCAGCTTTTGGATGTTCAGAGGCATCCCGCCGTTCTTCTCCCAATACCGTGCGTGCCGCTGAAGCAAGTTTTCCAGTTCTTGTAAATCGCCGTCTTTTTTCCAATTCTCCAGCTCATCCTCAAACACATATCCATCGTCCTCCGCGTCATTTTCCATCCATTCGTACAGAGCGTTGGGATTATCATCTTTATAAATCCCCCAAATGGTGTCTGTCTCCGGTGAAATGAAAAAGCCCAAGTATCCATGATCCCATCGCAACAATTCCAGTGGGCGCAGGTAAAAGTAACGCATTAGCAGATCGGATGCCTGCAAATAAACCTCGCGAATGGGTGCGGGCAGTGGAGTACCGAGTCTTTTTTCAGCTTGCAAAACTTCCTCTTCTGTATAGCACCGATTTCCTATATAGCTCCAACTCCCCTTCTTCTCAGAATCCGGTCGAATAAAGGGTCTTAAAAAGGCCAGCTCTTTTTTAATAGAATGCATCGTTGTGAGTGGCGACGATGATCTGGGACCCTGCTCGTCAAATTCAATTATAGTCATTTTCTGGCTTTTCTTCGATCCTGTTTTCATCTTCTCCGCTCCGTTCCTCTGATTTCTATCCCCCTTGACGTGGTGGTGCAGATAGGCGATCCGCTTATGTACCGCGCTGGCGTCCCTATTTTTTATCATCTACAAATTCAAACAATTCTTCGACAGTCACATGAAATACTTTCGCTATATCCATAGCTAACTTCAAGGAAGGATTATATCTGCCATTTTCAAGGTGGACAATGGTTTCTCTCCTTGCACCAACCATCTCAGCGAGTTCACTTTGCTTATATCCTGCCTTCTCCCGATATTCTTTGATTTTGGTAATGAGAGCCATATTATATCCCCTTATTGTCCATAACTACAAACATTACTGTTCGAATAATTGATAACATCAAAATGGACAAAACAATGGCCCATCCAATCGTTCCTGTACTGACAGCATTTATATGACCGAGAATCGCGGCCCCAAAAGCGACTACGACCATTGCGCCAATCAAAAGTTTCAAGCAAATTGCGTCGCACCGTTTCAGGTTTTGTTCTGCCATTTCGTCGATACCTTCTTTTTTATACTTGGAAATTCGGATCATTTGTACAACAAAGAAGGAAAAGAGAAAGATGGCAAGTACATATTGCGCCGTTTCATACCAGCCTTTCCAATCCGTTCTTGCCCACATCCAATAGTAGGATGTGAGGATGATGGCATAGACAATTTTAGTTCCGACAATTTCTTTTAAGGATACTTTCTTATTCATGTCGTGTTTCTCCCGTGTGATATATTTCGCACTTGCGATGTTATAAATATATCACTCATACAGGCAGATGTCAACAGAAAATGTGAAATATTTTTAACTTTCATGACGTCTTTAGGGACTATGACTTGACCTTTTGCCATAACTTTTGCACTATCTACGAACGTTTTTGGTAATATGATTTTACGCCCCCTGCTCCCAAACCTCCAGTCCGGACAGCACGGAGAATGTAAGTTCCACAGCGGCGGCGCCGGACGCATTTTCACCGGCCTGGATGTTGGAGGCGAAAAAGAGGGTGTTTCCGTCGGTTTCTATAAAGCCGATAAACCAGCCGCATACATTTTCCCCGCCGGACGCCTGAGTCCCGGTTTTCCCGTAGAGGACGCCGTCCTGCCCGGAAAAGAGACGGATGGAATCCTTGACCGTCTGGATATTTTCTGATGAAAAACAGAATTCGTTGTTGTAAAATCTCTCCAGCAATTCCACCTGCTCTATGGGGGAGATCTTCAGGGAAGAATCGTACCAGTAATCGGAAGGGTCGTCCCCCACCGTTTCATTTCCATAGCCAATTTCCCGGACATAGTCCTGGATCGAAGAAAGCCCCAGTCTGCGGTCGATCTCCTGGAAATACCAGGTGACAGAATCCGCCATGGCAGATTCCAGAGTCTGATCCTGATTCCAGGTATCGTAATGGTTGTCCTGTCCATTCCAGGAAATCCGGGAATCTTCCCCGGATATGATCCCGGCCTGAAGGCCGTGCAGGGCGCTGTAGATCTTGTAGGTGGACGCCGGAGATATGCGGATGGCCGCCTGCGCTTCATTATAAATCTGCCAGGAGTCCGCCCCGGCGTCATACAGCACAAAACTGCCGTCGTAGGAACCGAAGGTTTCAGACAGATCCAGAGTAGATACATTCCTGCCGCCATCTTCATACGTATATGATTCAGAATCTGCGGCTTTGGAAGTGAGGGCAGGGAGAAAGCCTGCCAGCAGGGCGGCAGTGAGGACGCAGGCGAGAAAGCCTGTCAGCCTTTTTCCGACGGCCGCGGGCCGGTAACCGGCGATGTTTAAGATTCTCTTTTTGATCTGCACCGCGTTTCCGCCGATCCCGGAGGAGAACAAAAAGGGCGTGAAGGAAATCTTCTCCGCAAAATGGATCAGGGTATTGCCGTATTCAATATAGGCGTCTTCCTCCAGCATTTTCAGAACGGAAGAATCACAGGCAATCTCCCGATCCGTGCGGATCAGCTTCCACGCGTACCAAAGCAGAGGATTGAACCAGTAGACAATACCGGCTGCCGCCATCAGGACGTTGACCAGGGCGTCTTTGCACCGGTAATGCTGCAGCTCATGGAGCAGAATATACCGGATCTCCGAAGAGGAAAAGCCGGAGACCAGGTGAAGCGGCACATAGATGCGCGGACGGAAAAGGCCGGTCATGATGGGCGAAGCCAGCCGGTCCACGGCGTAAATGGGAACCGGTTTTTTCAGGTTCATCTCGGCCAGGCAGTCAAGATAAATGCCATGGATTGTTTTGCAGACGCCGTCCAGCGGCTGCGCGTTTTTCTGTAAAGCATGCAGGCAGATCCGGGAGCGGACGGTGAAAAAGAGCATAAACAGAACCCCGGCGATCCATACGGCAGACAGGACGCCGCCAATGGCCGGGGACGAATGCTCTATGACCGATACACTGAGGTCGTTCATCCAGTTGGCGGAAACAGTCTGAGCGTCTGCGATGTTCCGGGAGGCGTAGGCCAGGCTGTCTGAGGATACATCGGATACGTTTTCGAACCATGAAAAATGGGGCAGAAAACGGGCGGAACGGGCCGGCAGGAACGGCGCCGCCAGACATACGAACAGCAGAAACCAGATAGTATACTGCATCCGGCTGGTGAGCAGGGGGCGGGACAGCCGTTTGACGCCCAGAAGGATGCCGATGATGAGACAGATCAGAACATTGCAGAACAGAAAGTGGATCATAAAATCCGCCATCTTATTTTCCTCCTTTTTCCGATACGGACCGTGCTGCCAACAACGAACGGAGTTCGTCAAGATCGTCCTTGGAAAGCTTCTCTTCCTGAATATATGCGGACAGCATGGAAGAAATATGGCCGTCGTAAAAGCGCTGAAGGAACGAACGGCTTTCCTGGCTCACATAATCTTTTTCACTGACCAGGGGCGTGTAAATAAATACCCGACCCTGTTTCTCGTAGGAAAGGACTTTTTTGGTTACCAGCCGTTTGATCAGGGTCTGTATGGTTTTTGGGCTCCATGAAGTGGAGACTGTCAGACGTTCCGTAATATCGTTAGTGCTGATGGGAGCGTGCTCCCATACGATCTTCATCACTTTCAATTCAGCTTCTGAAATCTGCGGTAAACCTGCCATGGAATGCCTCCTTAAATCTTACATATGTAATAAAAATATTATAGACGCGGCGGGAAGGATTGTCAAAGGGAATCTGCGGAATGAGATCTGTTTCAGGCATGGCAGAGCATGCCCAGAAAGTATAGGGAGATATATTGACACTATGTCAGGATGCATTTATACTAACAACAGTGACACGATGTCAGGATTGAAACAGGAGGACGATAGCATGAAGAAAAATGTAGGTTCACTTTTAGCGCTTTATCCCATGCCGGTAACGGTGATCGGCGCCATGAACGGAGAAAAACCCACATGGACATTGGTGGCTCATGTGGGGATCATCGGGCACGACCGGGTGTTGGTCAGCCTGGCGAAGCCTCATTTTATCAATGGAGTGATCAAGGAGCAAAGGAAGCTGTCCATCAATCTGGTAAGTGAAAACATGCTGCCGGAAGTGGACGTAGCTGGGTCAGTCAGCGGGGCAAAGGAAGATAAATCTACGCTGTTTGCCTGCACCATGGGCGAGGCGGGAACCCCGATCATTGAGAAAGCGCCGCTGACGATGGAATGCACGGTGGCTGACCTGTATGAGACGGAAGGCTTTGAGAGCTTTATCTGTACGATTGACAGCACGTATGTGGAGGAAGAACATCTGAATGAAGCGGGCAAGATCGATTACCAGACAATGAAGCCTGTATTATTTGAATTCCCGACCTACGAATATTTGAAAACCGGAGATGTAATTGGCAAATGCCTTTCTTTCAGGAAGACGGAGTAAAAAGGCTAAAAGGATCAGCGCACGGCGTATCTTCTATTCAGTTCTGGGAAAGCAAAATGGAGTAATACGGAGGTTTGAAATGAAAATGAAAAAAATACTTACGTTCCTGCTGGCAGGGACAATGCTCTTTTCTCTTTCTGCCTGTTCAGGCGGAAATGCCGAAACGGAAAGCAGCAGTACAGATTCCACGCAGAATATAGCGGAAGAAACACCGGAACCGGTGACAGATTCTCCTGAGGAAACACCAGAGGCAGAACCGTCAGAAGCATCGGAAGCGGAGGCAGAACCGTCGGAAACGCCGGAAGTGGAGACAGAGGACAGCAGAATCCTTGTGGCCTATTTTTCTGCCACGGGCAACACGGAAAGCGCAGCGGAAAAACTGGCGGAAGGGCTGGGGGCTGATCTTTATGAGATTGTCCCGGAGATTCCGTACACCTCTGATGACCTGAATTACAGCGACAGTAACAGCCGGTCATCGATTGAAATGAATGATCCGGACGCCCGGCCTGCGATTTCCGGTTCTGTAGAGAATATGGAAGAATATGATGTGGTGCTCCTTGGCTATCCCATCTGGTGGGGGGAGGCTCCGAGGATCATGAGTACATTTATCGAGAGCTATGATTTCTCAGGAAAGACGCTTGCGGCTTTCTGTACATCCGCCAGCAGCGGGTTTGGCAGCAGTGATTCGGCGCTGCGTCAGGCGGCTGATGCTTCCACATGGTTTGACGGCATACGTTTTTCCGGCAGCGCATCAGCCGAGGAAATTCTTGAATGGGCAAATGGGCTTGGGATCAGCGGAACATAAAGGAGAACCTTATGAAGCAGTCAAAACAGATCGTAAAACGGATTGCCGATCTTGCCATGCTCGTCCTTCTGCCGCTTTTAATGGCAGAAATACTGACCGGGCAGGAAATACATGAGTGGCTTGGCATGGGGATGGTGGTTCTGTTTGCTGTCCACCACATTTTGAACGCAGGATGGTGGAAAAGCTTTTTCAAAGGAAACTATACGCCTTCCCGTATGCTCTCTGTGATGCTTGACCTGCTGCTGTTGCTGGATATGGCGGCGCTGGCCGTCAGCGGAATTATGATGTCTGATTTTATCTTTGGTTTTCTCTCCATCCGCGGCGGGATGATGATTGCAAGGCAGCTTCACCTTTTTGCCTCCTATTGGGGGATCATCCTGATGCCGGCCCATCTCGGCATGCACATGGATATGCTTATGGGTGCGGGAAGAAGGCTGTTCCGGATTTCAGAGAAAAATGCAGGAAGGACATGGATGCTCCGGGCGGCTGCGGCCGGTATATCCATCTATGGTGTTTATGGATTTTTTGCCCAGCGGATTCCGGATTATCTGTTTTTGCGGACACATTTTGTCCTGTTTGATGAGACGAAGCCGGCGGTGGTCTACTTTGCCGAGACGGTCTCCATCATGGTTCTGTTCGCGGCCCTGGCACATTATCTGAACAAATGGCTGCCAAAGACGGGATACGGCCCTGAAAGGAAAAAAGCAAAAGGAACGGTATGGAAGCTTGCAGCTTTCGCCGTTCCGGCACTTGTGTGTCTGCTGGTTACAGCCAGCTTGAACAGACCGATGTCCAATATTCCCTGGCAGGCAGAACCGTCGGAACCTTCGGCGGGCCTCACAGAGACGGAAAGCGGAGGGACTATCACTGAATCAGAAGTGCCTGTCGGCCAGACTGCGCTGGTGGAGGACGGCTTTGTACTGATACAGGGAGGAAGCTTCACGATGGGAAGCCCCCAGGACGAGCCCTGGCGGTCAGAGGATGAAGTTCTGCATACGGTAACAGTCAGTGACTTTTACATCAGTCCCTATGAAGTGACGCAGAATGATTATGAGGCAGTCATGGGCGTCAACCCCTCCAGTTTCAGTGGGGAAAATCTGCCTGTTGAAAATGTGACCTGGCTGGATGCAGCAGGATACTGCAACGCACTCAGCGAACAGGCAGGCCTGACGCCGGTCTACACGATCGACGGCGCAAACGTAACCTGGGACAGGAGCGCCGACGGCTACCGGCTGCCCACAGAAGCAGAGTGGGAGTATGCCTGCCGCGCCGGAACCACGACGCCCTTCAACACGGAAACCTCCATCAGCCCGGAGGAATCCAACTATTACGGGCATTATCCCTATGAGATTGAGGACAACTATTTTTCCCAGGGGAACCTGACCACCGGGCCCGGCGAATATCGTCAGACCACAGTTGAGGTAGACAGCTTTTCTCCCAATGGCTGGGGGCTTTACAATATGCACGGCAATGTGAGCGAATGGGTATGGGATTACTATGGTGAATACGTCGTCGGAGAGGCATCCGATCCCACCGGCCCGGAGACTGGGACCCGCCGAGTCTATCGGGGCGGCGCCTGGAATGATTTTGCCAAAAATATGCGCTCCGCTTACCGGGCCACTTTGCCGGAAGATCAGGGCAGTTTCAACATTGGTATCCGTCTTGTCCGCAATGCTGTGAATGGAACCGGCAGCGTGACTACCTCCGGGGCAGAAACGCAGACTGCCGGGGACGGCAGTATTCTGATCGCCTTCTTCTCCTGGGGCGGCAACACCAGAGGCGTGGCAGAGGAAATTCAGGCCCAGACCGGCGCTGATCTGTTTGAAATAGAACTGGTAAATCCCTATTCAACGGATTATAATACGGTCCTCGATCAGGCCCAGCATGACCAGAATATCCAGGCAAGGCCGGAACTCAGTAATCATGTGGAGAATTTTGAACAGTACGACACGATTCTGTTGGGATATCCGAACTGGTGGGCCTCGATTCCCATGCCGGTGGCTTCGTTCCTGGAAGAATATGACTTCGCGGGCAAAACCATTATTCCGTTCTGCTCCCATGGCGGCGGACGTTTCGGCCAAAGCCTGACTGCCATCACAAAGCTGGCGCCCGACGCGGTTATGGGTGAGCCTTTGTCCATTCATTATTCGGGCGGGAGCAGTCTGCCAGAAGATGTGGAAGCGTGGCTGAAGCTTAACAATATTGAGAATCCGTAAGGAGGAGGCGGTTGGAAACAGCCGCTTCTCTTTTGCCAGAAGGAAATCCATATCTAAAATTACTTTTACATTCCCATATCTCCGGGATGCGCTGCCGGGGCATCTGGAAAATTATGTCCGTTATATCGGAATCCGTGAAGGTGTTGAGAAAATCGATGAGAGCAAGCGGTTCCTTCCTGCTGCTGGTAATCAGAAAGCGCTGATTGCACAACTAATATGGAACAGTAAAGAAATGAATATTTTGGTTAAGTATGATTTAGGGACGAGTTACATTTTCTAAAGCATTTATTTTAGATAGTAGGCAGTTTACCAAATTATCTATTCCAATGAGTCAGAAACATGATATACTTTAATGAAAAGTATGGAATTTAAATACATAAATTACGGACATATAGATAATAAAAGAGGTAAGGCAAGCGATATTTATATTGGGAGGAAAGTGAATGTCAGAAAGCCAAAACACAGAATGGAAAGAATCCTGGCGTGATGAGTATTTGAAATGGATCTGTGGTTTTGCAAATGCTCAAGGCGGTAAAATATATATCGGAACCGATGATAACGGCAATGTCATCGGTGTGCAGGACAGTAAAAAGCTGTTGGAAGATATCCCAAATAAAGTGCGGGATATTCTTGGCATTATCGTGGATGTCAATCTGCTGACCCAAGATGGTAAAGATTACATTGAGATATGTGTGAATCCGAGCAGTTATCCTGTGAATTATAAGGGTGAGTACCATTATCGCAGTGGCAGTACAAAGCAGCTTCTTAGAGGAGCTGCTTTGACAGAGTTTTTATTGTCTAAAACCGGATATAAATGGGATGCAGTTCCGATGGATGGTGTTACGGTTGACGATTTAGACAAGGAGAGTTTCGATATTTTTCGGCGTGAGGCTCTGCGAAGCGGTCGTATGACAGAAGAAGATCTGAATATGAGTAACGAACAGCTTTTAGATAACCTTGGTCTTCTTGAACATGGTAAGCTGAAACGAGCAGCAATTCTCTTGTTTCATCGAAATCCGGAAAAGTGGATTACGGGTGCATATATCAAAATTGGATATTTTGGCGAGGGATCTGATCTGCGTTATCAGGATGAGATTCATGGCTCTTTGTTTATTCAGGCAGATAGAGTTATAGAATTGATATATCTGAAATATATGAAGGCAATGATATCTTACGATAATGTTACCAGGATTGAGACGTATCCTCTTCCTAAAGCAGCTGTCAGAGAGGCGGTATATAATGCGATTATCCATTCCAATTATGCAGCGCTAGTCCCAATACAAATCCGAATACATGAGGATGCGATATATATCAGTAATGATTGCGTTTTCCCAGTCGGATGGACCGTGGAAACATTGATGGAACGTCATCGGTCACAGCCATATAATCCCAATATTGCCAATGGATTTTTCCGGGCGGGATATGTGGAAACATGGGGACGCGGGATAGAAAAAATATGTGAATCCTGTAAAAAACATGGTGTTTCAATGCCAGAATATACGCTTCATTTAGAAGATATTATGGTAAAATTTACACCTCTAATGGGTGCTAAAGTTCCAAAGGGACAAAATGACACTTTGGATGGCACTTTAAATGGCACTTTGGAAGAAAAAATATTATTTGCAATAAAGAAAAATTCTCATGTAACGCAGTCGAAGATTGCCCTAATGCTTGATTGTTCCGAACGAAAAGTAAAACGCCTTATGAAAATGATGCAGGAAGATGGAGTGATTGAACGTGTCGGTGGTCGTAGATCGGGACAATGGGTTATAAAATAGGATTTTATTCAGAGAAAAGATATGAAGAAAAAACTTCCGATTGATCAGGAAATCTATCTGCCAGAATATTTCAGCGGTACTGTTGCAATAACTTATTAACATCGGGAGTGTATAAATACAGTTCGGAGGTGAGTTCGCTATGATACATATTTTACTTGTTGAGGATGATAAAGATTTCAGGCAAAACCATTATTCCGTTCTGTTCCCATGGCGGCGGACGTTTCGGTCAAAGCCAGACTGCCATCACAAAGCTGGCGCCTGATGCGATTATGAGTGAGCCTCTGTCCATTCATTATTCGGGCGGGAGCAGCCTGACGGATGGAATCAAAGGTAATGGCATTTACTGCTCGAAAAGTCAAGACGAAAGAAAACAGTTGAAGCCACAGAAGGCAGCATGGTAAAATGTGTGCGAAGCGCGAATTATTATATTATCGCGCAGTGCAGGAAAGCAGATATCGCGCATTTTATGATATGTGGGAGGCAGAGACCATGCCATTATCTGACAACGAAAACAGAATCTTACGGATCGAAACAGAAAAAGAGGAAATTTTCAGGCACATGGAAAATCCACTGATCAGTCAGCCGTTTACCGAGGATTTTGCCAGGCGGTTTTCGTGGAGTACGAATGCAATCGAAGGGAATACCCTTTCATTGGAAGAAACAATCGCAGTGATTGATTATGATGAGGTAAGGTCGAATCATACCTACTCAGAATATACGGACGCGAAAAATGTCTATCATGCAATTCGGAAAATGCTGTTCCCTTTTGCGAAGACAGTTATTGATGAAGAGTGGATCAAGAAGACGAATGGCTATATCAGACATATGCAGGGAGAGTACAGAGATACCTCGGTTTATATTGGAAATCTGTCAGAAGCGGTATACTATCCTCCCGATCCGCAGGATGTTCCGGAACTTATGGAAAACTGGATGAGGGAAGCAAATATGGAAGCGGCGGCAGTGAAAGAAATTTTTGAAAAGATTGCAGCCAGCCATGTCCGGTTTGAACGGATTCATCCTTTTTCAGATGGGAATGGCAGAACCGGGAGGATGATCATGAACCAGCAGCTGATCAATAACGGCTTACTGCCTGTCTCAATCCAGCCGACCGGCAAATACAGAGAAGCCTTCAGGAGGTATGACAAAAACGGAGATCTTTCAGAAATGGTGTACGTTTTGCTAAAAAGTGAACTGGAATCTTTTGACAGAGTCCACGGTCTGGTCTCGAAGTTTAATGATGATCGGGAGAAACAGAAGAAAGAGATGAAATATACGATAGAATAAGAACCACAGAAAAGAGGGACGTATCTGAAAGCAGACGCGCCTCTTTTTTCAGCGGCTTTGAACCAGACACCTGTATTGCGGCACTTTATCTACGCCTGTATCGCAACGCGCCTCCTTAATTCATCCAGGAACATTTTAACCGCGGGAGAAAATGCCTGATATTTTTTGGTCACCATATAAAGCTCCACGGAGAGTTCCGGAACGATCCGGCGGAAGGTCAGATTCCTTCCTTCTGTGTTTACCAGCCGGTCAAGACAGAGCGCATAGCCGACGCCGTGCTCTACCAGGAAGGTGGCGTTGTAGATCAGGTTATAGGTTCCGACAACATTCATGACGGAATAATCCGCTCCGAACCATTCCAGCTCCTGATGGCCGGAGAAGGTCTGCTCCGCCAACAGGACAGGGAGCGTTTTTAACTGGTCAATATTGATGATCTCCTGGGCGGCCAGTTCGCAGTCTTTCGGGATTAGAAGCCCGTATATATCTTTTTGGTGAATGTTTAAGTAATCATATTTTTCCTGGCGGATCGGGCCCAGCAAAAGCCCCATATCGATCAGCCCTTTGTTAAGACGTCCCAATACCGTGTCCGCATCCCCGTTGTGAAGATGGATTTTCACATGGGGATGCTGCGCATGGAATTCTGAAAATATCTGAGCGATGCTGTCCATGGCGACTGTTTCGCCGCAGCCGATGGCGATACTTCCGCTCAGTTCTTTTGTATCCGTATGAAAAGCTTCTTCTGTATTATCCAGCAGCAGCATGATTTCTCTGGCGCGGTCGCGGAGAAAAAGACCTTCTTCTGTCAAAGTCAGTTTACGCTTTCCGCGGATAAAAAGCTGCTTCCCCAACTGCTTTTCCAGATCCATCATTTGCTTTGAGAGCGTGGATTGGGTTACATATAATGTCTCTGCGGCTTTTGTTATATTTTCTTCCCTGGCAATAGCTAAAAAATAATGCAGAAGTCTGGTTTCTATCATGGTTCCCCCTCATTTGTATTTGTTTGTTTAAATTTAATTATATCCAAATTATCATTCCTGTCAACGATAATAATGCATTCTTAATAACTGTTTGTTATTTTAATAAGCTTCTTATATGATAAAAGTACAAAGAACGAAAAAGCAAATGGGAGGAGGGGAGTAAAAACAGGAGCTGACGGGCGTATGGCGGACTTGAAGAAAATATACGAACAGAAGGAGAATAAGTCTATGAAACAGTATCAGGAATTTGCGTCCGACATCATAAAAAATGTTGGGGGAAAGGGAAACATTCAGAGCGTCAGACATTGCTATACTCGTCTTCGCTTCCGACTGGAGGATGAGGGAAAGGCCAATGAAGCGGCCCTGAAAGAGATGGAAGGCGTGATCACCATTATGAAGGCAGCGGGAGAATTTATGGTGGTCGTGGGGGAACAGGTCCCCTTTGTATATGAGGAAGTATGCAGTCAGATCGGTTTTCATTCACAGGAAAAGGATGAGGAGCCGGAAGAGAAGGAGAAAACAGGAATCCTGAACCGGATTATGCAGGCGGTTATGGGAGCGATGAGCCCTCTCTTAAACATGCTGTGTGCCTGCGGTATTATCAAAGGGCTTTTGGTGGTGTTTGGGCTGTTAGGGCTGAGCGCGGACAGCGGGGTCTATATGCTCTTAAACGCGGCGGGAGACTGCATCTTCTATTTCCTTCCGCTGGTCCTTGGCTACAATCTGGCGAAACACATGAAGATGGATCCTGTTCTTGGCCTGCTGATCGGCGCGGCGCTCTGTTACCCGACGATTAACGGGGTGGATTTGAACGTCCTGGGATATACGCTGAACGTAAGCTATACCAACAGCTTCCTTCCGATTATGCTTGCCATTTCTCTGGCGGCTCCGTTATACAGGGGACTGACAAAGGTGCTGCCCAATGTGATAAAAGGAATCTTTGCGCCGCTGATTACACTGCTGATTATTTTCCCGCTGGCGTTTCTGGTGGTGGGGCCCATCGCCAATGTGATCGGTTCCTGGATTTCTGTTGCCATGAACGCGAGCATCGATACGGTTCCTTTCCTTGCGGCCCCGTTGTTCGCGGGAGTCTGGCAGGTGATGGTGCTGTTCGGGGTACATAATATTCCCGGTGTGCTTGCCATGATGGATTTAAGCGCGGGGAATCCCAATACGCCGATCGCGATTATGATTCTCCCGGCCTTTGCCCAGATCGGCGTTGTGCTTGCGGTTTATTTGAAGACGAATGATAAAAAACTGAAATCCATCGCGCTTCCGGCGTTTGCTTCCGGTATCTTCGGCATCACTGAACCGGCGATTTACGGCGTAACACTTCCGAGAATGAAAATGTTTGTGATTTCCTGTATTGGCGCGGCGGTGTCCGGTCTATGCCTTGCAATTTTCGGCCTGAAAGCCTACACCTATTCAGGATTGGGAATTATCGGGCTTTTAGGATTGCTGAATCCGGAGCACCCGCAGGTACTTGCGATTATTCTCTGTGCGGTCAGCGGTTTTGCCGCGGCTTTCCTGCTGGCGTTTGCCATGTATAAGGAAGAACCGGCTGCGGAAGAGAATCCGGAGGATGTTCCCGTAGCAGAACTGAAAGACAAAGCGGAACGGCTGACCGCTCCCGCCGATGGAGTGGTAAAACCTGTCTCGGAGTGCAGCGATGAAGCGTTTGCCTGTGAGGGACTGGGAAAAGGCGTTGTTGTTTATCCTGCGGACGGAGAAGTCTGCGCCCCCTGCGACGGCGTTGTGACCGCGCTGTTTCCCACCGGGCACGCCATAGGGATAAAGAGCGATCATGGCTGTGAGCTTCTGATCCATATTGGCATTAATACCGTGGAGTTAAACGGAAAGTATTTTGAAGCGAAAGTGGAACAGGGCGCAAGGGTGAAACAGGGCGAAGTTCTTGTAACTTTTGACAAGGACGCCGTTGAGAAAGAAGGATACAGCACGGAGATTCCGGTGATTGTGACGAATACGGCAGATTATACAGAGGTGCTGGGTCTGATGGAGGGTGAAATCTCCAGGCTGGAGCCGGTATTGGAAGTAAAATAAGGGGGAAGGATTTATGAGTTTTCCGAAAGATTTTTTCTGGGGAGGCGCTACGGCGGCAAATCAGTGCGAAGGGGCATGGAATACCGACGGAAGGGGGCCCGCGAAGACGGATGTTATGACGGGCGGGAATTACGATACGCCCCGTTATCTTACCTACCGTATGCCGGACGGGACGGCAGGGAAATGCCCCATTACGGAGAAGATCCCGGAGGGAGCAAAATATGCTGTTTTGGAAGACTGCTATTATCCCAATCACGCGGGGATCGATTTTTACCACAGGTATAAAGAAGATATTGCCCTGTTCGCGGAGATGGGATTCCGCATGTTCCGGCTCTCTATTTCATGGACGCGCATATTCCCGAAAGGGATTGAGGAACAGCCGAACCAGGCAGGACTGCAGTTCTATCATGATGTTTTCGCAGAACTGAAAAAATATGGGATTGAGCCGCTGGTATCGATTGTTCATTTTGATACGCCGCTTTACCTGGAAGAAGAACTGGGCGGATGGAATAACCGGGAGATCATCGAGCATTTCTTAAAATACTGCCGCACGATTTTCAGGGAATACAAAGATGAGGTCCGGTACTGGATTACTTTTAATGAGATCAACCATATCCTGAATATGATCAAGATGTTTGGCGGAGAGGCCACGGATGAAGCATACAGGGAAGTTTATCAGCAACTTCATTATCAATTTGTGGCCAGCGCGGGAGCCGTTACCATGGGGCATAAAATAAACCCGGATTTTCGATTTGGATGTATGATCTGCGGGATCACAAATTATCCTATGACCTGCGATCCCCAGGATATTCTCCTGAACAGACAACGCTGGGAGGAATGCATTTTTTACTGTGGCGACGTACAATGTAAAGGGAAATATCCGGTCTTTGCAAAACGGCTCTGGGCGGAGCATCATGTGGAACTGGACATTACGGAAGAAGATCTGATGATCCTGCAGGCTGGCCGGGTGGATATGTACACCTTTTCCTATTATTCCAGCAGTCTTGTCACAGGACATGATGTGGAGATGACTGCGAAGGGTAATTTTTCCATGGGAGCTAAAAATCCTTATCTTACTTATTCGGATTGGGGATGGGCTTACGATGCCGTGGGGCTGAAATATTTCCTGGAAGTTGCCTATGACCGTTATGAGTGTCCGATTATGGTGGTAGAAAATGGTCTGGGAGCAGTGGACGAGCTTACGGAGGATGGGAAAGTACATGACTCGTACCGCATCGATTATCTTCGGGATCATATCAAAGCCATGGGAGAAGCCATAGAAGACGGCGTAGATGTGATTGCCTATACCACCTGGGGCTGCGTCGACCTGGTGAGTTCGGGCACCGGAGAGATGAAAAAGCGTTACGGTTTCATCTATGTAGACCGGGACGACGAGGGCGGCGGCTCGATGGCCAGATATAAAAAAGACAGCTTTTACTGGTACCAGAAGGTAATCAGAACAAATGGAAATGAGATAGATTAGCAGGAGGTCAAAAAAATGCTGAATATAGGAGTGAACGGGACAGTATTGAAGGTTAAGATGTGTGAAAACAGTTCTGTCGAAGCGGTAAAAGAACTGCTGCGGGAAAAACCTGTGTCCATGGAAATGGAAGATTACGCACATATGGAGAAATTCGGCAGCTTCGGAGTCCAGCTGCCCAGAAACGATCAATACATTACAACTTCCGCCGGGGATGTGATTTTGTCAGAAGGAAATCTGCTGGTCATCTACTATGCTCCAAATACCTGGAACTTTACCATGATCGGAAAGATTCAGGGGGTATCGGAGGCAGAACTGAAAAAAATCCTTGGAAAAGAGAATATTACGGCGACTTTAACGTGGGAAGAGAATTAAATGAAAGAGAACGCAAAAGAAATCAGAGAGCAGAGGCTGACTGGTGAGAGAGCCTTATTTGGCGGAGAGAACCTGAAAATCTACGATACCATTTTTGCGGATGGGGAGTCCCCGCTGAAGGAGAGCCGGAACATTGAACTTTACGGGAGTATGTTCCAGTGGAAGTATCCGTTGTGGTACACAAAGCATATCTATGCAAAGGACTGCTCCTGGGGAGAGATGGGACGTGCCGGCGTCTGGTACACGGATGACATCACCGTAGAGAATTCTTTGATCGAGGCGCCGAAGAACTTCCGCCGCTGCCATGGCCTGAAACTGTCCCATGTGGATCTCCCCAACGCGGCAGAAACGCTCTGGAACTGCGACGGCGTGGAGTTGGAGGATGTGATGGCAAAGGGCGATTATTTTGCCATGAACAGCCAGAACATGGTCATCCGCAATTTCCGCCTGTCCGGCAACTACTCCTTTGACGGCGTGAAGAATGCGGAAATCCACAATGGGAGAATGATGTCAAAGGACGCTTTCTGGAACAGCGAAAATGTGACCGTGTATGATTCCTATATCTGCGGCGAGTATCTTGGCTGGAACGCGAAGAATCTGACACTCATTAACTGTACCATCGAAAGCCTGCAGGGAATGTGTTACATAGACAATCTGGTGATGAAAAACTGCCGGCTTTTGAATACTACCCTGGCTTTCGAGTATTCCACAGTAGACGCGGAGATTGTAAGCGGCATTGAGAGCGTGATGAATCCTGCCTCCGGCACGATCCGCGCAGAGCATATCGGGGAACTGATTCTGGAGCAGGATAAGGTAGATGTAAACCGTACAAAGGTTATCTGCCGGGATGAAAACGGGGAGCCGTGTCCATAAGTATTGGACATGAGAACAAAGCTGCGATACAATAAGGACAGGAAACAAGAGAGGAAAGCATTATGGCGGCATATGATTTCGACCAGGTCATTGACAGAAGAAACAGTAATTCTTTGAAATGGGACGTGCAAGAGGGCGAACTGCCCATGTGGGTGGCGGACATGGATTTCCTGGCGGCGCCGGAAATCCGGCAGGCCCTTGCCAGACGGGTGGAGCATGGAATTTTTGGCTATTCCATCATCCCCGATGAGTGGTATTTTGCGTACCAGAACTGGTGGAAACGGCGTCATAAGTTCCTGATTGAGAAGCAGTGGCTGATGTTTGTCACAGGCGTAGTCCCGGCCATTTCCAGTGCAGTGCGAAAGCTGACGACTCCCGGAGAAAATATACTGATACAGACGCCGGTTTATAATATCTTTTTTAATTCCATCCTCAATAACGGGCGGAATGTGCTGGAAAGCCCTCTGAAATACAGAGACGGCGTTTATGAAATTGATTTTGGGGATCTGGAGGAGAAGCTTGCCGATCCCCAGACAACCATGATGATTCTCTGCAACCCCCATAATCCGGTGGGGAAGATCTGGGACAGGGAAACGCTGGCAAGAATCGGCGCATTATGCCGGAAGCATCATGTGATTGTCCTGTCAGATGAGATTCATTGCGATCTGACTGCGCCGGGAAAAGAATATATCCCGTTTGCGTCAGTTTCGGAGGACTGCCGGGAAAACAGCATTACCTGCATAGCGCCCACAAAGACATTTAATCTGGCGGGACTCCAGACAGCGGCGATCATGGTTCCCGGTGAAGCATTGAGAAATAAGATGTACCGCGCGATCAATACTGATGAGGTGGCGGAGCCCAATGCGTTTGCCGTGCAGGCAGCGGTGGCAGCGTTTTCTGAAGGCGAAGCATGGCTGGATGCGCTGAGGGACTATATTGAGGAAAACCGCCGGTTTGCGAAGAGATGGCTGGAGGAGCGGGTTTCAAAGATCAGGCTGGTGGATGCGGAAGCAGCCTATCTGCTCTGGCTGGACTGCAGGGCGCTCCGGGGAGACGCGTCAGATTTTGCCGCACATTTAAGAAAAATCACCGGGCTGTATGTATCGGAGGGGGCGCAGTACGGGAAATGCGGCGCTGAGTTTTTGCGCATGAATATCGCCTGCCCCAGAAAGACGCTGGAGGATGGACTGAAGCGGCTGGAAGAGGGGGAGAGAAAATATGCTGCATATCGCAATTGTGGAAGATGAACAGGCATATGTGAAACATCTGACAGAATACATAGACCAGTTCCGGCAGGAATTTTCGCAGGAAATCAAAGTGACAGTATTTTCAGATGGGGACGAAATTCTGGAAAACTATACGGCAAGTTATGATATTATCCTTATGGATATTCAGATGCGTTTTATAGACGGTATGACGGCGGCGGAAAAGATTCGTGAGCTGGATCAGGATGTGGTCATCATGTTTATCACCAATATGACTTCTTATGCGGTCAAGGGCTATGAGGTAGATGCGCTGGATTATATTGTAAAACCGGTGGAATACTTTTCCTTTTCCCAAAAACTTTTACGGGCTGTGGAGCGTGTGAAGAGAAGGGAAGAGTCTTATATTATGGTTCCGGTAGAAAACGGCATCCAGAAGATTTCTCTGGGAGAGCTTTACTACGTGGAGAGCTTTGGCCATCAGCTGGTCTATGTGACAAAAAAAGGAAGAGTTGCATCACGGGGAGTTATGAAACAGTTAGAAGAACAGTTGACGCCGAAGGGATTTTTCCGGAATGGAAAGAGCTACCTGGTCAATATGAAATATGTAGAGGGGATTTCGGAAGGGTGCTGTATGATTCATAATGAAAAACTGCAGATCAGCAGACAGAAACGGAAAGAGTTTATGGAAGTCCTTCTGAATTATATGAGCGAGGCTGCACGATGATAGAGACCTATTCGGATATTCCAAGATTGTATACTGCATTGGCAGAATGGCTGTACTGTGTCTTATATATCGTTTTGTTTCCCAGACGCTGGGGAAAGGCGGCCACGGTTCTTTTATGCGGAGCGGGTCTGTCGGTGCAGGCTGCTTTTTTGATCCTCACGGTGAATGTCCCGCTGTATCTCTGGCTCCCGGTTATGGCGGCGGCGGTAGTGCTTATGTATGTATTGCTTGCACTGTGTACGGAAGGAACGCCGGTTTTGACAGGATATCATTGTGCGAAAGCCTTTCTTGTGGCTGAATTTGCAGCGGCTCTGGAATGGCAGCTTGACAGTCTGCTGGTTATGTGTTTTGGTGATTTCCCGGCCATATTGAAAATCATGCTGCTGCCGGGCGTATATGGAGCGGTTTTTTATCTTGTGTTTTGGACAGAGAAGAAGATGCAGCTGTATAAATACTGCCGGCAGATTACCGGGAAAGAGACTCTTTATGCTTCCAGCATCGCAGTTCTGGCGTTTCTATTCAGCAACGTGAGTTATATTGTCCTGAACGCTCCGGTACGGGCGGAAGAAGCGGCTGGAATTTTTTATATGCGTACTTTGGGGGATCTGTGCGGTCTTGTGGCCCTTTATGCATTCCAGACGAAAGTCTGCGAGTATATTGTGGAGAAGGAACTGGCCGCAGTAAAGAGCATGTACCGGAAGCAGTACGATCAATACCGGTATTATCAGAACAGCATGGATATGATCCATATGAAATACCATGATTTAAAACATCAGATCACCGGGCTTCGCGGAGAGACAGATGAAGAAAAGCGGAAAGAATGGCTGGATCGTCTGGAAGAGGAGCTGGATGAGAACCGGTTGATTGAACAGACGGGAAATTATGTTCTGGATACCATGCTGGCGGCCAAGGTGTTTCAGGCGAGGAAGAATCAGATCCGCATTACCTGTGTTGCAGATGGAAAACTGCTGAATTTTATGCATGTGACGGATATTTGCACTATTTTTGGAAATGCCCTGGACAATGCCATTGAAAGCGTGGTAACACTGGAGGATCAGACCAGACGGTTGATACATGTGGTCCTGTCCAGGCAGAAAGCTTTTATTTTAATCAATATTTCCAACTATGTGGAAGGGGATATGGAGTTAAAAAACGGGGAAATTCCGAAAACCTCCAAGCAGGATACGGAGAATCACGGATATGGTCTGAAAAGTATCCGGCAGACGGTGGAAAAGTATCAGGGCAGCATGTCCATCCAGGTAAAGAATCGCTGGTTTGAGCTGCGCATCCTGATCCCGCAGCAGGATGAGGGGCAGGGAAATTCTTAAATCTGCGGAAAAGGCGGACATAAATCAGAAAAGGCATCAGAGATCCTGACGGTTGTTCAGGGATACTTCTGATGTCTTTTTGCATTTCATGCACGGAAAATGCATTTTGTGCCAAATATGGTTTCAAAAGGCAGGCGTATGGTATAGTCGGGTACAGAAGGAAACAAACGGAAGGAGAAACAGCATGCAGCCAAAAGAGATCATAAAGAGCATGACGCTGCTGGAGAAAGCGGCGTTCCTGAGCGGGAAAAATGAATGGGAAACCCGCGATGTGCCCAGGCTTGACATTCCCTCCGTGTTCTGTGCGGACGGCCCCAACGGGGTGAGAAAGCAGGTAGGGGCAGGGGATCATCTGGGAATCAATCCTTCGGTTCCGGCTACCTGCTTTCCCACGGCGGCGGCGATGGCAAACAGCTGGGACGAGGAACTGGAGGAGCAGGTAGGGGAAGCGTTGGGGGAAGAGGCCATGGAGGAAGGGGTAAACATTCTTCTTGGCCCCGGACTGAATATCAAACGGAATCCTCTCTGCGGGAGAAATTTTGAATATTTCTCGGAAGACCCCTATCTTTCCGGAAAAATGGCGGCGGCGTTTATCCGCGGCGTCCAGAAGAAAGGGGCGGCGGCCTGCGCCAAGCATTTTGCGGTAAACAGTCAGGAACTGCGCCGTATGGCCATGAACGCGGTGGTGGACGAGCGGACTCTGAGGGAGATTTATCTGACTGGATTCGAGATCGCCGTCAAAGAAGGCGGGGCGAAAACCGTCATGAGCAGCTACAATGAAGTCAACGGTATTTATGCCAATGAAAATCGTCATCTGCTCAAAGAAATCCTGCGGGATGAATGGGGATTTACGGGAGCGGTGATCACCGATTGGGGAGGTTCCAACGACCATTGTGCCGGAGTGAAAAACGGTTCGGCCCTGGAGATGCCCACGCCAGGACTGGATGCGGCCAGGGAACTGATCGCAGGGGTAGAAAGCGGAAAGATCAGCGAGACGGATATCGACGAGCGCGTGGAAGAACTGCTGACGCTGGTTCTGGAACTTTCCGGTCAGGCCCAGGCATATAAGAAAACGGGAAATAAGCAGGCGCTTTTCCTCAGGCATCATGAGCTGGCCAGAAAAGCCAGCGAGGGGAGTATCGTTCTTCTGAAAAATGAGGAACGGATACTGCCGCTGAAAAAGGACCTGCGGATCGCTGTGATCGGTGATTTCGCCTTTACTCCCCGGTATCAGGGCGCAGGGTCTTCCATGGTGAATTCTACCAGAGTGGACTCGGTAAAGGAGATGCTTGCCAGCCAGGAACTGTTGATATCGGGCGTGGTGCAGGGATATCAGCGGGATGGCAGAGAGGATGAGGCCATGAAAAAAGAAGCCGTGGATCTGGCCCGTGCCAGCGACGTGGTGCTGTTCTTTTTCGGGCTGAACGAACAGAGCGAGACGGAAGGTCTGGATCGGGAACATCTGAGGATCCCGCAGAATCAGATCGGGCTTCTGCAGGAACTGGCCAGGGCAAATGAAAACATTGTGGGGATCATCAGCGCAGGCTCCGTGATCGAGATGCCCTGGCATCATCATTTGAAAGGCATGCTCCATGCATCTTTATCCGGTCAGGCCGGGGCGGAGGCAGTCTTAAATGTGCTGACGGGGAAGGTCAATCCGTCGGGAAAGCTGGCCGAGACTTATCTAAGGCGGTATGAGGATACTCCTTCCTATCATTATTTCCCTGCCCAGGAACGAAATTCGGAATACCGGGAGGGAATTTATGTGGGGTACCGATATTTTGATACAACCCGGACACCGGTTACCTATCCTTTTGGATTTGGTTTGTCTTATACAAACTTTACTTATCGGAATCTGCAGGTGGATTCTGCAGGCGTGACGTTCTTTTTGAAAAATACAGGAAACATGGACGGTGCGGAGATTGTCCAGATGTATGTGCAGCTTCCGGAGGCGAAGGTGTTCCGGCCGGTAAAGGAACTGAAAGGTTTCTGTAAAGTGTTTCTGAAGGCCGGGGAGGAGCAGAAGGTGCGGATTTCCTTTGACGATAAGACTTTCCGCTACTGGAATACGAGAACGGAGTGCTGGGAGGTGGAAGAGGGAGATTACCATATTCTCATTGGCGCCAGTGTGGAGGATATCCGTCTGGAGGGAAATCTGCAGATGGAGGGGACTACCAGAGTAATGCCCTATTACACTAACCGTATTCCGGCATATGTGGAAGGAAAGATCCAGAAAGTCAGCGACCGGGAATTCGAGACGGTTTTGGGACGGGCCATCCCGGACGGCAGCTGGAAAGGAGAACTGGGATTAAACGATGCGCTCTGCCAGATGTACTATGCGAAAAGCGGTCTGGCGCGGCTTATATGCAGAAAACTGGCCCAAAGGATGAAGAAGGCGGATGAAAAAGGAACGCCGGATCTGAACACGCTGTTTCAGTACAATATGCCCTTCCGCGCCATTGCCAAGATGACCGGGGGCATGGTATCCATGGAGATGGCCGAGGGGCTGGTGGTCATGGTAAACGGCCGGTTCTGCAAAGGATTTTGCCAGATCATCGCCGGTTTTTTCCGCAACCGGAGATTGAACCGGGACTGGGAAGCAAGACTGAGGAAAGGGGATGGAACATATGGAGTTGATCAGAAATTTTAAACGGACGCATCCCAATGCATGGGAATTTATCCTGTTCAATATCCTGTCCAATTGTGCTACGGTGGTGAATTTTGCGGTGATGTGGATCTGTACCGGATTTGTATTCAAGGGATTTGCAGATACGCCGTTCCAGTTCCTGGTATTTAATTATAAAGATCATATAGAGACGAACCTGGGGCTGTGCGGATTTTTAAGCTTCATGGCAGCAACAGCCGTGGCTCAGACGGTGAATTTCTTTGTACAGAAAAACCTGGTATTCCGTTCCAATGCGGCTTTCGATCAGGCTGTACCAAAATATATTCTGATGGCAGTGCTTCTGGTGGTGCTGTCAGCGGCCTTGCCGGCTTACAGCCAGAGCTTTTTAGCAGGGCTGGGTGTATCGGAGGGACTGGTGCCTACTCTGGCCAATTTAGTCAACATCATCATGCAGGTGGCTATCAGCTATCCTTTGATGAAATTTTGGATTATGCCGGAAACAACAAAACAGTCAACAGAAAATTAAGGAGGAGAAACGATGATTGGGATTGAAATGGCGGATGTGATTGGTGTTCTGCAGACCTGTCAGAATTACCTGATTGCCCTGGGAGTAATTATCCTGGCGGCGGTAATCGTAATGATTGCAGTGAGAAAGATGCCGAAACCGAAGAAACGGCTGATTCGGGGGGAATCACTGATGGCGATGCTCCTGGGGATTGTTGTGGTGGCGAACGCCATCGTATTCGGCCCCATGTACACGCTGGTCAGCCTTTCCATGGGAAGCGGGACTGTATCGGAAGAAACTACTGCGGAGGCGGAAGTGGTGGCAGAACAGATCGCGGAAGAGGGATTTGTACTTCTGAAAAATGAAGAAGGATTTCTTCCGCTGACGGATACGAAGAAACTGAATCTGTTTGGATGGGCAGCGACGAATCCGGCTTATGGCGGCAGCGGTTCCGGTGCAATCAACGATCTCTATCCGATCGTCAGCCTGGTGGATGGAATCAAAAATGCCGGTTATGAAGTGAATCAGGAACTGTTGGATTTTTACACGGCTTATTGTGCAGACCGGGCGTCCATGTCCATTGAGGCTGTTCAAAACTGGGATCTGCCGGAGCCGCCGGTTAACACTTATTCCCAGGAAATGCTGGACAACGCGAAGGAATTTTCTGATACGGCGCTGATCGTGATCTCCAGACTGGCGGGAGAGGGACACAATGACATCCCGCAGGATGTGACCCAGTCACAATATGCCAATAATTCCACGGATTATGCGGATTTTGAACCGGGTGAGCATTATCTCCAGCTGTCCCAGACGGAGGAGGATATGGTCAATCTGGTCTGTGACAACTTTGAAAATGTCATCGTGGTTTACAACGCGGCCTATGCCTTTGAACTGGGCTTTGTGGAGGAGCATGCTCAGATCAAATCCGTGATCTGGGCTCCGGGACCTGGGAATGTGGGATTTAACGCTTTGGGCAAGATCCTGTGCGGTGAAGTCAATCCATCGGGAAAAACAAACGATACTTTTGTCTATGACATTGACAGTGCGCCATACTACAACAACGCCACAAAGACGGATTATGCCAACATGAAGGATATGACTGTAGAAGGGATGAACGCCGGTGTGGCCACAAACTACTCTCCGTCTTTCATCAATTATGTGGAAGGCATCTACGTAGGCTACAAATACTATGAGACTGCGGCGGCAGAGAGTTTTATCAATTATGATGAGGTTGTCCAGTATCCGTTTGGATACGGGTTAAGCTATACCACATTTGCTCAGGAAATGAGCGGGCTGAGCGTGACAGACGGCGTGATCAGTTTTGATGTGACGGTGACCAATACCGGTAATGTGGCAGGAAAAGACGTGGTAGAGGTGTATTATAATCCGCCCTATACCAACGGCGGCATTGAGAAGGCGTCAGCCAACCTGCTGGATTTTGCAAAGACCAGCCTGCTGGATCCGGGAGCAAAGGAGACGATCCATTTCCAGTTTGACCAGGAAGAAATGGCTTCCTACGATGAAGTGACCGAGGCCGCTTATGTACTGGAGGCGGGGGATTATATCCTTTCCATCAACAGCGATTCCCACCACATCCTGGACCAGGAGACGTACCAGGTGGCGGAAACTGTCGTGTATGACGAAGCAAATCCCAGAAAGAGCGATGATACTGCGGCAACCAGTTTATTCCAGGACGCACACGGCAATGTGACTTATCTGTCCAGAAAGGATAGCTTTGCCAACTATGACGAGGCTACAGCAGCTCCGGCGGACTTGAATATGGCAGAAGAATACATAGCGGGATACCATTTGAATGCCAACTATGATCCCACCGCGTATCTGAACGACGCAGATGAAATGCCGGTAACCGGAAAAGACAACGGTCTGGAACTGGCAGACCTGCGTGGAAAGGATTACGATGACCCTCTGTGGGAAGATCTGCTGGATCAGCTGACCGTGGAGGAAATGAGCGAACTGATTGCCCTGGCGGGATACCAGACAGGAGCGGTTCCTTCTATTGGAAAGGTTCAGAATGTGGACTGTGACGGTCCGGCGGCCATCAACCATAACTTTACAGGGGCCGGTTCCCTGGGATTCCCGGTAGAAGTAGTCATTACCTGTACCTGGAATAAAGAGATGGCGGCAGCCTGGGGCGACTGTATGGCCCAGATGGCGAAGGAAATGGGAGCCACCGGCTGGTACGCGCCGGGCATGAATACCCATCGTTCCGCCTTTACGGCCAGAAACTATGAGTATTTCTCTGAGGACGGCGTACTGGCAGGTAAGATCGCAGCAGCAGCGGTAGCGGCGGCCAACGAAAAGGGCGTGTACTCCACCATCAAGCATTTCGCCATGTATGATTCCAACGGCAAGATGGTCAGCGCCTGGTCCACAGAGCAGGCGATGCGGGAGATTTATCTGAAACCCTTTGAGATTTCCGTCAAAGAAGGCGGTGCGACGGGCGTCATGGCTTCCTGGGCGTTCCTTGGAAACAAGTGGGTAGGAGAGCTGTCCACCCTGATGAACACAGTGCTTCGCGACGAATGGGGCTTCCGGGGATTTGTGGTATCGGATTTCTTCCGCAACAACGGCCATGGCTTTATGAACGCCGACATGGCTCTGGCGAACGGCGTGGACGCCATGCTTTCTACCTACGCAGGCGGCCCCAACCAGGTAACTTATCTGGACGCTGCCTCCAATGTGAAATATATGCGCCAGGCCACAAAGAACATTCTCTATACTACGGCCAACAGTTGGACTTATGATGAGGAACACCAGCAGGGCGGCGGTGAAGAATGGAAACTGATGATCTATGGCGTCGATGCAGTGGTTGTGATCCTGATCGCTGCAGGCGGAGGATTGATTTATCGGAAATACCGGAAAACAAAATAGGGTGAGAGCCATCATTATGTGAGCAAATGCGTCTGCTGTGAAGCGGGCGCATTTGTTGTAAAATTTGTATGTCTATCCCGATATTCTTTTCGATACTCTGTCGGCAGCACCTGTGTTACATCCTTAAATGCCTTGGAAAATTTTCCCTGTGTTTCATATCCTACCTGAGAGGCAATTTCAGAGATGGCAGCATTGCTCTCACGCAGCAATTTCATGGCCTGACGCACACGGTATTCTTTCATGTAAGTAGCGATTGGAAGCCCGTAAACTGCCTTAAATACTTCTTTCAAAGTGGAAGTGTTAATCAGATACTGTCTGGAGAGTTCTTCAATAGTAAACCGCTGATCCAGGTGTTCAGTCAGTTGTTGGTGGATTTCTTTGATTATCTCTGTCTGCTGGGAGAAATATTGGGTCAGTTCCTTTTTCCCTGGTTCTAATCTGCTCAGGTAGATCAACAGCTCCAGCATCTTTAGCTTCAATAAAGGCAGCCGCAAAGAAACTTCCATAGAGAAGATTGGCATAAAAATATGTTCCAGTTCGGAGCAGGCTGGAATGGCAAGCGGTTTCCCGGAACAAAAGCGCTCACGCAATTTACCAGCCTGCACATTTGCTTCCTGTAAGATTTCCGGGCAGACAGTTTGTAAGCGTTCTAAATCTACAGATACGGAAAGCCCTTCAGCGTATCCCAGTGGAAACATCATATTGGAATCGGCACAACAGGCCATGCTGTGGGCAGTCAAATCGCCTGCGCCCAGATAGATTGCGGTGCCGCCGCGCATATTCCAACCAATGCGGCCGCTTCGACAGTAATAAACCTCCAGGACGGAATCAGAGGCATCGTGTTGGAAGTGTGCTTCCTGGCCTATGAAGGCGTTGAAAGATGCTTCAATACCTGGAAAGACTTCGTATGTCTCTATATTTCCCTTTCCGCTGATTTTAGCCTGAAACCGTTCTGTAAACAGTGAACCAACGTTTTCTGTTTTTTTCATGGTGTGCCTTTCTGTCTTTCAGTGTGTGATGGGCAGGCAAGTTTTACAAGCCATTCAATCATCTGGTGAAAAGTCTGCGCTTGCTCTGTGCCAGCGGCTTTGTAGTAGACCTCTTTTCCTTCCCGACGGCTGATAATTAAACCAGCAGATTTGAGCTGCTTGAGGTGGTGGGAAACCGCTGGGCTGCTCATATCGACCATGGCGGAAATATTGATGACGCATTCTTCGCAGTGGCACAGAAGCCAGAAAATGCGAATTCGGCTCCCGTCACCTAACTGTTTAAAAATCTCAGCCACTGTTTGGAAATTTTCCGCACTGGGCATATGTTCCAATTCCTGCTCGATGGTTTGCCCATGATCATGGGGCAAAGATCTGTTCGACATGCTGCATTCCTCCTTAACATTGATTCCTTTCCTGTTTAGAATGATTTTTGACCCAAACGGGAGAGTTTTTCGGTATAGCGATCCAGTATTTCCTGAAGTGTAATACTGCGCATGGCTTCTTCTGCCTGCTGCTGCACCAAATCATAGCAGTCCCGCAGTACCAGCTGGATGTTCATGCCCACGCCGCAGGCTGGATTGGTGTGAGTATCCTGATGAAGCAGGGGTTTGTCGCCCTCCACAGCCTGGTACACATCCAGCAGTGTAATTTGACAGGGCGTTTTCGCCAGACTGGGACGGGGATGGCCTTTCACGCTTAAGAGCAGTCCGCCCCGGCGCAGAGCAGACATAAGCTGGCGAACATAACCGGCATTGGTTTGGATACTCTCGGCAATCTTTTCACTTGTCAGGCCGCAATTAGGATGCAAAGCGATAAATGCCAGAATATGGACGGCATCGCTGAGTTTGGTAGGGTATTTCATAGCATATCCCCTCTTTCTTGTATTTGTTGTTAAAATTATTATAACAGCATATTGACAGGGGCGCAAGGCGGTGTTATGATAAATTGAAGTAAAAATAAAAATAACAACAAGAAGAAGGGATGGAAACAATGAGTTTTTATGAAGAACTGGTCACACAGACGCAGATGAATTATCAGCGTTATTACGGTCTATACGCTTCCGGGCGTACACCTTATAAGTTGACGGATAAAAAGCCGCAGCCTTACAAAGAGCAGATCAGTCGATTGATTCAAGAGATCAGGGATGCCGACTGCGTCGTGGTGGGCGGAGCCTCCGGATTGTCTGCTGCCGGGGGAGGAGATTTTTATTATGAGGACAATGCCTCCTATCGCCATTATTTTGGAAAATATGCAGAGAAATATCATTTCAAAGGAGCTTTTGATGGAATGATGCACCGATGGAGCAGCCGTGAAGAGTTCTGGGGCTATCTGGCTACATTTCTTCACACTACCCAAACTGCTTCTGTGCGGGAACCATATCTCAATCTGGATGCGATTTTGAAAGGGAAGGATTTTTTTATCCTTACCACCAATCAGGATACCCAGTTCGTTAAACTCTACCCGGAGAGTAAAGTGGCGGAGATTCAGGGAGACCATCGATTTTTTCAGTGTGCCGCCTGCTGTACCAATGATACATGGGACGCCGTGAAACCGGTAGAGGATATGATGGATGCTATGGGGGAAGGTACTTCCATCCCGAAATCTATGATTCCACGCTGCCCTCACTGCGGCGGAGAAGCTTTTCCCTGGGTTCGGGGATACGGCAATTTCCTTCAAGGCAAAAAATATGATGAGCAATATGAAAAAATTTCCCATTACGTGTTGGAGCATAAAGAAAAAAAGATTCTGTTTCTGGAATTTGGCGTGGGCCGCATGACGCCTATGTTCATCCAGGAACCCTTTTGGAATATGACACTCAGTCTTCCTCACGCCCGATATATCGCTGTCAATGACAAGTATAACTTCCTGCCCAAACAGTTGGAGGATAAAGGCATGGTCATTGTGGCTGATATTGCCAAAGTGCTGCGGGATGCACGGGACACCATGGAAAGCGGAGATAACAATCAATGAGCGGCGGAAACCAAGCGGTGCTTCAGGAACTTGCCGAGCGCATCGATCAAGCAGATGCCATTGTGATCGGCGGTGGCTCTGGCCTTTCCAGTGCGGCAGGCTATGACCACTATCACTGGTCGCCATCGCTGTCGGAAGGGCTGTCTTTGTTTCGGGAGCATTACGGCTTCACATCTCCGCTGGCTGGTTTCTACCACTGCTTTTCCAGTTATGGGGAGCAATGGGGATATTACAGTCAATATATCCGCTTTATGTGGGAGGCCCCCACTGGACAGCCTTATTTGGATCTCCAATCCGTCATAGCTGACAAACCTGCGTTTGTCCTGACCACCAATGTGGACCGGCAATTTTTTCGGGTGTTTTCTGAAGAACAGATCTGCGCGTTTCAAGGGGACTTCGGATTTTGCCAATGCAGTCAGCCCTGCCGGGATGATATCTGGGAAAACAGGGAATTGGTTGAGGAACTGACCCGCTGCCTTGAGGGAGTACGCCTGCCGGAAGAGGCAGTCCCGCGTTGTCGGGACTGCGGACGGATGTTGGTTCCATGGGTGCGGGATGATACTTTTCTGGAGGGAAGGTTCTGGAAAGAAAGTCTTGGCCGTTATCATGCCTTTCTGCGGCACTGGCTGGTGGAACAGCCGGATCAAAAGGTTCTGCTGCTGGAGCTTGGCGTGGGTGAGATGACGCCCAGTATTATTAAGCTGCCTTTCTGGGAGCTGACAGCCAGAAATGAGAATGTGTTTTATGCCTGTCTCAATCGGGAGGCATCTCATGTGCCAGTGCATCTGCGGGGACGCAGTCTGTATCTGCAAGGAGATTTGGCGGAAATGTTAGCGGAACTGAGGAATATGAGGCTCGCCTGATGAAAAATAAGCAGAAGGAATGAAATATTATGGTAAATTGGAATCTGATTGCAGAGAAAATAAAAGGAGCGGATGCAATTTTAATCGGAGCCAGCAACGGCCTGTCCATCACCGAAGGCTTACATCTGTTCGCAGACAATGCGGCCTTTGAGGAAGTGTTCGGAAATTTTAAGCAGCGATATGGTCTGCTCTGTATTCTTCAGGGAATGACGGCCCGTTGGCCCAGCGAGGAGGAGAAGTGGGCCTTCTGGGCGCGGCTGATCCATCACTATTGCGGACAATACCGGCCTACCCCGGTGATGGAGGATTTGAAAGCGATTGTGGGAGAAAAGGACTACTTTGTTGTTACCTCCAATGGGGAGTGTCACTTTGAACTCTGTGGATTTGCCCCAGAGAAAATCTATGAAATTGAAGGAAACTGGCTGACCATGCAATGTGCTGGCCGCTGTCATGAAACCCGTTATCCCAGTCTTGAGTTGGCGGAAAAGCTGGCAGCTGCGGAGCGTGATGGACAAATCCCCGCTGAACTTGTACCACGCTGCCCTCAGTGCGGTGGCCCCATGGAAATCCACATGGGCGCGGGACAGTATATGATCCCGGATGCAGGGGCTCAGGATCGGTTTCAGGCATTTCTGGCACGCTGCCATGGTAAAAACCTGGTGGTGCTGGAGCTGGGTATCGGTTGGCGCAATCAGCTCATCAAAGCACCGCTGATGCGCTTGGTGGCGCAAGAAACGAATGCCACCTATGTGACGATTAATCTGGGTGAGGTTTACATTGCGGACAATATCAAAGAGAAGTCCTTCGGACTGGACGGACGGCTGGATGAGCTGCTGCCTGCGCTCCGGGAGGCGTGTGAGGCATGACGATTCCAGAGCAAGTTCAAAATGACTATAAGCGATGGCATCATTTTCTCGAACAGGAAGTACAGTTTTCGCTGTCTGATAGTGAGAAACACACCAAAGAGCACTGCGCCAGGGTATTGCTGTTCGCTCTGTTGATTGCAGACAAGATGGATTTATTCCAGAAAGAGAGGGAGGCGCTGTGTGCCGCCGCGGTTTTTCATGACTCCCGCCGCCAGGATGACTGGTTGGATGTGGGCCATGGCCAGCGGGCAGCAGATTACTACAGGGACTATTGTCAGACGCATTCGCTGTCCTTTGATCACCGGGTTTATCTGGTCATGGCATTTCACGACAGGGATGATGTCTTGGGCGAGGCAGTATTAACGGAACAGGAGAATGGCATTCTCCTGTACCACATCTTCAAGGACGCTGATGCACTGGATCGCTTCCGCTTGGGACCGAATGGGCTGGACATCCGCTATCTTCGTACAGCCGAAGGAAAATCCCTCTACCGTTACGCGGAACAATTTGAAAGAGGGGGTGTTAATGCATAAGAAGGTTAGAAACACCGTGTTGTGGATGAAATACTATCGGGAACTGGGGCAGAACAGTATGCAGAAAATAAAAAGCCGGGAAGCTGGTTCAATGCCAATGCCTCCCGACTGTTATCTTATTAAAGATGTTATATAGTTAGAATCATGGTATATACTTCATGCCCCACTGAGAAATGGCATAAAAAACAGGCAGCAGATCCCGTCCTTTCTCGGTGAGGGAGTACTCCACTCGCAGGGGCATTTCATTATATTGGATACGCTGAACCAACTCATCCGTTTCCAGATCCTTCAGGGCGTTAGTCAGAGCTGTGTTGGTAATGGGTTTGAGAACTTTTTTCAGTTCCCCAAACCGCATAGGACACTTGATGCACAGTTCATAAAGAATTTGGAGTTTCCATTTGCCCTGCAGCATTTGAACCACCGGTGTGACCGGGCAGTTTCCCTCGCCGGTTAGAATGACACTGCCAACCTTTTCTTTGAATTCTTCATAAGTCATAATTGGATCTTTCCTCGTCTTTTGCAGTATATTTTTTGATACCAGGTATAAATAATTTGCGTACTTGAACAAAAAGTGCTATTAGGTATAATAAATATATCACTAGTTGGCCGTGCAGTCAACGACTGAAATTTCTTAGAAAGGTCTGAAGGACATGAAAGAACTGAACATTATGGAGGCTACTGTTCTGACCTCCCCCAATCCGCTGACACTGATCTGCTCTAAAAAGGAGGACGGTTCTACGAACCTGGCTCCCATTTGCTTTGTGTCTTACCTCTCCTTTAATCCGCCTATGGTGGGCTTCGCCACTGGAAAACAGTCCCACACCGGTAAGCAGGTACGAGAGACTGGCAAGGTGATTGTCACCGTTCCTGGCGAGAGTCTTGCCCAGACGGTGATGGCCTGCGGAGCGTCTACCGGCGCCAAGACCGACAAGGTGGCCGCCAACAACATCGAGATGATGGCTGTG
>CALWLW010000015.1 GCA_944381625.1 uncultured Lachnoclostridium sp.
TCAGCTCTATTAAGTGTACCCATTTTTAGTAATACAAAATTTAAAAATAATGCTTGACATCTGTTAGCAGGTTTCGTCTATCCTTGAAAATCTCGTAAACAAGACCGACAAGGGCAACAATGAATATTAAAAGCTGAATCAGATCAGCGTATGTAACATACATTGACAACGCCCTCCTTTCCTCATCAGTCTGGAGGGTAGCCCCTCCGATGAACGGAGGGTAAGCCGCCTTGGCTCTCTGGTTTTCCCATGAGAGCAGTATAACACAGATCCTTATGCTACGCAATCTATAACAGATGGTTAATTCTTCTGCGTTGAATAAAATTTTAAATCCTACCGGGAACCGAGCCGTCAATGGTCGGTTCCCATTCCGGTTCCATCATCCCGCCCCAGTTCTTGCTGATAGTTCTCCAGCGTCCTGTCGTCAAACAGCACCCATTTGATAACGTCGAGCTTACCGGGATGCTCCGCCGCGAACTGCTTCACCGTCTTTACGGCGATCTTTACCGCTTCTTCCAGCGGGAATCGGTAGATCCCTGTGGAAATGGACGGAAAGGCAATCTTCCTTATATTATGCTTCACAGCCAGTTCCAGACAGGATCTGTAACAGGAAGCGAGCAATTCCCGTTCCCGCCGGTTCCCGCCCTGCCAGCGCGGGCCGGGGGTATGGATCACATACTCGCAGGGAAGCCTGTACGCTTTCGTGATTTTTGCCTTTCCGGTCTCGCAGCCGCTTAACCCCCTGCATTCTTCCAGCAGTTCGGGACCTGCCGCCCGGTGGATCGCCCCGTCTACGCCGCCTCCTCCCAGCAGGCTTGTGTTCGCGGCGTTCACAATCGCCTCCACGCCATGGTCTTTGGTAATATCTCCTTTCACAGCGATAAATGCTGTCTTTGGCGCCTCTGCGGACGCCTCTTCCCGCCCGTGCATCCTCATATATTTCCGAATCCACACCGGATCTTCATAAAGGCTGTACTCATTCATCTGGCATCCATAGCAGAGATCGTCCGCCATATCCAGGATCACCCCGGAAAGCTCCAGATCCCGTTTCCATTTTCCTTCTATGGCTTCATACCCGCACAGCGCGCCGAGAATGTTTCCGGCCACCGCTCCGGTGGAATCGCTGTCGCCCTTATGATTCACGGCTGCCGTTATCCCTGCGGAGAAATCATCCTGATATCTCAGGGCACAGTAAACGGCAATGGCAAGCGTTTCTTCCGCCACCCAGCCTTCTCCCATGCGGTGGATGTTGTCTATATCCTTTTCGCCGTTTTCCGAAAGGGAAACGGCCAGACGGACGATTTCGTCAAGCGTTCTCAGATAAGGCTCCCCAGGGAACGCCTCTGTAGCCGCCTCCAACGCTTCCAGCACAATTTCCTTCAGTCTCATCTCCTGCCTGGGATAGACGATACGGTTTATGATATGTACCAGAACCGCCGCGCTCATATAGCCCAGGGGATGCCCATGGGTAATTGCCGCTATTTCCGCGCCTTCCCGATCCAGCTTATCCAGTTTCTCTCCAAAGTCGTACCGCAGGGCCAGCGGAGCTACGCGCATGATCCCGCCGCAGCCCTTGCTGTTGTTTCGCGGAAAATCCACGCTGCCGGGGGACTCTCCGTTTTTCATCTGACGCAGAGCGGATATACAGGTGTTCCCGGGAGCCCTGCGGCTGTACAGTTCCGGCACGTCCAAGAGCCACGACGTGCGCCCCTCCACGAAGCCCCTGCGAAGCCACCGAACCTGGTCATAGCTTTGCTCCTGCGTAAGAAGCCAGTCCTGATAGGAACCCGCCACATAATTATGGGGAATGCCGCCAATGCCGCGCATGGCCGCCCTGGTATCCGCGATCAGGATACCGTTTGCCGTAAAGAGCGACATCTGGGTATCGTCTGAGATCAGCGCCTTACCGCTTTTCTCATCGACGGCATATTCTTGTATCCCCCGCGGGCCATATTCGGAGAAAATCTCCTGTTCATTCCAGAATTCAATGGGATAACCCAGCGCGTCGCCGACCGCTCCGCCAAACAGGCTTCCCCGAATCCTGTCCAGAAAGGCTTCCTTCTTCTTTTTCTCTTCCAGGATTTTCTCCATCTCTTTTTGGTTTTCATCCCGATAGAAATTGTCAAAGGAGAAGTTCCGGTAAAATTCCTTAAAATTATACAGCGCCTCCGTGCGGTCAAGAACTGCGAAATCAATCCGGCGGAAAAAATCATTTTCCCGCATCCCGCCAAAATCCATTTCCTTCAACGCTTTATAAAACAGATCCGACATCACCCGGGCGTCGTTTCTGAAAGCGCCGCAGCCCCACGCTCCCAGGACGAGATTTTTATATCCAAAATATCCCGCGCATTTCAGCATCCCCATGATCCGGTGATAGACCATCTCTTCATAGGCAGCTTCCTCCATCCCTTCTTTCCCATACTTCACCATCGGCGCGGCACAGGTAAGGACGGCCACGATCACCGTATCCTTCAGGAGATCGCCGTTTTCATCTTTTATAATCTCCACCTGGGGCGTAAATATCATCCCGTCAGAGCCCATGTTTGTATGGAGGCTCCGGTTGTATTCATAGTATTTTGCCGCCTCCGGACTTTCCAGGGAAAGCAGCAGGGAGCTCTTCCTGCACAGATCCTCCTCCTGCGCCTTCGCCCCGTTCCGCACGCCGCCGCCCGGATTCACGGGATTGGCAAGGTTCAGTACCAGGACCGGTTTAGAATCCTTTCCGAACAGGTAACTGTACTTCTGGTACTGTTCCCTCGCCGCCGCAAATGAGTCCTTATTCTGACAGCTATATCCGCACCTTCCAAGAGTAAATACTTTCTGGAAATCTGTCCTTCCACATATTTCCTCCACGTCCTGTGGCAAAAGAACGCGGGATTCCCGCATTTCTTCCATGGAAAGCTTGAGCGGCACGGTCCTGCCGTCTTTCTGGTAAGCTCCCTGCTCCAGGATACGGAGCGTGTCCTGAAGCATATCTGTGTTTTCTTTCCTCATATTTCAATCCTCCTTTGGTTTTCCAAAATCCTGGACATATTCCTGTAAAATTTTGGGGTACTATTAAGATACAGGCGGCATGCCGCCGGGCCTACAGGCCCAGCAGCATGGCTGCAAACTGAAAATAGATCAGAAGTGATAAAGCGTCTACAATGGTAGTGATAAACGGACTGGCCATCACCGCCGGGTCAAAACCGGCTTTCTTGGCAATCATGGGAAGCGTACAGCCTGTGATCTTCGCCACAAACACCGTGACCACCAGCGTACAGCACACGGTGGCCGACACCAGCACCGGAAGCCTGTCAAATGCCAGCAATTTCACAAAATTCACCACGGCAAGGGTAACTCCGCACAGAAGCGCCACCCGCACCTCTTTCCAGATCACATGGAAAATATCTTTAAATTCCAGTTCTTTCAAAGACAGGGCGCGGATCACCGTCACCGAAGCCTGGCTTCCCGAATTGCCGCCCGTGTCCATGAGCATGGGGATGTAAGCGGTCAGGGCCACGTAAGCCGCCAGGGCGTCTTCAAATTTTGTAATGATAAATCCGGTCACTGTGGCAGAGATCATCAGGATCAAAAGCCAGGGGATACGGTTCTTGTACAGCTCCACCACCGGAGTCTTTATGTACGGCTTTTCCGACGGCATCATGGCCGCCATGATCTCCATATCCTCCGTGGTCTCTTTTTTCATGACGTCCAGGACGTCATCCACGGTAATGATTCCCACCAGATGATCCTCTGCGTCCACCACAGGAAGGGCAATCAGGTCATATTTGTCAAAGACGCGGGCCACTTCCTCCTGGTCTTCCTTCACATTGACGAAGATCACATGCTCTTCCATAATGTTTTGGATTTCCGCGTCCCCTCTAGATATGATCAGCGTCCGGATGGACACTGTACCGATCAGGCGGCTTTGCTGATCCGTCACATAACAGTGGTTGATGGTTTCTTTCTCCAGGCCCGTCCTGCGGATGCTTTTGATGGCCTGATCCACCGTCATGGTGGGTCTGAGTTTTACGAACTCCGGCGTCATGATGCTGCCGGCCGTATCTTCGGGATATTTCAGAAGCTCGTTGATCATCCGGCGCATATCCGGGTCCGCCTGGCGCAGAATCCGTTTTACCACATTGGCGGGCATATCGTCCACCAGATCCGCCGCGTCGTCGGCGCAGAGTTCGTTGACCACCTCTTTCAGCTCCCGGTCGGAAAACGCTTCGATCAGCATCTGCTGCAGTTCCGGGGCCATCTCCGCGAAGGTGTCCGCCGCCTGATCCTGGGGGAGAAGCCGGAACAGGATCGGCAGCGTCTGTTCAGGGACAGAACCAAATAATTCTGCAATGTCAACCGGGTTCATGGTCAGCAGAATATCTTTGATGGAACTGTATTTTTTGTTTTCTACCAGCGTGGTCAGCGCGCTGTTCATGACTGCTTTTTCCTGCATTCGTCCTTCCTCCGTTTCTTTCGCTATTTCCGGTAAGGCCGTGTGATCCTGCCGGAGGCTTTTTGTTCTACTGGAAAATTCAGAAAACTTTCCTGATAGAATAGAATCCTGCCCCGCAGGATTCTCCGCCTGCGGCGGGCTGCGTATGCAGCTTCTTCCGTTCCGCCGCAGCGCGATCCCGCCCGGAGGGCTTTTGATTCTACAGGAAAGTTCAGAAAACTTTCCTGTAGAATCAAAAATCCCGTGTGAAGCCTGAACTCCGACACGGGATATAATCTCTGGTGCAACCGTCCAAGCTTTAGCATCGCAGGGCGGTGAAATTGCATTAGATGATACCTTCGCTTCGATATCGCCTGTTCAAACCAACGCATGATGTCTCCATCATTTTGCGGCAGCAACCCATATCCCTGCGGTAGCCTTACCTACCGGATCTATGTACTTGTCACTGTACCCAGTGTACTTCTATCAGGAGGACTTGTCAACCCCAAAAACACGCCTGTCAGAAGGCCCTGTCCTCCCCGAAAGGAGAAGGCTCCCACAGTCTCTTAATTCTTCGCACTGCGGGAATTGTTTCCATCCAAAAACCAGCCGTCCGAAGGCCATGGCGCAGGACCAGGAGCAGCGCGAAAAATGCCGCCGCTTTCCATAACAGGGGAATTCCCGCCATCTTCCCGGCCGCGGCCAGGATCACGCACATCAGAGCCGCGGAACCGTACAGGATCCACTCCACCGCCCTGGACATCTTCGACACCTGGAACGTGAGCCGGACCTTCCCTTCCTCCCAGGTTCCATATCCTTCGGGGACGGCAATGAGAAGAGTAAAGGGGAATTTCCGTTTCAGGAACAGCCGGAAACGGTCCCCATTCTCATAGTAATTCTCAAAATATCCTTCCTCTCCCGCGTCCCCGGCAAGCGTCCGGCGCGCATCCTCCCTGCTTCCGGCATACGCAAGCTCCATCTCGTACCTGGCTATGAAAAAATGTATCATCTCCCCAGCAGCCCTTTCAGCAGGCGGTCCAGACGGAACAGGTCTTCATCGGTCACCATGGCTTCCAGGGCCTCGATATTGGGATCCGAATGCTCCACCTCCCTGGCATACCGGTACGCGATGCGGATCTGGTCGGCCAGCGTAAACTGTTTCCCGTTCTCCAGCCAGACCGCCATGCCCATCTCCCGGATCAGCATAGTGCTGACAGCCGCCAGTTTGATCTTGCCATACGCGTTCCCGTCATAGACCGCTCCGCAGAAATAGACGAAGATAAAATACATCAGAAGCTGCTCGTACTCGGTCTCCCGGTCCGCCATGTAAGCGTCAAATTCCCGGCAGGCCTCCTTGTATTCTGAAAGGCTCATATCCTGATACAGCCTGATCTCCTGGTATTTAAGGAACGCCGTCCACTCGGGTCTCAGCGTCTCCAGGCGGTACAGCCGCCTCCACATCCGGCGCATCTGGATGCGCGCCGCCAGCGGATGCTCCTTAAATCCGGCGAATTTTTCATCTGCCTGCCTCCGAAACGCCTTTGACCGGCACCATTTCAGGAAATCATCCACCGCGTAGAGCTGGTTCCGGTCGATTCTTGCCTGCAGATCGTGCCCTGCCGCCAGGATTTCCGCCATGCGCAGGCTGACGCATTCGTCCCGGTCCTGGATACGCTCGTAGAGAAAATCCCGGATCTCCTGCAGCTTTGTGAACAGGAAGAAATCAAAGGTCTCATACTCTTCCTCCGGGGTTTTCCGGAAGGAAGTTTCAAACGTCAGTTTCTCTTTATCCCCCAGGATCATCCTGGCCGCCGCCGGACAGGACAAAGATAAGGAAATCTCCCTGAGATTCTCAAATTCCTCATAATGCCTAGGATAACGGGTACATGTCTTGCAGAGCATCCCCGGGCCGGCTTCGAT
Source organism: uncultured Lachnoclostridium sp. (assembly GCA_944381625.1). Classification (GTDB taxonomy): domain Bacteria; phylum Bacillota; class Clostridia; order Lachnospirales; family Lachnospiraceae; genus Hominiventricola. The sequence continues at coordinate 6,338 of CALWLW010000015.1, forward strand.
ATACATGTCGCACAGGTTTTCGTCGTTGAGCAGAGCGCATCGACGATGGTACTGCTCAAAAGTCTTCGTCTCCCAGTCCACGGAATTTCTCAGGCGGTTCCCGAAAAATCCCGGATACTTCCGGTATTTCTTCAGGGATACCGGATCGATAGCGATCTTCCACCCCGCGCAGCAGGTATCCATGCACGCCCCCGCTTCACATTGAAAATCATAAAAATATTTTGGATACAAATATTCCATCCGGCACGCTCCTTTCTGCCCGGCCTTATCTGGCCAGGACCTCATAGCCGTTCTGTGTCACCGCCACTGTCACTTCCCACTGGGCGGAGGGCATTCCGTCCTCCGTATAGACTGTCCATCCGTTCTTATCGTCCACATAGACCTCCGGGCCGCCCATATTGATCATGGGCTCTATGGTGAACACCATCCCCGGCACCATGATCTCTCCGCTTCCCTTCTGCGCCACATAGCTGACCCACGGTTCTTCATGGAACTGCAGGCCCACCCCATGGCCGCCGATCTCTTCCACCACAGAATATCCCCGGCTCCTGGCATACATATACACTGCATGTCCCATATCCCCGATGGGCTTCCAGGGCTTGACTTCCAGAAGCCCCACCTGCACCGCTTCCCTGGCGGCCTGCACCAGCCGCTTTTTGTCCGCGCTCACCTCACCGATGCAGAACATGCGGGAAGAATCGGAAAAGAAGCCTTTGTAAATCGTGGATACGTCCACGTTGATGATATCGCCTTCTTTCAGGATCTCGCCGTCGCTGGGAATGCCGTGGCATACGGCGTGGTTCCGGGACGTACATACGCTTTTGGGAAAACCTTCATAATTCAGAGGGGCCGGAACCGCGCCAGCCAGCGCGGTCTGCTCGCTGACCCACCGGTCGATCTCCCCTGTGGAGACGCCCGCGCAGATACGCTCCTGCACATAGTCCAGAATATAGGTATTGATCTTCCCGCTCTCCCGGATGCCCTCCATCTGTGCGGTACTCTTTACCAGTACGTTTCCCGTCTTCAGGATCTTCCTTCTTCTGATCATGCGCCTGCCTCCCTTCCGGCTCCGTCCATGCGGACGATCTTTCTGGCAAAAGCCGGATTCACCGCGTATTTGTAAATATCATGGTATTCTTCGTAACTCACGGCGCTTCCGTCTGTCAGAAGCTCCATGGGTACGCCGCACAGAAGGACCTGGATCCCGGTCTCCTTCATGCCGCCTTTCAGGTAAAAATTCTTCCTGCGCACCCGCTGCTGCTGGTTGGAGGCTTTTTCCTCCGGGATCTCAATCTCCAGGATGAAGCGCTCCCCTTCATACCGTTTTTTCAGCAGCTCCAGCGCCCTGGAACCATAATTCTGTCCCCGGAACGCCTCCGACACCGCAAAATAATCCAGCAGGACCAGATCCTTATATCTGGCGGTAATAGCCAGCCCCACCATATATCCACGGTCCACGATCACCAGCGTTTCCATCAGCCCTTTGGCCACCATGCGGCAGATCATGCCGAAGGGTTTGCGCTCCGCTTTGGGAAAAGCCCTTAAATACAGTCTCTTCATCAGTTTTCTTTCCCTGCGGTCTGCCTGTCTGATCTCCATGTCTATTCAACCTCTCTTGCTATTCCATATTCGTCTATGCTAACACCGGAGGGCTCCATGGCCTCCAGATGCGCTTCCCACGCTTCCACCTCTTCCGGTTCCGTCAGCAGCCGGGTGACGTACCCCTCCTGGCGGGCGGGCACCGGCGTGATTTCCAGATGCTGTTCTTCGTCGTTTCCATAGAAATGCAACTCCAGAAGGACGGTATCCAGGGTCTTCTCATTGAACCAGTAATTTCCCAGGCTGTAGAACACCGGCGTCCCGTCCACAAACTCCGCCCCCTGCAGGCAATGGGGATGGGCTCCCAGCACCACGTCCGCCCCGGCCTCCGCAAGCGCCCTGGCGCCTTCCGCCTGGACGTCCTCCAGTTCTTCGCTGTATTCCGTCCCCCAATGGATGTAGGCAATGACAAAATCCGCGTTCCGGTCCGCTTCCTCCACCGTCTCCAGCAGAGCCTCCGTATCATAGCAGCGGAACACCCCAGGCGTATCCGTCCCCGCCTCCGGCGTCAGGATATATTTCTCCGCGCGGGTGGCCGACACCACCGCCACCGTCCTGCCGTCAAAGGTTCCGTACCACGGCTCTTTCGCTTCTCCGGCGTCGACGCCCGCGCCCACATAAGGAAGCCCTTCCCCGTCCAGAATGGACAGCATATCCAGAAACGCGTCCTCCCCGTAATCAAACACGTGGTTGTTGGCCAGATTGACCAGATCCACGCCCAGCTCCTCCAGGATCTGTACATGGGCCGGGTCTCCGCGGAAGGTATACGCCTTCCCCGCCATGGGTTCTCCTTCGTCGGACAGGCAGCACTCCAGATTCAGGCACATCAGATCCGCCGCCTGCATCCTGGCTATGAGCTGCGGATCGATGCATGCCCGGATATCCTCCCCCTGCGCCCGGTAGTAGCCCATGGTCCCCCAGTCGTCCGCCAGGTTGATATCCCCGGCGAAAGCCAGCGTAAAATCATATTCGTGAAGATCCGGCGCGGAGGCTTCCGCGTCTTCTGCCTCCTGCGCTTCCCCGGCTGTGCTTTCCCCGGATACGTCCGTCACATCCGTATCTTCTTCCGCCAGCGCGGCCGTTCCCTCATTCACCGGCACGCTGTCCGCCTGTCCGGCGCGGCCGCAGCCTCCCGTCAGCAGCGCCCATAAAAGCCCCCACAACAATCCCCGCAATAGTCTCTGTTTTCTCATGAAGCGCCTCCCGCTTCTGAAAGTCTTTTAAAAATCATATCCGTCAGTTCCGGGATCCCCGCGCCGCTTTTGGCCGACATATAGATCCGGTCGCCCCGCACCCTGGGCAGTTCCCCTTCGCCCAGGCGCAGATCCGCTTTATTGTAGACATAGATCACCGGGATATCGCCTGCTCCCAGCTCCTTGATCGTCTCCTCCGTCACCTGCTTCTGGCGGACGCAGTCCTCATCCGAGTCGTCCAGCACCAGAAGCAGCAGCTCCGCTCCCCTGGCCTCGTCCAGCGTGGAGCGGAACGCCTTCACCAGCCCCGCGGGAAGCTGATGGATGAACCCCACCGTATCCGACAGGAGGAACACCCGCTCCGGTCCCGCCTGTATCCTGCGCACCGTGGTGTCCAGCGTGGCGAACAGCATGTCTTTTTCCAGCACCTTCCTGGAGCCGTCCCTCATATACGTCTCCAGCATCCGGTTCATGAGCGTGGATTTTCCCGCGTTGGTATATCCCACCAGCGCCACCCTGGGGATGCCGCTGCGTCCCCGCTTCCTGCGCTGGGTCTCCCGCTCTGTGGATATCTTATCCAGTTCCCGGTTCAGCTCCGAGATCCGCTTCTCAATCCTCCGGCGATCCAGCTCCAGTTTCTTCTCCCCGGCTCCCCGGTTGGCAAGTCCGCTGCCGCCGCCCTGGCGGCTCAGCGCTTTATGCATGCCGGTCAGCCTGGGAAGCACATACTGAAGCCTCGCGGCTTCCACCTGCAGACGCGCCTCCCTGGTCTGGGCGCGTCTGGCGAAGATCTCCAGAATCAGCGTGGTCCTGTCCAGAATCGGCAGATCCAGAATATTCTGAAGGTTCCGAAGCTGGGAGGGTGTCAGGGAACGGTCAAATACCAGCACGTCCGCCGGTTCCTGCTCCAGCAGATCCTGTACCTCCCCCAGTTTCCCTCTCCCCATATACAGGGCGTTGTGGGGCCTGGAAAGCTTCTGGGTCATCTGCCCCACCACCTCCATCTGGCACGCCTCCGCCAGACTTTTCAGCTCCTCCATGGAGCGTTCAAAATTTTCTCCGTCATTCAGGTCGATTCCCAGTAAAAATGCGCGTTCCTTCTGTTCTGTCAATCCGATGCTGTCTCCCTTCCCTGTCCGTCTGCAAACATCCTCATCAGTTCTGACACGATCTGCCAGCCATACCGGATGCTGTCCTCTTCTATATATTCCTCTTCCGTGTGGAGTCCGCCTCCTGATATGGTTCCCACGCACACTGCCGGGATACCCATGGACAGCGGGATATTGGCATCCGTGGAAGCGGACGCGTCCGGAATCTCCTGATCCGCATATTTTTGCAAAACCCGCCTGCACGTTTCCGCAAGAGCCGCCTGCCGGGCCGCATCCACACCGTCCCCACAGGGCCGCTCTCCCACACAGACGGCTTCCACGGTTACACCGTCCACGGCAGTCCGATCCAGTTCCTCCTGGAAACGGACTTTCATCCGCTCCATGCTCCGGGAATCCTCCGAACGATATTCATAGGTAAACACCGCCTCCGACGCAATGGCGTTGATCACTGTCCCTCCCTGGATCGTCCCCACGTTCCAGGTGACTTTTCCGGCAGTGTCCAGTTTCCCGGAAGTATCCGGTTTCCCGGCGGCATCCGGCTCCGCTTCATACAGGCGCGCGATCAGCCCCGCGGCCTGTGCGATGGCGTTCTTCCTTCCAAAATCCTGGTAGGAGTGTCCCCCCTGGGTGCGGACGCGTACCTCATAGCGCGCCGAACCCACCGCCCGGCAGTAAAGCCGCTCCCGGTACAGGTCGAAGACCACCGCCTGCTCCACGGCGCCTTCATAATCCGCAAACACCTGCCTGCTGCCCTTCAGGTTGCCAAGCCCTTCCTCGCCCACGGTGGCGGCAAAGAGAATCCCATATTCAGGGACAAAGCCCGATCCTGCGGCCTGGGCCGCCGCCATGAGCATGCTCGCCAGGTTGGCAGTATCGTCCCCGATACCGGGGCAGTACAGGCGTCCGTCCCGCTGCCGGATCTCCAGCTTCGTATCCTGGGAGAATACCGTGTCCATATGCGCCGCGAATACGGTCAGCCGCTCCCTTTTCCGGCTCCAGAGCCAGCAGACGTTCCCTGCGCCGTCCACCTGGACGTCCTGCGCTCCATGGGCTTCCAGCCATGCTTTCACGAAAACCGCCCGCTCCTGCTCCTGTCCTGTGGGCGCGGATATCCCGGCCAGATCGCAGATCAGCCGCCGGGCCCTCTGCTCCAGGATGTATGCCTTCAGAAATTCGTACATCTCCTGCTCCGTGGGCGGACAGCCGTCCAGATGCCGGGCAAATCCTGCGGTGCAGCGCCCCACGCCCAGTGTCCCGGTCTTTCCCCGGAACCCCTGTCCGATGCAGACCTTTTCTGTGAGTTCTTCCAAAAGCCCTTCTTTTTCCAGCATATCCAGCGCCGGAATCAGGTAGCCGTAGCAGGCGCTGCAGGATTCCACTTCCTCCGCCAGCTCCGCCAGCTTCATGACCCGCCCCAGTTCCGGAAGGGCCGTCTCGCTCTCCGGCCGGTTCAGTTCCCGGATCACCGCGTGCTCCAGGTCGCTGCTGCCTGCTCCCAGGGCTTCCGCCATGCCAATATACGGCACGTCCTCCGTCCGGTAATTCAGGAACCGGCACACATAGGCGTCGCAGAGAACCGGATCCGCCGCCGCCAAAAGCCGGTTCATCTCCGTGGGGTTCCCGCCGTCTTCAAAATTCAGGTCGCCGCAGATATTGTCCACCAGAATAAAATCCTGGTGAATGCCCAGAGCAAGATGAGCGATGGGCCGGTGCAGTCCCAGCGCGTGGAATCTGCGTTTTTCACTGTTGGGCAGAAGCCCCTTCATATTTTTGAGGGCACAGGTAATCCTGGTCTGGCAATGCCCTTTCAACACCGGAACATTGATCATAAAATCCACGTTTTCCGCGCAGCGGCAAATGCGAAGCTCCATGCCTCCGCAGTCCTTAAGAACGCCTTTCTCCTTCTGGGCGTCGATCAGTTCCACCTGACAGCGCCCGGCCAGTTCCGCATACCCGCAGACCCGGAAAGCGTCCTCCGTCCGGTCTCCCACCCAGGAGCCTTCCATAATTGCCAGGTTATGAAAGCCGTGCTCCTGAAGATAGCGGATCAGTCCCTCCACCACCTCCGGGTGGGTCGTCCCGCCCTGATCGGCGGGCGACGGGGATACCAGGTTGGGCTTGATGCCGATCCGTTTCTTTCGGCTTCCGATCATACCCGCCAGATCCACCGCCTCCAAAAGTCGGCGGGTCATCTCCATATATTGTTTTCCGTGGATGATATATAATTCATTGCGTTTCATCGATCTGCTTCAAAACGTCCAGGGTACGTATCTCGATCCCCTCTGACTTCCCTTTCAGCCGGATATTTTTCCCCAGCAGGGTGGTTCTGGCCCGGTTTCCCAGTGCGGCAGCCACCGCGCCGCTGATATAGATCTTGCCGGATTCCGCCTTCGATTCCAGACGGGAGGCAGTATTCACAGTATCGCCTATGGCCGTATAGTCCATGCGGTCCGGCGACCCAATGTTGCCCACGACGGCCGGCCCGGCATTGATCCCGATCCCGTAGGATACCTCTTTCCCATATTTTCTTAACAGCCGCTCTGCCAGGGGCTTGGTTCCGGCGATCATATCCACCGCCGCCTGGCAGGCCTGGTAGACCGCGTCCTCACAGGGAAGCGGCGCTCCCCAGAAGGCCATGGTACAGTCGCCCATGTACTTGTCCAGGGTGCCCCCGTACTTTTTCACGCACTGGCTGGTCACCGTCAGACATTCGTTCAGGATCTCCACCACCAGCTCCGGCGCCATCTGTTCGGAGAGAGCCGTGAATCCCCGGATATCCGCAAACAGTACCGCAATCTCCACATTCCTGCCTTTTAATTCTTCCACTGAGACCCCTTCCCTGAGCAGCTCTTTCATAATAGAAGGGTCCACATACCGGCCGAACGTATCCTCTATACGCTGTTTTTCCAGAAGATGCATCTGCCTCCGGCTGATGTTGTTCCGAAGCCTCAGGTAAACCGTGGCCGGGTTAAACGGCTTATGTACGAAATCCCACGCGCCCAGTTTCAGGCAGAGATTCTCCACCTCCGCCCCCTCGTCGGCCGTGGCCACCAGCACCGGGATCTCTTTCCACTGCTCACAGACAGAATATCTCTTTAGAAAATCATACCCGTCCATGACCGGCATGATCAGATCCAGGACGATTCCTTCCAGACACTCCCACTCCCGATCCAGCAGTTCCAGCGCCTCCTGCCCGTTCTCCGCCTCCAGGATATGGTATTCCGATCCCAGGATCTCTTTTAAAATTTCACGATTCAGTTCACTGTCATCCACGATCAGAATAGACTTTTCTTCACTCATACGCACCCGTCTCCACTGTTTCATTACCGATTATTGTAGCACAGGCGTCCGGAATCGGCAATAGAACAAGAAGAATGCAGCACAGCCCACAGCCATACTGCATCCTCTCAACCCTGAAGAGTCTCCGTCAGCGCTCCAGAAGCGCGTCCGCCAGAGCCTTCAGCTCTTCTTCGTTCTTCTCATTCATAACGGAGCGGATCGTCACCATCGGCTCCACAATGCTGATCTCTTTCATCCCTTCAAAATAAGCGCGCATCTGCTTTCCGGCCATGGGCGCCCAGGAACCGTTCTCCACAAGTCCCACCTTACGTTTCTGGAAATTCTTGATCTTCAGATGGTACAGGAAATCTTCCATGCAGGGGAACAGGCTGGCGTCGTATGTACAGCATGCCGTTACCAGCGTATCATAACGGTACGCGCTGGCCACCGCCTCGGCCATATCGTCCCTTGCCAGGTCAAAGAATACCACATTCTTCGCGCCCTTTTCCTTCAGGATCTCCACAAAGCGCTGCATGGCCCTTCTGGTATTTCCATGGATGGAGGCGCAGGCAACCACAATTCCTTCCTCCTCCGGTTCATAGGAGGACCATTTCAGGTATTTCTCAATGTAGAAGCCCAGATTCTCCTTCAGGACAGGCCCGTGCAGAGGGCAGATCATGGCAATGTCCAGCGTGGATGCTTTCTTCAGGAGCGCCTGCACCTGCGGCCCGTATTTGCCCACAATATTGATAAAATATCTTCTGGCCTCGTCCGTCCACTCTTCGTCCGCGTCCATAGCCCCGAATTTGCCGAAGCCGTCCGCCGCGAAGAGGATCTTTTCCGAAGATTCATATTCCACCATTACCTCCGGCCAGTGCACCATGGGAGCCATGACAAAATGCAGGGTATGGCTTCCCAGCTCCAGGGTATCCCCTTCTCCCACCGTCACCATGCGGTCCGTCAGGTCAAAAGCAAAGAACTGGGGCAGCATGGCAAATACCTTCGCATTGCTGACCAGCTTCATGGACGGGTATTTCTCCGCGATTCTCTGGATGCTGCCGGCATGGTCCGGTTCCAGATGGCTGATCACCAGATAATCCGGCGCCTTTCCTTCCATTACCCGTTCCACGTTCTGCAGCCATTCGTCCGTCCTTCTGGGATCCACCGTGTCCATCACCGCAGTTTTTTCATCCTTAATTACATAAGAATTGTACGTCACGCCATTGGGTACATGGTACTGGCTCTCGAACAGGTCGATGTCCCTGTCGTTGCATCCCACATACAAAACAGAATCTGTCACAGTCACTTCTTTCATCTTTCGTCCTCCATAATCTTTCCTAGTTCCTCCGCATCCTGTATCCAGACCAGCTTTCCGTCGATCCGGATCAGCCCCTGTTTCTGCATCTCCATCAGAGTGCGGGACAGGGATGGGCGGGTCACGCCCAGATAATCAGCCAGTTCCTCGCGGTTCATGTCCATCACCGCCTTTTTCCCATCCTCGCTCACTTCCAGAAGCCAGAGGGCAATCTTCTGTCTCAGGGTGGTGTTGGTGAGGATATGCAGTTTCTTTGTCATCTGCAGATTATTCTTAGCCTGAATATCCAGGAGGTTCCGGATAATCAGCTTGTGATGGGCACAGACATTCGCGCAGAAACCATAGATAAAATGATAGGGAAGGATCAGCACCCTGGACGCCTTCACCGCCACCGCTTCATACCAGTAGCATCCGGTGGCATCTGAGGGGCAGGTATCACCGAACACCTCCAGCTCGTTCACCTGGAACAGAAGGTTTCTCTTTCCTGAGGGCAGGTTTTTGACGATCTGTACCTTTCCCTCCAGAAGCAGATACAGATTTTTCGGCACGTCGTCCTCCCCGAAAATCATGCTCCCGGCGCTGTAGTCCCGGTACCTTGCCTTTGCACAGTTCAGCATCCGCCCCGCTTCCTCCTCGGTGATCCGGGCAAACAGCGGGCTCTCCAGGTATCTCTCCATCCTTCCTCCTCATCTTCCGTAACCATAAGCGGAAAGAAGGCTGCCGCGTCGTCACCGACATCTGCGGCAGCCCGTCTGCTTATTCTTCCGGCGCAAAATCTTCTTTGCCTACTCCGCAGACCGGACATACCCAGTCTTCCGGAAGGTCTTCAAAAGCCGTACCCGGAGCGATTCCGCTGTCCGGATCACCCAGCTCCGGATCATATACATAACCGCAGGGTTCGCAAACATATTTTTTCATATTCATCGTACCTCCATATATTATTTTCCACTTCTTATATCATATCCTTTTTCAGGAAAATATACCGTAACATTTGTTACATCAATAAAATTTCTCTCAAAACTCCGGCCACGCTGGCGCAGGTGCGGGCAGCGTGCGTTTTCACCTCCGGCTTCGCGGATTCCACCGCGTAGCTGCACGGCACGGCTTCCAGCATGGAGATATCGTTCTGGTTGTCTCCGAATACCACCACATCTTCCGGGGCGATCCCCTTCCGCTCCAGCACGAAATTCAGCGCTTTTCCTTTTCCGGAGCCCTTCAGGATCATATCCAGCCATCCGTTGCCCGCCAGGACAAAATCCGCATACTCGCCGTATCTCTCCTGGAAATACCCCTGGATCTCTCCCACATGCTTCTCAAAATCATGAATATATATGGAAGACTTCACAATCCTGTCGTCGATCTGATCCAAGCTTTCAAACCGTCCGGTGACATTCTGCAGGACATTCTCAATCTGGTTGGCGAACCATTCCGTCCTGGGCTTTATGTAGCAGGCTTTCACGCCTGACAGACAGATCTCGGCCATGGGAAAACGCATCATATCCTCCGCCACCTCCCGCATGAGCTTTGGCGGAAGCTCGTCCACGAACACCACCTGTTCTGCCTCCGTCACCACTGATCCGTTTTCGCTGATAAATCCGATCCGGTCTCCATAATCCGCGAACAGCCTGCGCATATTGGCGTACTGCCGCCCGCTGGCCGCATAAAACAGGTATCCCTGCTCCAGAAGTCTGTCCAGTGCCGGCCAGAAATCCGGATCGATGGTCTGCGTTCCCTCCGGGATCAGCGTCCCGTCCAGGTCACTCACGATCAGCTTTTTCATCTGCTATCTCCTCCGCTTCTATCATGTTGCGGATCTCCTGCATCCGCTGGTCCACGCTGCTGATCACATCCGCGCACTTTCTCAGTTCCTCCACGATCATCTCCGGATTCGCCACGTTCTTTTTATATTTCAGCTTATGGTCCACACTGGCCCAGAAATCCATGGCGATGGTACGGAACTGTACCTCTACCCGCATATATTTTTTCTGGTCCGACAAATAGATCGGGATCTGAATGATCAGGTGCAGGCTCCGGTAACCGTTAGGCTTGGGATTCTTGATATAGTCCTTCACTTCCAGCACCTTCAGGTCATCCTGGGCGGAAAGCATATCCGCCAGATAATAGATGTCTTCCACAAAAGAGCAGATGACCCGGATCCCCGCAACATCCGTCAATTTCTCCTCAATATTTTCCACCGTAAGCTCAAAGCCCTTCCTGCGCATCTTTTCGATGATGCTCCTGGGCTTCTTCACGCGGCTTTCGATGGATTCAAAAGGATTTCTCTCGTGCCGCAGGGAAAACTCATCATTGAGCACATCCAGCTTGGACTCCATCTCCCGTATGGCGCAGCGGTACTGCATCATCAGATACAGAAAGGATGGAAGCTCCGAAAGGATCGTCCCCTGCTCCCGGTCCTTCATGTATTCTTCTATGGTCTTCCGATCCACATCGCTTCCCTGTATCCATATGTCCTTATCGTTCATGTCTCTTCGTTTTGCTGTCCTCCTGTATAATATTTCCCGTACAGGTCTTCTCTCCGGTCCCTCTTTACCGGGAAACGCCCCCTGTACGCCTCCACATCGTTTTCCATCTCATAACACAGCAGCAGTTCCTCCGGGCATCCGTTCGGAATGGGGACGGCTTCCGCTTTCAAAAGAACACCGTCCGGACTGTAGATCCCGGAATCCCCGGAATAATACAGCCTGCCCATCCGTCCCGCGCAGTTGATCCCTGCAATGTAGGCCTGGTTCTCAATGGCCCGCGCCCGCAGCAGGCAGTCCCAATGCTCCCGCCTGGATGCAGGCCAGTTGGCCGGCACCAGGATCAGTTCCGCTTCCCTGGACAGGATCTGGAACGGCTCCGGGAACCGCAGGTCATAGCAGATCTGTACGCCCGTCCGAAACGCGCCCACTCTGCAGCAAGGCAGCCGGTTTCCGCCCCGGAACGCTTCCGCCTCTCCGCCGTATCCGAATGGATGGAGTTTCGCATAGTCCAGCAGGACTCCGTCCGGCCCCACCAGTGAATAGTGGTTCTCACACCATGCTCCGGCATCTTTCACCCAGCCGATCCCCACGGTCATCCCGTATGTCCGCGCCAGTTCCGCGGCACATGCTTTCGTCTCTCCATGCTCCTTCGTCCGCTCCGTGCGCATGGAAAATCCGGTCAGGCTCATCTCCGGCAGCAGGAAAAGTTCTGTTCCCCGCCGGCTTAAAAGCTCCATGCAGCGCTCCACTTTCTGCAGACTGGCTTCCCGGTCTTCCCAGCATATCTCCATCTGTCCCAGCGCAATCTTCATCCCCTGATTCCTCCATCTCTCCGGCCACTATTCTTTATTTTACATGATAACGCGTCGTTTGTCGATGAAGATTCTTTTCCTTTTTCTATTTTTGTGCTATACTGTTACAGTTATGAGTTCTACTTGTACTCAGGAACAGGAAAAATGCAGCGTCATGCTTGCATGTAAGAGGCATTTTTCCTGTTCCTGAGTACGGTGTGAACTGTAACGTTATATTGGCAAAGAAACATAAAAATTGGAGGAACATGAATGGAACACTTATACATACCTGAAAATTACCATTCCGAGCTGTCGCTTTACGACACGCAGATCGCGATCAAAACGGTCAAGGATTTCTTCCAGCAGACGCTGGCGGAGCGCCTTTACCTGCTCCGCGTATCCGCGCCGCTGTTTGTGACGCCGGAATCCGGGCTGAACGACAACCTGAACGGAGTAGAACGGCCCGTTTCTTTTGGAGTCAAGGAGCAGAACGACCGCCCGGTGGAGATCGTCCACTCTCTTGCCAAATGGAAGAGATACGCCCTGAAGCAGTACGGATTTCATATAGGAGAAGGACTTTATACGGATATGAACGCCATCCGCAGGGACGAGGACACGGACAATATCCACTCCATCTATGTGGATCAGTGGGACTGGGAAAAGATTATTCTGAAAAAAGACCGCAACATCACCTTCCTGAAAGAGACCGTAAGGGAGATCTACAAGGTTCTGAAAAAGACGGAAAAATACATGGCGATCCGATATGATTATATCGAAGAGATCCTTCCCAAGGAAATTTTCTTTATCACCACCCAGGAACTGCTGGATCTCTATCCCAATCTTTCCCCCAAAGAGCGGGAAGACCGGATCGCCCGTGAAAAGGGCGCTGTTTTCCTGATGGAGATCGGCGATAAGCTCACCAACGGCGAGCCCCATGACGGACGCGCCCCGGACTACGACGACTGGCATCTCAATGGAGATATCATTGTCTGGTATCCGGTGCTGAACCGTTCCCTGGAGCTGTCCTCCATGGGCATCCGCGTGGATGAAGAAGCCCTGCAGCGCCAGCTGGCCCTGGCAGGCTGTGAAGAGCGCGCGGAACTTCCGTTCCAAAAAGCCATCCTGGAACAGCAGCTGCCCTACACCATCGGCGGCGGCATCGGGCAGTCCCGTATCTGCATGTTTTTCCTTCGGAAAGCGCATATTGGGGAAGTGCAGTCCTCCATCTGGCCGGACCAGATCCGGGAGACAGCGCTTCAAAATAACATCGTACTGCTGTAAGGAAGGCGCAGTCATGAAAGAGAAGCTTACCAAAAAGGACGTGGAAAAGATCCAGCAGGAGATCGACCACCGCAAGCTGGTGGTCCGTCCGGAAGCCATCGAAGCGGTCAAGGAAGCCCGGGCCCAGGGAGACTTGAGCGAGAATTTTGAATACTATGCGGCGAAAAGAGATAAAAACCAGAACGAGAGCCGCATCAGATACCTGGAACGGATGCTGAAGACCGCGGTGATCGTGGAAGACCACACCGCTTCCGACCAGGTTGGTCTGAACAAAACCGTCACCGTCTACATCGAAGAGGACGACGAGTGCGAGACCTACAAGATCGTCACCAGCATCCGGGGCAATTCCATGAAGAACCTGATCAGCATCGAATCCCCCCTGGGGAAAGCCCTCCTCCGCCATCGGGTGGGCGACCGGGTCACAATCCCCGTCAGCGCCGATTACAGCTACGACGTGGTGATCCGGGAGATCAAGGACACGGCGGATGATGAGAGCGACGATATCCGGGCATTTTGATATGCGGGGATATCCCATTCAGGGCGCGACGGCCGAAACATTACCGGCTGCCGCGCCCTGATTCTTTATTTATTCCTGTAATTCTTTCAACATTAGTTCTTCTATCCGCAGCACGTTGGGCTGAGTAGGCGTGAAACGGACGCCCCTATGCAGCAGCCCAATCACTTTTCGGGCGTTCTTCTCCATTTCCTGATCAGTTTGGGGTCTGCAAGTCTTACAGGTTGTCCACCTTTCAAGTACTGCCCATCAATATATTTCTCCGCGACAGGAAATATCTGACAAGAGGCTTAAAGACTTTTTCACGGCCTATTTATTATTCGCATGTCCATCAGCGAACCACGTTTCCACGGTCTATTATAATTGTATCTTTTGCTGATTTTGATACAATAGAAAAATCCCTCTTCGGGGCAAAAACTACCGAAAAAGGTAAGCGATGCAGAATTGTTTACCTGGCTTTTGTATTACGGCATGGCCCATCTCAATCTCACACAGGATGAGGTGTGGCTCATGCCGTTTGGCTTGCTTATGGCTCTCTGGGAATGCCATAAGCAGTTTATGGGGATCGCAAAGTCGAAACAGGTGCTGACTATTGACAATGTGATTCCCTATGGAATTTAAAAATTTTGTTAATGTATTGCTTCTGTACGTACATTTTCGTATAATATAGGTGAGGCTGGGAACACTGAACCCGGAAAGGAGTTTTCTATATGGCAAAATCAGCAAACCTTTATGCGCGTATCGAACCGGATGTAAAAGAACGGGCAGAAACCATTTTAAATGCCCTGGGCATTCCTGCATCCAACGCCATCACTATGTTCTACAAACAGATCATTCTCCACAATGGTCTGCCTTTTGAGGTGAAGCTGCCGGAGCATCCTCTGGATGTCAGCCGCATGACGGCTGAGCAGTTACACGCAGAACTGGAGAAAGGATATGCGGATATTCAGGCAGGACGCACCCGTCCGGCTTCGGAAGTTTTTGCCGACATCCATAAGGAATACGGCGTATGATCTATGAAGTACGACTGACAACAGAAGCAGAGAATGACCTTCGCAGCATTTTCGAGTATATTGCCTTTGAACTGCAATCACCACAAAATGCCACAGGTCAACTTGACCGGCTGGAGCAGAGCATTATGTCTCTGGATCAGATGCCGGAGCGCTTTCGTGTGTATGAGAAGGAGCCGTGGCACAGCCGCAATCTCCGTATAATGCCAGTGGATAACTATCTTGTGTTCTACATACCGAACCACAGGGAGCTGACTGTCAAAGTCATGCGTGTGATGTATGGTGGGCGGGATATACCCAAGCAGTTAAACCGGCTTATGTAATTCTATAACTTCATAACTTTATAACTTTGTTAAGAGTCAAGAAATCGGCTCTTAGGAAGGGGACAAATGTCAAGGGCAGACATGACTCACACGAATCATGTCTGCCCCCCCGTTTAGAACCGCCGTTTTCCCGCCCCCCTCTTTTATCCACTCAAACTTACATAATCTCGTAAATCTCCAGGTGTTCCCCGTCCGGGCCGCGGAACGCCTGGTATTTCACTCCCTTGTCAAAAACATTCACATCATAGTAGATCTCATCCTCAAACTGAATGCCTTTTTTCTTCAGTTTCTCGCTCACCTCGGCAATATCGTCCACCAGCATGGCTATATGGTCGAACAGGCCGTCGTGGCGGTCCATCCAGACCTTGTGCTGGATCAGTTCGATCACCGTCTCGCCAGATTTCATGAACGCCAGCTTGTCGCCTGTGCCGTTCACAAACTCGCAGACACATTCAAAACCCATGATGTCCGTATAGAATTTTTTTGACACTTCAATATCCTTAATATAAAGCCCCACATGCGCGATGGCTTTTACCGCACCTTTCATTACTCTGTCTCCTCTCCGTTTTCCATCATCGTCCCACTGACAGCCGCCCCGCAGGCCGCTTCTTCTTTATAGCAGGCCAGCGAAAGCTCCGCCCCGAACATATTACTGCAAATTTCCTGCAGAACCGGGTTCATGCGCAGGCCGTTGCCCGAAGCCACAAGGCGGGCCGCCTTTATGCCGGTTCCCT
Source organism: uncultured Lachnoclostridium sp. (assembly GCA_944381625.1). Lineage (GTDB taxonomy): Bacteria > Bacillota > Clostridia > Lachnospirales > Lachnospiraceae > Hominiventricola. Next base: position 21,969 of record CALWLW010000015.1, read on the forward strand.
CGCAGATCAGGCTGTACATATCGTACAGTTCCTGCGCCATCCCTTCCAGAACACCGTAGACAAGGCCCTCTGGCGTGAAATTATCCTCGCTCAGATTAGAAATGCCGCCCCGCAGGGAAGGGTCCACCCGCGTGCCATCGAACATGGTACATACCTTCATACGGTCTTCCGTTTCCATCCCCTTCCTGGCCAACGCAGCCATCACTCCGTACTGGGAAGCATCCGACGCGCCCGCCGCTTTCATATAACTGCGGAAAAAATGCTCCAGCACCGCATAGGCCCGGCCCCCGCACAGGGACGCCCCGGCCAGCAGATACGTGCCTTTCACAAAAGGCCGCGCTTCAATACCCGGCGCTTCAAAATATTGTTCTGAGAGCACGGATATCTGGCCGCCTGTGCCCATATTGAGCAGGACCACGTCCCGGCACATGCCCACAGAACCCAGGAAACTGGCCTGATTGTCTCCCAGGGCCGCCGTTACCGGAAGCCCCCGGTATTCTCCCAGAATCTTAAAATCCTCTGTGGTCTGGGGCAGAATGGAAGGATCTATGCCCATCTTCTCCATGGCTTCCACGCAGAACCGTCTGTTCTTTCCGTCGAAAAATCCCAGACTTGCCCCGTTGCTCACATGCACCAGCGGACTTTTCCGCCCTGTCAAGACCATCCCCAGATAGTCTCCGATGGTGCACAGAGAAACCGCGTTATCCGGGACGAGCCCGTGCCTTAAATTATACAGATGGCTCACCAGCCCGTAGCCTGCCGCCGCCGGCATACCGGTCTGTTCCTTTATCTGCTCCGTCAGTGTCCTTCCATCTTCTTCCGGAAGGTTTCCACGCTCGTCCTGCCAGGTATACAGAGGGCTCACGTGCCTGCCGTTCCCGTCCACATATACAACGCCGTGCATCTGTCCCGTAAGGCCCACCGCCGCCGCGTCCGGGCAGCATCCCATCAGCTCGTCCACCAGACTTACCGCTTTTTTTAAAATCACATCCACATCCTGAATGCGCTCCCATTCCTGCCCTGTCTTTATAAAACTGCCGTTCTCCACTGTCCTGGCTTCGAGTACCAGCCCTTCCTCCACATCCAGTGCCACTCCACTGATGGTAGTAGTTCCGATATCGATTCCTATTGCTTTCATATATTATTCCTCATTTATTTATGTCGTTTCACGGACAATCAATTCCACGGGAAGTCTCTGGCGCTGCTGCCAGGTGCTGTCCTTGCCGTTGATCATATCCACGATCCGAAGCGCCGCCAGACACCCGAACTCTTCCACCGGCTGCCGGATCGTCGTCAGGCTGGGGTAAATGTTCCTGCTGGTGCTGATGTCGTCGAAGCCCATCACCCGGATCTTCTCCGGTACCGGAATCCCGTTCCTCAGCAGATAGCCCAATCCTCCCACCGCCAGCACGTCGCTCATATAAAAGATCCCGTCCACATCCTTCAGATGGTTCACAATATACTCTGTTGCGCGGATCCCTTCTCCTGTGCTGACCTCCTCCACGTCAATGCCATAGGCGGGATCAAATGCAATGCCCGCTTCCTCCAGCGCGGTCAGGAATCCCTGGGTACGCTTCTTGATGGTGGACAGCGTCTTGTCATAGCAGACATACGCCACCTTCCTGGCTCCTTTTCTCACCAGCTCCTGTCCCGCTAGATAGCCCCCCTGGATATTGTCGCACTCGATCATGGCGTAGTTCTCGTCCAGATTGGCCTGGGTCTCCCTGGGATCGCGGTCGATATACACCGTGGGAAGGTTCATGGATTCCAGCACGTCGTTCTCCCCGTTGTTGATATAGATGACCCCGCTCACCTTCTGCGCCAGCAGCATCTGAAGCTGTTTCTTGGCCTCGATCCCGCTCTCGTTGGTATTGCAGATAATGGTCATATAGTTCTGCAGCAGGAGGTGTTCCTGCACCGCCCTTATGATATTGGCGAAGAACTCGTTGGTGATATCAGGAACCATGATCCCGATCACCTGGGAATGCTGCACCCTCAGGCTCCTGGCCAGCTGGTTGGGCTGATAATTGTACTGCTCAATAATCTCCAGCACCCTTTTTTCCGTGGCTTTAGAAAATCTCCCATTCTGATTGATCACTCTTGAAACAGTAGCGACAGATGTACCTGCCATTTCCGCAATCTCTTTCACTGATAATTTTTCCTGCATACTATAACCCTATCATCCATATAAATATTCTGGCATCCGCGGTTCGCGTTTATTGTGCCATGTGCGCTCGACTTCGCGGACATGACGCCTCCGGCGGATGCGCCCGGATTTCTGCGACTTCGCAGTGCGCGCTCGTCTCCGCTCCGCTTCGTCTCGCTCACGGGCTTCGCCCTATGGAAGCAGGCGAAACCGCCGCTGCTCATGCTTTCCTGCACATTATGCCATGCCCGCTCCGCGGACATGACGCCTCCGGCGGATGCGCCCGGATTTCTGCAGCAAGTGCAGAAACCGGTATGCGCTATGATATAATTCGCGCTACGCGCTCATTATATCATACATCCCCATATTCTGTGCAATAAATTGTGCTTATTTTATATATGCAGAAACAACTGTCAGCCTTTCTCCCAGAGACATACAGAATGCCGGGAGTTACAGCAACCGCTGCAACTCCCGGCATGAGTCACTGTCTATGATATTCTTTCAGGTTGGATCTTGTCCGTTCCACAGACTGATCAATAATCTGCCGCGTTCTCGCTGTTCACCAGGATCGCGTCAACCGGAGTCTTCTCCGGAGCCGCGGATGCGGTGAAGCTGTCGGGATTCTCGCATGCGTCAACCAGAAGCTGCAGGGATACCACGCCGATATTTGCAGAATCCTGAGCCACCGTAGCGGTCATGTTGCCGGCTGCCACTGCTTCCACAGCGTCCTTATCTCCGTCCGTACCGCACAGGAGGATCTCTCCGGTCTTGTTCGCGTTGGCAATTGCCTGCATAACGCCCATTGCCATACCGTCGTTGCAGCAGTAGATAGCTTTCAGGTCCGGATACTGGGTAATCCAGGTAGCCGCGGTGTCAAGAGCTTTCTGCATATCCCAATCGCATGCCTGGGAGCCGATGATCTCCATGCCTGCCTCTTCAAATCCCTGTCTTGCGCCGGATGCACGGTCCTCAGAAGATGCGTTGCCCGCAATACCTTCGATGATCGCCACCTGATCGCCTGCTTCCAGCAGGGAGCTGATGTAGGAAGCGCCCAGATTTCCCACCGCCACGTTATCGGAAGAAACATATGCCACACAGTTCGCGCCCTGGCTCTCCATCTCAGCCTCGTCAAACTGCTCGTCGATATTTACCACCGTGATGCCTGCGTCATTGGCTGCTTTCACACCAGTGATCATGTTCACGCCGGAGCAGGGAGCGATGGCAATACCGGTATACTCACCGGAGTTGATACAGTTTTCCAGAATCGCCAGCTGAGCCTCATAGTCCGTGTCGCTCTGAGCCGCGTAAAGATCCACGTCCAGTCCGTTTTCCTCTGCATAAGCTTCCACACCGTTCCACATGGTCAGCCAGAAGTCGGTCGCCTGAGTTTTCAGGATCACCGCGTACTTCTGTCCGGAGGCACCAGCCGCATCTGCAGTCTCCCCCTCAGCGTCTACAGTGTCTGCGGCTTCCGTGCTCTCCTGAGCGGCATCATCCGTTGCCTCAGCGCTCGTGCCGGCGCTGCTGTTTCCACAGGCAGTCAGAGAGAATACCATGGCTGTGCCAAGAAGCAGGGATAAGATTTTCTTTTTCATGTTACATTTCTCCTTTTTCATATTTTTTCTTAATATCCACCCTTAGTGGTTATTAGCTTTTTCCTGCGGACAACGCTCCGGGCGTACATATCTGTCCGCCGCCTGCCGCAGGGGTCTTGCGCTCCGCCCCTATTTCTTAGAAGAGGTGGACACAAAATGGTCGATGGTAACGGATATGATAATCAGCGCTCCCATAACGATTTTCTGATAGGAGGATTCAATCATCATGACCGTCATGCCGTAGTTGATGATACCAATGATCAGACCACCTACTACCACGCCCGGGATCTTGCCGATGCCGCCGAAGAAGCTGGTGCCGCCGATGATGGTCGCCGCGATAGCGTAAGTTTCATAACCGGTTCCTGCCGTGGGAGCCGCCGCGTTCAGACGGCCGATCAACACCACACCTGCCAGTCCTGCGCAGGTACCGGAGATCATGTAAACGATCATCTGGTGCAGATGTACGTTGATACCGGAATACCATGCCGCTTCCCGGTTGCCGCCCAGGGCGTACAGGTTGCGTCCCAGTTTGGTCCTTGTGGTCACGAACCACAGGATGACCGCCGCCGCCAACGCGATGCATGCGTTGAAGGGAAGGATGCCGAAGAACTCCATGGACATAATCGCGGAGAACTGGGCCGGGAATCCATATACGTTCTGGGAATGGGACACCACCAGCATGACGCCAAAATAGATGGTCTGCGTACCCAGCGTAATAATGAAAGGATGCAATCCCGTTTTATTGATCAGAAAACCGTTGACTGCTCCGATCAGGGTTCCGGCAAGCACGCCGATCAGACATGCCAGCACCCAGGGAAGCCCCCAGCTGGTCATGGCGATGGCCGCCACCATACCGGTCAATCCGCAGGCTGCGGAAATACTCAGGTCTATGTACCCCAGCAGGATGGCGAAGAACTCGCCCAGCGCCAGCAGGATATTGACCGAAGACTGTTTCAGGATCTGCGGGATCGACGTACTGGTAAATACCGCGCTGGGCTTCAATACAGCCAGCAGAATCAGGATCAGCAGCAGAATGCCTATGGTACCGTACCGCTGCCAGATCGTTCCAAAGTTCAAACTCTTCTTGGCTTTGCTTTCACTCATTTTCTCTTTTCCTCCATCCATATCATTCATTCGTCGAGATCTTGACTATCTTTTCCTCCGTAGCCTCCGCGCTGGACAAAATCCCACGCAGTTCGCCGCCGCGGAACACCGCGATCCGGTCACAGACGCTAAGCAACTCAGTCTGCTCAGAGGATACCATCAGCACGCCTTTGCCCTCGTTGGCCAGGCGGCGCATGAGGCGGTAGATCTCGCTCTTACTGCCCACATCGATTCCCTTTGTGGGCTCGTCGAAGATCAGCACCTCACTCTCAGCCGCCATCCATTTGCCCAGGATGACTTTCTGCTGGTTGCCTCCTGAGAGATCCACCGTCATCTGATCCACGCTCGTACATTTGATGCTCAGACTCTCTTTCTGCTCCTGGGCCCAGCGCTGCTCATCTTTGCCGTTGAGCATTCCGCCGATGCCGCCCGCAGTGGAGGTCTTGATAAAAGGAACCAGAGAAATATTGTTTTTGCAGGAAAAGTTATTGGCAAATCCCGTCTCCCGGCGGTTTTCCGTCAACATTCCCAGTCCTTGTTTAATCGCGCTGTAAGGGCTGTTGATATGCAGCTCCTTACCGTTCAGGAACACCTGCCCGCCGCTCTTGGGAACCGCCCCGAAGATGGCTTCCATCGTCTCGGTTCTTCCCGCGCCCACCAGTCCGGCAAAGCCCAGGATCTCTCCCTTATGAAGCTGGAAGGAAATATTTTTGCAGGTTCCGTCCGCCCGGCTGATATTTTTCGCTTCAAAGATCACCGGCTGGCTCTCCGGATCGAATCCGTCCTCCGCCAGATAGGTTCCGCTGATCTCGCGGCCCACCATCAGGGTAACCAGCTCGTCGATGGTGATGTCCTCCACGGGATAGGTTCCCACATAGCCGCCATCCTTCAATACGGTGATCCGGTCTCCGATCTGGTGAAGTTCGCTCATCTTATGGGAAATGTACACGATGCCGCAGCCTTCCGCTTTCAGTTTCCGAATCAGATTGTGCAGGTTCTCCACCTCGGAGGTAGTCAACGAGGTGGTCGGCTCGTCCAGCACGATCACCTTTGCTCCCGACACCAGCGCTTTCGCGATCTCACAGAGCTGCTTGTCCGGGATGGCCAGGTCTCCCACCAGCGTACCCGGATCATGGTGGAGCCCCACCTGTTCCAGCACTGTAGACGCCTTTTCCTTCATCAGTTTATAATCCACAACCGGCACTCCGCACACCTTTTTGGTGGGCAACTTGCCCACGAACAGATTCTCCAGGATGGACAACTCGTTAATCACGCTCAGCTCCTGGTACACAATGGCGATACCCTCGTCGTATGAGGTCTTGGTATCCAGCGCGCTGTACTCATGCCCGTTGCAGATAATCTTTCCGCTGGTGGGTGTATATACGCCGGACAGGATTTTCATCAGCGTCGATTTGCCGGCTCCATTTTCCCCGATCAGGACATGCACCTCTCCCGGCAGAATGTCAAAGCTTATATTGTCCAATGCTTTAACACCGGGAAATTCCTTTGTAATACCGGACATTTTAATCAACGGTTCCATTCAGTCCCCCCCTTTTCCACTGCCTGTCAGATGCCAAATACATGGCGGACAAATTCTACTGCGCCTTTGGCATCTTTATCCAGTTTCTCCTCGGTGGGATCTTCCACAAGATCGCGCCACACTTTAATCTCAGAACCAATGGTTCCGCCCTTCATGACGAACGGTTCCATAACCGCCGCTCCCTGATAATCGATATCCCTGAGCGCCTGTCCGATCTCCATCCACGGAAGCGATCCCTTACCCGGAACTCTGCGGTTCTGCTCGCCCAGATGAAGGTGACACAGATCTTTGCCCGCCCTGCGGATCGCCGCGGGAATATTGTCTTCCTCTATATTCATATGGAACGTATCCAGCATGATTTTCACATGGGTGCTGTCCACGGCAGCGATAAATTCCTTCGCCTGCTCGCAGGTGTTCAGCATGTATCCCTCATAGCGGTTCAGCACCTCCATACCCAGCGTCACGTCGCACTCTTCCGCTGTCTTGGAGAGGATCTTCAGATTCTTTATGGCGCGGTCAATCTCTGCCTCCCGGTCCATATCCAACGTGGGATCCAGCGGCCAGTAGGAATAGAGTCCGCCGCCCAGGATCTTAATATCCATAAGCTGAAGCTTGGGAAGCAGTCCCTGGAAAAATTCCATTGCCTTTTTTACAATCTCCGGATCTGCCGAGCAAAGATTTTGTTCCTTCGTGGGGCCATATCCGGCAGTCAGAATGATCCCGTTGTCATCCGCCACTTTCTTCAGCTCCAGAAGCTGTTCGTCTGTGGTGTATTTCTGGATCAGCGCCGCGCAGGAGATCTCCATCACGTCAAAGCCCAGCTTCTTCACCTTCGGAATGTAATACTCATAGTCGGAGGTCCACTCATGAGTCCAATAGGGAGTATAGATTCCATATTTCATATTTGTTACTTCCTTTCTTTTATCGTCTCTGGATTTTTCAACCGGTTGAGTAATCCTTTACTCAAATTATAATCTTTCACAAATGAAAGTCAATATTTATTTATACTTTCAGCAAAATCAACGGGTAAACCTTTACTCAATTGTGCAAAATAACAACAAGTCCATTCAAGCTTTTATGATATTGCATGAATTTTAAATTTCGATTTTGTAACTTATACCTAAAAGCGTACGGATCACTTTTTCCAGTTCCTCCGCCTGGCCAAAGAAAAACCAGAGGGCTGTGGAACTGTGAGATGTCCCATCCCGGAGCTCCGGCCCCGCCGGCATGCAGGAATTTTCAAACTCTCCGTAACCGCCTTCGCTTCCCCCGTCATTGTAGAAATACATGGAACAGCCTCTGTCCTCAGGCTCTCTCCAGGGTCCGCTGCTGTAGGGAAGGGACGGATCGTTGTAATAATTGCGGATCATCAGGTACAGCTGGCCGGAAGCAGTGCGGTTCACATAGGCCATGCGCCCGAAGGTATTGGCCGCCCTGTAAGCGGTCTTGTATTTCCGCTGTCCCGTAATGTTCAGTTCCGCATAATTTCCGTATACCTTCTGGCAGTTCTCGTCCACCGGCTCATAATAGTCCACAAACTCAAAATCCCCCAGGTAGGGCACCAGTACCCGGCCTCCCGGATTGATCTGGGTCAGGAGCCAGGGTTCCGTACGCAGGCCGTTTTCTGAAGGAATATCCTTCAGGTCGATGTCCTGGAAGTAACCGCAGTATTTCACGTCAAACTGACTGCCCCGCAAATAGGCAAGCGGATTCTCGGCCGACCGGATCGTCCGGGAAACCTCATAGCATTTCTCACTCCCGTCCGAAGGCAGAGTTACCCTGGCCTTATTCACCAGGCCAACGCCCTCCTGTCCCTCTTCCATTTGGTAGTATCCCGGGTCCATCGGTCCCGGCACCGTATAGCTCTCGTCAAAAGTCTCAGGAGAAGTGCAGAAAAAATCCAGTTCCGGCTCAAACCAGAGCCGGTCTCCTCCCAGGTTCCAGTTTCTCTTCCGTACAAATTCTGCGAACTGCTCCCTGTCCTTAAATACGCCATTTACCCACAGGACACTCTCACCGTCCGGCCCAAAGGGACCGAAAATACGGCCCCCGTATTCTGTTACCAGAATCTCGTATCCGTCCCCTATGGGTACGCAGGACAGGCGGAGCCCCTGCTCCGCATACCGGTCCAAAATCTGCTGCTTTGTGATTCGATTATCCATACATTTACCCTCTCTTTAACTGTACGTCTTTTTCGTACTGTTCCACTTCCTTCAGCCAGTCCATGCCCACCGGCATCTCCGACATCTCGCATACATAATCCCATACGGCGTTGAAAGGCAGGGTCTTGCTCTCTTCCAGCATCACCAGACGTTTTGTGTAATTGCCCTCCCGTTCTGCCTGGCGGATAGATTCCGTGGGCTCCAAAAGCGCGCGCAGGAAGCATTTACCCGTATTGCGCAGTCCAAGCACGCCTGCGGCCACCCGGTTGATGGACGCGTCAAAATAATCGGTTCCAATATGTACTCTGTCCAGCCAGCGGTTGCGGACAATCTCATTTAAAATCGCCTGGGTCGTATCGTCAAAGGATACCACATGGTCCGAATCCCATCTCATAGGTCTGGTCACATGCAGCAAAAGTTCCCCACAGGTAAGAATCAAAGCGGAAATCTTGTTGGAAATATCCTCGCTGATATGGAAATGTCCCGCGTCCAGGCACAGGGGAAGATTATGGCGGGCCGCATAGCCCATATAAAATTCATGGGATCCCACCGTATATGCTTCCACGCCGATGCCGAACAACTTGGATTCCAGGGTGTCAATATTGTATTCCAGCCGGCGGGGACGGTCAAAGATCTCGTCCAGGGATTTCTCCAGGCGCACTCTGGGCGCGTACATATCCGCCGGATAATCTTTATAGCCATCTGGAATCCAGTAGTTGGTCACACACTGCATCCCCACGGATTCTCCCAGGTACTCCGCAATCTCGCTGGCTTTCCTGAAATGGGTCACCCAGAAATTGCGGATACCCTCGTCGGCACTGGCCAGGGTGAATCCGGTTCCGGACATGGGATGCCCGGAGCAGCTGGGGTTGAAATCCAGGCCGTAGCCGTTCTCCTTCGCCCAGTCCACATAGGGCTGATAATATTCCTTTTCAATATTGTCCAGATCCACGCCTTCTTTATCTGTGGCGATCTGTTTGGACTGCACGCTCAGCTTATGGATTCCCGGCACCAGGGAAAACACTTTTTTCGCATCCTGCATAAGTTCTTCGGCATTTCTGGCACGTCCCGGATAATTGCCTGTGGCCATGACTCCGCCGCCGCCGCTTCTCTCCACTTTCAGGAATCCCGCGTCGTCGTCCAGCTGCCACGCGTTAAAGGTCACCGGCGTCTCCAGATAGGTGCGGATCGCGCTCTCCGTGTCCACGCCCAGCTCCGCGTAACGCTCTTTGGCCAGAAGATAGGCCTGTTCTACATTTTTCTTCATAAAATCCTCCTTTTTAAGTAATGTTACGTAATTTTTTATCTTTTTTGTTAATCCCAGCATATCATACCCCTATTTTCTTGTCAATTATTTCCATCTTTCTTATGGAATTTTATTTTAAATATCCATTTTTAAGTAATGTTACGTAAATTTCCTGATAATCTTTTCAATTTGGAAAATTTTTGATATGATAGAGGCAAATCCCGCATCCGGCGCTGCCGGATAAAAAGGAGAAGCTTATGAAACCCAAAAAAGAAATTTCCATCCGGGATATTGCGGCCAGGAGCGGATATTCCACCGCCACCGTATCCCGCGTATTGAACCAGCAGGGGGGATATTCCGAGAAAACCCGCCAGAAAATCATGGAGATTGTCCAGGACACCAATTATTCCACCGGCTCCGCCGCCCTGCCCACGGTGGGCATCCTGGTTCCGGATCTGACCAACGAGTGGTTTGCCGACGTAACGAAACGGCTGGAGCAAGAACTGTTTGAGCGGGGATATCACTGCAGTATCTGCAGCACCGGAGAAGATCCCGCAAAAGAAGCCTTCTGTTTTGAAGGCTTTACCGCCGCCAGGACTGCGGCAGTCATTTCCTTCATCGGCTCAGAGGAGTTGGCAGGGCTCGCCCGGTCCGCTCCGTTCCCCGTCGTCTTTATCGACCAGATTCCGGAGGAGAAAGGCTTTCTGTGCGTGGAATTCGACAATTACCTGGGCGGATACATGGCTACAGAGCTTTTGATCCGGAAGGGCTGCCGGAGAATCTTATACATTGGCTGGACTCAGCCTGAATCCGTCAGCCGTTTCCGCCAGCAGGGATACGCCGACGCTCTGAAAGAATACGGCATCGAGCCAGATCCCCAGCTCATCCTGGACATCGGCAGCACTGCCCAGCAGTACGAGCGCACCAAGAACCTGGTATATTATACCCTCCGCCGCAAGATTCCTTTTGACGGTATCTTCGCCTCCAACGACCTGAGAGCCAGCGGCGCGCTGGAAGCGCTGAAGCAGAGCGGTGTGAACGTCCCCTCCCAGGTGAAAATCATCGGCTACGACGACACCACCACCTGCTGTCAGTGCTATCCTTCCCTGTCCTCCGTACGGCAGGATCCGGATATTCTGGTAAAAAATACGGTGGAAGTGCTCTTCCTGCAGTTGGGTCAGAAAACCCGGCTGACGGAACACCGCGTTCTTCCGGTGTCCATTGTGGAGCGGATGACCACGTAAGGGCCTGTCAGGCTCACAGAAGCGGGAACGCGCAGAAGATACCTGCTCATACTCATATAAACGAGGGACGCGCAGGGATGTGCCTGTCTGCGCTCACGGAAATAGGCCGCCGCATCCATGACACTCCATCATCGACGCGGCGGCCCCGCTTATCTAATCTTTCACTATTTTATGATCTTATCCCCGCTTCCACTTCAGCGTCACCTTAAACAGGTCGCCGTCCGTTTCCACCTTGAATTCGCCCTTCTGCAGCTCCGTAAAGCTCTGGGCGATGGCCAGGCCCAGGCCGCTGCCCTCGGTGTTGCGGGACAGATCCCCGCGCACAAAACGTTCGGTAATCTCATCCGGGGAGAAATTCATCTCCACAGCGGACATATTCTTAAACGTCACTGTCACTTCCCCGTCCTGGTCCTTCAGGTCCACGTAGACCCTGGAATGGGGCATGGAGTATTTCAGGCAGTTTTGCAGCAGGTTGTCTATGATCCGGTAGGTCCGCTGAGGATCCAGGGACAGGATGCATTTCTCGTCCGGCAGGTTCCAGCGGACATCCAGCGTGCTTTCCCCGATCTTGTCCTCATTCTCCAGGTTTACCTGCTTGATCAGGTTCACCAGATCCACGTCCGCAAAATTCATAACAATATTGTCCGTGGTCGCCTTGCTCACCTCAAAAAGATCTTCAATCAGCACCTTCAGCCTCTGGGATTTCCGATCCAGCGTATTCACATATTCCCTGCGCTCCTCTTCCGTCAGGTCCTCTTTCTTCAGAAGATCCACATAAGTGATGATCGCCGTGAGCGGAGTCTTCAGGTCATGGGACACATTGGTGATCAGCTCCGTTTTCATATTACGACTCCTCACCTCTTCATTCACCGCCTTGCGGAATCCGGACTGGATGGCCGTAAGCTGGTCGCGGATAGGATTTAGAAGCCCCATGTCCTCGTCCGTGGGCGTATTCAGGTCGCCATCCGCGATGGCGCTGGTGGCATTCAGGAGCTTCCGGTAATCCTCCTGGATCTCCCCGCATTTCTTCTTGATCAGCACATAGAGTACCGCGGAATAAATCACCGCGCCGGCCACACCTCCGATCCAGATACAGCACAGGGCGATGACAATCAGTCCGTTCAGCCCCACGATCTTCCAGATATTTTTGGTCAGGTTCTCATCCAGCTTCACATCTGTGGCCCAGTGGTAAAGGCGCAGCCACTGCTTCTTCAGCCACCGGTAGAAAGCCACGCACAGCAGCAGTTCTTTCAGCGTGCGGATGGGATGGCTGATATACGGCAGCAGCGACGCCGTCAGCCAGTACCAGCCAAAGGCAAAGCAGAACCAGAACAGCCAGATCAGTCCGGTGGCAGTCTGAGCCACCGCAGACTCTCCGATCCCCGCCTCCAGCAGATTTTCAACCAGACTGCTGGACAATGTAACGTATCCAAACTCCGTGAACACCATGGACATGGTAATCGCAAATCCCGTACTTCCCACACATATCATGACCTCTGTGGGCAGCCGGAACAGCCGGTTTTTCCTGAGCTCCAGCGCCGGGATATTCTGCAGTACCAGGGCCGCAGCGATCATCACCGTCATCAGCGCCAGCACGCCCACCATATAGCCGCTGCGCTCATAGGACCGCTGCTCGATCCAATAATCGTCGCCCCCGGTGACAACAAAGTCTACCGTATGGACGCCGAACACAAACGTGGCGTTCTGGATCAGCGGCCGGGCAACCTGCATCAGCAGTTCGTCACTTCGATACAGATCCATCTCCGGCGATGTGGCCGCAATATCCGACGCCACCTGATCCGACTCCGTCATCTCTGACGATTCATCCGCGGCAGCCTCTTCCGTATAGTCATACTCCTCCGCCTCGGTATAATAATCCCCGTCATCAATATAGTAATCCCCGTCATAGAGGCCGTTGTCTTCCATCAGATCCGCCATGGTTCCCGCCTGCAGATAATGGAGGCAGTTCTCCTCATTCATATCCAGGTTCCAGGAATCCCTCACCTCCGGCACGCCCCGGCTGTCGAAGGAGATCACCAGACCCGCCTCATAGTATTTCTTCACATAGGAATCCTCGTCGTAGATGACGCTGGCCAGGTTCCCGTCGGTTCCATACTCCCGGTCCACGGAGACACCGTAGCTGGAATAATCGTTCATGCTCTGCACCATGGTATACTGGTTGCGCATGTTCCGCATCAATCTGGAGGCCGCGATCTGCAGGCTGGTAATCTCATCCTCCGTCAGATCGCTGGTATTTCCCCTCTGGGTAAAATACTGGTACGCGTCCATATTCGGCGTGGTCTCATAATTCATATAATAAATCGCCGAACGCACATACCTGAGAAATTCCTCGTCCGCCATGAAGACCGGGGTCTCTGCGGCCGCTGTGTCCTCCTGCTGCGCATTCTGCTTTTCTTCTTCTATGTTCTTCTGCGCCTTTTCCCTGAAATACGGGTAGGCGGCGCACATGGCGGCTGCCGCCAGCGCGGCGCACAGAACCACGATCCAGATGCTTTTCGCACTATTGTTTTTCCATTTTATAGCCAACTCCCCACACCACCTTTAAATATTTTGGATTTTTCGGATTGATCTCAATTTTTTCCCGGATATTCCTCACATGGACCATGATCGTATCGGAATTTACCGCTTTCTCGTTCCAGACCCGCTCATAGATCTCATCCGCGGAGAATACCCGGCCCGGATGTTTCATCAACAGCAGAAGGATCCGGTATTCCATGGGCGTCACCTTCACCGGGACGCCGTCCACGCGGAGTTCCACCTTCTCTTCATCCAGTTCCAGGCCGCCAATCCGGTATATGTGTCCTTCTTCATTTTTACCGTTCTGCAGTTTTTCCAGATAACGGCTGTAACGCCTGAGCTGGGAATTCACCCGCGCCAGAAGCTCCAGCGGGGTAAAGGGCTTCGTCACGTAATCGTCGGCCCCCATATTCAGTCCCAGGATCTTATCCACCTCTTCTGATTTGGCGGACAGCATGATGACCGGGAAATCATAATCCTTGCGCATCTCCATCACCATCTGAATCCCATCCTTGCGGGGCATCATCACGTCCACAATCGCCAGATGGATCTCCTCCCGATAAATGATCTCCAGTCCTTCGATCCCGTCTGCAGCTTTATACACTTCGTAACCCTGGCTTTTCAGATAAATCTCGATCCCATCCCGGATCTCCTTGTCATCTTCCACCACCAGCACATGATATTTCTCCATAATCTTATCTCCTTCTGCCTTTCCCAAGGCACCGCCCCCTCCTTCCCTCTTTTGTTCTGACGGGGCTATTGTAGCGCCTGAATCTTAAAAACAAACGCAGGTAATTCTAAAGATTCTCTTAACATTTTTTGACTGCGGGAAACTGGCCAGGCAGACATGCCTGCATGTCCATCAGACAGCTCTCACAGTGTCACTCACCTAATGTAACATAAAGGAAGGAGGTTTTCAACCAAGCGGCGCACCCTGGGAACACCTGGAAAATAGTTCCGGGAAACACGCCGCTTTTGAAGCTGCCGGAAGCGCAAAGTTTTTGCAGACACACCGTGCAAGAATGTGGATCCAGGTACGGTTGAAAAAGGAAGGCCGGAAATTATATATTATAATAAAGGAGAAAACGATATGATCAAGTGGAGGTAGTCCACTCCACCATCGACGACGTCATGCCGGGAGCAGCCGACCTGTTCGTATGCAGCGAAGATCTGGTCTGCAACGCGGAATCGGCAGGGAGAACCATCGGCGTCCGGAATATGGTATCGGTGCAGGAAGTTCAGGACAAACTGAAAGCCGTATTTGACGAGCAGTAAAACAACATCTGCCAGATAAACCCGCCCTGGGCTGCCGGAGAAACGATTCCGACGGCCCAGGGCGGGTTTGGTTTTCAAAAGACTCAATTCAGAAAGACCAGTTTCCAGGTACGGTTCCCGGCAGCAAATATCAGTTTTACAAACTGACTCTGAGGCGGGCATACAGCGATCCGGCAGATGTGCTCCACCGTCTCAATGCCGGAATACCGCTTTATTTCGGAGGACAGTACCTCCAGCACCTGGATCGTATGCATCTGTCCCTGTCCGTCCATGGCCCGTATGAGCTTGGGTATGGTCTTCCCCGTCCGAGTGAACCAGCAGCCGCAGGCCACATCCTGCAGGATTCCCCGCAGTTCTCCCGCATCCGTCATATCCTCCACAGAGGTCAAATGAAATCCCATGCCTTCCCCCTTCTCCGCCTACAGGACTGTCTGGCGGGAATAGTCTACCGTTCTCTTCTCCCTGGATATACCGCCGCCCAGATGATCCAGGCCGTCGCCCTCCAGAAAAACAGCTCTTTTTATGGAATCCGCCCCAAAACGCTTTCTAATCTCATCCACTGCCCTGTCCATGCGGCTCTGTTTTTCATGTCCTTCCTCCCCGCTGTCAAACAGGGATAACTGCCGATAAGAGCCCTTCTCCCTCACTTCCCCTGTGTGGATGCCCATATGCCGGATAGATCTTCCGTCCCACAGTTTGGAAAATATCTGCCCCGCCGCCGCGTAGATCTCTCCCGTCACATCCGTGGGTTCCGGAAGTTTCCGCTGGTGGGATTCGTAGCTGAAATCATAATACCTGATCCCCACGCTGACCACCTGCACCTGTACCCCGTCCGCCCGCACTCTCCTGCCGATGGTCTCCGCCAGAGAAAGCAGCACCTTTTTCGCTGTATCTGTATCCCGGACGTCAAAAGGGATGGTGAGACTGTTCCCATATCCTTTGTTCGGCGGTGGCGCCGGCAGGACGCTCCCCGTATCAATCCCATTGGCAAAATTCCAGATTACTTCTCCCTGTTTCTTCAGGTGGGACCGGAGCATGGCCGGGTCTGCCTTCGCCAGTTCGCCTATGGTGCGGATTCCCAGGCTTTTCAGTTTCCTTTCCGTGGCCGGGCCTACGAAAAACAGATCCCGCACCGGCAGCCGCCACATCTTCTCCCTGATCTCCCACGGAAACAACGTATGCACCAGATCCGGCTTCCGGAAATCAGAAGCCATCTTGGCCAGCAGTTTATTGGAGGAGACACCCACATTGACTGTAAATCCCAGCTCGTCCCGGATGCGGTCCTTGATCCCCACAGCCGCCTGTATGGGATGGCCGCACATCGCCTCCATCCCCGTCATGTCCATGAAAGCCTCGTCGATACTGTATATCTCCACCGAAGGGGAATATTCCCGGAGGATATCCATCATGGCGTTGGAATTTTTCTCATACAGGCTGTAATTGGGCGGAACCAGGTACAGGCCGGGGCATTTTTTCAGGGCGTCCGTCACCGGTTCCCCGGTCTGGATGTTGTATTTCTTCGCCGGAATGGATTTGGCCAGGATGATACCGTGGCGCTTGCTGATATCCCCGCCCACGGCGGAAGGAATGTTCCTGATATCCAGGCTCCCGCCCAGATGCTTCAGCCGGTACGCCGCCTCCCAGGAAAGGAACGCGCTGTTCACATCTATATGGAATATGATCCTCTCATTTTTCAGTTTCATACCTGCTTCCTTCTTCCAGTTTTTATCGAACATATGTTCTTATTTATCATATCCCTGATTTCACTGGAAGTAAAGAGGAAAATTATGACAGGATTTGCGCAGAAATGCGTATGGCCGGCCTGGCTTTCGTATTCAAAAAGAAAAACGGGCAGGACGCCCATCTGCATCCCACCCGGTCATTTACAGCTTTTTATAGTTCTTCCGCCTTAAACACATAATAGCCCTCATAGTAATAGCTATGATCGATGCCTTTCATGTAGATTTCCCTGTTATGAATGTTATCTGTCAGAGCATTTTTCAGGAGATATTTAATTTCAATATCTCTGACGGGGCTTCTCTCCATGGCAAGTAAGTAATCTTCTTTATCGACCTTGCTCCAGTCAACCACACAGCCAATCTCTTTCTTCAGCATCAAGTCGAGCCAAATTCTCATACTCCTTCCATTTCCCTCCCTGAATGGATGGGCAACATTCATTTCCACATATTTTTCAATGATTTCATCAAAAGCAGACTGGGGCATTTTATCAATATTCTGCAAAGCCGCTTCCAGATACATGAGCGGCGCAAATCTGAAATTTCCCTTGGAAATATTGACCTTACGAAGCCTGCCGGCGAACTCATAGATATCACTAAAAAGGTATTTATGAATCATTGCAAGACTTTCATACGTTCCCGGAGCCAGCTTATCCAGGAACCCGGTTTCAAACATTTCAACAGCTTTCCGCTTGCTGATTTTTTCTTCTGCCCTTGCCAATTCTGCCGAATCTGTAATACCCAATTTATTTTCAGGCAT
This sequence comes from uncultured Lachnoclostridium sp., assembly GCA_944381625.1. Taxonomy (GTDB): domain Bacteria; phylum Bacillota; class Clostridia; order Lachnospirales; family Lachnospiraceae; genus Hominiventricola. The sequence goes on from CALWLW010000015.1 coordinate 39,315, forward strand.
AGCCTTACCTCTCGTTTATACTGCAAAAATCATCGTACGCTATAAGTATACCATACCAGGAGCCAGGGATGAAAGGGAAATCCTGCGGCAACGTACTCTTAATTCTATTAAAACAGCAAAACCGGACCTACTCGCAGTTCATGATAAGTCCGGCTTCGCACGGTCACTTTTTCAGCACTGACAGAATCGCAAGCATCAGAAAAAGCGTCAATACCAAAGTAGAATCTGTCATTTTTATCCTCCTGTTATATAGTTATTTGGTCGAGATCTGAGAAATCTACAGTATCCTTTGTGAGCTGGCTCATAATCTCATAAACGGCCGTTTCGTCAATCCTGGACGTGGACGGCACATGAATCAGAAAACATCGAAAAGGTTCAAGCGCTTTTTTCCCAAATGTAATTTTCTCTTCCCCTTCTATGATTGCAACCTTCCCCTTTTCCTCATGATCGGACAGCTTATTTGCTGTATCCTCATCAGGTTTTGGAAGCACATCATAAATATAAGTATCAACACTGTTAAGCTCCTTGCCGTCTATACTGGACGTCCTGTTCAGATGGACACATAACATTCCGGTAATCGTATCCGCGGCCTGATTCTTTATATAAAGTTTTGTAATCGACTGAAACCTGCCGAATACTTTTGACTTCTCATTTGCATGATACAAATCCAGCTCCGTGAGAATCTGTCCCATTTTCTGAATGCTCATTTTTACAGCAAAACCTGTTAAAGGAAGTACAAATGTGGATTTGCTTTTTTTCCCGTTATTGATCCTGAAAATCAACCCCAGGTCTTCTAACTGACGGTTCCAGTTCCCGATGCTTCGTGCTGTCACATCGAGTTTTTGGCTGATCCTATCTGCGCCGTGCCACGATTCCCCGGTGTCATTCCTTGCCGCAGCCGCATAGTAGAAGTAAAGTTTTATCGCGCCATCATTGAGATACGGCAGAAAATTAGCAAAATTACTGTCTATCTTTGCGAATCTAAATTCTTTGTTTGACTTTCCCGTACCGCTGGAATAGAATGCCGATAAAAGCTCTTTCTCTGTATTTTTGAAAGGACTCTCTTTTTGTTTCAATTCCAAATTAATCATCACATATCCCCCTCCATTCGTCTTTGTGTGGAAAATCATACCAGAAAAATAAACGCATGTAAATTCCGTTAAATAAGAATAAATAAGGAAAAATTTTTCCTATTTCAGGTTTCATTTTTCCTTCAAACTACACGGTGTATTAATATTGTAATAAGATTAAGAGAATAAGAGGGATAACGCAGACGAAACCGCAGACAAGAAAGAGCATAGAAAGCTCGCGACATTTTAAAAAAATTATATTATGCTGGGAAACCTTTTTTAGACAGCTTTAAAATACTCCCCCCAGCTAATATTTCCTGTAAATGCAGGCTGAATGTTTTCCCAATACGTCTCTATCCTTCCATCTTCCTGCCTCAATCGAAAAAGCACACCGTCTAAATGATACTCCCTCGTCTCCCCGTGCTCATTCTGTAAATTTTCCAGAAAAACAAGAGCAATCTGCTCAGAATTCCCACGGACTTCCACCCTGGCTGTAACCCAGGTTAATTGGCCAATAATTTCTAAATTACCATAACATTTTCCTTCATCCTTATAGATCTCAAGTTCATAATCCATGACCATGAACAGCCCGCTTTCGTCGTTATAACATTCTTCAAACCTATAGTGTCCGATCCACTGATCCAAATCATTTTCTTCTGTCAGATTCATGGAGACAGCTCCAAAACCAAGAAAAAGGACTCCCAGCAGAATAACAAGAATGGTGCCTGTCTCCAGCTTTTTAGAAAGAATATAAACAGCCGGATGTTTTGGATTAACATAGATGTCATAGGAATTTCCTTCTATCATTTTGTAATTTAATGTTTTATAAGGAATATTTTGTGCGGTTTGCTCATGATATTCCTTCCCATTATATGTATACCGAAACACCGGAGATTGTACAGAGATTCCCCTGGCACCGGAATATGTACGATACCCGCAATACACGCCTGCAATCTTTTCTTTGCATCGCATCAAAGAACAGACATCGTTCATTCCCACAAGAAGGAGCAGCAGCCCAAGCGTTATGGAACAAAGAGAATACGCTGATGATTCCCCTTCTGGCAAAATTATAGATAAAAGCGACGCACTGCCAAACCCAACAAAAGAAATAAGTATAACGAAACTCATGAACGGCATCATTTTAAATCGCTTCTTTTTTATGATTACAAAAGATCCCACGGCAAATGCCGCCGTCAAAATATGAATCATCATCATTACCGGGTCCCCTCTAATGTTTCTTCCATTCTCTTAATCGAATAGAACGCTCCGTCGGTCAAAAGCAAAATCTCACTGTCAGAGTCGGAGGTTATGATAATGGATGCCGACTGGTATTCAGAACCCCTGCTTCCCTCGCTTATTTTATTTAAAAAGAATTGAATATAAAGGACCGGATATTCCGCCACAAAATCGCCGGATACGGCTGTACGTTCAGATAAGATTGGATAACAGTCTCCGAGCCGTTCCAGACTGAGAATAATGTTTACAGGGCTATAGAAGCGCCCTTTTGTGTAAATATAATTGGAAGGATCGCCTTCAAACTTCCCTTCCTTAACCGAAAAAAATATATCTGGTATGTTCTCCTCCGCTAACTTTACTTTCTCATCATACTGGTCATACAGTTCCGCATAATATGGATCGTCGTCGCTTGGATAGTCAAACAGCGTCCCGTCATATATATTGGCAGGAACAAATCCTACATATTTATCAATTTCCCAATATCCTTTGATGGAGTCCAGGATCATGTCTATCTCTTCCAGCTCCCATCTGTTTTCCAGATGTCCCCATCCATAAAAATCCGTAATCCGGCTCTCGTCTACGGACAAAACATTTCCATCCGGCAGCCTAAATTCTATTCGTTCGGCTTTTGTTTCTTCATCTGTTTCTGGAAGGGAACTGGAAAATGTTTTTTCTTTTGGCATTTCTTCTATTACACTTTCGTCCAATTCGTTTCCATCCGGCTCCTGTTGCTCCCGATTTTCTTTCGTGCTGCCGAAAAAGCACATGAATATAATAATGACAAAAACTACAAATAGTAAATACATGAATTTTTTAATTACAGATATCAAGTTTTTAAAATTCATCATTTACCGTCTCTTTCCTTTTCATTTCCATAATAGTCCCGCATATGCTCATAAAGATTTCGCACCTGACGTTCATCCCCTAGGATGGACACTTATCAGCGTAGCACAGAGCTCCGAATAGTTTTATGTCCTGAACGGTTTCAGGCAAGCTCTCCCATATCGAATACCTTCGATTCGCAAAATCGTTTATATCCTGGTACTTCGCATGAATGCCTGATTTATAAAACGCTGTTGTTGACAAAATTATAGCAGGATCTCAACCATTGTTATTCCTTCTTGTATCCGTTTGGGTATCTTATGAATTTACACTACTCTCAAACAGGGTATTCCATACCGGTAACATATCCGTCGTTTGACCATACTATGAATTTACACTACTCTCAAACCGTCTTCCCGCTTTTAAAGGTGGCCATAAAGTTTGACCATACTATGAATTTACACTACTCTCAAACACTATTTGATTCTCTAATTCGTATTGATGTGTTTGACCATCCTATGAATTTACACTACTCTCAAACCAAGCGCACACACAAAATTGACACGGATTCGTTTGACCATACTATGAATTTACACTACTCTCAAACAACAAGTATAGCAAATCCCTGTGACATGCAGTTTGACCATCCTATGAATTTACACTACTCTCAAACCATCTGCGGTCAGCATATTCTATATGTCGAGTTTGACCATCCTATGAATTTACACTACTCTCAAACACATACCAACAAATGCGTTAGACCGTCAGGGTTTGACCATCCTATGAATTTACACTACTCTCAAACTACGCCATGTAAAACCTCTTTTCTATCAAGGTTTGACCATCCTATGAATTTACACTACTCTCAAACGATCACCGGAACCGACCGAATGGACACGCGGTTTGACCATCCTATGAATTTACACTACTCTCAAACTGCTCAGGACATTGGTAAAATCATGTTTGAGTTTGACCATCCTATGAATTTACACTACTCTCAAACTTACAGCTTAGTAAAACGCATCGCATCGTGGTTTGACCATCCTATGAATTTACACTACTCTCAAACTGTAAATACCGGCGATTCTATAACGACACGGTTTGACCATCCTATGAATTTACACTACTCTCAAACAATCACCGTCATCATCCACAAGCAGTATCCGTTTGACCATCCTATGAATTTACACTACTCTCAAACTATCATGAGGGATCTGTAGGATCACATGTAGTTTGACCATCCTATGAATTTACACTACTCTCAAACAAATGAATGCCCTTCATATTCAACAAGCATGTTTGACCATCCTATGAATTTACACTACTCTCAAACCTGCCAGCGAGGATGTCCAGTACCTCCTGTGTTTGACCATCCTATGAATTTACACTACTCTCAAACGTGATGAATAAATGTTTGCACGATCAGAAAGTTTGACCATCCTATGAATTTACACTACTCTCAAACCTCAAATCCCTGCGGGCTCTCAACAAGTACACGTGCCACTACATCACGGGAAATTCATAGGATGGTATTTATTTTATTATTTCACAGTTGCATCGATAACACAATAATCTTTATCAATAATTATTTTTCTTTCCACTTTTTCATTAACACATACGTCTTGTGCATCAATTAAAATCAAGTGATACTTTTTATAAAAAGCCTGTTCATATAAATATTCTATTTCTTTTGTCTCCAAAAAGGACGTAATATTTATGAGGATAAAAATATCAATATTACGCACTTCTGACATCAGCTGTAAATATTCAAGAAGATATGAAACGTAACCCTCATCATTTTCCCGGAATTTTAATTCTAATGCTTTAAAAAGAGACTTCATTTCCAGTTCGTCATAACTGACATCATAGCCAACTCCGTCAATTACTTTGCTCAAAAAGCCAGACAAACCAGACTTGATCTCACGCCATTCCAGCAAAAGCTCTGTTCCATTTATTTCTGACGCCAGTTCATCATACAAAGCATTTAACATCTTTCTCTGATTTATTTCCAGTTCAAAAATATTGACTATGAGTTCACAGGTATCATGGATTTTTAACACCTGGCCGTCATTCGACAAAATCCATTTTCCCTCCTGCCCGTCCAGCTGCCTTTTAAAGTCAACAATAAACTGAGACATAACTGCGGGATTTTCCACGATAAGTCTTTGAATCACACCTTCTTCCAGCTTTATCTGGAATGTATACTCCGAATGTACTAGCTTCATAAAACAATCAGCCTCTCATCACTGTCCAAAACCTTGTTGTTTGACGCTCCCACAATAAATTCAATCTTCTGAAACTGCTTTTCTGTCATGGTCAGAACCTGAACAAGTCCTGATTCTGGCTTATTCTTCTTCAAATTTGCCACAACAGCTTCCGCCACTGTGGCATTTAACGCAAGTTTACAGTACACAGACTCCTGCATCATGATAAATCCTGACTTCAATAAAAACTTCCTGAATTTCGTATATTGTCTTATATTTTCAGAGGTTGTTACGGGAAGATCAAATAATACCATCACTCTCATATATCTGTATGTCATACCCCTTCACCACTGACAGAATTTCAATAAAGATATATCCTTATCATTTACCGCATCAAATACACTTCTACAATAGATCTTTATTGCATTGATCAGATAATTATTTTTTCCATCAATCCTGACTTCCTGATTCACGAGATTTACCAACTGCAATTTTTCTTCATGTTCCAGTTTTTCCGGTTCCATCTCAAATACTTTTCGATCCACAAATATACGGAGCGGTTCCATGAGATCTGATCCCAGATTAAATGGATTAAACATATTGTCATGAAAAAGGCCCAGTTGAGTAATATATCCATTAGACACAATTTCCCGGTTTACCGCTGAAAGCAGGATACCATATCCATAATTAAGCGCCGCATTAAATGGAATATCGGACGTTCGGGAAAAATCCTTTCCAAACAATCCGTTAAAATAAACTTTTGCCGCATGTCCCTCTCTGTTGGTCGCATCTCCCGGTTTTATTTCTTCAAGATATGATTGTAACAAAACTGCTTCGTCCGCTTTCCCTGCCAGTTCCAATAACCTTTTCTGGTTCCGAATCTTTTCCGAAACAATTTCGGTCCAGATCATAAGTTTTGTTTCTTTGTCCCACCCCACCTGTGTCCGAACTTTTAAACTGGTATCATGACTTCCATAATACGGGATCAGTTCGGAAGAAGGATTTCTCTTCTCATCACAAAAAATAACCTTTACTTTTTGTTTTGTCAGTTCCGCAAGCAATGACGCCGTGATGGACACTGCTGTTGACTCGATCAACAGCAGCGCAATCTCACTCATATGTATCTGTGTTATTTCTTTTTGTCTTACTATCATGTAACCCATTTTATAATCCAGCTTCGCGCTATTGGAAATGACTACGGTACGCCAACTCATACCTTCAGCAGATCAACTGTCTGCTCAAATAATCCAGTCACAGATTGATTTTTCAAATATGCGCTTTTACATCCCGATATGATTTTATTGATTTTAATTGTTCCTGTTTGTGGTGAACCTCCTATTAAGCTTAAGTTTGCCGCATTGGGTTTACACCTTAAAAGCCACATGATCTCATTCAGAATCATACATTGTTCTTCACAGGATAACTTTCCAAACTTATCTCGCATTTTTACCAGGGCTTTATACTGGTTATTGGGACGGTATTGATATATTGTGTCCCGTTGTTTCCTGCACAATTCTTCGTACAGTTTTACATTCTTTTCTTTTGTAATACCATCGCTCTCTCCAAGCTGTAACAATGCTTTCTTATCCGTACGTTCCTGATTACGTTTAATATATTTCTCTATTTTTTTGAGATGCTTCTCAAATTCTTCGTCCAGACAGGGCTGCACCGCTCCCTGCAATACCAGTTGTTTTCCAGTTGTACCGCGCAAATGCATTGGAAATCCATCTATTACCAAACAGGAATCCTTTTTTATCCTGTTTATAATTACCCGCGACTCTTTTAAACCATATACATTTTCGCAATATTCCTCAAAACTTGCTTCACCTGATTTAAACTGCTTCATTAAATATAACGGTACGGCTTCGATGGAGCGAATGGTCTTTCCCTTTTTGTCCAACGATTCCACCAACGCAAAACAAGCCGGAGTAACTTTCTTATATCCGCCATATTTATTGATGTCCAGTCCCTTTTTCAGCGGAACGCCCGGATTCTGATCTTTTCCCACCGGATTTTGATCAAAATATCCTCCGCTTTGTCCCCTTTTATTCATCGTCGCATATCTGGTATATCGGATATTGTTTTTCTTCATTTGCTCGGAGACAACTTTTATACTGCCGTCTTTTCCCCGTTTCCAGATTACTCTGTCTTTCCGGATCAGGTCAAAATCATACATCCTGTTCAAACTGTAATTTTTACTGCCGACTTCATTCAGCCAACGAAGCGGATTACTGGTAAATTTCTCATGATATACGTTTCCCACCACAATATTCAGATATGCGTCTTTGGCATGATGATAGTCATTTAAGCTTCGCACCTTGACCATATCCAACTGCTCCTGGCGAAATTCCGATACAGCTTTTGCCTTGACATAGACAATCTCCGCATCGCTGAAAATCTCCTGCATCACCTCGGCTACCATCTTCGTAGACTGGCTTGTTTCCACAATCTGCCTGTTAATGAAACCTGCCAGCTCCTCATTCGTAAGGGGCGTTCTTCTCATAAGCCGTTCATATTTCTTTTCAGAAATCAGATGCCTTGATTTCAGGACTGCCCAAAAAGGGTTCATTTTTTTCTGAATTTCCGGCGAAATCAGTTCGTCGCTCTTCTTCGCGTTAACCGTCCTTTTCACCAATACCAGATTATCTATGCTGTCATCCTTTGTCTTGGACTGGGGATAAATATGATCCCTGTCATACACGGTCGCATCATAAAGCTGTGATAAATCAATGGGTTCTCCCGTGTACATACAGCGTCCCATCTGAGTATAATAAAGATATAATTTAATGCTGCGGAATTCTTTTTCATCCTTGTTTCCAATTTCCTCAACCCACTGCCGACTTTCTTCTTTATCAATCTGTCTGTAGAGTTCGAGCAGTTGATCTTTTCTCGATGACGTCCTTTTCTTCTCGGCTTCCGCCCTGGTCATTTCAACAAATACTTTTTGGGGCGGTTTTCCCATAATCTTCTGAATCTCTTTCGCAATCAGCACAGCCTGCCATGCTGCCCGTTTCACTGAAGGAGACGCCATTCTGTCTTCCATCAGGTTCTCATAGGTAAGAGCTTTCAGTTCTCTCTTATTCTGATTGTTTTCCTCTTCAACCGCCTCTCTGAATGTATATCTCTGGCTCAGTAGCTGCATAAGGTTACTATTTGTGTTTCGGAGCGCAGAAATAATCGTATAAATTTCTCCTGTTTCTATATCTGTTCCTTCAACTTCAGACAAAAATTCTCCTGACAAACGTCCCCACCCCTGATAGCGCAGACGCAGGATCTTTTTCAACTGTTCCTCACTGATCAGCTCCTCAGAATAATTCTGCCGGATAATCCGTTTCAACATTTTTATCTCATCGCCGTAAACGGTGATCCAGCAAATAATCTTTTCTATCATTTGCTGAATCTGGTACTTATTTACATCATCCCCGAATATCTTACGAAAATCATGATAAGAAGTCAGGCTGGATTTTATTGCAACATCAATGCCGAAAATTTGCTCATTTTCAGCGTCTATTCCCTCGGCTCTCAAAAATTCAACAATATCTTTTCTTTTTACATGCCTCTTTCTTTTAAAAATGGAATCAAACATCGCCTGCTTTAATTCTACTGCCGGTTTTTCTGACCCAATTCTAATGTTGTTAATCTCATTCCATACCATATATTCGGAATAAAGGAGCGAATTTTTGGGCAATACATCTTTGCCGACGAGATAGGTACATTTATTCGTCATACGCCGGATAAATTTCTCCCCGGATTTGTCAAAATCAATTTTTTCCCTGATATTCCATGGTGTGATTACGCCCTCCTCTTTTCTCACGGCCCATGAATTTTTATTTCCGTTTGTATTCAGCGGCCCCACATAATACGGTACCCTGAATTCTAAAATAGAACTGATCTTTTCCGCCGCGCTTATCCCATCCTGGTCTTTCCGGTTCAGAAACTCAAGATAAGATTTCGCATTTTCTAATATTTTCTGGAGTTCCATTTTATTTACCTGATATGGTATTACTCCATTATCTTTTGTGACCTGAAGCGGAAGGAAAGATTCTGTTTCCAGTTCTCTTAATACATATTGGACGTCCGCCTCCTGAGAATCTTTGTAATAAACAGCTATGATTTTCTTGATGCTCTTTTTCAGATCCTCAAACGTGCATTTTTTTACTTTTTTCTTTTTTCCATTTTGGATTGTCGTCCCGATATATGCACAATAATTGTCTTTTCCCTCTCTCTGGAAAAAATCCCGATAAACCTGCTCGTCCGCCGCTCTGATAATCTTTTTAAGTATTTTCAGGTCTTTTTTATGTTTTTCATAGGAAGCGGCATTTGCCACAGACAAATACGATCTTCCTTCGTATTCCCCTCCTCTTAAAATATCTGCTAAAACTGACCAATCATAGATTGCCTTTATCATATCGACAACTACACACCGCTCCTGAAGTTCCGGCTCAATCAGTGTGCGCAACTCATCATATGCCTCTTCAGAAAAACTGATGGACGGTTTCTCTGTTTCCGCCAGAGCCGCATCGTTAAACACATCCGCCAGCTTCACCGTCAGGCCGCACATCAATCCGATGACAGCTCTTAGCTGACGATCTCCTTTCTCACATTGAAGTAATTTCATCACCGCAGAATTTTTATCTTTTTTGCTCTGATTTTTATCTTTTAAAACCTCCTCCAATTCCTGCTCGGACAAACAATTTATCTCAACATCCAATTCGTCTGCCAGGCAATTTTTAAAGTTTTCAAAAGCAGACGCAAAAGAAGTCGCATTCTCCACAGAACCGGCAAACAAAAAATGTCCTCTGTGTTTCATTATATGATGTAAAGCAATATATACCAGCCGTACATCAAATGGATTCTTATTCGTTATCAATGCTTTTCGAAGATGATAGATGGTAGGATAATCCCTGTAGAAATCCACATCTGTATATGTCTCATCATGGAACAAAGAATAAATCTGCCTTTCACTCTTGTCCTCCGCCCAAAGCATGCTCTCATTCATCCGGCGGAAAAAACCTAGATCTACCTTGTAAATTTCTTCCGCAAAAAGTTCCTGAAGAAGCTCTATTCTCCATCTTCTCCTTTGCAGTCTTCTGCGGTTGGTTCTCATCATTCTTCGTGATTCTGCCGTTTCCGCTGCTTCAAACAGCCGGCTGCCCCACATAGCCCGTCCGTGAAAATCCAGCACGTGATACTCTTCATCCGTCACTGCATATCCCACAGAATCTGTTCCCACATCAAGTCCCAGATAATACTCTTCATGATACTTTGCCATAGTCATAATCCCCCTTTGTACTTTCCCAAATTTTCTCGTTCCGACGTTCCGGTTCCTGCTACAAAATTTTTATTGACATCATTGCTTATTTATTCTATACTTAACATAACTCAAATGAAGACCATCATATGAGTTTACACTACAAGTTCAAATAAAAATTTATTCTAATCGTTCTTCGGAACCATCCCACATGTGTGGGATTTTTTTTGCAGTTTTTTATACTACACCTCCACCCTCTCCACTTCAAACACATCATCCTCCAGCCTGGACACTCTCAGCACAAAATCAAACCGGTCCACGTCCGTGCACATCCAGTAATCTTCCTCGGGAAAGACCTGATTTTCCGCGTCAAAGAAACGCTGTACGGTGGGGTCTTCCCGGAGCGTCCGAAGCTCCGCTTCCATGTCCAGCGGGCGGCCTCCCAGAAGCCCTTTGATGTACTGGCCGCAGAGCAGATCCTCCGGGGCATCCTCCAGACCGTCTAACCCCATGCATACCAGGGATACCCGTTCATAACCTTTTTCCCGGATATAACGGGCGATCGCCCCGGCGTTGACCAGGCTTCCCGTCAGAATCTCGTCCGCGCGCAGGGCGTTTGCCACCCCCTGCGTCCCCGCGCTGGTGGTGTGTACGACAGTCTTTCCTCTCAGATCCGCGCCCTTTGTCTGGGACGGGGAATTGCCGTAGTCGAACCCGGGCAGCATCACTCCGTGCCGTTCTCCCACCAAAAGGTATTCCGGATGCTCGTCCCTCAGGGCATACGCCCGCTCCTTCGATCCCACGGGAAGTATTCTGGCCGCTCCCTGCGCCGCCAGGTAACATTCCAGGGAAAAGGCCCGGAACACATCGATGATCACCGTCAGCCCTTCCGCCTTTTTTGCGCCGTCTATCATATGTAAAATCTGTACATCCATCCTCTGTCTCCTTTCCATGGAGCCGAATCCCCCAATGCAGGCACTCGGCGTATTTGACCTCGCAGGAACCGAACCTCTGAGCCGCTCCGCGCATAAACCTGTCTTCTTTGGCACATGCTATGGCGGAAGAAAGGAGGCGTTTCTATGGCAAAACACGCGAAGGCGTCCACTCGGGAAAAATCGTCCCGACAGACGTCTGACGCCCTTACCGATCTGGCTTCCTGCTCCACCCAGGACTGCACCGGCCTGATCCCCTCCGGCCTGGACAGCGAGGCGGAACTGGAAGCTTATGAAGAGCTTTACCCCTTCCTTCCCAGGCCCTCCGAAAAGTCAGATACCCCGATGTAAGCATACAAAGCGTCTGTCAATGATGCAAACATCGGGATATCAGACTCTCGCGGCGCCTGTCCCGCAGGACATTTTCATATAACTCTGTCCTGCGGGACTTTTTATGCCGTTTCTTTATGATTCCGTCTCTTTTTATGCAGTCTCTTTTTTCATCTCTGCTTCGATCTCCGCCTCCGAAGCTTTCATGGCGTTCAGCGTCATGTCAAGAAGCTTCTCCAGCTCCCAGCCCAGCTGCTCGGCCCCTCTGCGGATCATGTCGCGGGAACAGCCGGCGGCAAACCGTTTATCCTTGAATTTCTTCTTCAGGCTGGACAATTCCATATCTGTACAGCTTTTGGACGGGCGCATCTTCGCCGCGGCCCAGATCAGTCCCGTCAGCTCATCCGCCGCGAAGAGGACTTTCTCCATCTCATGCTCCGGCTCCACGTCGCTGCAGACCCCGTAGCCATGGCTGCACACTGCATGGACCAGCACGTCCTCCGCACCGATCTCCGCCAGCAGCTCCGGCGCTTTTTTACAGTGCTCCTCCGGATATTTCTCATAATCCACGTCGTGAAGCAGGCCGCACAGCCCCCAGAAATACTCGTCTCCATAACCCAGTTCTTTGGCGTACCAGCGCATCACCGCTTCCACGGTCAGCCCATGCTGGATGTGAAACTCCTCCTGATTGTATTTTTTCAGCAGGGCAAGCGCCTGCTCCCTTGTCACTTTTGTCTCCATCTTTCATCCTTCTTTCTTTTCAATAAACGCCCACCACCGCCGGAAGCACCCATGCTCCGATCACATAATACAGCAGCAGGTGCGCCGGATAAAACCAGTAAAACAGCCACCGGGGCTGGCGTCCTCTTTCTCCATTATATCTCCAGATCAGCAGGAAAGCCAGCGGCGCGGTGATCTCCCAAAGGCAGCAGGCCGCCCCCACCGTACACTGCAGCTTCCGGTTATACCGGAGCAGATATAAGATACCGATGAACAGCACTCCGAACGCGCCGTAATCCGTATGCAGAAATTCCGCCAGCGCGGCTCCCGCCGCCAGGACCAGCATCCTGCCCCATACGCCCGTTCCCCACCTTTGGATCGCCGCCAGGGTCAGAAGCCCGATGAGCAGGGTGAAAAACACGTTCTGGTAGCCCCACTTCGGAACCTGGTTCCACAGCGCCAGGTCAAAGGGAATCTCGCTGACCAGGGCGAAGAGGCCCAGCCGTGCCGCATACTTTTTCACATCATGGGTATGGCAGAAGCCCTCCACCAGCAGGAAGCAGAAGATGGGAAACGCCGGCCTGCCGATCAAACGGATCACCCCGTCCACTGCAAATATGGCGTCCCATCGGGAGGCAAAATAGTAGCCCAGCGGGGAACGTCCCCATATATTCAGCACAAAATTTTCCAGGATGCCCGCGCCCACATGATCCACCGCCATCAGAAGGATGGCCGCCCACTTCAGCGTGCTTCCGGTCACCGCGTACTTAGTCTTCATGTTTCTCCACGACTTCGCCCTGACGTTTATAAATGGATTTCTCCGGCACCACGCCGCGGACGGAGGACAGAGGATAGATGTTGCTCTCTCTTCCCACCACGGTTCCCGGATTCAGGATGGAGCCGCAGCCCACTTCCACGTTGTCGCCCACCATGGCCCCGAATTTTTTGATGCCGGTCTCAATATCTCCTTCCGGCGTATGCACCTTCACCAGCTTCTTGTCGGATTTCACATTGGAGGTAATAGAACCGGCCCCCATGTGTGCCTTATAGCCCAGGATCGAATCGCCCACATAGTTATAATGGGGCACCTGCACCTTGTTGAACAGGACCACGTTCTTAAGCTCCGTGGAATTGCCCACCACGGCACCTTCGCCCACCAGGGCGTTGCCGCGGATGAACGCACAGTGGCGTACCTCCGCATTTTTCCCGATGATGGCTGGGCCGTGGATATATGCGGTGGGAGCCACGTTCGCGGAACGGGCCACCCATACGTCCTCTCCCCTCTTCTCATATTCTTCCGGATCAAGCTCCGCGCCCAGCTTCAGGATGAACGCCCCGATCCTGGGAAGCGCCTCCCAGGGATAGGTCAGTCCCTCAAACAGTTCCGCCGCAATCGTCTCATTCAGGTCGTACAGGTCTTGAATCGTAATCTTACTCATGTCAGGTCTCCTTTTTCGCTTTTTTATTTTGATAATAAACTGCCGCCGCTTCAAAATACGGCTTCATGGCAAAATGCTGCCTGCTGTGCAGTACCTGCTCTGTCTTGCTCTTCACAAAATGCTCCAGCTTCTCCATGTATTCGTCCGATGTGATCTCGCCGTTTGCCACATAGGTCAGCCCCTTCTCCCAGCTGGCTGTCAGCTCCGGGTTCAGAAGGGAGCGGATGGATACGTTCACCACGTCGAAGATATTTTCTCCCAGTAACGTGGGGGTGATAATCTGGGTCTTTTTGTTCAGGGCTATGTATTTATTATTGACCAGTTTTTTCAGGATCTCCGCCCGCGTGGCGCTGGTGCCGATCCCGCTGCCCTTGATCTGGGCCCGAAGGTCCTCGTCCTCGATGAGCTGGCCCGCGTTTTCCATGGCCAGGATCATGGAGCCGGAATTGTACCGTTTCGGCGGCGACGTCTCCCCTTCCTTGATCTTCGCGTCCTTCACCGGGAAGACCGAGCCTTTCCGAAGCTTCATCAGCTCCTCCAGCATGGCCGCGTCGCACCCGGTCTCCTCTTCCTTGTCTCCGGCGTCCTTTTTCTTCTTTTCATTCATATTCGGCGTGACCTTCAGATATCCTTCCTCCTGCAGCGCCCTGAAACTGGAGAAAAATTTTTCCGTCCCCATCTGAGTGGTCAGCGCCACCTTCTGATAGACTGCCGGAGGATAAAAGATGGCCAGGAAACGCCGCACAATCGCCTCGTACACCTGCGCCGCCGTTCCAGACAGGCTCCGAAGCGCCCCCAGGCCCTGTCCCGTGGGGATGATCGCGTAATGGTCTGTGATCTGCTTGTCGTTGGTATACCGGCTCTTTCCGATATTTTTATAGCTTTCTTTCTCCAGGATTTCCCGCACATACTCTGCCGCGGGGCCGTACTGGGCCAGGCCGCCGATATTCTTCCGGATCTCCTTTGCCACCGCGCTGGACAGCACCCTGGCATCCGTTCTGGGATAGGTGACCAGCTTTTTCTCATACAGCTCCTGGACCACCCGCAGCGTCTCGTCCGGGCTGATCTTGAACCTGCGGGAGCATTCGTTCTGCAGCTCCGCCAGGTTGAACAGCAGCGGCGCCGGGCGGGTCTCCTTCTTCTTTTCCACAGAGACTGCCTTCGCCTCCTGGGGGCGCAGCTCCTTCAGCTTCCGGATCAGCTCCTGGGCATCCTCTTTCTTCTTAAAACCATTTTCTTTATAGAGGAGCGGCGACTGCCAGTAGGCGCTGCCCTCCGCCGCGCGCCATTCCCCTTCAAAGCTTCTGCCCGAAAGCTCCTGAGTCAGAAGCACCCGGTAAAACGGCGTTTTCACAAAGCTTCGGATCTCCCGCTCCCGGCGCACCACCATGCCCAGCACGCAGGTCATGACCCGGCCCACGGAAATCACGGTAAATTTTGTGTTCTGGAAGCTGGATACGGCCCGGCCGTACTGCAGGGTCAGGAGCCTGGAGAAATTGATCCCCATCAGATAGTCTTCCTTGGCGCGCAGATACGCGGAGGCGGACAGGTTATCGTACTCCGACAGGTCTTTCGCCTCCCGGATGCCCCGCAGGATCTCCTCCTCCGTCTGGGAGTCGATCCAGACCCGGCGGCGCTCCTTGCCCTTCACGCCGGCCATCTGCTCCACCAGACGGTAGATATACTCTCCCTCCCGCCCGGAGTCCGTGCACACATAGATGCGTTCCACATCCGGCCGGTTCAGAAGGCCGCTGACGATCTGGTACTGCTTCTTTACGCCGTCGATCACTTCGTATTTCCATTCTTTCGGCAGGAACGGCAGCGTATCCAGAGACCACCGTTTATATTTCTCATCGTATGCCTCCGGATAGCTCATGGTCACCAGGTGCCCCACGCACCAGGTGACAATCGCGTCCTCGGATTCCAGATAGCCGTCCTGTCTTTTCATGCCCAGCTTCAGCGCTTTCGCGAATTCCTGCGCCACGCTGGGCTTCTCTGCAATATATAAAGATTTACTCATGTTTTTCTCTTTCTTCTCACGTTCACCCTGACAATTCTACCATACTTATGATATAATTGTCCACAGTTCTGAATTTCGGCACAGGAAGGAGCAGCCATGACCATCACCGGCATCATCGCAGAATACAACCCGTTCCACCGGGGCCACGCATACCATCTGGCCCGCGCCCGGAGACTGACCGGAACGGATTATCTGATCGTCGTCATGAGCGGAAACTACGTCCAGCGGGGCGTGCCCGCCATGTTCGACAAGTTCACCCGCGCCCGCGCGGCCTTAAGCGCCGGGGCCGATCTGGTGCTGGAGCTTCCCCTCTGCTGCTCCACCGGAAGCGCGGAATATTTCTCCCGCGGAGCCGTGGATCTGCTGGCGCAGACCGGTATCGTCACCGATCTCTGCTTCGGGAGCGAATGCGGGGATCTTTCTCCGCTGGAGGAAGCGGCCTGCCTGCTCCTGGAAGAGCCGGAAGAATACCGCGGGATTTTGCAGGACAGCCTGCGCCGGGGACGTTCCTACCCGGAAGCCAGGGCCGCCGCCCTTGGAGCCTATCTTACGCATCTGCCGAACAGCGTCCTGGCCTCTCCCAACAACCTGCTGGGCATCGAATACCTGAAAGCGCTGAATACCTGTGGCGCCGCCATCCGGCCCCATACCATCCCCAGGGAGGGCGGCGGTTATCACGACCTGTCCATGGCAAAAGAACAGTTTGCCTCCGCAGGCGCCATCCGCCGGGAGCTGATCCTGAAAGAGGGCCGCTTTACCGACCCCGTCCTGCGCCAGCTCCCCAATCCGGAGCTTTATTCCGCCTACTATGGGAAGCCTCCCATCACGGAGGATGCGTTCTCTCTCCTGCTCCTGCAGAAGCTTCGGAGCATCCAGGGAGAACCCCTGTCTGCATTTTTCGACGTGCCGGAGGAGCTTTCCAACCGGATCTGGAACCGGCTGGATGAATTTACGTCCTTTGGCGGATTCGCGGAGCTTCTGAAGACCCGGAACCTGACCCGCACGGCCGTCAACCGCGCTCTTCTTCATATCCTGCTGGATATCCGCGGTTACCAGCCGGCAACGCATCTTAAGGTGCTGGGGCTTCGCCGGGACGCCACACAGCTTCTGACACTCCTGAGCATGCACGGAACCCTTCCCCTGCTCACCGGCCTTTCTGGAAGCGGCCTGCCTGAGCACGCATTTTACGCCGACCGGCTGTATGAGTCCGTACGCTCCCTGCTGCACCGGCAGCCCTTCCAGAACGAGCACCGGCAGAAGCTGCTCATTGTCTAACATAAAAGGAGGTATCTCTTGGCACATTTGATACATTTTATATGGAAGCATTTTATCCGCTTCGTGGATATCATCTCCCAGACCCATACCTACAATACCCATGTGAGCAGGCTGATCACCGTAAGCGCCATGGCTGCCGCCACTGGCCTGTCCCTGGTCTATCACCAGATCAATCCGGCGGGCACCGCGAACATCGCGCTGATCTACATCCTCACCATCATCCTGATCTCCTACCACACGGACAAATACCGCTACGGAATCCTGGCGGCTATCTGCAGCGTATTTTTTATCAACCTGCTGACCTATCCCTTCTTTGAATTTAACTTTGCCATGTCGGGATATCCGGTTACCTTCCTTTTTATGTATTTCATCTCCATCCTCACCAGCGCCACCACCTTCCGCTTAAAGGATCAGGCCCGGCGGCTGAAGGACGATGAAAATCTCATTATGGAAGCTGAGAAGGAAAAGCTCCGGGCCAATCTGCTGCGTGCCGTATCCCATGACCTGCGCACTCCGTTAACCAGCATCATCGGAGCAAGCTCCTCCTACCTGGACAACGAGGACACCCTTCCCTCCGGGGATAAACGCGCGCTGGTATCCCAGATCCGCGAGGACGCCGACTGGCTGCTCCACATGGTGGAGAATCTCCTGTCCGTCACCCGGATCACCGACAGCGGGGAGGGAACGCTGAAAAAGACGCCGGAAGCCATGGAAGAGATTCTTCTGGACGCCATCTCCACCATCCGGAAGCGTTATCCGTCCATGCAGGTCCGTATGTCGCTGCCGGAGAACCTGCTCATCGTCCCCATGGATCCTCTGCTCATCAAACAGGTAATCATGAATCTCCTGGAAAACGCCTACTTCCATGCCCACAGCCAGAGACCGGCAGAATGTTTTCTGGAAGGCGGGGAGGGATGGGTAAGCGTCCACATCCGGGATTATGGGATCGGCATTCCCAGGGAGCGGACGGACGATATCTTCGACGCCGTCCCTTCCGCCCCCTCTTCCGCCTCCGATACGCGCAAGGGCATGGGGATCGGGCTGTCCATCTGCAAGGCGATTATAAACGCCCATGGAGGAACCATTCACGCAGTCAGTCATGAAGACGGAGCCGAATTTTATTTTACACTGCCAAAGGAGGAACTGAAGCTTGAAACAGACCGTCAAAATTCTCGTCATTGAAGATGAAAAAAATATCCTGAATTTTATCACCTCCGTTCTCGTTTCCCAGGATTATCAGGTGATCCCGGCCGCTTCCGGCGGGGAGGGCCTGTCCCTGGCGTCCTCCCAGTGCCCGGATCTGATCCTTCTGGATCTGGGACTCCCGGACATGGACGGCATGGACGTGATCGGCAGGATTCGGGAATGGTCGGCCGTCCCCATCCTGGTGATCTCCGCGCGGGCGCTGGAAGACGACAAAGTACGGGCGCTGGACGCCGGAGCCGACGACTACATCACCAAACCCTTCGGCAACTCCGAACTGCTGGCCCGCATCCGCACCGCCCTGCGCCACAGCAGCCGCATGCAGTCCGACGCAGGTCCCGCCGAACGCCCCTACCACTGTGGAGGACTTGTGATCGATTTTGAGAAACGGCTGATCTTACGGGACGGACAGGAAATCCACCTCACTCAGAACGAGTATAAGATCGTGGCCCTGCTGGCCAGACACTGCGGGAGGGTGCTCACCTACGACAAACTCATCGAACACATCTGGGGACCCTACTCCGAAAACGACAATACCATCCTCCGGGTCAACATGGCCAATATCCGCCGGAAGCTGGAGCCCAACCCCGCGGACCCGGTCTATATTTTCACGGAAGTGGGCGTGGGGTACCGAATGGCGGATGAAGACTGAAGCCGCCGTCCTGACGCAGACATCCATTTATATACAAAAAACTCCCCCAGGAGGCAGGAGGTTCAGGAACCTGCGCCTGGGGGAATTCTTTTTTATCCCTGGAGTGCCATTCCCATACGGACGTCTTGTTTATGGAGGATCTGCCGTATGGACACCAGGTTTTATCTTGTGCATTCCGCCTGAGATTTCCAATAGAAAAAGCCGCCTTCACCCACCAGCCGACAATTTAAGACAGGATGCGCCATTCATCCCATCTGTTGGATGGAAAGCTCTCCTCGGGAGCTCATCTCATATGTCAAGCAGGTTTCCTGGCTTACGGATCTGACACTCGCTCTCCCCTTCTCACATGTATCAGGGTTATGCAATGGGATATCGAGAGCGGGCTCTCCGAATACAGTGACCGGATCGTTCAGGATTCTCACCTGATTCCCTCTTCACACCTTCGGTGCGCACTTGACACAGCATCTTCTGCACGATCCTATTATAGACCTATGGGACAAAGAAGTCAAGTAAGTTATTCAAATTGCATAATCTTGGCTTTCTCCTGAAGCCATGATAGAATAAAAAGCACAAAATATTCACCGGGAGGACATCGCTATGACAGACGGACCCAAATACGAATTTACGTTTACCGCTGACCCGCGCGGCATCAGTTCCTGCCTGACCTGCGTCAAACGCTGGCGTCAGGCAGGCCGTACCCACTACCCTGGATTCCTGTTCTTCTTCATCATTATCCTGTACCTGAAACGCATCCTGTCCGTTTCTTCAGCCGGATCCATGTTTTATTTTTACTATCTGTTTGTATGGACTCTGGCCGGTTTTGTGTTTGTTTATTCTTACCTTCTGCCGTCCAGGATGTTTTATTCCCTGCTCAGCCATACCCTCTTCCGTTCCATGGCAGGACCCTGGCAGATCCGCGCTTATGACAGCCATCTCCTTGTCCGGAAAAACGATTCTGAATACCATTTCACCTGGGACATGTACCTGGGCGTGGTAGAATTCAGAGAGTTGTACCTCTTTTATGGAGAAAACAGAACCTGCATCTTTTATCTGCCCGGGGAACTGGCGCAGAAAGAAGAGGCCCGGCAGCTGCTGGAATTCTGCCGGGCAAAAGGAGCCTCTGACCGGTATGAAGATTACTGCCGGGAGAAGCTCCGTTTTCCGGTGCGCCGGCAGCTGGCCTGTTTCCTTGCCCTGTATGCCGCCGCGACCGTATTTCTTTTTTTGCCGGTTATCCTGTAACTATTCCCTCCATACGCTGATCCTGCTTCCGTCGCATCCCGTCACCACAGCCGTATCCGCTGTGTCCCAGAACGGTATGCCTTTCTCTTTCAGGAGCTCCAGCGTCTTGTCTTCGGCCGGCTCGTCCTCCGAACAACAGATCACTGCCCAGGAGGGCTGTACCGCATCCATCAGTTCTTTCAAAGCCTTCTGATATCTGCCATGGTGCGGCATCTTGATCCAGTCGTGGGACCAGTCCACATCCGACGCCAGCATCTGGCGGATCCTCGTTTTCTCAATATCCCCGGTAAATAAAAACCGGCGCTCTCCGTAAGAGACGCTTGCCACCAGGGACATGTCGTTGTCGTATTCCCCGTCCATGTCCTGGATCTCCTCCGGGTTCTCCGCCGGGTACACAGTCACCGACAGTTCCCCGAACTGCCTCTGCACCGGCTCTGTCAGCCGCGCCGCGTCCGGATGTCCTTCAAGGCTTTCCAGAAACCTGGCATATTCTTCCCGGTCTCCTTCATAATCCGGCATCCATACAGTGTCCACTTCCATCTGATCTACAATATAAGAAGCGCTTCCCACATGGTCCTTGTCAAAATGCGTGACCAGCAGAAGATCCAGGCTCTCGATCCCTCTCTTCTCCAGCTCCGCCAGAAGATACGCTCCGTTGTCCTCATATCCCGTATCGATCAGAACCGCGGTATCCCCTTCCTGCAGGATCAGCGCATCCGCCTTTCCCACCGGCAGCGCCGTGATGGTCAGCCCGCTCTCCAGACGCTCCCCGCCGGACAGTCCCTGTATGAAAAGCCAAAGAGCGGCGAGCAGCACAATCAGTGCGGCCGCGCCCAGATATTGTCTTTTATGCATCCTGCTCCCCGTCCTTTCTTCCGATTCCTATCCCTTCAGATCCACAAACACCGGTTCATGTCCCACCGCGGGAAGGAATTTGTCCCAGATCTCTCTGGAAGACATCTTCAGGCTGCTGGTATTGATGCAGGGATGGCATCCAAAGTACGGCTCCTCGTATACTTCTCTGTCCACCGCCAGCTGCACCCGGTTCTCCGGGTCGTTCATCAGCCCCAGGATGCTGACGGAGCCCGGCG
Organism: uncultured Lachnoclostridium sp.; assembly: GCA_944381625.1. Taxonomy (GTDB): domain Bacteria; phylum Bacillota; class Clostridia; order Lachnospirales; family Lachnospiraceae; genus Hominiventricola. The sequence goes on from CALWLW010000015.1 coordinate 60,802, forward strand.
TCAGATCCAGAAGATTCTCCAGCAGTTCCGGGCTGCCGAAAGAAAGTCTGGGGGAATGGATCTGGCCGCAGAATTCTCTGGTGACAAAACGCTTGTTCCCCGGCATCAACAGCAGATAAAATTTCGTCTTCTGGCTGTTGGTCAGAAACAGATTTTTGCAGATATTGATTCCCAGCAGTTTGTCCACTCCCTCACAGTCTTCCACCGTCATCGCCGCCTCGTGGTCCACCCGCTCATAGCGGATGCCCAGACTGTCCAGGAGATCATAGACCCGGATCTCCTTTTCCGGTCTTCCGGATGTATCCGCGGGCCGTCCCTCATACACATGCGCGTCCAGTTTGATCATATGTCCGTCCTCTCTGTCGTTGCGTTTTACTGGCCTTCATCTTATCACAGGCACGGACATCCGGGCAATGAAATTTTTCTGAAATTTATCCAGGTTCCGTCAAAGTTCCGCACGGATTTCCCATGTCAGGGTTCCCACACAGATTCCCCGTTGCTCTCGATCACTTTCTTGTACCAGGCGAAGGATTTCTTCCGGTAACGTTTCAGCGTGCCGTTTCCGTCGTCGTCCTTATCCACATAGATCAGTCCGTACCGTTTGCGCATCTCGCCCGTCGTAAAGGAGACCGGATCGATACAGCCCCAGACTGTATAGCCCAGCAGATCCACGCCGTCGATCTCCACAGCTTTTATCATCTCCTGAATATGCGCCTTCAGATAATCGATGCGGTACTGGTCGTCCACCTGCCCGTCCTGCAGTTCATCATAGGAACCGAGTCCGTTTTCCACGATGAAAAGCGGAATCCGGTACCGGTCCTGCAGTTCGATGAGAAAATACCGGAGTCCTTTCGCGTCTATGGTCCAGCCCCAGTCGCTGGCCTGCAGATATGGATTGTCCACCGTATTGGTACCCGCCGCATTCAGGTCCCCGGTCCGCTCGATGTCTTCCTCCGTGGTCACCACGCTGGTGTAATAATAGCTGAAGCCCACATAATCCACCGTGCCCTTCCTGATCCATTCCAGGTCTTCCGGCATGATGTCCAGACTGTATCTCTGCCGCTCCCAGTATTTTCGGATATAGGAAGGATATTCTCCCCATACATGGACGTCGGAGAAGAAGAACTGCTTCCGGTTCTCCCTCTGTGCCTCCAGGATATCATCCGGACGGCAGGAGTAAGGATAAAACGGCTGGGCGGCCACCATACAGCCCACCATCAGCTCTGAATCCCACTGAGACGCGAAATCCACCACCATGGCGCTGGCCACAAACTGGTAATGGGCCGCCTGGTATACCACCTCTTCCCGGTTTTCCCCCTCCCGGAACAGAATCCCGGAGTTGGTAAACGCATAGATGGGATTATCCACCAGAATCTGATTGTTGATCTCATTGAAGGTCATCCAGTATTTTACTTTTTTCGCATACCTGCGGATGCAGGCAAACGCAAATCTGGTAAAAAATTCAATGCAGCGGCGGCTGCGCCATCCGCCGTACTCCCGGATCAGATGATACGGCATCTCAAAATGCGACAGGGTCACCACCGGCTGGATTCCTTTTTCAAGCATATAGTCAAACAGTTCGTCATAAAAACGCAGGCCCTCTTCGTTGGGAGTCTCCTCATCTCCGTTGGGGAAAATACGCGTCCAGGCGATGGACGTTCTCAGGCACCGGAACCCCATCTCGGCAAAGAGATCGATATCTTCCCGGAAATGGTGATAAAAATCGATGGCTTCATGATTGGGATAATACTTCCCTTCCAGTACGCCGTCCGTAATCTCCCTGGGCGTGTACCGGGTCCCGGAGGTCATCACGTCCGCGGCGCTTAAGCCCTTTCCTCCCGCCTGGTACGCCCCCTCTACCTGGTGGGCGGCCACAGCGCCGCCCCATAGAAAATCTTTTTTCATGCTTCTTCTTTTACCTCCAGCATAGAATCTCCCGCCGCGATCCGGCCTCCGTCCTTCCCGCAGCATACCACTGACAGGCCGTCCGGATTCGTCACCAGCACCGGCGTCGTCAAAAGATACCCTTCTTTCTGGATCTGCTCCATATCAAATTCCAGAAGAAGATCTCCTTTTTTCACCTGATCCCCCTCTTTCACATGAAGGGTGAAGTATTTCCCATTCAGTTCCACTGTGTTCAGGCCCACATGGATGAGCAGTTCCGTGCCGCCGCAGGAAAGCCCCAGCGCATGCTTCGTGGGGAATATCATGGTCACCTGGCCGTCAGCCGGGGCACAGATCCTGCCCTCTTCTGGCCGGACTGCCGCGCCCTGTCCCAGCGCTCCGCTGGCAAACGCCTCATCTTCCACCTGATCCAGCGCCATCAGGACGCCGCTGGCCGGGGATGCCACAGACAGGGATGCCGTCAGAGCCTTTTTCTCCTTATGTACGGTTTCCTCCGTCTGTACGCCCTCAAAATCCGCCTTGTCATCTTCCGTCACACCCCAGAAATACGTCAGGAGCAGGCCCGCCGCCAGGGACGCTCCGCACCCGATCAGGAACGGGATAAACGGAGAATAGGTCAGCATCGCCACAGAGAAAAGATTGTGGAACACATATGCGTCCATCGTCACATGGAAGAGGCCGTTGATCGCCCCGCCGATACCTCCCGCAACGGCGACAATCGCCATAAGCCTCTTATACCGCATCACAATACCGTACAGGATCGGCTCGGTCACACCCGCCAGAAAACCAGTGAGGATCGTCGGTCCTGCGATCTCCCTGATCTTTGACCCTTTTCTGCCTTTCAGATAAGCACCAATGGCGATACCCAGCTCCGCGTACACACAGCATACCGCCGCGCCTTCCAGCACATCCCCGCCGTACAGGTTGAGGTTCTGAAGGGTGATCGGCGTAAAGCCCCAGTGAAGGCCCAGGATCGTCAGGAAAGGATAGGTGGCTCCCAGTACCAGTCCAGCCAGCACGTTGCTGAAATCAAACAGCCAGGCAATAACAGCGGATACCGTGTTTCCGATGGTGGTTCCAAAAGGTCCGAACACCAGAATCGCCATGGGCACCAGTACCAGCAGGCAGATCATCGGCACCAGGAACATCTGCAGCTCCTGCTTGATCCATTTTTTCAGTTTTTTATCCAGGAACGCATACACAAAAGATATGATAAATATCGGGAATACCGTGGTCGCATAATCCACGGGAACCACTGACAGCCCCAGGAACGCAACTCCTTCCTGCCCGATCAGGCTGGTAAACGACGGTTCCAGCAGGGCCGCGCCGATCGCGCCTCCCACATACATATTTCCGCCGAACTGTTTGGACAGCGTGATGCCCAGAAAGACCGGCATGAAATAGAACACCGCGTTGCCGGCCGCCGCCAGGATGGCGTACGTGGAACTGGTATCCGCCAGAAGCCCGAATTCCACCAGTACCATCAGCAGCGCCTTGATCATGCCCGATCCGGCCAGGAGCGGGATCAGCGGGGAAAACGCGCCGGAGATGACCTTGAGCAGAGACATATTTCCCCCGTCTTCTTCCTTCTTCCCTTCCTCCAGGTTCAAAAGCTTCATCACCGCCGCGAAATATTCCGTCACCTTCGGTCCGATCACGATCTGGTACTGCCCTCCGCTGACCACCACGGACAGAACATAAGATTTTTCCTCAATTTCCTTTTTCCTGGCCAGTCCTTCATCTTTCAGTTCAAAGCGCAGCCTGGTGGCACAATGTACCAGGTTATTCACGTTCTCCCTGCCGCCCACAAGTTCCAACAACTCTTTTGCTTCTTTTTCCAGCATGGCTCTTCTCCTTCTACCATTTTCATTCTTCCAGAAATACCGGCCGGCAATTCCTTTCTCCCAGAGATCTCATGTCTCGTATTATACGGATTTTCCTTTATTTTGTAATACTTTTCCCATGCAATAAAACAGCGTTACACTTTTTCTTCTCCATATGGAAAAAGAAGTGTAACGCTGTAAACTTCACCGATTCTATCTGGAAAACAGTTCCGTATGTTTCTGATAGAGTTCCCTGGCTCCGTCGTAGTTGTTCCTGATCAGCACTGCCACCAGAAGGTCCAGGATATAAGAGACCGCCGTATGGAACATGGCGTCCCCCAGCTGGATCACATTCTCTTTGTATGGACAGAGGAACACCGCGTCCGCGCATTTCGCTATGGGCGATTCCCTGTTGCCCGTGATACAGACCACAAAATGGTCTTTTTTCTTCAGGTTCCGTACCGCCTGGTAAATATACCGGTTCTTCCCCATCCTGGAGATCACGATCACCACCGAACGGCTCACATAATATTCATACATGAGTATTTTGTCCACAGAAGAATAGACGTTGGAACACATGCCCGCCTGGATAAAATTGTGAGACGCGTATTCCCCGATGGCCGCATTGGCGTCAAACCCGAAAAAATCCACCATGGGATACTGCTGAAATGCCGTCTGTATCCTGTCCAGTTCTTCTATGGACAAAAGCTCCTTGGTCTCATAAAGACTTTTTTCATGGAGAGACGAAATTTTGTTCATCAGGGAGATCATATGCTCCTTGCGCTCCACTTCCACCCGCTCGAAACGGCTCTCCTTAATATCCCCCAACAAATGCAGCTTAAAATCCTGAAATCCTTCATACCCGATCTTTTTGACAAACCGCACGATCACCGTGGCGCTGGTGAAGGTCTCCACAGCCAGTTCCCTGGTGGTCATTTTCACCACCGCCTCGCAGTTGTGCAGGATATAGTCCGCGATCTCGCATTCCCGCTCTGTAAAATGCTCTTTCTCTTCCAGTTTCTTCAGCAGTCCCATAACGCTCCCCTTTCCCCCGAATCGTCCCTTTGATTCAAATTATATCTGCTCTTCCCGCCCGTGGCAATAGAAGTCCTGCATTTACACTTTATCTTTCATTAATATCGTTACTGTGAACAGTAACCCAATATTCGTTACAGGCATTGACAATATCGATATTCGATATTATAATTTTATTATCGAATATCGATATTTAATCAGAAGGGAGGGTACTGTGGCCAGAGAACAGTTTCAGAATCTCAGTGAGCAGATGTATTATATCCTGCTCTCGCTCTGGGAAGAACAATGCGGAGCGGACATCTCCAGGCGCGTCATTGAGCTGTCCCGGGGCCGCGTCCGCATCGGCCCCGGAACGCTGTATACACTTCTTGGACGCTTTGAGGAACAGAAGATCATCCGCCAGACTGTCTGTGAAGGCCGGAAGCGCTACTATATCATTACGGAGAAAGGACGGCAGATGCTGATCACCGAATACCGCCGCCTGCAGGCCCTGGTACGGGAGGGCGCGCCTTATCTGGAAAAGGAGGAAAATCAGAATGAGTAAAAAATATGTAATGGTCAATTTTTTCCCGCACGAAGCGGACGCCCTGAAAAACTATCTGGAAGCCAGAGCGCTGGAAGGCTGGAAACTGGATAAGTTAGGGAACTTTTTCCTTTGTTTCTCCCCCTGTACGCCGCACACGATCCGCTACTGTGTGGAGATCATGGAGCGCCCCAGCGTCTATGCGTCCAACCAGACGCCGGAACGGAAGGGCTACCGGGAGTTCTGCAGGGAAGCCGGATGGGACTACCTGGGATGTTCCGGATATTTCCATGTTTTCTGCACGGAATCACCCGAAGCCATCGAGGTGGAGACAGACCCGGAGCTTCGCTTCCAGCACATCGTCCAGGCGGAAAACGGAAATTATAAACTGATGCTGCCGCTGGTCATTCTGCTGGCCGCCTTAAGCCTGGCAGCCTTTTTTGAAAAGGGAACCCTGCTCACCTCCAACACGTTCTGCCTGCTCCTTATGGCCGCCGCCTGTCTCTATTCCGGAGGAAGCAGCCTGCGCTGGAAAAACAAAGCGGCCGCTTCCCTGGCCGCCGACGGCGTCCTGCCCCATTCAGACTGGAAACGGGTGCGCCTGAAAAACAGGATCTGGACGTTCGGCCTTCTGGCCGGAGCCGCCATATACACCATATGGATCCTGGCTGCAACGGTTCCTTCCGGCTATACCGCATACGCGGCCCTGGCATTCGCAGTCTATCTGCTCATTTTCTTTCTGCTGATGTTTCTGTTCTCCAGGGTGCTCTTCTGGCTCCGGGAGAAGAGAGCCTACTCGAAAAATACAAACATCGCCCTCTACTGGGGCGCCGCACTTGCATCGGCCGTCCTGATCTGCGTGGTAATCTTTGTGTTTTTCTGCTGGTTTTTTTCCTGAATATCTGGTAAAATAAAACCGGTGATGTTATATGGAACGAAAGACGAATAAGACAAATTCTAATAGAAAGGGAAATGCGCGGAAAGCTCCCGACAGACGCGCGGCTTCCGGCGCGCCGGCCAACCGGCGGACTGCGGATGACAGCCGTAGCAAAAGACTCTCGGACAGCAGCCGAAAAAGGCCCTCGGCGGCGCAGAGACGGCGCCGGCAGGAAGCAATCCGTCGGCAGCGGCTCCGCTATCTGGCTTTCGGGCTGTTTCTGGGACTGGCTGCCTGCCTGCTGATCTTCAGCGTCTGGAAGCTGATCAGCATCTTCACTGGATACAGCGCGGCAGACAAGGAATATGAGGATCTGCGCCAGTATGTGCTGGAAGAACCGGTGGCCCCGGACGAAGCCGGGACAGAGACAGTGGAAACCGAAGACGGTGAGACAGTGGAACAGATTACTGTCCCCATGGAGCGCATCGACCTGGCTTCCCTGCAGCAGATCAACTCCGACGCAGTGGGATGGATCGAGATCCCCAGCACGGTGATCAGTTATCCGCTGGTACATACCTCGGATAATATATACTATCTGACCCATACCTTCCGGAAAGAAGAGAGCCGCAGCGGAGGCATCTTCATAGAGCATGCCAACAGCCCGGATTTCACGGATCTGCACACCATCATTTACGGACACAACATGAAGAACGGATCCATGTTTGCCGGTCTTAAGAATTACAGGGAGCAGAGCTATTACCAGGCACATCCCTATATTTACATCGATCTGGAGGACGGATCCCACTGCTACGAGATCTTTTCCTGCCACGAAGCGCCGGTGACGGATGTCTCTTACACCATCGGCTACGCGGCGGATGATATTTACGGCTCTTTCCTCAGCGAGATCCAGGCCGCGTCCCTGTACGACACCGGCGTGGATGTGGGAACGGGCGATTCCGTCATTACTTTATCCACCTGCACCTCCAATGATGCCAACCGTTTTGTGGTGCACGCGAAGAAACTATATTGATATGTTTGCTGCTTACCGCCTTTTGGCGGTACATATGGCGCTTTGCGACAGAGAGCCCTTCGGCTGCGGTTTTCGCCGGCCGGAGGGCGTCTTCCGTCTGACGCAAAGCGCCGCGTTATGAACAGGAGTTATTTTTATGGAATCATTTTTATTCAGCCTCAACGCCACCATGCCCGTCTTCCTGGTTATGATCCTGGGATGGGTTCTCATGCGCGTCGGTTTTTTCAGCGAAGACTTCGTGAAAACCGCAGACAAATATGTATTCAAGGTGGCTCTGCCCGTACTGCTCTTTCAGGATATCGCCACGGCGGATATCACCGAGGTCTTTGACCTGAAGTTTATCCTTTTCTGCATGATCTCCACCATCGTCATGTTCCTGGCTGTCTGGCTTCTGAGCATCCTGCTGATCCGGGACAAATCCATGGTGGGCGCTTTTGCCCAGGCCGCTGCCAGGGGAAGCGCGGCCATCCTGGGGATTGCCTTTGTCCAGAACATCTACGGCGAACCGGGCATGGCTCCGCTGATGATCGTATCCGCCGTGCCCTTTTACAATATTCTGTCCGTGGTGATCCTGACCTTCGGTTCCAGGGACCAGGCCGGGTTGGACAGGAAATCCCAGATCCGCGCCGCCTGCATTGGAGTGGCGAAAAATCCCATCATCTGGGGAATCCTGTCCGGACTGCCATTCGCGCTTCTGCATATCCGGATTCCGGCCATCCCTTCTACAGCCATCTCCTATGTGGCAAACACGGCGACGCCCATCGCACTCCTGACCATCGGGGCAGGGTTCAAGGGGCAGAAAGCCTTCTCCCGGTTAAAGCCGGCCCTGGCCGCCAGCTTTATCAAGCTGATCGGCATCCCCGCCGTATTCTTCCCCATCGCCCTGCATTTTGGTTTCCGCGGGAGCGAGCTGGTGGCGATCCTGATCATGCTGGGTTCCCCCACCACCGTCTCCTGCTACATCATGGCCAAAAACATGGGCAACGACGAAGTCCTTACCTCCAGCACCATCGTCCTCGCCACGCTCTTCTCTTCCGTAACGCTGACCGGATGGATCTGGTTTCTGCGGACGCAGGGGCTCATCTGAAATACCGCGCGCCCTTTCTATTTCCCCGTGTGTATGGTATAATGAGCGCATAGCGCGAATTATACCATCGCGCATACCGGTTTCTGCGCTCGCCGCAGAAATCTGGGCGCATCCGCCGGAGGCAACATATCTGCAAAGCAGATATGGTATAATGTGCAAGAAGGCATGAGCAGTGCGGAAGCGGGCAAAAACGCAGATGCCATGTTTGCATGAGCAGCGGCGGTTTTGGCTGATTCCATAGGGCGAAGCCCGTGAGCGAGACGAAGCGAAGCGGAGTCGAGCAGCACTGCGGAGAGCAACGTGGACAGCGCAGATGCCATGCCTGCATGAGCAGCTCACACTGCGCCCACCATATTCCATATAAAAGGAGCCATTCTATGAAAACCTATGAATCCTGCCGGATGGAGCATCCGGTCTTTCTATATAAAAATTTCACGGTAACGGATGAACCGGAGGAATTGCGGGTAACCTATCACTTTGAGATCCCCGGACTCTCCTCCTTTGATCCCGTCTGGCGCTTCCCCAAAAAAGATGCGGCCCCCCTGCGGGCGGATGAAAATCTCACCCTGCAGAAGATGCTGTTCGGACTGGGCATGGTGGAACTTGTCAGCTATTGGAAGATCGCCTGCCCGCCCAGGGTGATCGTCCAGGCCGGACCGCTCACCGGGGAACAGATCCGCTGGTGGAAAGAATTATATTTCCTGGGCCTTGGCGAATTTTTCTACACCAACGGCATTGAGGCCGATCCGGAGGACTTTATGGAACTGGTCTCCGACGCCGCCTCCCTGCCAGGAAAGAACCGTCCTGCCAGCAGCGCGGACGGATGCCTGATCCCCATCGGCGGCGGGAAGGATTCCGCCTGCACCATTGAACTGCTGAAGAAAAGCGGACAGCGGCTGAAAACTTATATCATCAATCCCAGAGGCGCCACACTGGAAACCGTGCGCGTCTCCGGCCTTGCCATGGAAGACAGCATCCATGCCAGCCGCACGCTGGACAAACGGATGCTCCAGCTGAATCAGGAGGGATATCTCAACGGGCATACCCCATTTTCCGCGCTGGTAGCTTTTTCTTCCCTGATCACCGCGTACCTGCATGAGCTGAAATATGTGGCCCTCTCCAATGAGGCCAGCGCCAACGAGAGCACGGTGGCGGGAAGCACGGTCAACCATCAGTACTCAAAAAGCTTTAAATTTGAGCAGGATTTCCATACCTATGAGGAAACCTGTATAGGAAGCGGCATCTACTATTTCAGCATGCTGCGTCCGTTGTCGGAATTCCAGATCGCAGCATACTTTGCGAAGCACCCCGCGTACCATGAAATCTTCCGAAGCTGCAATGTGGGAAGCAAACAGGACATCTGGTGCGGGCACTGCCCCAAATGCCTCTTTGTCTTCCTGATCCTGTCGCCGTTCCTCTCCCATGAGAGGCTGTCGGAGCTCTTCGGAACCGATATGCTGGAGGATCTTTCCATGCTGGAGGATTTCCGCAAACTCACCGGGCTGGCGGAAGAAAAGCCTTTTGAGTGTGTGGGAAGCCGGGACGAGGTGAACGCCGCCGTCTGCCTGACCATCGAACAGATGGAACAGGCCGGCGCCCCGCTGCCTGCCCTGCTTCGCTGGTACCGCTCCCAGCCGGTGTACGAATCCGCATATCCGCATCGGCACGACTATGACGCGTTCTACGACTGGAACCATCTGCTGCCGCCCGCATTTTTAAATATCTTATCAGAAGAATGTTATGGAGGAAAACTGCCTTGCTGAAACTGCTGCGCTCTTTCATCGAACAGAAACATGTCCTGGTTCTGGGATTTGGACGGGAAGGGAAATCCACCCTGCGCCGTCTTCTGGAGGCGGGCGGAGCCGCATCCATCACCGTGGCGGACCAGAATGAGGTGCACCCGGACGGCGTCTCGGTGCCGGTAATCTGCGGCCCCGGCTATCTGGATTCCATGGACCGCTTTGATCTGGTCTTCAAAAGTCCGGGCATCGTGCTCCCCAGGGAGCCCGAAACCTATTCCTGCCGGATCACCTCCCAGACAGAGGTTTTCTTCCAGGCATACCGGGACCGGATCGTGGGCATCACCGGGACAAAAGGAAAAAGTACCACCACTACCCTGCTTTATCATATCCTGAAAGCCAGCGGACGTGATGCGGTCCTGGCCGGCAATATTGGCATCCCGGCCTTCGACATCCTGGAAGAGATCGGTCCGGACACCACCATTGTCTGCGAGCTGTCCTGTCACCAGCTGGAATATATCCATGTATCTCCCCATCTGGCCGTCCTCCTGAATATCCATGAGGAACACCTGGACCACTACGGAACCATGGAAAAATATGTCCATTCCAAGCAGCAGATCTATCTCCATCAGCATCCGGAGGACATCCTTCTGTGCGGCCTGGAGGTGATCCCGGAAAAGGGTTCCTGCGCCTCCCGCGTCTATACGGTCTCCGACACTTCAGAGTCCGCCCACGTACGATTGGCAGGTTCGCGCATCCTGTTTGAAGGACATCATTATCAGATCCCCGTGGAAGAGATTCACCTGCTGGGGCATCACAATCAGGTCGACATCGCCTTCGTCTACGCCCTGTGCCGCATGCTGGGCGTCTCAGAGGAAGCCTTCACCGCAGGGCTGAAGAGCTACGAACCCCTGCCCCACCGCCTGCATTTTGCAGGTGTCCGGGACGGCGTGCGCTATTATGACGATTCCATCTCCACCATCTGCGAGACTACCATCCAGGCCCTGAAAAGCGTCCCCGCTCCAGGCAGCGTCCTCATCGGCGGCATGGACCGGGGGATCGACTACACAGAGCTGATCCAGTATCTCTCCGAAGATCCGGTTCCGCATATTATCCTGATGGAAGCCACGGGAAAACGGATTCTGGAAGAGATTCGCCAACACTATCCGGATTTTCGCCATCCGGAACGCCTGCACTCCGTGCAGAATCTAAAAGAGGCGGTAGCCTGCGCCAGAGAAGTCACTCCGGCCGGCACCGCCTGCATCCTGTCTCCCGCCGCCGCCAGCTACGGCATCTTCAAAAATTTTGAAGAGCGCGGGGATACGTTTATCCGTTATGTTTTTTCCTGATCTTCCGCCCAGTGGAACGCGTAAGTCACAGCCTTCTTCCAGCCGTTCAGTTTCTTCTGCCGCTCCTCTTCTTCCATCTGCGGCTGGAAGGTACGGTCCACAGCCCAGTTTTTCCGCACCTCTTCTTTGTCCTTCCAGTATCCCACTGCCAGCCCCGCCAGGTACGCGGCGCCCATGGCTGTGGTCTCCACACAGGAGGGCCGGTTCACCGGAGCCCCTATGATGTCCGCCTGGGTCTGCATGAGGAAATCATTGGCGCTGGCCCCTCCGTCCACTTTCAGGGACGACAGCCGGATGCCGGAGTCGGCCTCCATCGCCCGAAGGACGTCGGATACCTGATAAGCGATGGATTCCAGCGTGGCCCGTATGATGTGGCATTTGTTCACGCCTCTGGTCAGGCCCACAATCGTTCCTCTGGCATACTGATCCCAATAAGGCGCGCCCAGGCCCGTGAACGCGGGCACCACATAACACCCATTGGTGTCCTTCACCTTCTGGGCCATATATTCCGAGTCCGCCGAAGAATCGATCAGGCGAAGCTCATCCCTGAGCCACTGGATCGCGGCCCCCGCCACAAAAATTGATCCCTCCAACGCATAATTCACCTTTCCGTCCATTCCCCAGGCGATGGTCGTCACCAGCCCGTTCCCGGAACAGACCGGCGTCTCCCCTGTATTCATCAGAAGGAAGCATCCCGTTCCATAAGTATTTTTTGCCTCTCCTGCTAAGAAACAGGTCTGGCCGAACAGCGCCGCCTGCTGGTCCCCGGCCGCGCCCGCGATGGGGATGGCACCTCCCAGATAGCCGGGATCAGTCATCCCGTAGACACTGCTGGAGGGCACAGGTTTTGGCAGCATGGCCCGCGGAATCCCCAGTTCATCCAGGATCTCCTGATCCCAGTCCAGCGCCCGGATATTGAACAGCATGGTACGGGACGCATTGGAATAATCCGTCACATGGACGGCTCCTCTGGTCAGCTTCCAGATCAGCCAGGTCTCCACGGTGCCAAAGAGAACTTCCCCCTTCTCGGCTTTCTCCCTGGCTCCTTCCACATGATCCAGAATCCACTTTACCTTCGTCCCGGAAAAATAAGCGTCCACCATCAATCCGGTCTTGTCCCGGATCTTTTCCGCCAGCCCCTTTTCCTTCAGTTCGTCGCAATAGCGGGCCGTTCTGCGGCACTGCCAGACAATCGCACGGCAGACCGGTTCCCCTGTCTGCCGGTCCCACACCACCGCCGTCTCCCGCTGGTTGGCGATCCCGATGGCGGCGATATCCGATGCCGACGCGCCGATCTTCTGCATGGCTTCCACCGCCACTCCCAGCTGAGTGGACCAGATCTCGGCGGCGTCATGCTCCACCCATCCCGGCCTGGGAAAATACTGCGTAAATTCTTTCTGTGCCATACTGCGGATCTTGCCCTGTCCATCGAACAGGATACAGCGGCTGCTGGTCGTCCCCGCATCCAGGGCCATCACATATTTTGCCATATCAAAGAATCCCTTTTCCCTTTCTTCTATCGTATCCTACCGGGACAGCTCCACAATGATGTCCGCACATCCCTCGATCCCGAACTCACTGCTGTCCAGGCACAGATGATAATTCTGAGAAAGTCCCCATTCCCGATCCGTATAATACCGATAATTGACGCTCCGCTTCTTATCCTTATCCTGAAGCCGCTTCTCCGGCTTTTCCGAAGTCTCCCCATAGAGCCTCACAATACGTTCCGCCCGGTCTTTCAGGGGCGCGTGGATGAATACATGCAGGCAGTCTCCCCGGTCCTTCAGAATATAGTCCGCGCACCGTCCCACGATCACACAGTTTCCTTTCTCTGCCAGATCCATAATGATCTTGCGCTGTTCCATCCAGATATAGTCCTGCATGGCCATACCGTTGACGGTGCGTCCCAGGAACGCATAGGAAAAAAGGCTGTTCCCCGGAGCCTGCTCCCCATACCGCTCGATAAACCCTTTGGAAAAGCCGGTCCCCTCCGAAATCTTTTCGATCAGGTCTTTGTCATAATACGCATACCCCAGTCTGTCCGCCACCAGTTTCGCAATGGTTCTGCCTCCGCTTCCAAACTCTCTGCTGATGGTAATAATACGTCTGCTCATATTCATCCCCCTTTTCTGTGTATGGTATTTTTTGTTGTTTTCATTTTAACACAACCGGCTGGGGATTGCAAAAGGCAAAGTTTCTCTGCTATAATGTGCAGGAAAACATGAGCAGTGCGAAAGCGGACAAGGGCGAGCACGCACTGCGTACATGGCACAATATCAAAGACAACATGGAGCAAGACTTATGAAGAAAAAACTGACCTCAGCAATTTCCATTTTACTGGCCGTGCTTTTCACGGCCTCCGCCCTTCCGGGCTGTTCCTCTGACACATTTTCCGGCGGCGCCGGCAGACAGGAAGCCGTTTCCTCCCCCGCCGACACGGCTTCCCCGCCGTCGGACACGGCCGCTCTGCCGGACGGATCAGCCCCTCTGCGGATCTATTTTCTGGATGTGGGACAGGGAGACTGTACCATTCTGACCCAGGGCGATTCCGCCATGCTCATCGACGCGGGCGACAACGACAAAGGAACCGCCGTCCAGTCCTACCTGGAATATCTGGGCATTGAAGAACTGGATTACGCCGTCCTGACCCATCCGGACGCCGACCACATCGGCGGCGCGGACGTGGTCCTCTATAAGTTTGACTGCGATACCATCCTGATGCCCGACGCCCAGACAGATACGCGGACCTACGATGACGTGATACAGGCCATGAACGCCAAAGGCGAATCCGCTGTCCACCCTGCTCCCGGCGATGTGTATGAATTTGGAGACGCCTGTTTTACCATCCTCGCCCCCGTGGACGATTACGATGACAACAATAATAATTCCATCGTCCTCCGCCTGGATCACGGCGACAACTCCTTCCTCTTTACCGGGGATGCGGAGAACCAGGCGGAAGAAGACATTCTTTCCACCCAGGCCGATGTGGACGCGGACGTCCTGAAGGTAGGTCACCACGGAAGCAGTACGTCCACCAGCGACGCCTTTCTGGCCGCGGTCTCCCCGGACTATGCCGTAATCAGCTGCGGGGAAGACAATAAATACGGCCATCCCCACGCGGAGACCCTGAACAGGCTTCGGGAGAACGGGATCACCGTCTACCGCACGGACGAACAGGGAACGATTGTGGCAGAGTCCGACGGGCAGGACATCACCTGGAGCAGCGCGCCCTCCGATTCCTGGCAGTCAGGGGAACCCTCCGGCGGCGGCCAGGCCGTGTCCGATGGCGCTTCCAGCGGCTCGCAGACCTCATCCGGCGGCTCCGATACCGCCGCGCCTCCCGAGCAGACCGGGGACGTTTACATCCTGAACACCAACACCATGAAGTTCCATAAGCCGGACTGCAGCAGCGCCGGGGACATCTCGGAACAGAACCGGGAAACGTCCGGTAAAAGCCGGGAGGAACTGATAGCCGAAGGATACGATCCCTGCGGCCGGTGCAATCGGTAAAAAAATTATTTGCCTTTCTTGGGATTTATCCCTATAATAAGGACATAGTATTTTATTCAAAGGAGATATCTACCATGGACGAAAAACTGACTATGGACGATCTTTCAGAAGAGCTGGAAGCGTCCTACAAAGCTGCAGAAGAAGCAGGCGCGGAAGATACGGAAGATCTTGATCCCACCTGGGCTGCCCTGAAGCAATATCTGGATGAAAAGACGGAGCTGACCGTTAAGATCGGCGGCGTTGTAAACTCCGGCGTTGTCGCATATGTGGAAGGCGTGCGCGGATTCATCCCCGCTTCCCGTCTCTCCCTGGAGCATGTGGAAGACCTGAACGAATGGCTGGGCAAGAAGATCAAAGTCCGCGTCATCACTGCGGAGCCCTCCAAAAAGAAACTGGTGCTGTCCGCCCGCGAGATCCTGAGAGAAGAGCGCGACGCCAAACGCAAGGAAGAGTTTGACCAGATCCATGTGGGCGACGTTCTGGAAGGCGTTGTGGAGACGCTGAAGGATTACGGCGCATTTATCCGCCTGTCCAACGGACTGTCCGGACTGGTGCATGTATCCCAGATCTCTGACAAGAGAATCCCCACCCCGGCCAAAGTGCTGAACGTGGGCGATCCGGTGACGGTAAAGGTCATCGCCATCAAGGACGGCAAGCTGTCCCTGAGCATGAAGGCCCTTCTTCAGAAAGAAGAAGAGACCAGCGAGAAAAACGATTACAAGCTTCCCAAGAGCGAGAAGATCTCCACGAACCTGGGATCTCTCCTGTCCAAGCTGAATCTGTAATATTGTTTTTACGCACAAGTGCGGGGCTGCCGGTGGAACGGCAGCCCCTCTTTATACCTCCAATATTTCATTTGCATGCACAGGAGCCGTATGCGTCAAAACGCGAACGGGAACTGGTATTCCTCTCCCACAGAGAATGGGGATCCTTCCGATGTTTCCGTAACCGTGAAACCTGCGCCGTCCCATCCGTTTATCTGGATGATTCCTTTCACATTTCCATCGTAGGATGTGAAATCCAGTTCTCCGTCTCCACTGTCAACGAAGCTTCCTTCTGTTTCCCCCAGTCTGTAAACAGAGATGACTGCTTCACCCTCTTCTGCTTCTCCCTGCCCCCGCATATTCAAAGAACTGTATACCGTGCCAGTTCCCTGATTGTCCACAAACAGACCGCCGTACTCTACGGATTTTTCCGGCATGACAAAGGATTCGCCTTCTACTTTTGCCAGCTCGTTTGTAAGAACATAAGCCCTGTTCTTAGTAAAATCCTCCAGGAGTGTATTCTCGAGAAGAGGGTAGATGCTGCCGTGTTCTTCCCTGGGTCCAAGGCTCAGCAATATGGCCTCTTCCTTCATATCTATCCAGTTTCTCTGCTCTGCGAGGAGCTTCTCCTTGGTCTGCGGATCAGCAGAACTGCTGAATCTGCTCCACAGGCTATTTAATTCCGTATCCCATATTGTAAAAAACCAGCCGGACGATATGTTCATTTCCATCTGCGTCCGGGCCGCCTGAGACAACGGCGTGTATTTCTGGACAACTTTCTCCATATTTTCCAACTCTTCCTGCAGAGTGGCCGACTCTGCTGCCACCCGGTCAACATCCGCCTTAATATCCTCAGAATAGTCGTAGGTAAAATCCACTTCCAGCTGATCTGCCCATTCCATATCGTTGTTGTCTTCGCTTACCGGATCTGTCTGTGCCGGCTCATCTTCCGGCTCTGTGATACTCTGCTCTGTTTCCGGTTCCTGAATCATCTGCTCCGTTTCCGGTTCCTGGACCGCCTGCTCTGTTTCCGGCTCCTGGACTTCCGTCTCTGTTTTGCCGCAGCCTGCCGCTCCCAGCAGACCAAGTACCGCGATCCATATCAATATCCTTCTTCGCATTTAATTTTAGCCTCTCCATAATGTGTATTTATTTTAAAATCCTGTTTCTCTGTTCAGCAGGCAGCCAGCATCCGTCTGTCACTTTTCCAACCCCGCCAGCGCCTTGGAAAACTGGAACCGGAACAGGCACGCGGTAAACGTGACCGCCAGAAAATCCGCCACAGGCTCCGCCAGGTACACGCCGGTCACCGGATCAGACACCACATGAGGCATAATGAAGATCAGCGGCAGGAGCAGGATGAATTTCCGCATCACCGCCACCAGGATAGACGCTTTGGCGTTTCCAATGGATATGAACGTCATCTGACAGGCCATCTGGATGCCGAAAATGCACATGGCCGCCATATAGATGCGGATGGCCCACGCCGCATAAGCTACCAGTTCCATATCCGAAGAGAAGATTCTGGCGAATCCCTGCGGGAACAGCATCACGATTCCCCACAGCAGGAAAGAATAGGCCAGACTGGTTTTCAGAAGGAGGAAAAATGTCTTTTTCACCCGCTCCCCGTTCTTTGCTCCAAAATTATAGCTGGAGATGGGCTGCGCCCCCTGTCCCAGCCCCTGCATGGGAAGCATGGAAAACTGCATGGCGCTGGACAGGATCGTCATGGCTCCCACCGCAATATCCCCGCCGTATTTCAGAAGCGACGCGTTGAAGCAGACCATGATCACGCTCTCGCTGGACTGCATGATAAAAGGCGACAGCCCCAGCGCCAGCCCCGGCAGGACAACGTCTTTTTTCAGTTTCATATATCTGCGGCGGATTCTCAGGATCGTCCGCTTTCCGTTTAAAAACGCCAGCACCCACGCCGTGGACACCGCCTGGGACAGAATCGTCGCCAGCGCCGCACCCCGCACGCCCATGCCGAATCCATAGATAAAGATGGGGTCCAGGATGATATTGCTGACAGCTCCGATCAGCACGCTGAGCATCCCTGTCCGGGCGAACCCCTGAGCAGTGATAAAGGCGTTCATTCCCAGCGTCAGCTGCACGAAAATCGTGCCCAGGGCATAGATGTTCATATAGGCAGTGGCATATTCTATGGTATTTTCACTGGCTCCGAACATCATGAGAAATTCCCGGTTAAAGATCAGCAGCACCGCCGTAAGAATCGCGGATATGATGACCTGGACCACAAAACTGTTGCCCAGGATCTCCTCCGCAGCGGCGTTGTCCCCCTTTCCCATGGCCATGGAAGCCCTTGGGGCGCTTCCGTTGCTCACCAGGGCGGCAAACGCCGATACGATCATGATGACCGGCATACACACACCCACCCCGGTCAGCGCCAGCGTGCCGTCTCCCGGCATATGGCCGATATAGATCCTATCCACCAGATTGTACAGCAGGTTAATCACCTGCGCCACAATCGCCGGAAGCGCCAGCTTCCATAAAAGCTTTCCAATGGGTTCCGTACCCAGAAAATCGTTGTTCTGTTCCATTTTTCTCACTCTCCTGTTCTCCGTCTGATATTCTCCGCGATCCGGCCGGTCAGCTCCTGGTACTGCCGCCGCTCTTCATCTGTAAAACCTTCAAACAGCAGGTCAGAGAACCGTCCCTGGGCTTCCCTGATCTGCTCCGCCGCCGCTTCCGCCGGGCTGGTCAGTTCCAGATGTACTCTTCTCCTGTCCCGCCCGTCCGGCCTGCGCTTCACAAGCCCTCTGCGGATTAAAAGTTCCACAGCCTGGGACACGTTGGCTTTCGGCAGCATCCGGTATTTCACAATATCGCTGGCCGTATCCAGCCCCGGATTATTTTTCAGAAACGCCACAATGTCCACCTCCAGCTGGGTCATGCCGTACTCTTCCCGGACATGCTCGAACATTTTCTCATACAGTTTCCCTGCGGCCCTGGATTTCAGCAGGATCTCCAGCATAAAACGCATATCCATCACCTGTTCCCATAGTTTTTTAACAAACTGTTCATTTCTGAACTATTATAATTCTGCAGAAAAGATTTGTCAATCCGGGAATAGTGTGTTATAGTAATACAGTTGTCCGACTCAAGCGGACATCCATCATACACAGGAGGAATGAAATATGGATTCACTTTTAGCGCTGGTGAATTCAGCCAACAGCGTACTGTGGGACGTGGTGCTGATCATCCTTTTATGCGGGACCGGCATCTACTATACCATCCGGCTGAAATTCATCCAGGTCAGAAAATTCGGCGAAGGTTTCCGCCAGGTATTCGGGAATCTGAGCTTAAAGGGAGAGAAGAAAGGAAAAGGGGAGATGACCTCCTTCCAGTCTGTGGCCACTGCCATCGCCGCCCAGGTGGGAACCGGCAATCTGGCAGGCGCGGCTACTGCTCTGGTGGGCGGCGGTCCGGGAGCCATCTTCTGGATGTGGCTCAGCGCCTTCTTCGGCATGGCCGCGATCTACGCGGAGGCCACGCTGGCCCAGAACTTCCGTACCACGGAACACGGTGAGGTCACCGGCGGACCCGTCTACTATATCCAGGCCGCGTTCAAAGGCCGTTTCGGCAAGATACTGGCGGCAGTGTTCGCTGTCTTCATCATACTGGCCCTGGGCTTCATGGGCAATATGGTACAGTCCAATTCCATCGGCTCGGCGTTCTCTGAGGTCTTCACCGCCAGAAACATCAACATCCCGCCGGTGGCTGTGGGCGTGGTGCTGGCAGTCATCGCCGCCTTCATCTTTATCGGAGGCACCACAAGACTGGCCGCCGTGGTGGAGAAGCTGGTTCCCATCATGGCCGGCGTCTATATCGTGGGCAGCCTGATTGTCATCGGAAGCAACATCACCATGCTCCCCGAAGCATTCCGCATGATTTTTGTGGGCGCGTTCCAGCCTTCCGCCATCATGGGCGGCGCGGCCGGCATTACCGTCCGCCACGCAGTGCGGTTCGGCGTGGCCCGCGGCCTGTTCTCCAATGAGGCCGGTATGGGCTCCACCCCTCACGCCCACGCCCGCGCCACCGTGGAAACTCCCCATCAGCAGGGACTGGCGGCTATGATCAGCGTCTTTATCGACACCTTTATCGTGCTGAACCTGACGGTCTTCTCCATCCTGACCACCGGAGTTCTCACCAGCGGAAAGGACGGCACCGCCCTGACCCAGTACGCTTTTACCACGGTCCTTGGCAGCTTCGGGGATATTTTCATCGCCGTATGCCTGCTGTTCTTCGCATTTTCCACCATCCTGGGATGGCACTTTTTTGCGGAGATCAATGTGAAATATCTGTTCGGACAGAAAGCGACCAGGATCTATTCTCTGCTGGTGGTTCTCTTCATCATCGTGGGTTCCACGCTGAAGGTGGATCTGGTATGGTCCCTGGCCGACTTCTTCAACGGCCTCATGGTGATCCCCAACGCGCTGGCGCTCCTGGCCCTCTCCGGCCTGGTGGTTAAGCTGCAGAAAAAGTACAGCGCGAAGGAGAAAGATTCCTGAGCACTGTTTTGAAACCCTGCCGTACGCACGGAGGCGCAGATGGATATGCATGTCCATCCGACCCGGCGGCGGTATAAGGCTTTGAAGTAACAAACAGCGGTATGCTCCCATAGCGGACAGCATGCCGCTTATTTTGTTGTTCAGAGTTTCCAAAGGGACTTCCCTCTTTGGCACACAACTTTGCGACACAAAGTGTAGTGTGTTATACCCTCTGTCGGCGTTGGTGCAAAAATGCCACTGAATTTTCCAAATAATATTAGCACTCATACGGATTGGACATACGAACCAAATGCTGAAGTAAGAATAGATTACTATGTGATTTCAAACAGCAGTTCAAAATCTGATACAGAGCTTACACGGTTTTATGCCCAAAAGGCTTTTGAAGAATATGGAAAAGCCGAGTATCCTTTTGGATTTGAATGTTATTGGATTTTAGATTTGAGAAATATATCCTGTTGTCACACAGTTTTATGTGAGTGACTAAGTCGCCCCCACCCATAAAACGGGTGACTCGGGACGCGACACTAAGCCCGCCCTACTTGGCCACACCCTCAAGACGCTGACTTTCTCTCTAGGCTATGGGAAGTCTGCTTACGCTTTCTTCCCATAGCTCCGTTCAAGCCACATCGCTTTTGACTCGTCACTGCCCCTCAAGGGGCATTGGTACTACTCAGCCTTAACCCTTCAAAGTGTCTTCATATTCTTTCACGCTGAATTTATCTTGCATGATATCTGCTCTTTCCTGATCCTGTATATATTTCTTTATGGTGGCTTCATTTAATCCTACCGTATTCACATAATATCTTCTGACCAGAAATGACGGTTTCCAAACTTATACTTTAAATTTGCGTGTCTGTCGAACATCATCAGGGCACTTTTTCCCTTCAAATACCCCATAAACGAGGATACGCCAAACTTTACAAAGGGGCTTGCCCCTTGGCACTCTTGACCGTTGACTGGCTCGGCTGGCTTTGCTATTTCCTCGATAAGCTGGGATTTATCTCTCAAATCTCATAGGTGTGTATTTTATACCATCAGATTGTTGTTCTATATCTGTATCTATAAAACCCAGTTTGTGGTAAAAAGGAACAGCATACGGAGAAGAATTAACAGTGATGGTTTTACTATGACTATTTTTGCAAAGGTATTCCCAAAGTTTTTTGCCTATTCCTTGCCTATGATACTGCGCTTTAACAAAAAAGCAACAAATATGTTTTCGGTTATCGTTTGTGGCAATAACACCTTTTAATTCCTTGCTGTCATACGCTCCCCAAAATTCTACTGTTTGAATAATCTCTTTATCTTCTATAAAATTTCTAAACGACTGTATCCCTTCAACAGAATACTCTGGGGCTTCAAACTGTAAAAATGTTTCCCAAATTAGGTTAATTGCATTCCTGATTTGCAAATCATCTATTATTTTTTTGATTTCCACGCAGAACACCTCCGTAATTTTGAATTTTATCGCCCTATAAAAACTGGGATTTGTATTTAAGTGGAGGGTAAAACCATTACTTCCTGTTAGGTTTTCTTTTTATTCCCAGCAGTTTGACAAAATCATCAAATAAGGCAGTATCTGTTGGCTCAAACATTAACCATTTTCCGTCGTGATAGGTTTTAGTTTCATCATAGACTTTTTGAACTTCTTTTGAATAACTGTTTCTATCCGTATCAAATT
>CALWLW010000016.1 GCA_944381625.1 uncultured Lachnoclostridium sp.
TTCGAGAGAACTAAACCACATTGTAATATTGGTACCATCGGTCACGTAGACCATGGTAAAACCACTCTGACCGCAGCTATCACCAAAGTTCTGGCTGCAAGAGTTCCGGGTAACACCGCAACTGATTTCGAGAACATCGACAAGGCTCCGGAAGAGAGAGAGCGTGGTATCACCATCTCTACCGCTCACGTTGAGTACGAGACCGAGCACAGACATTACGCACACGTTGACTGCCCCGGCCATGCTGACTATGTAAAGAACATGATCACCGGTGCTGCTCAGATGGACGGCGCTATCTTGGTAGTAGCTGCAACCGACGGTGTGATGGCTCAGACCAAAGAGCACATCCTTCTGTCCCGTCAGGTAGGCGTTCCCTATATCGTAGTGTTCCTGAACAAGTGCGATATGGTAGACGACGAAGAGTTGATCGAGCTGGTTGAGATGGAAGTTACCGAGCAGCTTGAGGAGTACGGCTTCGAAGGATGCCCGATCATCAAAGGTTCCGCTCTGAAAGCTCTGGAAGATCCGAGCAGCGAGTGGGGCGACAAGATCATGGAGCTTATGAGCACCGTTGACGAGTACATTCCGGATCCGCAGCGTGACACCGACAAACCGTTCCTGATGCCGGTTGAGGACGTGTTCACCATCACCGGACGTGGTACCGTTGCTACTGGTAGAGTAGAGCGTGGTGTGCTTCACCTGAACGACGAGGTTGAGATCGTTGGCGTTAAGGAAGAGAAGAAGAAAACCGTTGTTACCGGTATCGAGATGTTCCGTAAGCTTCTGGACGAGGCTCAGGCTGGAGACAACATCGGAGCACTGCTTCGTGGTATCCAGAGAACCGAGATCGTTCGTGGACAGGTTCTTGCAAAACCGGGCAGCGTTACCTGCCACACCAAATTTACCGCTCAGGTATACGTTCTGACCAAGGACGAGGGTGGCCGTCATACGCCGTTCTTCAACAACTACAGACCGCAGTTCTACTTCAGAACCACCGACGTTACCGGCGTTATCGCTCTTCCGGAAGGAACCGAGATGTGCATGCCGGGTGACAACGTTGAGATGACCATCGAGCTGATCCACCCGATCGCTATGGAGCAGGGTCTTACCTTCGCTATCCGTGAGGGCGGCAGAACCGTTGGATCTGGACGTGTTGCTACCATCATCGAGTAATCTTTGATAGTATCAGTATAAAACCAGAATTTAGAGGGCTTTCCGAGAAATCGGAGAGCCCTTTTTATGCTCCATAGGGAGACTTTTATAACGCAAGATACTTTGAACTGAAATTGCCTACTCCTGTATTAAATATTTATTGTAGAGGTAATAATAATTTTATAATATGCGGTTGACACACCCTGTTAATTGTCATATTATAATCATAGAAAGGTCTCCATTAACCTTATGGTCTTGAACCATAGAAGAGATGAACATTAAAGATGGTCTCCATTAACCTTCGGTAATCAATCCGTAAAGAGATGAACATTAACGAGTGGGAAGATTGATCTTCCCACATTTTTTAACTCAAAATCTAAAGGAGCGGTATTTTGTTTACGTTAGAAGGGAAACTGACATTCATCAATATTGATCAGAGTTATTTAAAGAAGCTGTATGGCGTATGTTCAGAGGTATATTATAAGCCAAGTGGATATGAGAATAAACCGTACATAGGAATTTTGATAAATAAAAATAATAGAAAATATGTGATTCCGCTGTCATCTGCAAAAGAGAAGCATAAGGCGTGGAAAAATGTCAATAAAGAGTGCTATTTGATTTTCGAAACTGCAAAGAAATCCAGTATGGGACAAGGCGATATCTGGGTGCAGGCAGAAGGAGAACATGTAAAGCACATCCTTTCTGTTCTGGATATCAAAAAAATGATCCCGATTGTGGACGGTGTTTATAGCAGGGTCAATATCAATCCTGAGGATGGTGATACTGATGAGGTTAAGAAATATAAGCATTTATTAAATAAGGAATATTCTTTTTGTTTAAAAATCATCAATGAAGTTATTGGAAAAGCCAATAGGCTGTATGACAAGCAGATGAAAACCGGAAAAGCAGCTAAGTTCTGCTGTGATTTTAAGAAATTAGAGGACGTGGCAGATCAGTAGGGGAGGGTGTCGCATCATCATCTAAATCGATGATTTTGCGATGCCCTCTTTTTGCACCATTCTTTCAAAAATATTTTCCCAAAATGAAGTATCCTGGCGGCCGCGGCTATATAGAAGTACAGGCCTGTAAGTTCATGAACAAAGGAGAGAACACGGTGACACGGGATGAATTTGAAGCTATGCTGATCAAATATGAAAAAGAGATCTATTCCTTCTGCCTGCATCTGACCGGAAGCAGGTATGAGGCGGACGAGTTGTTTCAGGACACCTGGTTGTCCGCCATGGAACAGAGGGACGCCATCGATTTCCGTAAGAATCCCCGCAGCTGGCTCATGGGAAAAGCGGTTCTGCAGTGGAAGGGGAAGAAAAGAAAATTCGCCAGGAGGCAGCGCATAGCGCCCCAAACGGACCTGACCGGGGAACTGGAGAGCGTCCGCTTTGTGAGCGCTCAGCCGCTTCCGGAACAGATCGCGGAAGAACGGGAGCTGGCGGAAGCGCTTCGGACGGAAGTCCGGGGCCTGAAGGAGCGGTACCGGGTGGTGGTAGAGCTGCATTATGGGATGGATCTGACGGCAGGAGAGATCGCGGATATTTTGAAGATTCCCAGAGGAACCGTAGAGAGCAGACTCAGCAAAGCGAGAAAACTGCTGAGAGAAAGAATGGAGGGGCGGGGATATGAAGTCAGATAAAAAAGTATATGAGCTGGACGTTTTATTGAAGCGCAGTCTCCATGACGAAGAGGTGCCGGATGATCGCCTGCACAGGCAGATCATGCAGGAATGGAGGGAAAAATCTGATATGAAAAAGAAGAACTCTTATAAAGCAGCCGCGGCGGCGGTCATCTGCGTGGGAGCGCTGTCCGCTGTATCCGTACATGCGGGAATGCGTTTTCTTGGGCCGAAGGAAGCTGTGGAGGAGATGGGATATGGAGATATCGCCGCGCTTTTTGAAGGGAAAGAGGCCGTCCGAATCGGCGAGACGCAGAACGGGGAGACCTATGCGTTTACCCTTCTGGGAATGACGGAAGGAGCCAATCTGATGGAGCTGAACGCCGGGCAGGGCGCGATAGAGGAAAATCATTTTTACGCAGTTGTGGGAATCTCCAATCTGGACGGCAGCCCTTTGACCGCCGAAGAATTCTGGGACAGCGGGGAGAGCTATTTTATATCGCCGTTTATCCAGGGACTGGAGCCCTGGCGCTATAATATTTCGACCATGGGCGGAGGCTATGCGGAGGCAGAAGCCGATGGAATTGTGTACCGTATGATCGACTGCGACGCTGTCAGCTGTTTTGCGGACCGGGAGATCTATCTGGGCGTACTGGACCGGGCTCTTTACGAAAAGGAAGCCTACCATTTTGATGAAAGCACGGGTGTGATCACTCCCAGCGCTGGATACGAGGGAACCAATCTGCTGTTCCAGCTTCCCATTGACGAAAGTAAAGCGGATCCGGAGCAGGCTGCCAGGATTATGGAGGAACTGTCCGGAGGACAGGATGAGGAGCGGACAGCAGAGGCAGAGACGGCGGCAGAGACTGGAGAACCGCCAACCAGGACTGGGGAAGCGGGGACGGAAAGGCTGGAGGAAGCCGGAAATTTTATCACCAGCCCGGAGGCGTTTTCCGATTACCAGATCTTTTTGGAATCTTTAGATGGAGGGGCGGCCGCCGCTCATTCGGCCCTGGGGGACCTGGGTATGGTCCAGGAGGACCGGCAGACCATAGAAGAAAAGGATGGGGTATACCTTTTTGAAAGGAAGAACGATGATGGAGATGTGGAGCAGACTGCATTTTTCCCGGAAGATTTTGAGAATGGGAACGGATATTCCTGCCAGTATGAAGAATCCGATGAAAGCGCGGCGCTCATCATTGTGCTGCCGGAACTCAATGAGGACGGAACGCTGACCTGTACGTTGTACCGGAAAGAATATCCGCTGTAAAAAGTCCATGTGACAAAATGCATTTACGCGCCGGCATACAGCCGCCGCGGCACAGGAACAGACCGCCTGTGCCGCGGCGTTTTTTGGCGAAATTTTACAGAAAACAGTCAAAATAATATAAATAAGAGTATAAAATATTCAAAATATGAAACAAAAATTTATAAAACTGAAGATTTATTGACAATAATGTTTCGGATCGTATAATGGAACTATCATTGGACTGGCCAGTAAATGATGATCATGAACCTGAAAGAAGGAGCGCAGATATGGAGATACGGCATTATTCTCAGAAAGATGAACAGGCTGTGGTGGATTTATGGAACCGTACCTGTACGGTAGATGCTTTGGATGTGAGAAAGTTCCGGCGGCAAGCGGTTCTGGATGAAAACTTCGATGTGTCGCTGAGTTTTATCGCGGAAGAGGAAGGCCGTGTTGTTGGCTTTATACTCGGAACGAAACGGAAGTTTCCTTATCTGGATCGGGGACTGGAACCGTACCGGGGATGGATTAACGTGCTGTTCGTGGATCCGTCCCATTGGAGAAAGGGGATCGGGACGAAGCTGCTGACAAACTGTGAAAACGCATTGGAGAAGCTGGGATGCAGAAATCTTACGCTGGGCGCTTATTCTCCCAATTATTTTTTCCCGGGGGTGGACAGGGAGCATTATCCTGAGGCGGCCGGATTTTTTGAAAAGCGCGGTTATCTGGCCCAGGATGAACATTACTCCATGGGGAAGAACCTGCACGGCTACCAGATCCCGGAGAAGACGCTGGAGAAGAAACAGGCGCTGGAGGAGATGGGGTACCGGTTCCGTGGCTTTGATTATGTGTATGCGCTGGAGCTTCTGGATTTCCTGGGGAAAGAATTTGGGGGCGGCTGGAAACGGAATGCGCTGAACGCCATGCAGAAGGGAACGGCGGAGGATGTGATTCAGCTGGTACTTGACCCGGATGGAGAGATCTGCGGTTTCTGTATGCGGGCAATCGATGGAAATCCCATGCGGTTCGGCCCCATAGGGATTGCCGGACGGGTGAGAAATGCCGGGATCGGGAGCGTCCTTTTGGATATTCAGTGCTATGAAATGTGCAAAAGAGGAATTTACCGGATGTATTTTGTTACCACAGACGAGCCTGGCAGAAGATATTATGAGCGCCATGGCCTGGAGGTATTCCGTACCTTTATGCTGTACAGGAAAAATCTGAAAGAGGGTTCAGAAAACGTATGAGAAACTTGAAATCAGGGTATTGAAAGAAAGACGGCGCGTGGCGCCGGAAAGGAAGTGGGGAGGCAGAGGTATATGACCAGTCAGGATATTGCATCGACGATTATTGGGTATATGGGGACAAAGGACAACCTGAAATCCATCTATAACTGCTATACGCGGGTGCGGATGACCGTGAAAGATGTGGACAGGTGTGACCTGGAAGCGCTGAAAAAGCTGGAAGGCATATTGGGAACTGTGGTGGAAGGAGACAGCGTACAGCTGGTGGTGGGGCCGGGCAAATCGGCCAAACTGGCAGGTGCGATCTCAGATATGACAGGAATCAGGAACGAGGAGGTAGAAGAGGCGGAGCTTTTAAAGCAGGCCAATAGGGAGAAGAATAATACGCCCTTTAAGCGGGTACTGAAGAAAGTAGCCAGCGTATTTGTGCCGATCATCCCGGCTTTCATCGCCTGCGGACTGATGGTGGCTATTTATGAGGCCGGGTATGTGTTCTTTCCCGGTCTGGAAGAGACGGATTTCGGAAAGATCCTGTCCGCAGTGGCCTATTCTGTATTTACGATTCTCCCCATTATTGTGGGGTATAACGCGGCGAAGGAATTTGGCGGCTCGCCCATCCTGGGGGCGGTGCTTGCCTCGATCCTGAACGCATCGGCCATTACAGGGGTGCATCTTCTGGGTATCGAATGCGCGGCCGGACGGGGCGGAGTGATCTCGGTCCTGATTGTGGCCGCTCTGGGGGCGAAGCTGGAGCGCATGATCCGAAACGTCATGCCGGAGATCCTGGATACCTTTTTGACGCCGCTGATCACCATCTTTGTGATGACATTTGCGGGCCTGATCGTATTCCAGCCGGTGGCAGGCTTCGTATCCGACGCGGTAGGCAATTTCGTCCATTACATCATCTATCAGGCACCTGCGCTGGCTGGGCTTGCGACGCTGGTCTATCTGCCGCTGGTCATGACGGGGATGCACCACGGCCTGATCGCGGTAAACGCACAGCTGATTGCGGACTTTGGCGTGACGTATCTGCTTCCGGTCACCTGTATGGCGGGAGCAGGGCAGGTGGGAGCCGCCTTTTATGTCTATCTGAAAACAAAGAACAGCCGGCTGAAAAAAGTCTGCAAGAATGCGCTGCCTGTGGGTATGCTGGGAATTGGAGAACCGCTGATGTGGGGCGTTACGGTTCCGCTGGGGAAACCGTTCCTGGCCTCCTGCCTGGGTGGAGCGGTAGGCGGAAGCGCGATGGCGATCATGAAGGTGGCCGCCAAGATTCCGGAACTGTCGGGTCTGCAGCTGGCGCTGATTACCACAAGCCCTGTGAAATATTTAATTGGCATCGCGATTTCCTATGCGGCAGGCTTCCTGTTTGCGATGCTTTTGGGATTCACGGATCCAGAGGAAGAATAATTGATGAAAAGTGTACTTGTAAGATTCCAGGAATATGAAAGGAAGGCGAGCAGCGCGGAGCGGATGGTAGTCCGTTTCGTGCTGGAGCACCCGGCCGAAGCTTCGGCCTGCAACGCCCGGCAGCTGGCGGCCGCTTCGTTCTCTTCGCCGTCCACGGTAATACGTCTCTGCAAAAAGATGAATTTCTCCGGCTACCGGGAATTTCAGAAGGCTCTGCTCATGGAGCTGGCGGTGCGGAAGGAAAATGAGATCCAGGGGGATATCCAGAAAGAGGACAGCCTGGAGCATATCATCACGAAGGTGACGTATAAAAATATCGTTTCCCTGGAAAAGACAAGGAAGCTTCTCGACGAGGAGATACTGGAACAGTGCGTGACGCTGCTGGAAACCTGCGGGAGTATTGCGTTGTTTGGCATGGGCTCGTCCTACCTGGTAGCCAGGGACGCCTGTATGAAATTCCTGAGGATCAACAAGCCGTGCTACCTGGGAGAAGACTGGCATCTTCAGCTTCTGCACGCCAAGAACCTTACGAAAAATGACGCGGCGGTGATCATCAGCTATTCCGGGCTTACGGAAGAGATGATCACCTGCGCGAAAACGGCGAAGGAGAGAGGAGCGTCCATCATTGCCATCACCAGGTTTGCAGATTCCAGGCTGTCACGGCTGGCGGATTATAACCTGTACGTGTCCGCGTCGGAGTTCCTGATCCGAAGCGGGGCCATGTCCTCGCGGATCTCCCAGCTCAATGTGGTGGATATTTTGTACACGGCGTATTTGAACCGGCATTATGAGGAGACGGCGCTTCAGGTGAAGAAGACGTATATGCCCAAGGAACAGGACGAGAGAAAAGAAGAAGGGGAGGATGAGATTTAGAATGGATAAGGAACAGTTGGGCCATCTGCATACGGAGACACGCAATCCGGAATCGGCGGAGATGGACAAGATGAGTATCCGGGAGCTTCTGACCCTGATGAACCGGGAAGACGGGAAAGCAATTGAGGCCGTCAGGGAAGCAATACCGGAGATAGAGGAAACCGTCAGAAGAGTGATCCGGGCTCTGGAAAACGGCGGACGGCTGATCTATGCGGGAGCAGGAACCAGCGGCCGCATGGGTATGGTCGACGCGGTGGAATGCGGACCAACCTTTTCCACAGACAATGAGGTGACCGCGATCATGGCCGGAGGCGAGACTGCGTTCTTCTGCGCCAGGGAAGGGGCGGAGGATTCGGAAGAGCTGGCGGCGGAAGAACTGGAACGGATAGGGCTGGATGAAAAAGACGTGGTGCTGGCGATTGCGGCGTCGGGAAGAACGCCATACTGTATCGGGGCGCTGAAGACAGCCCGGAAAAAGGGGGCGGTCTGTATCAGTCTTTCCTGCAATAAGGGAGCGGCAATGTCCGCCTATGCGGATGTGGCCATCGAAGTGGACGCGGGTCCGGAGGTGCTGACCGGTTCCACCCGCCTGAAAGCGGGCACCTGTCAGAAACTGATCCTGAACATGATTTCCACCGCCTCCATGGTGGGGATCGGGAAGGTCTACAGCAATTATATGGTGGATATGAAGGCCAGCAATTATAAACTGGAGGAGCGGGCGAAAAGGATTGTGATGGATACCACCTCCTGCACAGCGGAGGAAGCGCTTCAGGCGCTGAGGGAAGCGGGACAGTCCATAAAAACAGCCATCGTTATGATCCTTTTGGGGGTATCCAGAGAGGAGGCAGAAGCGAGACTGCAGAAAAGCAGCGGGTTTGTGAGAAGGTGTATAGACTGAATTAGAATAAAAATTTATCGAAAAACAATAAAAATATATTGACAATCGGTATTCGAGGTGATATGCTGTCCAAAACAGGAGCGGTAAGGAATGGAAACTGCTCCGGGAAATGAGGAGGCTGTGATGAAAGACCGATTGACCATATTTACCAAATGGATGCTGGACGTGATGTTCGTGGGAGGGATTCTGGTGACCCTGACGCTGCCGTTCAGCATCCGTTTTTATGGGACGCTGGACTCCCGGTTCGACCAATATTATGGGCAGATGGTTCTGCTGTTTGCCGTGTCCGGCCTTTTGGCTGTGCTGATCATATGGGAACTGAAGAAAATATTCGCAAGCGTCCTGGCAGACGACTGTTTTGTACGGACGAACGTGGAGAGCCTGA
Source organism: uncultured Lachnoclostridium sp. (assembly GCA_944381625.1). Lineage (GTDB taxonomy): Bacteria > Bacillota > Clostridia > Lachnospirales > Lachnospiraceae > Hominiventricola. The sequence continues at coordinate 8,839 of CALWLW010000016.1, forward strand.
ACCGGATGGGTACGTACAGCTTTCTGATCGTGCTGGTGAGCGCGGTCCGCTCCTTTATGTATCTGACGCCGGCAGCCCTGATGACAGTGCTGGTGTTCGTGGTGGCAGGTCTGTTCAGCAAAGTGCTGGCTCAGGTGTTTGACCGGGCGGTCACCTACAAGCTGGAAAACGATCTGACAATCTGACAGGAGGGATACAGGATGGCGATTATCATCAATCTGGATGTCATGATGGCGAAAAGAAAAATCGGGCTGACAGAGCTGGCGAAAGAGGTGGATATCACGCTGGCGAACCTGTCCATATTGAAAAACAATAAAGCGAAGGCGGTGCGTCTGACGACGCTGGACGCGATCTGCAGGGCGCTGGACTGCCAGCCCGGAGAACTGCTGGAGTATGTGCCGGACGGGGAGCGGGACGAAAAAAGTACGGAGAAGAGCGGATCGGGAAAGGGGGCGGAGCATCGTGAGTAGAGAAAACGAGATGAAGGCGGACCGGTTGGACCGGATCTACGCGGCGCTGTATTTTCTGGTGGGCTATGGATTTATCTATACCTTTTCCTCAGGAAAGTTTGGGAGGAACCTGGCCATTTTCACCGCGGCGTACATTGCAGCGGTGCTGTCGTATCATTTGAAAAAGGGGAAAAAGCTTACCACGGAGAGCGTGTTCTGGGCGGCGGTGGTGGCGGGGATCGGCATACCCGGCGCGTTCTGGAGCATCATGCCGTTTCTCCAGGTGCTGGCGCTGATGGCTGCTGCGGCCTATTGGACGCTGGCCGCCTCCGGCAGTCTTCTGGGCGAAGGGAAGACCTCCCAGTGGATCTTTTTCGATCTGTGGAACGCAGGGATCTTCGTCCCGTTCTCCAATTTCGGATGCCAGCTGCGGGTGCTCCTGGGGAGGGAAACGCAGGAAGCATCCGAAGGAGCAATCCCGGAGGCGCGGAACGCTACAAATGGAGTGACAGAAGGTGAGACGCATACAGGCGCGGCGCACCCGGAGGAAGCGGCGGGAGCCGCCCCCAGATCGGGCAGGGGAAAATATGCGGCAGGTGTCGTCTGCGGGCTTGTGCTGACGGTGCCCGTGATGATGATCGTGCTTCCGCTGCTGTCCAGTGCGGACGCCGGATTTGAGGCGGCGCTGAACAATCTGGGCTTTTACCTGTCGGAGCATTTTCTGGTCACGTTCCTGCGGATCATGTTCTCGCTTCCGGTATCGGCCTATCTGTTCGGCCTGGCGTACGGCGGCATCAACGGACGGGGTACCGGCCACATCCATAAAGAGAAGGTAAGACAGGCCGGACAGAGGGCGAGACTCCTGCCGGATCTGGCGTTCTATATCGTCCTTGGAATTGTCTGTCTGGTCTATCTGGCCTTTATCTGGATGCAGGCGGGATATTTGTTCTCCGCTTTCGCGGGAATCCGGCCGGAGACGTTTACCTATGCGGAATATGCAAGGAGAGGATTTTTTGAGCTTTGCGCCATCTCCGTATGCAATCTGTTTTTCCTGCTCTGCGCCGGCCTTTTTTCCGAGCGCCGGGCGGAAGAAAATCCGGGACTGCGCGCGGCAAATACTGCGCTGTCTGCGCTCACCCTGCTGCTCATCGCCACGGCCATGAGCAAGCTGGGGATGTACATTGACGTGTACGGGCTGACCGTGAACCGGATTCTGCCCATGGTGTTTATGATCTGGATGGCGGTGGTGTATGCGGCGTTTATCATCCGGCAGAAAGTCCGCTTCCCCATGGTAAAGATCTGTATTATGACCGGCGCGGTACTGTTTGTCCTGCTCTGCGTGATCCCTGTGGAGGACTGCGTATATGCGTACAACGTCTGGGCGCGGAGCCTGGGACTGATCCAGTGATAAAGTGGAGCATTTGGTATAAAGGATGAGAATATAAGACTTTTCTCCTTCTTGATTGTATAGATTGCACATTGGTTATAAAAAAAGATTAAATACATTTTATAAAATATAAAGTTTTTAAAAAGAAAACTATTAGATTGTTTACAAAAAATTTATAAATGATATTCTATTCTATGTGGCATATTTTATACAAGAGAGAGGAGAAAGACACATGATAACTTTCATCATTGGTCTCGTGATCCTGGTCGCAGGCGCTGCTTTATATGGCAAGCTCTGTGAAAAGGTATTCGGACCGGACGACAGGCAGACGCCGGCTTACGCGAAAGAGGACGGTGTGGACTATGTCCCCATGAAAAAATGGAAAAACAGCCTGATTAACCTTCTGAACATTGCAGGTACAGGCCCGATCCTTGGCCCGATCCAGGGTATCCTGTTTGGACCTATCGCTTTTATTACGATCCCCATCGGAAACATTATCGGAGGAGCTATGCACGACTATTTCTCCGGTATGATCTGCCTGCGCGACGGCGGAACCCAGATGCCGGATATGGTGCGCAAGTACAGCAACAAGGGTATCTACACGTTCTATCAGATTTTCTGCAGCCTGCTTCTGCTTCTGGTAGGCGCGGTGTTCATCTATACGCCGGGCGACATCGCGGCAACGCAGGTGTTCGGCTTTGACGGAGCTGTGACTTCCGTATCCACCTGGGTGATCTACGGAGTGATCTTCGTGTACTATCTGATTGCGACGGTGTTCCCCATCGATAAGATCATCGGCCGTATCTATCCGATCTTCGGCGCGATCCTTCTGTTCTCCGCAGTGGGCGTATTCATCGGACTGTTCGTTCACGGATATCCGCTGGTAGAGCTGTGGGAGCCGTGGAACAATGGAATTGTGGCATATGGTGATTATTTCAACGCCAACCACTTCATCCCGATCTTCTTCATCACCGTGGCATGCGGTATCCTTTCCGGATTCCATTCCACGCAGACGGCTATGATTTCCCGTACCATGAAGAGTGAGAAGGAAGGCCGCATGACGTTCTACAACATGATGGTGCTGGAAGGCTTCATCGCTATGGTATGGGCGGCAGGCGCTATGGGCGTTTACAACCTGGGACTGCAGGAAGCCAACGCTTCCCTGGCAACCGCGACCATTGGCGTTGTATGTAAGCATATTCTGGGACCGGTGGGCGGCATCATCGCTCTGCTGGGCGTTATCGTACTTCCGATCACCTCCGGCGATACGGCGCTTCGTTCCCTGCGTCTGGCGATCTCGGATTCCTTACATCTTGACCAGTCCTCCAATGCTAAGAGACTGTCCCTGGCGGGCGTGATCTTCGCACTGGTTGCAGTGATCCTGGTATTTGCCAAGATGAATCCCAACGGATTCAATGTCCTGTGGCGTTACTTTGCATGGTCCAACCAGACCCTGGCTCTGTTCGCATTCCTGGCAATCTCTATCTGGATGTTTGAGAGCGGAAAAGAGAAATTCGTCTGGATGCCGCTGATTCCGGGCGCATGGTATGCGTTCGTGACGATCACCTACATCGCCAATGCAAAGATTGGTTTCAATATCCCCTGGGGCGGCGCTTACATAGTCGGACTTGTAGCCGCAGCTGCTTATGTGGGAGCGATTATCTGGTATGGTAAGAAACGTGCCGCAGCAAAGAGAAAATAATCCTGCCGGATAAGAAATATAAAAAATTACCCCGGTTTCCATTTGTATGATGGAAGCCGGGGATTTTTTTGCAATATGCAGCCGATTTATCCTTTATGGAGGCTGCGGTACTGGGAGGGCGTGCAGTCCATGACCTTGTGGAAGATTTTTCCGAAGTAGCTGGCAGTCCCGAATCCGCAGTCGCCGGCAATCTCCGTGACGGATTTACGGGTGCTGCGCAGGGCGTCGGCGGCCATGCGCGTCCGGTACTCCAGCAGATAGGTGAACGGCGAGGTGTTCAGGGTCTGGCGGAAGCATCGCAGGCATTCCCGCTCGCTGATGCTGGCGGCGGAGGCGATCTGAGCCAGGGACAGTTTTTCCTGATAGTGGGACTGGATGAACAGCATCATTTTCTTCGTCCGTTCTTCTCCCAGGTTGACGGACACCTTTCCTGAATGCAGGAGCGGCGACACTTCCCGGAACAGCAGAAACCAGGCGGAGGACAGGTCGTTGCGCACGGTAAATTCGTACCCCTCTTCTTCGGAATCCGCGGCGTCATAGGAGTGGCGGAGCAGGTCCAGAATCTTCCGCTGACTGGTGTTAGAGGGGTGCAGCTGCAGGGCTTCCAGCTCCCGGCATTCCAGCACCGGGGCGGTGTATTTCTGCTCAAATACACTCTTGTAGAACCCGGTCAGAAGGCGGATATCGAACAGCTGGTTCAATGCCAGCGGCGTGGGGCCGGGAAGCGGTTCCTTGTAATGGAGCATGTTGGAATTGATGAAAGCTCCTTCCCCAGCCTGTATGTTGTAGGTGTGGCTGTTGGTGCAGAGCCGGATGCCGCCCTGGATCAGTATGAGAAATTCCACATCGGGATGCCAGTGCCAGGGTACGTATCCGCCGGTGCGCATGGACATATCTTCGTAGCAGGTGAGTACGGGGAACGCGGCGGCGTTGCGGGGAACCTGTTCTTCCAGATTTTCATTCAGCGTCAGGGAAGTTATAATCATATGGCCATCCTCCTTCAAAAGTTGGCGGTATAATAGGAATAATTGTCTGTATTGATAATGAAATATGCTGGATTTATCGATATAATGATATCACAAAGAACAACAAAGAACAACTTCCGAATATGGAAAGAAAGAGCCTGGAAAGGAGGATCTGTATGAAGGTTTACAATGTGAAGAATGTGAGAGGTTTATGTGAAAAGCTCACGGGATGTGAGGGCGCGGTGGAACTGGTAAAGGAAAGCGGAGAGCATGTGCGTCTTACCGACGGCGCCGCGGGAAAGGAACTGTCCCTGATCGGCAGCATCTATGGGGAGATCCGCCAGATGGAGCTGATCTTCCAGAAGCCGGAGGACTGCAGCAGGATCATGTATTACCTGATGAATCAGAGAGGAACAGCTGCATGAGTGAAGGGAAGCATAAAAGACAGAGGGGTTGCCGTGGGCAGATAGCCGCGGCAAACCCTCTGTCTGTATATATGTTATTCTTTTCCGTTCCAGCAGTAGGTACAGAGCTTGCAGGGCTCAATATCGATGGAGGAAAGAAGATCGTCCAGACGGTTGTAACGGAGCGTGGTGAAGTTCAGCTCCTTCCGGATCTCTTCCACCATACGGTCGTATTTCTCCGAGGACGGATCGGTGTACTCCTGCAGAACCTCCTCCGAGACGTCGTCTCCTTCCAGCTTCCGGATGACTCTCCGGGTGATGAGATCCATGTCGGAATTGGAGCGGGAGAAGTTCAGGTATTTGCATCCGTAGACCAGCGGGGGGCAGGCCGGACGGATATGTACCTCTTTAGCGCCGCTCTGATATAAAAATTCGGTGGTCTCCCGAAGCTGGGTGCCGCGCACGATGGAATCGTCGATGAGCAGCAGACGCTTGCCGTCGATCAGCTGGTGAATGGGGATCAGCTTCATCTTGGCGATCAGGTTGCGCTTGTCCTGGATGGTGGGCATAAAGGACCGGGGCCAGGTGGGCGTGTATTTGATAAAGGGCCTGGAATACGGGATGCCGGAACGGTTGGCATAGCCCACCGCATGGGCGATACCAGAATCCGGGACGCCGGCCACGATATCCGGTCTGGCGTCGTCACGGTCCGCCATTTTCTCTCCGCAGCGGTAGCGCATAAGCTCCACGCTTGTCCCTTCATAAGAGCTGGACGGATATCCGTAATAAACCCACAGGAAGGTACAGATCTTCATATCCTTGCCGGGCTGTACCAGGGTGCGTACCTGGTCGGGCGTCACGACCACGATCTCTCCCGGTCCCAGCTCCCGGTACTCTTCGTATCCCAGATTCAGATAAGCAAAGCTTTCAAAGGAGATACAGAAAGCGCCCTCCTTCCTGCCCAGCACCACCGGTGTGCGGCCCATACGGTCACGGGCGGCGTAGATTCCTTTCGGGGTCAGGAGCATCAGGGTGATGGAACCGTCGACAAGCTCCTGGGCATACCGGATGCCGTCGATGAGATTTTCCTTCTGGTTGATGATGGCAGCCACCAGCTCCGTGGGATTCACGTCGCCTCCGCTCATCTCCAGGAAATGAGTGTTGCCTTTTTCAAAGATCGTCCGGGTGATCTCGTCCGTATTGTTGATCTTGCCCACGGTGGTGATGGCGTAAGTGCCATGGTGGGAACGGACGATCAAGGGCTGGGGCTCGTAGTCGGAGATACATCCGATGCCCAGATAGCCTTTCATTTCCCGCATATCTTTATCAAATTTGGTTCGAAACGGCGCATTCTCAATGTTGTGGATCGCGCGGTCGAAGCCTTTGTCTCCATACACTGCCATCCCGCCCCTGCGGGTGCCCAGATGGGAGTGGTAGTCAGTTCCAAAAAAAAGATCGAAAACACAGTCGTGCTTCGATGCAACTCCAAAAAAGCCGCCCATAATCAAATTGTCCTCCAATCAAAGAATTCAATTCCATTATAATGCGGGTGTTTTGAAAAGGAAAGAAGTTTTTGTGCAGAAAATTTTCGATTCTGCACAAAAACTTCTGTGAAAATGTTATGATTCCGGGATAATCACCGCGGCGATGATGTAGATGACGATACCGGCGCCCACGCTGAAGAAGCTCAAGATGACCCAGATCAACCGGATCACGGTGGGATCTATGTGGAAATATTCGCCAATACCCCCGCATACGCCGCAGATCATACGGTTGACTGCGGATTTTAAAAGTCTTTTTTCTTCCATATCATTTAGTCCTCCTCACTGAAATTCAGATCCAGGCCGCCCATACTGCAGGCGGCGTAGATATGGCAAGCCGCCTGATTGTCCTGGGTAATATGACATCCCACAAGATCGTGGCCGCTGTCGTGGTGGCCGTTATGATGCTGGCCGTTTAGCCGGGCTTTTCCCAGGTCGCAAACCAGTTCGTAATTGTAATCCTGTTCCCGCCCTTCTGCCGTGACGGAAGCGTTGCCCAGATCACAGGTCAGGTTGAGCTCCGGCCCTTCATAGCTCTTCAGGTCAATATCCCCGCAGGAAGCGTCGATGGAAGCGCTTCCGGTAACCTGGAGCCGCTCCACTTCCAGATCCCCCAGATCAAAACGAAACTCCGCGTCTTCGGCCAGGACGCGATCTGCTTTCATGGAGCCAAGACTGCAGAATACGGTTACAGTTCCGGCGGACAATGTCTCGGCCTCCACATCGCCCAGATCCAGGGAGATGTCCAGGGTATCCAGCCCGTCGGCGGGAAGCAGGAGTGTAAGCTGGAGCGCCATGTCCGGGTATGCGTCCGCGTCGTCGCCCAGAAAGGTGCGGTGGTCCTCCAGAATCAGATCCTGTCCGTGCTGCTCCATGGTGAACGTATCCATGGTATTGGAGGCAGACAAGGAAATATAGTCTTCTTCATGCTCCAGGATCTTCAGGTCACAGCAGGAAAAATCCAGTATCAGATTCTTTACCTCATGAAAATCCTGTTCCTCTGAACCGTAGGCTGATCCGGCTGCCGGGGACGCCGGGGTATCCCCATGGGTGAACAGACGGAGGATGGGGAAGGCGCCCATGCTGCGGGGAATATGGCCGCCCCCGCCCAGCATAAGGCCGATGCCCAGGCTGGCCAGCCCCAGCACAGTCAGGATACCGGCGGCCGCCAGGCTTATTTTTACTGCGCGCTTCATGCGATAACACCTGCCTTTCTAAGCGGAAATGAGATGAGCTTTACAACGGTGCGGATAAACCAGGGAATCAGTTTGACTCCGACCGCGATCACCAGCAGAGTGGCCAGGATGCCCAGGGCCAGGAGCAGGCATCCGGCGCCGCCGAGGCAGAGCCCCACCGCGGGGGTGAAAAACAGTCTCCAGATCCCACAGCCCAGCAGGACTGCGCCGGTGACCACAAGCACCACGCATAAAACAGCGACTCCGATGACAATTCCCACAGCCCCGAAGAAAAGAAACAGAATCAGAGCCAGGAGTACGCACCCCACGGGGATGATGACGGGAAGCAGGAGGATACAGAGCAGGATCATGCTGAGGATCTTCCAGAAATCGGGTTTTTTTGGAGGTTTCTCCGGTTCAGGTTTCCGGGACGTAGTGCTGTTCCTGGGCGAAATGTCCTGATGTTCCCGGAAACGCGCGTCTGTATAGCCGTTTTCCGTATATTCTCCGCTGCCGTCTTCCATGCCGGCTTTGATGGTCCGGGCCACCTGTTCCGGACTGCCCAGCTCCTCTATGACCCGGGATTCGTTCTCCTCGCCCGCGTCGTCAAAATAATCGTTGTAATACTGGAGGGCTTCTCTGCGTTCGTTGTCCGGTATATCACGCAGAAGCTCTTCCAGACGTTTTAGAAATTCTTGTCTGTTCATTCCACATGTCTCCCCATAAATATATTGGTAATTCTCATAGAGTATCGTTCCCATTCTGTTTTATACAGACTGAGCTGCGCCAGCCCTGCGTCCGTGATCTTATAGTAGCGGCGGTTGCGGCCGCCGAATTCCCGGTCATAGACTTCCAGACAGCCGTCCCGCTGAAGTCTCCGCAGGACCGGATACAGAGTGGATTCGGATATCTCGATGGCCCTGCGGACGTCCTGGGTGATCTTATAGCCATAGGTGCCGTCCTTATCCATGGATACCACCGCCAGGACAATGGCGTCCAGGAGCGCAGCTCCTGTGTTAAATACCATGCGATCCTCTCCTTTGTTGTGATTTTATAATATTATATGATGTATAATATAATACTGTCAACAGCATTAAGAAAATCTTCAGAATATTAAGGAACTGTTCAGCCATGCGGCTGAAGATATCAAAACGCGGCGCAAGCTGGCTTGCAGAGAGGTTTTGATATCTTCAGACATAGGGCGCTTAGCCCCTATCGAGGATTCAGCCGCGTCAGCGGCGACAGAGCAGCGTTAGCTGCGGGAATCCGAGATGCATGGCTGAATAGTTACAATATTAAGGAACTGTTCAGCCATGCGGAAGCGTATGGCAAAACGCTGTACGGGGTGGACTGTAACCGTGAAAGAGCAGATGGAGGGAGAATTGTTTCACGGGCTTGTCAAGGAGGTGGACATCACTTATAATGACAGGAGAGAAAACAATGAGGAGGATACTGGTTTGGCAAGAGAGATGGTCATTGTACTGGATTTCGGCGGTCAGTACAATCAGCTGATCGCGCGCAGAGTCCGCGAATGCAATGTATACTGTGAAGTACATCCGTATACCATGAGCCTGGAAAAGATCCGGGAACTGAATCCAAAAGGAATCATTTTCACCGGAGGGCCCAACAGCGTATACGATGAAACTTCCCCGCATTACCAGAAAGAGATATTTGACATTGGGGTACCGATCCTGGGCATCTGTTATGGGTCCCAGTTGATGGCGTATACCCTGGGAGGAGAGGTGAAGACCGCGCCGGTCAGCGAATACGGCCATACGGAGACGGAGGTGGATACCTCTTCCGTGCTGTTTAGGGATGTAGAGCCGTCTACAGCGGTCTGGATGAGCCATACGGATTATATCGCACAGGTACCGGAGGGCTTCCGCGTCACGGCGCATACGCCGGTCTGCCCGGTAGCGGCCATGGAATGTGCGGAGCGGGGGCTGTATGCGACGCAGTTTCACCCGGAAGTGATGCATACCAAAGAAGGCCAGAAGATGCTGAGAAACTTCGTGTATGAGGTGTGCGGATGCAGCGGAGACTGGCAGATGGGATCGTTCGTGGAGGAGACGATCCGGCAGATCCGTGAAAAGGTGGGCGATGGAAAAGCGCTCTGCGCCCTGTCGGGCGGCGTGGATTCATCCGTGGCGGCTGTCCTCATGTCCAAGGCAATTGGCAAGCAGCTCACCTGTGTGTTCGTGGATCATGGCCTGATGCGCAAAAACGAAGGGGACGAGGTGGAAGCGGTCTTCGGCCCGAACGGTCCGTATGAGTTGAATTTTATCCGCGTCAACGCCCAGCAGAGATATTATGAGAAGCTGAAGGGCGTGACGGAGCCGGAGGCGAAGCGTAAGATCATCGGAGAGGAATTCATCCGTATTTTCGAGGAAGAGGCGAAGAAGATCGGCGCCGTGGACTTTCTGGTGCAGGGAACGATTTATCCCGACGTGATCGAATCCGGTCTGGGCAAATCCGCTGTGATCAAGTCCCATCATAATGTGGGCGGCCTTCCGGATGTGGTGGATTTCAAGGAGATTATTGAGCCGCTGAGAATGCTGTTTAAGGACGAGGTACGCAAAGCGGGCCTGGAGCTGGGTATCCCCGAGTACCTTGTGTACCGTCAGCCCTTCCCCGGCCCCGGCCTGGGAATCCGGATCATTGGCGAGGTGACGGAAGAGAAGGTGCGTATCGTTCAGGACGCCGACGCCATTTACCGGGAAGAAATCGCGAAAGCCGGTTTGGACAAGGGCCTCGGCCAGTATTTTGCCGGCCTTACAAACATGCGCTCTGTGGGCGTTATGGGCGATTTCAGAACGTATGACTATGCGGTGGCCCTGCGCGCGGTGAACACCAGTGACTTTATGACCGCCGAGTGTGCGCAGATTCCTTATGAAGTGCTGTTCAAGGTGACGAGCAGGATCATCAATGAGGTGAAGGGTGTGAACCGGGTCATGTATGATTTGACCAGTAAACCGCCGGGGACGATTGAGTTTGAATAGTAAACAGAGAGCCGGGAAGCCGCATAAACAGCGGACTTTCCGGCTCTTAGTGTGTGGCGTGATACCTTTTTGATACCTAAATACTATTTTGGCTGTTGGCAAGATTTAGTTTTTAAAGAAGGTATGAGCATTTGATGTTTTAGATTAGGTGTTACAATACCGTTTATAGTAGTTGTAATTCTGAACATTTGTGTAGAAGTAATTATGTGAGGGCCATTATTACTTACATTTTTAATACTATTTGTTAGTAAGGTATTCATTTTAAACTCGCTCCTTCCAACCTTCGGAATATGGAATAGAATTAAATCCTAAAGTCATATCAGCATTACGCCAATAAGTAACACTAAATTTATTTTTCATTTCATATGATATTCTTGAACTTTCTATTATTGCCAAAAAAACTTCAATTTCAATAGGGGTTCGTGTAGAAATAGGAGTCTGGCTTGCGGCATTAACGATTAACTGATTTGCTACGTCAGGAGGCGTATTGGCAGGTAAATTTAAAATTGGTACTGTATCGAGTTTGCATTTAGTGGTAGGATCATTCATTAGTTCATTTAAAAGATTGAATTCTATATCAGCTTTCATTTCAGTAGAATAATCTTGCCATATTTTCCAGATTATATCTTCTTCGGCTTTGGATGGAATAGTAATGTTTAAGCCTATTTCCTGAGCTTCTTTTCTACTAACAGCATAGCCGTGATGATAATAAGATGAATTTAACTTTTGAGCAATGTTTGAAGCGGTTGTAGCATCATCAAAATGTGTTTCAAGCATTTTTTTGCTTAATGAAAGAGAAAGTTGTTGGCTTCTTTTTGCATTACCAATAGGAATTGCTCCGACTTCAGTGGTTAAGTTAGAAAGTGCTGACGCTAAATAAGCTTGATCAGTAATACCAACATCTTCTTTTAAAAATTCAATGTAATTTCTTATATCTTCCGAGCTAAAGTGTAAATCAGAGCTTTGTCCCATTACATTAGGTTTAGCTATTGTTAATTGAGGGTCAACGGGTCCAAGATTTGAAAATGGATGCATCAAGATATCATCTGCGCCCAGTGCTAAAATAGTAGCAGCACTATATGCTACATATGGTACGACAACAGTAATATGTTCAAATCGTTCTCTCAAGATACTTATAATTCGTAGTGAAGTAATGGGATCTCCACCATTACTAATAATCATAAAATCAATATCTTTTACCTCTGATGGAATATGGCTAATAACCTCTATAATTTTTGTAATAGAATCAGATGCCATATTAACAGAAAGATTAGGCCTTATAGAAGTAACATAACAAATCATAGGATGCTTTCTTATAGATGAGAACTCTTCAAATAAAATTTTTCTTTCATTATAACTCATGTTTATTCTCCTTTTATAATGGTTAAATACAAAAATAGAGGAAATGTCATTTTACTTTCGCCATAGAAAGCTATTATTTCTCTTATCATTCCCTTTTTCGTCAACATCGCTACTGGTTGCAGGCCAGTTGATCTTCCATTCAAAATATTCGTCTTCTGAAATCTCTCCGTTCTTTAACTGCTCTTTTCGCAGACACCATTCACGCAGAAATTCATTTACTAGACCATAATCAATCCACATACCCACAGGAGCATGAGCAGGCCATTCGTCGCTGTCATTATACCGGACAGATTTATCATCAGAAGCGTTGCACTTACCGGGATTACGCACAAGTTGGAATAAATGAAAGGTGTTGCGATTATCTTCGTCAAGCCAGAAGAATGTTTGCATAATGTCCTCGGCGCAGCCAGGGGCTTCGGTGATAAAATTGATATAGTTCACATTTAAAATCTTAGCAATTTCCATGAGCGTGTCTTTTTTAGGGACACGATAACCAGACTCATATTGCGCTACACGAACATCAGCATTTCGTTCCTCGTATCCCAGTTTTAAGCCTAATTCGCGCTGTGTTAATCCACGAAATGTACGTATTCTCTTAATTCGTTCTCCTAATATCATAAATCATGTCCTTTCTGAAATCTATAAATTATATGTCATAATCCATTCGTCTCCGATTTCCTTTATGATTCTAAAACCTATTTTTTGGTACAGTTTAGCTGCATAATTAGCTTTTTGAACGGAAAGTGAAACACATTTATAATCATGTATTTGTAGCAGAGACAACAATTCTTTTATCAAACTGCTCCCAATTCCCTGCCCTCGATATTTTTTATACAGAGAGATTGCAAGGGAAGGCGTCTTATCATCAATATGTCCGTAATCATTCATGATTCTCACCCAGACAGCACCAATGATTTTATTCTCGACTTCAGCAACTAATGCAAAATCATCTTTTGACGCTCCGAAACCCTTAACATAAACCTGCAGTTCAGGAGCAGTAATAATACCTTTTGAAGGTGGATCTACTCCTTCTGGAACAAAAATAGCTTCGTATAAAAAATCGTCCAATAACGGATACTCCTGTGCTGTCATTTCCCGTATTGTATATTTCATAAAGCCCTCCCGTGAAAATGGCTATCCTATTTTTTATATTTTAGCATAACTCAAATCATACGACAACAGAAATTTATCGTAAATGCTAAACTTAATAAAAAAGATAAGTTTAACAAATACGCTATTGAAAATAACAAAAATGCTAAGTATAATAAAAATACGGAGCTTAACAAAAAGGCTAAATGAATAAGGAGGATATCTAGTTGAAAAATGATTTATTTGTAACAGCCGGAGAAGTTGCACAGGATTTGGGTGTTTCAAAACCATTTGCCTACAAATTAGTGCGGCAGATGAATGAAGAACTGGAAGCAAAAAGATTTATTACAATTGCCGGAAGAGTAAGCAGAAAATACTATGAAGAAAAATTCTATGGTATGGCGCAGGCAAATTAAGAGGGAGGTGAAGTCATGGCGGCGTACAAAGATGAAAAACGTGGAACGTGGTATGTATCGTTTCACTATTATGACTGGACAGGAAAAAACTGTCGGAAAGTGAAAAGAGGTTTTAAGACCAAACGGGAAGCGACAGAATGGGAACATCATTTTCGTATGAAAGAAGCTTCTGATCTGGATATGACTTTTGGCGAGTTTGTAGAAGCCTACACCAGAGATATGAAGCCGAAACTAAAACACAATACTTGGCTGACAAAGGAGCATATTCTGCGGACGAAGTTATTGCCATATTTTAAGGACAAGAAAATGCGTGACATTCGTGCGACAGATATTATCCAATGGCAGAATGAACAGATTTCTTATCGTGATGCTAAAGGAAAACCTTATGCGCCTACGTATCTGAAAACTCTGCAATCAGAATTAAGTGCTCTTTTTAATCATGCGGTGCGTTTCTATGAGCTGAAAAGCAATCCGGTTGTAAAGGCTGGGCCGCTTGGAAAAGGGAAAGCAGAGGAAATGCTTTTCTGGACAAAAGAGGAATACTTAAAATTTATTGAAGCGGTAAAAGACAAGCCATATTCATACCATGCATTCCAGATATTATACTGGTGTGGTCTGCGCGTAGGAGAACTGTTAGCACTTACTCCGCAGGATATTGATTTTGATAACAAGGTCATTCGGATTACAAAATCCTATCAGCGATTAGAGGGGAAAGACGTCATTACAGATCCGAAGACTCCAAAAAGTAAACGGAATATAAGTATGCCGGATTTCCTGTGTGATGAATTGAAAGATTATATCAGTAGATTATATGGGCTTCTTCCTACGGATCGTATCTTTCATCTGACAAAAAGTTTTCTGCACCATGAAATGACAAGCGGTGCAGAGAAAGCAGGAGTAAAGCGTATCAGAATCCATGATTTGAGACATTCGCATATTTCTCTGCTGATCAGTATGGGATTTTCGGCTGTATCAATTGGAAATAGGGTAGGACATGAAAGTGTTGATATTACTTATCGTTATGCACATATGTTTCCAACAGAGCAGACAAAAATGGCAATATTATTGAACGAAGAATTTAAGGAGGGCATGGAAGAATGAGCGGTACACACAAATATCCGACAATTAGCTTTCGTATTTCTCCCAGAGAACGAGATGAAATCGAAGCGAAAATTCTTGTCAGTGGTATGAAGAAAAAAGATTATTTTGTCCGTTCCTGTATTTACAATCGTGTTTGTGTGGTAGGGAAGAAAGAGATTGTCTATCAGATTGTAGAGAAATTACAGGAAATGGAAAACAGTCTGTTAGAAATAGCAGAGCAATTAAAGGACGGAAAGAAAGAGATTACTTCAGAAGAAATCAGGGAGCTGCATACAGCTTATGAGGATATGTTAAAAGCAGTTCTCTGGATGTTGGACGGAGCAAGATATCTGTGGCAGGAAATTGATGAAAAAAGCCCAGACAGCGGCAACTGTCAGGGCATGTGATAACGGAAACCTCTGTTATCGGTAATCACAGTATGAGTATAGCAGAGGCTTCTTCCAGTGACAATGAGATTTTAAAAACGGAGGGCATTATGGCAGAAACCAGAACAGAATTACAGATGATTAAAATGTCGGAGATACAGTCGCAGGAAGTAGTATGGCTGTGGTATCCATTTATTCCATATGGGAAGCTGACAATTATACAAGGCGATCCGGGAGACGGTAAAACAACATTTGTACTTAATATAGCAGCAAAATTATCAAAGGGTGAGGGCTTAGACAATGACATGAAGCTGACAGATCCATTGGCGGTAATCTACCAGAGTGCGGAGGATGGACTCAACGATACGATAAAACCTCGCTTGGAAGCAGCAGGAGCAGATTGTGAGAACATTTCTGTTATTGATGAAAGTATAAAATCACTTTCTATGATAGATGAACGATTGGAGGAAGCGCTTATAAGGACCAAGGCAAAACTTCTTATTTTAGATCCGATACAGGCGTATCTCGGCGGCAGTATGGATATGAATCGAGCAAATGAAGCAAGGGATATGACAAAAAAACTTGCATCTCTGGCAGAAAAATATCGATGTGCTATTGTGCTTGTAGGACACATGAACAAAGCAGCAGGGAATAAAGCGGCATATAGAGGAATGGGTTCTATTGACTTTTTTGCAGTAGCAAGAAGTGTATTGCTAGTTGGCAGAGTGGAAGGTGAAGAGAATATAAGAGCTGTAGTCCAGATAAAAAATAATCTGGCGGGATTCGGTCATCCGAAAGCATTTCAATTATCGGAGGACGGTTTTCTTTGGCTCGGGGATTATGAGATAACAGCAGATGAAGTTTTAGGCGGAATTGCTCCAAAAGCGAATAAATTGGAACAGGCAAAGCGTCTACTCCGGAAACTTGCAGAAACAAACAATGCTATACAGAGCAATGAAATTTTTAATCTTGCGGAGGAACAGAATATATCCAGACGGACGCTTGAAAATGCAAAAAAGGAATTGGGAGTAAAAGCGAAGAGGATAAACAATTCTTGGTATTGGGAATTGAACAAAGTAAAAACAGATTAAGGCAACAGCGCAACAATGCAGGGTATATAGAATTTGCGGATTTAGGATTTGTAAGGTTGCAAAACATATAGACATTGCATTGTTGCGGTCTTGGAGAGGAGCGTGGGATATGATAGGGAAGCAGAAATGCGGCAGGAACTGCTGCTCCGTCCATAGGACGGAAAAGGTCTACGCTCCGCTTCGGTCGGTGCAGAGCAGACGTCCCCCGGACGTCTTGCACCCCGGCAGGGCGCAAAGGCAGCTTTTGATGGACGGAACGGCTGTCAAAAGTGCTTTTGCGTTACTTTCGGCGAAAGTAACAAAGCCTATGTGCCTGTCGGCACAAAATATGACAGATAAAAAGAAATGGAGAGAGAGGTGTAAGCCTATTGGAGAGAACGATTAGCGGAATGATGGGGAAAGGTTCTGTAAATCACAATACAAGAGCATTTTCAGCAAAGAATGTAGATAAGAAAAGAAGCCGGGACAATGTGGAATTTTGTCACAAGGATATAAAGGCAGTGTATCACGAATTGTTTGACGAAGCTCTGGAACGGTACAATGCGAAGCAGAAACGGAGTGACCGGAAGATTGAAAACTATTATGAGAAAATCCGGCAGGGGAAGCAGGAGAAACTGTTTTACGAAGTAATTTTCCAGATAGGTAACAGAGATGACATGAATGCACGGAGTGAGGAGGGGCAGTTGGCAAAGCAGATACTTATTGATTTTATGACAGACTTTCAAAGCAGGAATCCGAATCTTCATGTATTCTCGGCACATCTGCACATGGATGAGGAAACACCGCACATTCATATTGATTTTGTTCCTTTTACCAGTGGGAGTAAGAGAGGACTTGATACCAGAGTGTCACTGAAAGGAGCATTGGCAGAGCAGGGGGGTGCAGGAGGCACCAGAGGAGCAACGGAATGGAACCAGTGGATTGAATCCGAGAAAAAGGAATTTGCGGCAGTCATGGAACGGTATGGTGTTGAATGGCTGCAGAAAGGTACGCACAACAAACATCTGTCAGTGTTGGATTATGAGAAGCAGGAGCGTGCAAAAGAGGTTGCGGAGCTTGACAGTCAGCTTGCACAATCAGAAAGGGCATTACAGACAGTAAATAAAATAGTGGACGGTCAGCTTGCCCGTGCGGAAGAACTGGCAGAGATAGGAGATCAGTTTCAAAGACGGAACGAGGAAATCAAAGCAGATAATGCAGAACTGGAAGAAGCATATATAACCAAAAAACAGAGTTATAACAGTTTATCTGAAAAAAATAATCTGCTGATTGCCGAGAATGAGGATTTAGAAATGCAAAAGGAAAAGCGGTTATCCGACAACCGGGAATTGGAGAAACAGCAGCAGGAGCTTCAGAAAGAGATAGAAACTATGGTGGATTCTAAGACGGCTCTGGAACGTAATGTGAGAGCCTACGATGAGGACAAACAATGGCAGCTTCCAGAGCCGGGAATGGTGCAGTCGGCGAAAGCCTATCGTGAAAAGGTTGCATTACCATTGATTACAAGGTTAAAGGAACTTGTTAAAAGCCTGACAATTAAGTGTGTTGGTCTGATGGAGCAGGTCAAGAAGCTGACTGCAAAGGTAAATCAGCAGGGAGAGGATATTGCATGGTACAAGAATAAAATCAAAGAGCAGAATAGCACAATGGAGCATTTGCAGGAGAAAGCGGAGGATTTGGAACGAGTGAAACAGTATGCCGGGGCAGACAAAATTGACACCATTATCAGTAAGGTAAAAGGGCAGGAGTGTATGAAGCAACAGCTAAGACAGTATAACAGTTCAAATGTGACAAGATGAAAAACTGATAATCTAATGAAAGAGATTATAGCCAGTAAAGAGGGGATATGAGGAGAACTTATAATATGAAGACTAGACAAAAAGTGAGAAAATATAAAAAAATATTGACCTATATAGATTTGAGAGATATAATTCTTTATATATAAAATGTAAAGAGGTGTTTGAATGGATATTAAAAAATTATTCGAAGATAACTTTGATTTTGCATTTAAGGCAGCAACTTACAATAATATGAGAGTTGCAATACAAACTTTTGAACAGTTTAAGAAAAAGAATGAAGATTTTTTCTCTTTTGATAAAAGGGAAACTTTATTCGGACATTTAAGGACATATGCTATAGAAAAGCAGTTCAATGATTCTGCGTTTAATCCTAAAGCTAATTATTCAGTATCCATGAAACAGGTTAATAATTATAAACATAAGGCATTATGTATTGAAACGAATGATTTTATTGTAAATATAGGACGCACTAATAATGAACATAAGTTGTTGCCAGTTTCTTCATATAAAGAAGAATTTGCGAAGGCGAATGCTGGATTAAGTATGCAATTATCCTTTGATTTCATGAATAATGTCCCGAAGGTTGTTGAGAGTAAAAAATATGCCGAAATTACATATGGATATCGTTATGGAGATATGACACATTTATACATTGTCCTTCCTAGTAGCGATTATAAGGGAATTGAACATTCAACAAATCTTCTTGAGGATATTAAGATATACGAAAATTATGTTCCTGAAGATTTAGTAGAGGAATCAATCGTATCTTTAAAGAAATCCCTGTCTAAAGAAATTGAAAAAATAATATAGAATTTTGGTGATTAAGTGATGGATAATGAAAGAAAAGTAATACCATATAGAATTAAGCAGGCAAGAGTGTCAAGAGGATTATCAATGGTGGAATTATCCGAATTGGTTTCGGTTAGTAAACAGGCAATATCTCAGTATGAGATGGGGAAAAACGCACCTAGTAAAGCGATTCTTAATGCAATTGCAACTGTATTGAAATATCCAGTTAGTTTTTTTTATAAACCAGTTCCTGCAAATGAAAATGCTAGTAGTGCAGTCTTTTTTAGAAGTAGAAAAACTGCAAAGGTTAAGGCTTTAAATGCTGCTAGAGAAAAGATAGAGATATTTAGAGAGATTAATGATTACTTAGAGCAATATGTTGATTTTCCTATGTTGGATCTTCCTAAAATAACCTATGAGGATGATGGCATTAATCCAATAGATAATGAACAAATAGAAAAGTATGTGATGACATTACGTGAGCATTGGGGATTAGGGAAAGGCCCTATTGATAATTTAATAAATATAGTACAAAAAAATGGAATAATGGTCTCAAAAATGCAGTTACGCTTAAATAAATTGGACGCATTTTCTGTTTGGTTTGATAATAAACCATTTATTTTTCTTAGTAGTGATAAGGATACAAATGTTAGAATCAGATTTGATATTGCGCATGAGATAGGTCATCTTCTAATGCATGCTGATTATTATTCAGAAGAGGATTTAAAAAATGCTGCAATTCATGAAAAGTTGGAGAATGAAGCTGATAGATTTGCTGGAGCGTTTCTTTTGCCAAAGGAATCTTTCTCAAAAGATGTTTTCTCCACGTCTATCGATCATTTTATTCAAATGAAGGCCAAATGGAAGGCTTCAATAGGATGTATGATTTATAGATGTGACACACTTGGAATATTATCAGCTAATCAAATCAAGTACTTAAAAGATCAAATGACAACTCGAGTATATTGGAGAAGAGAACCATTAGATAAAGAAATGCCTGTAGAGAAACCATTTGCACATAAACAGGCAATAGTATTATTGTTGGATAATAAAATTATTACTCCGGGACAATTGGTAGAGGAAACTGGCTGTTCAGCGGAAGAATTAGAACAATATTGTTTTTTGGATAAAGGAACGTTAGCAATAAAGAACGATTCAAAAATAATTGCATTAAAGGCGAGGGGATAGGATATTATGGATAATATATTTACAATTGGCTTTACAAAAAAGACTGCACAAGTTTTTTTTGAATCACTAAGAAAGAATAAAGTAAATGCAATATTAGATATTAGACTGAATAATACATCGCAGTTAGCGGGGTTCTCGAAGTTTCCTGACATAAAGTATTTTTTGAAAGAGTTGTGTTCAATTGATTATATTAGTGATGTTAAGTTTGCTCCAACGGATCAAATTCTTAAAGATTATAAAGCGAAAAGGATATCGTGGGATGAATATGTTATTCAGTTTAATGAATTGATGAAGTTGAGAAAAATTACCGAATATATAAAATCAGAATATGATAAGTGTGGGTATGATAATATTTGTTTGCTATGTAGCGAAGAAAAACCGATTAATTGTCATAGATCTTTAGTTGCAAAGTATTTTAGTGAGGTATTGGGAGGTAATATAATCAATTTATAATACGAGGAGCGATTATTATCATGGAAAAGAAGATTATTATTTTGACAAAATCAAAGAAACATTCAGGATATTGTGTTGCTGGAATTGATTATGAAACTGGAGAATGGATAAGGTTAGTA
Organism: uncultured Lachnoclostridium sp.; assembly: GCA_944381625.1. Taxonomy (GTDB): domain Bacteria; phylum Bacillota; class Clostridia; order Lachnospirales; family Lachnospiraceae; genus Hominiventricola. Next base: position 29,233 of record CALWLW010000016.1, read on the forward strand.
TCAAGTGATTTGGAAACAGAGGGGGCTGTTCCGTGGAAGGATTTACAATATTCTAATGGAGAAACTCTAGAAGTATATGACATAATAATATGTAGATTATTAAGGAAATATGGAACAGTAGTTCAACCTGAAAATTGTTTATATGACGAAACTGTGAAATGGAAAAAAGTGGGAAAGAGTAATCTTGATGAGGTGATAAAGATACATGGATATGATTCGGTAGACTATGTTTTCGAAAATGAAGACACGAAATTACCAGCTGATTGGATATTTAGTGGGAATCCATCCTTATGTTTACTTAAAGTCAAAGATGCCTCTATTTGGGTAAAGACATTTGAGGATAAGAAGATTTCTTTGAATTTTACATATGATGATATTCGGTATAAATATATGCCTATCTCTCAAATAGACTTATTAAATTATTATAGAATTAAGACTGATGATTCATATCCGTTAGGAACGATAACTGTTGTGTTTAGTCTTACTGACAAATATTATTGGAATGGGAAATATTATAAAGTTGTAGCACAGATATTGTACTAGCATGTCGAGGAGGATTATATGGAGAAGATATTATTGTCAATAGGACATTCTCAACATCAAGTCGACTATTTTATCAATTTGTTGAAGAGTCATGATGTAAATTATATATTAGATGTTCGAAGCACTCCATACTCGCAATTTGCAGCAAGCTATAATAGAGAAAGCATAAGACCTGCGTTGCAAAGTAATGGTATAGAATATGCGTTTATGGGAAATTATTTTGGAGCAAGACCTACAGATTCTTCTTTATATTCGGTAAATGGATATTTGGATTTTGAAAAAGTTGCAAATAGTTCAAGATTTAAAAAAGGATTTGATAATGTTGTAAAAGGTGTTAAACAAGGATATAGAATCGCTTTTATGTGTACAGAAAAAGATCCGATTGAATGTCATAGGGCAATTCTTGTCACGAATGCATTTTATAAGGCAGGATATTCAATTGAACATATTATGCCAGATAATACAATTCAGACGCAACAAGATATAAATGAAAGATTGTTAGATATGTATTACCCAAATAGAAATCAGCTTAGTTTATTTGTATCAGAAAATTTATCTGCAGAACAATATTTATTGGAAGCGTATAAAAAGCAGAATGAAAAAATAGGATATCATCCTGAAGATGTTCAAATAGGAGTTGGTTAAATACGGATATTTATGCTTGTGAATTGATTGCAAAAAGTTTCAAAACGATAAAGAATATTTAGAATTATTATGCAAAATATAGCGATGGAAAATTAGATTATATACAATATATAGTTGTTGAAATCGAGCTTGAATGATTTTGTGTAAGAAGCATATAATTTTATTATAATGGATAGTTCTATTGACTTCTACTTTGTGCTTGTTAGTATATTAGTACAAAGAAAGATTACCATTGACCGATATGTGGTATATAAATGATCAGGTTGAAAGTTTACTGCTGGCATTTGGCTCTATTTTGGCTCTAATAATTTAGTACGAGAAAATACTAAATAAAATTCAGAGAATATGAACACAAAAAGTCACAAATATGTATTGAAAGGTATCTAGATTATTCCATCCGCACCCGAGTTTGAATAGTACGAGGGTATAAGAATTATTTTATGTAGCAGGTAGTCTATGGGATTGCCTGCTGTATACATATTATTCTATAAAGAAGAAATAGTATTGCCAATAAGTAAGATTGCATAACATAATAAAATTTGTTGGTTACATAGTGGGAAAAACTTAGAGATGAATTGTGAATGTGCTATATGTAAAAATAATAAACCATTTGAACTTCCAGAAGAAATTATAGAAGCAGCAATAGAGGGGAATCTCGTGCTTTTTTGTGGTGCAGGTATCAGTACTGAGGGGAAAACAGTACTGCCATATTCTTTCTACGAATCTATAAAGAATGAATTAGAAATTGTAGATGATACAATTTCTTTTAGCTGTTTAATGCAACAATATTGTGATAGACCGAATGGTAGAAAAAAACTTTTAAGAAAAATTAGAGATAGATTTCAATATATTCATTCTTTTCCTGAGTTAGAAAGGCAAGCTACAGCATTCCATCGAGAATTGGCTGCAATATATCCTATTCGAACTGTCATTACAACTAATTGGGATACATATTTTGAAGAATATTGTGGAGCGATTCCTATTACTATTCCAGAAGATTTTGCTTTTTGGGATGAAAATTCTAGATATGTTTTAAAAATACATGGATCAATTCAAAATTTAAGTTCTATTGTAGCTACTGTAAAAGACTACAACAAATGTTTGAAGGAACTTCAGAGTGGTATTATTGGTGCAACATTAAAAATGATTCTGGCTACAAAAACAGTTGTGTTTATAGGATATTCTTTTGGAGATGAAGATTTTGTTCAAATTATAAATTATTTACGTAATGAAATGGGTGGAATATATCCCCATATTTATATTGTGACATTAGATGGAACATTAAAAGAACGATTGAATTACGAAAATTCTACTTCAATTGTGACATCAGGAACTTTTTTTCTTCATCAGTTGAAACTGGCACTTATAGATAAGAAAATAATTAAAGATAGCGATATTTATTGGCTGATAAATACTGTTTTGGGCGAAATTGAAAAGCTCCATGAAAAGGTTTCTGACATAGATTTAACTAAATATCCGGGAGCAATTTATACTCTTTCGTATCAAGATGGCATTATACATTCTTTTGAACGGTTCTTACAGAATTATAAAACTGGCGAATATAATCAACCTGGTCGAATGGGGAAAATTGCAGGAAAATATGAAGAATGGATAGAAAAAGCTCATAGGGAGGGTGATTTTTGGGATGAAGCATATTATGAAGGCTATGTTAATGGATTAGTGTTAATTGAGGCAATTGAAGATGATAACAATATTATAAATGAGTTTCCATATCTGTATTTACCTAATACTAAAGTGGCACTGACAACGTATAGTGTTTTTATGGATGAGTTAATTCGTGTATCTAAAAAGAATGACAAGTTTTTTAAGCATGCAAAGAAAATTATTGATAAAAATATAGGAGAAGGTATGGTAGTTCATCATCCACCTTATTGAGAAACAAGTAATTATGGAGGCAGAGTTGAGAATATAATATTTGGCAACATTTTGGCAACAGAAAATCAGTAAACCAAAATAACTGATGTAATTGAAGTAAATATTGGCGTGAATTCATACAAAACCTAAACAAATACAGTTAAGAGTAACAAAGGACACGCCGAGTTTGAATAGTAAACAGAGAGCCGGGAGACCGCTTAAGCAGCGGACTTTCCGGCTCTTAGTATGGGGCGTGGCGATTGCTGCGCCTTGTATTTTATGGTGGAAGACAGAGAATATGAGTGGTATAATCAAAACGTGAAAGGCATGGACAAATCGAAGTTTGCAGCGCAAAAAGCATTAGAAGAAACACGGTTGTTGTTTGACAGTTTAATGCAAAATATTTTGGATGGGAAGGAGCATATTTATGGCAATCATGACGGTATACCATGGTGGATATATGCCGGTTGAACAGCCTCAAATTCGTATAGGAAGAAATACCAAAGATTTTGGTACGGGATTCTATTGTACCATTATTAAAGAACAGGCGCAGAGATGGGCAAAACGTTATGATACCAGAATTGTTTCAATTTATGATGTAAGATTGAATTCAGATTTAAAGATAAAAGAATTTAAAGATATGACTGACGAATGGCTGGATTTTATTATTGCCTGCAGAAGTGGAAAAACTCATGACTATGACATTGTAATTGGTGCTATGGCAAATGATCAAATTTACAATTATATTTCTGACTATATAGATGGGGCGATTACCAGAGAACAGTTCTGGGTGCTGGCAAAATTCAAATATCCGACACATCAAATTAATTTTTGTACCCGAGAATCGCTGAAATGTCTTTCATACAGAGGGTTTGAGGAGGTAAGGTGATGAAGGAAGGTTATGGAAGGGAAAGTTCAAAGGATAACGACCTGTTCTTTACCTGCAGTTTGATTGATTATATTGCAAGGAAAACCCGGAATAGAAGAGTTGATGTTGTAGACAAATTAGGGAAAGAACGTCTTGAGAAGATTTACGATTTGGCAGATGTATATCATAGCGATAACATTGACCGTGTCAGTGACGACTTTATCAGAGAAGCAGGAATAGAAAAAGGTATTTTTGATAATGTGGCAGAATGTAGCTATGCGATCCCTTCACATTGGGATATAGGGAAAGTTTACAAAAGGTTGATAAAGGGAGTTGCTGAAGTCGAGAAGTGTGGAAATATTGATGCATTGTGGAGTGTCTATCATTCATTCATCAGTGGGAAAATAGATGATTATAACAGCAGTATGTATTACGAAAATCCCTATTATTTACTGGAATGTTATTTGGAAAATAAGGTGATCTGATAAAATAGTATAGTTTACAAGATGATGATTATGGTTGAAGGGTGTTGGTACAGTTTGAAAAAAGTGCATCAACATGGAAGAAAAAATCGTAATCATATCATAAATGAGATGTCAGAGTATCTGCCGATTGCTCAGTTTATGAGTTCCATATAAGAGATGATTTTTATGAGCTATGATACGCGCCCACTTGAAAAAGATTGGAAATTGTTTCGAAAGAAGCTCCTGGAATAAATGATGTAATTGAAGTAAAAAATGGTGTGGATTTGCATAAAACTTAAATGAATATAGTTAAGGTCAACAAAGGACACGCCGAGTTTGAATAGTAAACAGAGAGCAGGCAAGCCGCATAAACAGCGGACTTCCGGCCCTTAGTGTATGGCATGATACTTTTTTGATAACCATATGAGGAATAAAACATGAAATTATTATTTAAGCAAAGACTTTTTTCGTGGTTTGACAGCTATGATATTTATAATGAAGCTGAGGAGACGATATTTACTGTGAAGGGAAAGCTTTCATGGGGGCATTGTCTGAAGATTTATGATGCGGTCGGGAGTGAGATTGGAACGGTAAAAGAGGTTGTCCTGACACTCCTGCCGAAATTTGAATTATATTTAGGAGATACTTATGTGGGATGCATCAGCAAGGAATTATCTTTCCTGAAACCGAAATATAATATTGACTGCAATGGCTGGCATATGGTAGGAGATTTTATGAGATGGAATTACAGTATACTGGATATGTCCGGCCGGAATATCGCAGTTGTTTCTAAACAGGTCTTTCATCTGACGGATACATATGTGATCGATGTCTGTGATCCGCAGGATGCTCTTTGCGCGCTGATGCTTGTATTGGCGATAGATGCGGAAAAATGTTCGAGAAATTAAAGAGTAGATTGTCTTTTTTGGCGTTTCGGAAGTTTTATAAAATGTGGGTTAATTTTCCACCTTATATTAATTTGAAATTGAAAAAACTCCCTCGAAAAATCGTGTTGGTTTTGCAGATAATAACTATGAAACCGATTTGATTTCAGAAGGGAGTTGTTTCTTTATGAAGATACAAAATGAGCATCTGGCGATCGCCACAGTTCCCGTCCAAAATTGGGGAGAACTATATGATCAGGATAATGCGTTGAAAATTGGTACGATCTTCAAAGATCTGGATCTGCCTTTTTTCGCAGCGGAGAAGATTCCGGAGTCACTGCCTTCCGGCAGGGATCTTCTGGGAAATTCTCAGGAACAAAAATGTGGTGCAAAGCTGACGGAGATCCAAAAGGTCAGTTTTGTGGCAGATGACCTGAGGCTGTATCTGGACACGCATCCGGATGATCCGGATGCTTTGAGCATGCTCAAGACTGTTCTGGGACAGCGCAAGCGGATGCTGTCGGAGTTCGCAGCTGAATTTTATCCGCTGACGATGGACTGCATGGCTGAGGGCTGTCAGAAGGATACCGCGTCAACATGTTACTGCTGGGCGGAAGGCCCGGCGCCGTGGGAAGGAGTGTGTTGTTAATGTGGATTTATGAAAAGAGACTGCAGTACCCGGTGAAAATCACCAAGACCTGTCCGAAAACCGCGCAGCTCATCATCAGCCAGTATGGCGGGCCAGACGGAGAACTGTCGGCTTCCATGCGCTATCTTTCGCAGCGTTACACCATGCCTGTTAAATCTGTGGGCGGACTTCTGACGGACATCGGTACGGAAGAACTTGCGCATATGGAGATTATCTGCGCCATGGTCTATCAGCTTACCAAGAACTTAAGTGTTGAAGAAGCGAAGGAAGCAGGATTTGATGCCTATTATATAGACCATACTGCTGGAATCTGGCCGCAGGCTGCTTCTGCTATGCCGTTTACCGCGAAGGAGTTCCAGTCAAAAGGAGATGCGATCACCGATCTGACAGAAGATTTGGCTGCGGAGCAGAAAGCACGCACCGTATATGACAATCTTTTGCGAATGATAACAGATCCGGAGATCCGGGAACCTCTGAAGTTTTTAAGAGCGAGAGAGATCGTTCATTTCCAGAGATTCGGGGAAGCTCTGGAGAAGACAAAAGAAAATCTGAATGCTAAGAATTATTATTATTTTAATCCTGAATTTGACAAGAAGATGATGTAAATCTCATCAAAATGAATGTGAGATATGGTACGGCAGGGTGGAACGGCAGTATGCCGGTACACCCTGCGTCAATTTTGATTCCAGAATAAATCTAAGTGTTTTCTGCGCAGCTATTTTCGGTAAATGGTAAATCTACCGTTTACTTATAAAATTTTCGAAGCGCATTTTCCGGCCGGAAAATATCCAATTGCAGAATCTGGTCGAAGATGGTAGAATACCCTCATGAAAGAGTACCCATGACAGGGTGGCAGCCTCCCGAGCCAATGAAACCGGTCTGCCGGAATACATAGGAAGGGAGGTGGTGCGTATGACAGACTACGAGACCATAATGGTTTTCCTTGGGATAATCGGCTTGCTGATTTCTTTTGGTGGTATGCTCATTGCATTGCTTGCCTTTCTCGATAAGAGAAATAAGCGAAAATAAAAATGCCCACCCCGTCTGCCAACGGGATGGGCAGCTCTCATTGAGAGCTAAATAAACCCTTTTTCGGGAGCATCCACTTTGGAGTGGGTGCTCTTTCTATGTTCATTATATATCGGACTTTCTCTTTTAGCAAGTCTTGTAGAGAAAATTGTGAGGAGCGTGAGGAGTTTTAAGACCTGCAACCGTTATGAAACAGGCTGGATTGTGAGGCAAAAGGATTTTTGAAAGACTGGCGTATCCGGAGGAAACAATAAGACAGTATATTTTCGCATCCGGCCAGAGAGCCCCGGCTTCCCGGGAGCATGCCCCGGTATGCCAGAAAGCTCTCCCGGCTCCATATGCTAGTGGCGAAAAAGTATCAATCCTCCTCACTGCCCCCACGTTCCCGTGATGACGGAGCATTGGCATACTCGCTTTACCGGCCCGTAAACAGCCGCGGCGGTGGAGCCGGCCACGAACAACAGGATGATCAGTAAGGACGCCGCGGGGAACGCATAGGCGGCCTGGGGAAAATGTGTTTCGATGAGGATGCGGTACAGGCTTCTGTGGAGGAGCAGGCCGGCGGCGCATCCGGTCGCGTATCCGGAGCATGCGTAGGTGAAGGCCTCTGCCGCGATCATTCCCGCAATCTGCCGTTCGTCCATGCCCACTGCCCGCATGGCGCTGTACTGTTCCGCCCTGGCGGATACGCTCATGGAGATGCTGTTGATAATGTTCAGCGCGGCGACCAGGGCGATGATGAGGAGAAAGCCATATACGCAGAACAGGAAGGCCGTATAGGTGCCGGCCGTACTCTGGCCGCGGTCGTCATGAAAGGCGTACTGGTCGGGCACCGCCTGACGGACCTTTTCCACGGTTTCGTCCCCTGCGTTTCTGTCCAGCTGTACCATAAGCAGAGAATAGCCGGAGGCGCCTGTCAGGCGGGTAAAAGTGTCGCCGGAAGCGATGAGCGTAACGGTATCTCCGGCTGAGCCGTCGCTGCTGAACAGATCGTATTTTAACAGGCCCGCAATTTCAAGTTCTTCTTCCCCGATCCATATCTTGTCTCCCGGTTCCAGAAGGCTGTCTTCGCTCAGAACAGCCAGTACGCAGCCGCTGTCACCGTATACTTTGGAGATTTTGCTCCCCCTCTTTAACAGTCCGTCTTTGGCGAGGCAGTCCAGATCGTATTCGTCAAAGGAGATAAGATCGCAGGACTGGACGGAGGCGTCTTCTGCGGTCCTCATGGGCAGACCGAAGGCGCTCCTGCGGCCATAGACCTGCCCTACGCCGTCTATGTGCCGGAGATTTTCCGCCAGCGTACCGTCCACAGAGTTGCCGCCGCTGTCCGCGGAAATATGAAGGTCAGGCGTGCTGGACAGCTGGGGCATGAGGTACTGCACACAGTCCACCAGCACGGAAAAACTTAGAAACAGGATGATGCTGAGGGCAAAAGATCCGGTCATGAGCAGCAGATTTTTCCTGGCAGATACGGCATGGTGAATGCCCAGGGACGTCTCAATGGGCAGAAACCGTGTGCCGGCCGCCCGATGGACCGGAGAGGACGTATATGCGTTTCCGGAGACAGCCGTAACCGGGGAGACCCTGGAGGCGCGTCTGGCGGGAGCGCCCGCGGCGATCAATACTGTAAGGACGCCCATAATGCTTCCGCTGGCGATGCCTGTGGGACTGACGCCAAAGAGCGGTATCTGGGAAAATTCTTCTCTCACCAGGAAACGCAGTCCGGCGCATGCCGCCCAGGAGGCCGCCGTTCCCAGCACAACGCCTGTGGGGATGGCCGTGCGGCACCAGTTCAGGGCTTCCAGCCGGACAAACAGGATGATCTGCTTTTTACTCATCCCGATACAGCGCATCATTCCGAAGAATCTGGTGCGCTGGGCCACATTGCTGTTGATGCTCCCGGAGATCATCAGAACGCCCGCAAACAGAATCAGCACGGACAACAGGGCCGCGATCGGAAAAAGAGTCTGCCCCATGGTGGTGCCGGCCATGTCCTGCATCGTAAGGCCCTCATGTTTTTCCAGAAGCCGGATTCGCTCCATCCGGATGCCCATATCGGCCAGCGTAAAGATGGCCGTAACCAGAAAAACAGAGAAAATGATGCAGGAGAGGGTCATACGGTTCTGCCTCCGGTGCATTCTGGCGGAGATGGGGATCAGGCTGAGATAGCTTTTCATTCTCTGCACCTCCCCAGATCTGTGAGATGTCCGTCGGACACCTGGAGTATCCGGTCCGCTGTCTGAGCGATGCTCCGGCTGTGGGTGATCATGACGATCGTCTGCTCATATTTCCTGGACGCCTGCTTCAGAAGGGCAATGACCTCGTTGGTATTGCGGGAGTCCAGGTTGCCTGTGGGCTCGTCTGCCAGGATCAAAGCCGGCCGGGTGATCAGAGCCCGGCCGATGGCCGCCCGCTGCTGCTGTCCGCCGGAAAGCTGGCCCGGAAGGTGTGCGCGGCGTTCCGTAAGATGAAGGGCGCCGAGCAGTTCCTCCAGATATCTGCGGTCTGGTTTCTGGTGGTCCAGCAGTACAGGAAACATCATGTTCTGTTCCACCGTCAATTCCGGGATCAGGTTGAAGCTCTGAAAGATAAATCCGATATTTCTCCGCCGGAAGACAGTTCGGTTCTGATCCTTCATCTTGAAAATATCTTTCCCGTCCACGTAAACCCGGCCCGCTGAGGGCGTGTCCAGCGCGCCGATGATGTTCAGAAGCGTACTTTTACCGGAGCCGGATTCTCCTACGATCACAGTAAACTCTCCTTTGGGAACGGTAAAACTCACATTGCGCAGCGCGTGTACGGCGGCTTCTCCGCTGCCGTAGGTTTTGGAGACCTTTTCCACCTTCAGTATGTCCATAAGAATTCCCGCCTTTCTTTACCCCATGGTCGGCCAGCCATCCGGGCGTGCCTGCGCCGGGGTATTCGATTTCGTGAAAGAAGCGTAACATATCCGCCCTACAGAAAGATAACTGCCATCCTACAATTTTGTAGGAATCAGAAAATGGATGGTAAATACAGAACCCTTACCCGGCTCGCTGTCGGCCTGTATGGTTCCGTTGTGCGCTTCCACCACTGCCTTTGCCAGCGGCAGGCCCAGGCCGATTCCCTGGGTGTCCTGGGACAGACGGCTGCGGTAAAAGCGTTTGAAAATATGATGCAGGTCTTCGGGACAGATCCCGCATCCGTCGTCTTTCACGAGGATCTGGAGCATGGAGGGAAACGTTTCCCATTGAATCTGGATGCGGCCGCCTGCCTGGGTGTGATCCAACGCATTTTTTATAAGATTGCCCAGCGCTTCCGTCAGCCATACACGGTCGCAGGTCAGTACGGCTTCGTCAGGGCCGGAAAAAGACAGGATTTTTCCTTCCTGATCCGCCCGGAACGCAAACTGCCTTTTCAGATCTTCCATCATGGCGGATATCGGAACCTGAGCTTTGTCAAATACCACCGTGCCGGCGTCGAGCTTCGTAATTTTTAAAAGATTCTGGACGAGATTTTCGATCCGGTCCAGTTCATACTCTGACAGTGCGGCGAATTCCGACACAGTCTGCGGGTCCGAAGTATCCGCCTGTACGATGCCGTTGTAAATATTGAGCGCGGCAAGGGGTGTTTTCAGCTGATGAGAAATATCGGAGATGGTGTCTTTCATGAATTTCTTCGCGTTCTTTTCATTTTCAGCATGGGCGCTCAAAACAGCCGCCAGAGAATTGATCTCATGGAACAGCCGGCAGAGCTGGCCTTCCTCGTCGCATGCGAGTCGGATCTGGGGATTGCCGCACCTGTATTCCTGGAGCTGTGCGGCGGCCTGGGACAGAATCCGGTCCTGGTTTTGAAAATACAGAAAAAGAGTCAGGAGAGAGACTGCCCCGTCACAGAGAAAAAGACACAGCACATAAAGCCGGGCGTTCTGTGGCCGGAGAACGGCCAGGACAAAAGCAGCCAGGGCGAAGAGAACAGTGTATAGGATTATAAGGGAAAAGAGCCTTTTTATGTGTCTGTCGGACAAAATTCTCAAGAAGGATCTCATAAGCCGGTACTCCATTTATATCCCATTCCGCGGACGGTCACGATCTTTTCCGGGGATCCGGGATTGTCCTCGATTTTTGTGCGCAGCCTGCGGACGTAGACGGTGAGGGTGCTGCTGTCGATATAGTTTTCTTCATGATCCCAGAGCCTGCCCAGGATCTGATCCGGCGACAGCACGATGCCCGGATGCTCCATGAACAGGCAGAGCAGCTTATATTCCCCCGGCGTCAGGGAAATCAGGGTACCATCTTTATAGACCTCCCGTGTCAGCAGTGATACGCGGATTCCGTTGGAGCTTAATTCTGCGTCCATCCGGTCAAAATCACCGCTTCTGCGCAGGATGGCGTTGATCCTGGATAGAAATACCGCCAGCTTGAACGGCTTTGTGATATAGTCGTCGCCGCCCATATCCAGTCCCATAATGATGTCCGTCTCTTCATCTGCCGCGGTGAGGAAGATCACCGGAACCCTGGACGTCTTTCGGATCTCCCGGCACAGGTCGTATCCGGAGCCGTCGGGAAGGGAAACGTCCAGAATCACCAGATCATAGAGCCCTTCTGCCCAGAGGGCCTGTGCCTGGGCAAGCGTCCGGGCGACCGTGACTTCGTAATCTTGTTTTTTCAGCGCGAAAGAAAGTCCTCCAATCAAGCTCAGATCGTCCTCCACAAAAAATATCTGTTTCATGCTAGTTCTGCCCCCTGAAAATAAATGCTTGCTTTTTATTGTATATGTTTGAAAGGGAAAATACAAGGAGCAGGGACAGGGGGCTTTCCTATGAACCAAGGCAAAAGCCGTCGGGGGATGTACGTACTTGTTTCTTGCCTTATCTTTGCTATAATCATAAAGTGGATCTGTCTTTGGGTCCAGGGCGCGGGCGGACAGGATATGGAACGAGAAGTATCTGCCAAAAACCCGTGCGAAGAAATCAAAAGAAAGGCAGAAAGCGGACAGATCGCGGAAAAACAGCCTGTCCGCCTGAATCGTCGCGTATATTATGGAGAAAAGTCATTCAACGGAAAAATTATTAGAGGAGGCTTCTGTCCGCAGGCTTATCATACAGCTTGGAATACCTGCAATGTTTGGTCAGTTTTTCAATATCCTGTACAGCATCGTCGATCGGGTCTATGTCGGGCAGATTCCGGGAGCCGGTGAGACTGCGCTGGCAAGTATCGGCGTGTGCGCTCCGGCATTGACAGCGATCTCTGCTTTCGCCTATATGGTGGGGATCGGGGGCGCTTCCGGCATGAGTATCAGCCTGGGACAAAAGGACAGGAAACGTGCCCGGGCGATTGTGGGCAACGCCGTGTTCCTTCTGCTTCTTATGGCGGTGGTTATTACCCTTCTTCTGTTTGCCGTCAGAAAGCCGCTCCTTTACATACTGGGATGTAGCGATACCATGTTTCCCTATGCGGAAACCTATTTTATGATCTATATTTTGGGGACACTCCCCTTACTGCTCGGCACCGGACTGAACCATTTCCTTTTGGGACAGGGGTTTTCCAGACAGGGGATGATGGCGGTGGTCGTTGGGGCTGTCATGAACGTGGTGCTGGATCCGGTCTTAATCTTCGGGGCGAAGCTGGGCATTGCCGGGGCTGCGATCGCGACGGTGCTCTCCCAGTGCGGTATGGCCGTCTATGTTGTATACCAGCTTTGCAGGCCGAAAATACCGATCCGCCTGCATTTTTGCAGACCCCAAAAAGTCCTGTGCACCCGGATTCTCTCCGTTGGCTCCATGTCCTTTCTGATCACGATTCTGGATAACCTGATCATCATTTTGCTGAATATGGTGCTGCGCAGATACGGCGGAATCCAGTATGGGGATCAGCTCCTTACCTGCGCCACTGTGGTGCAGAGTTTTCTTACGATTGTATTCTGCCCGGCGCAGGGAATCACATCGGGATGCGCCGCTATATTCGGCTATCATTACGGGGCTGGGCATTACCGGAAGATCCGGCGGGCATTTTTCGGCGTGTTTGTGCTCTGCGGTCTTTATATCGGAATACTGCAAATTGCAGTGCAGATGTCTCCGCAGATATTTGCAGGGCTGTTCCTGCAGGACACGGACATGATCCGGCTGGCATCCGCCAGCCTGCGGATGTATACGCTGGCGCTGGCCGGCGTGGCGGTACAATATGCATTGGTGGACGGGCTGACGGCGATGGGCAGGATCCGATACGCATTTCCGCTGTCCGTGTTCCGCAAACTTGTGTATATGGCGTGTATCTTTGTCCTGCCAAGGATCATGGATATCCGTTCCGTTTTTTACGCAGGGAGCATTTCCGACGCTGTCGGTGCAGCTTTCAGCGCGGCAGTCTTTTTTGGTATCGTAGATCCCAGGCTGAAAAAGGAACTGGTGCAAAAAGAAACGGAAGAGAACGGGTAAAGGAAAAAGCAAACCGGTCTTCCGCCTGCGGACAGGCTGACATTTTATACTTGCTGTAAAAAAGGGCACACAGACGGTATGTATACCGCTGCGCGACTCCCACAGAATTTGTGAAAAACGGCGGAAGTTCTGTGGTGATCCCGGACAGTACAAAAGAATAAAGCACCGATGTTTGGATTGAAAAAAAGCGCCCAGGTGCTATAGTAATACCATAGAGAGGTGGAAACGCTATGGTACGTTTGGTAATATGCGACGACGAGGAGAAAATGGTGAGTCTTCATCTGGACAGGATCAGGAGGATCCTGGAGGAGAACCGGATAGCCTGTGAGACAGAGACGTATACGCGCAGTGAAAATCTGCTGTACGACATCACGGAGGATGGATTTTACTATGATATCCTTCTGCTGGATATCGAGATGCCGGGGATCACGGGCATGGAGCTGGCGGAAAAGATCCGCCCGTATCTGCCCGATGTGCGGATTATCTTTATCACGTCCCATATGGAGTATGCCATTGATGCATATGAACTGTCCATATTCCGCTATGTGCCCAAGAATGATCTGGAGAAGCGGCTCCCGTCCGCGGTGCTGGACGCGGTGCGGCTGGCGGAGCTGGAAGAAGGACGGGTCTACACGATCCGGACGAACAGCCGTCTGGAGCGTATCCCGTATAAAGAGATCCGCTATATTGAAAAGGATGGCAAGAATGCGGCGGTTGTCACCGGCAGAGGTGTATCAAAGGTGCGCAGGACGCTGACACAGATCTATGAGGAACTGGGAGCAGAGGAATTTATCTTTACGGATCGGGGATGTATTGTCAATCTGATCCATATCGCGCAGATCCGGCAGGGCGCGGCCATGCTGAAGGACGGAACGCTGCTTCCCATCAGCCGCTCCCATTTACAGGGAGTGAAGGAAGCGGTCAACCGGTATTGGGGGAAGCATATATGATGGGAATGGCTGATATGGGATTGGAATTCCTGACTGCCCTTGTACGTATGGCGGCGGGAATATTTCTGGCTGGCCGCATCCTGGGGAGAGAGGAACCGGGACCTAGAACTCTTCTGATGGGAGCGGGCGGGACGGCGGCCGCCGCGTGGGCTTTGGCGGCGGCGCCTGTGCCGTTTTTTTGGCGCATTGGGCTGGAGAGCGCGTGGACTGCTTTTCTGGCGGGGCGCCGGAACAGGAAAGAATGGCGGCAGTATCTGTATGTCTGCATCTTTTATGAGATTGGATTCTTTCTCTGGACGTTTCTGGCGGAAGCGGGCATAGATCTTCTGGGGATATGGAATGGCCGGGAGCTGTCCGGCGCGCGGGCTGCCGGTATGGCGGAGGGGGCAGCCTGTCTGGGAGTTGTGTGTATCTGCCTGTATGCAAAGAGCCGTACAGAGATGAAAGAACGGGACGGTTTCCGGCTGGCGTCGGCCCTGGCGGTCATGGGATTCGTGGGAACCGTATCGCTGACGGAACAGCAGAAGCTGACGATTCCCAAAGATACACTGAGCATGTGGATGATGCTGTCGCTGATCTGTATGATTGCCATATTGGTGTTCCGCATGCGCAGGCAATATGAGGCGGAACGGGAACTGGCGGAGATCAAGGCAGAGCAGGCGAAGCTTCTGGAACGGGAGTATGCGGAGCTTGGCCGGATGTACGAGACGAATGCCAGACTGTTCCATGACTTCCACAACCATATTGGAGTCCTGCAGCAGTTTTTGTCCCAGGAAAAATACGGGGAGGCCCGCCGCTACCTGGACGAGCTGCAGCAGCCGCTGCGGGAGATGGGGACCGGGCGCTGGACGGGAGACGAGGCGGCGGATTATCTCATCGGCAGTAAGGCGGAAGCTGCGAAGGCCATGGGCGTCCGGCTGAGCATACAGGCAGAATATCCCCGGCATGCGAACATCAGGAGCGCGGATCTTTGTGCCGTTTTGGGAAATCTCCTGGACAATGCGCTGGAAGCGGCGGTACAGGCAGGAAAACCGGAGGGGCGCTGGGCTTCGCTGACAATTCGGAAGATCCACCGGATGCTGGTAATAAAGATGGAAAATTCCTTTTCAGGTACGCCGGTGGAGCAGGGAGGCCGCCTGCTGACCACCAAGGCAGAGGCGGGACTGCATGGCTGGGGAATCCGCAGCGTGCAGGCTGCGGCGGAGAAATATGACGGGACCGTACAGACCTCCTATGAGGGAAACGTCTTTTGCACTGTGGTCACGCTTTCTTTTCCCGAACGGGAGCTGTAAGCATCCGAACCGTTTGAGGACAAAAAGGCGCTGTTTGCGGACTTCCCGGCAGAACGGCTGTTTTTCGGCTATGATGAAGGCATAAAAGAAAAACAGATGCCGGGAGGTAGAAGAAATGAGGAAGTATGTATATTTTCGGATTGGAATAACCCTGCTTTGGGTGATTGTGGGAGTGGTCAGCATGAATCCGCTGTTCCTGATGGTGGGAGCGGTCTTTGGATGGAGCGCGTATGACGCCTGGAAAAAGTCCAAAGACGGCGGGGAGGGACAGTAAGTTGGCGGCTCCATGTCTGACTGTCCGGGGAATGAGCGCATGGTATGAGCCGGGACAGAGAGTGCTCGACGGGCTGTCTTTCCAACTGCGGGAGCAGGAAGCCGCAGGACTGATCGGCTGGAACGGGGCGGGGAAGACAACGCTGATCAAAACTCTGTCAGGACTGATGGATCATTACCAGGCGGAGGAGATAAGAAGCGCAGCCCGGCCGGTGGATCTCAGGTCAGAAGCTTTTAAACGCTGCCGCTATACGGTGTTCGACGAGGATCATGCCTTTTCGTATTTTACGTTCCGGGAGTATTTTTCCTATGTCTGCCGGGCGTACGGCAGGGATGGGGCAGAGCCGGAGGCGCTGATCGAGGGTTTTGGTTTTGGAGACAGCCAGGATGTGCTCTTGAAAGATTTGTCCACCGGAAGCCGGAAAAAGGTGTTTTTGATCACGGCGTTTGCCCTGAAGCCGAAACTGCTTCTGCTGGATGAACCGGTGAACGGCCTGGATTTCCGAAGCACGGAATACCTGTACCGTTTGATCGCAGGGTATAAAGCATATGGGACGGTGCTGTTTGCCTCTCATGTACTGGAGAGCATTACGCTCACCTGTGACCGGGTGCTGGTGCTGTCCGGCGGCCGGATCAGCCGGATACTGGAAAGGGGGCAGATCAATGGGGACAGGATCAGGGAAGCTCTGCGGACAGGCGGGGATCTTTGAGAGCTTTGCCAGGGAACTGTTGGGAGTCCGGTATGGGCGTGTGCCTGGGGAGGCGGCGGTCTGCGTCCTTTTGTACAGTGTGTTTGCCGTTATGGAATACCGGATACAGATTGCGCCCGGCATCCTGTGCTTCACGGTCTGGCTGTGTGCCGGAGGCGTGATGTGGCGATGTGTTTCCTCCCATAAAAAGGACGGTCACCTGAGGAGCATTCTGATGATGCCTTTTGATCGAAAGGAACTGCTTTTTTCCTGTGTGGGCGCGTATAGCCTTTATACGGTGATTACGGCGGTTGCGCCGCTTCTGGCGGTGGCGGCGGCCGTATCCAGGCAGGATGTCCGGGAATGGACCGCGGCGCTGATCTGCGCGGCGGACGGCATGGGTATGGCGGCAGTGTCGTGGCTTTACCGGCGTTACAGATGGAGAACTGCGGTCTGGGCCAGTATAACGGCGGCGGGGATTCTCCTTCTGGACATAGTTCCCATGCTGGGATTTATAACAGGAAATCTGGCTGTCCTGCTGATCCTTCTGGGGCGGGCGGACGCTTACTGGCTGTGCTCCTGCAAGGGCGAGGCCGTTTTCAAAAAGAAGAGTGGGAAACATCTCGCTGTTTACCGGTATTTTCTGCGCTATCTGGGAACACACAGGAATTATCTGGCGAATATGGGGCTTTTGTGGGCGGTGGCGGCGGTTCTGCCTGTTTTTTTCAGAGGGTTGGACCGGAGCTTCTCTCTTCCCATAGGCTTTGCCATCTTATCATTGAATACGCCTGCAGGAATCCTGCTGTCCTGTGATCCTTCCACGGAACGAGCGGTACGCCTTCTTCCGGGACAGACGGCGCGTTTCTTTCTCCCGTACGGAATCTTTGTATTTCTATGTAATATGGCGGCGGATCTGATCTATTTGGGGAGCGGATGGCTGCAGATGGGAATCGCGCCGGCTGCGTTTTTGTCCGGTGTGCCTCCTGTGTCTCTGTCCCGCATGGCATCCGGCGTGGGCACGGCGGCAGTGTTTTCTCTTCTGGCGGCGGCAGGAACGGTATTGCTGGAGCGATTCTTTCCCATCCGGAGATGGGAGGCGGAAAACGATCTGTGGAGGCATCCCAGGAAGTATATCGTACCGGCCGTACTGCTGCTGGCGGCGGGGATTTTTGGCGGAGTATTGGCGTGACGGCGGAAAGAGAGGGGAAAGAAAATGGAACAAATATCGTATCGGTTCGCGAAAGAAGGGGACGAGGAGAAGGTTCTCTATTTTATTAAAGAACTGGCGTCCTATGAAAAGATGCTGGAGGAAGTGGTGGCGACGGAGGAGTTGCTTAGGGAGTGGCTTTTTGAAAAGCAAAAGGCAGAAGTGCTGTTTGCCATGAAGGATGGAGAAGAGATCGGGTTCGCCCTTTTCTTCCACAATTTTTCCACGTTTTTGGGACGGGCGGGAATTTATCTGGAAGATCTGTATGTGAAACCAGAATACCGGGGCTGCGGATATGGGAAGGCACTGTTGAAAGAACTGGCCTGTATCGCCCTGGAGCGGGGATGCGGCAGGCTGGAGTGGTGGTGCCTGGACTGGAATCAACCCAGCATTGACTTTTATATCGCCATGGGTGCGGAGCCCATGAAAGACTGGACGGTATACCGGTTGGCAGGCGAAGCGCTGGAACGATTGGGGAGGGGAGGACAGGCCCGGTCTGGAAGGGACGGGAGCATCCTGCCCTCGCCCCGGTAAAGTCTCCGCAAGCCTACTTCTCCAGCCTGGATTCCACCGCCAGTTTCCGGTAACGGTTTACGCAGGCCAGGATCTCCTGGCGTCTGGGCCGGGCCAGGGAAGAACGGACGTCGCCCCGGTCGAAGAGCGCCTCCAGGCCCTTCTGATCCAGAAGCGCTTCTGCCAGATCTGCCGCTCGGGTCAGATCTTTCTTCCCGTCGAAGATCTGTAGTTCCATGTATTTCAGAAGATAGGCCAGGGCCATGGTCTGCTCACTGTCGCGGAGCTGCTCCAGATAACGGAGCTCTACGGCTTCGTGCCCCAGCAGCAGCTCGCTGGTGCCCATGGCTTTCAGCTTGAGCCGGTCGTCCCTGCGGAGCGCCATGTCAGGGCGGGGACAGCGCTGCCTGGTATATGGAGGAAATTTTTCCTGCTCAGAAGAGAAGACCGGGAAAGCGGCCGCGGCTTTCCTGGCTTTTTCCGTGATGTCCAGAGGCACATATTCTTTCATCTGGACGACTGTGTCTGCCACATGGAAATAAGAGCCGGAACTGCCTGCCACGATGATGGACGATATGCCAAAATCCTCGTAGAGACTGCGCACCCGTTCAATAAACGGGATGATGGGCTCCTCCTCCGGAGAAACCACCTGCTGCATAAGCTTGTCACGGATCATAAAGTTGGTGGCGGAGGTATCTTCGTCGATGAGCAGAAGCGTACTTCCGCTTTCCATGCTTTCCATCAGGTTGGCCGCCTGGGAGGTACTGCCGCTGGCGTCTTCGGTGGAGAAACAGCGGGTATCCCTGCGGTTGGGAAGATGCCGGATAAAAGGTGAGATATCCACGCCTGTGATACTGCGCCCGTCCTCTGAGCGGAGTTTCCACGCGCTTGCGTCCGCGATGACCAGTTCCCGGCCATCGCCGCCGATGTGATTATATACCGCGTTCTGCAGAGCCTGCAAAACGGTGGATTTCCCGTGGTATCCGCCGCCCACAAAGAGCGTGATCCCTTTGCGGATGCCCATGCCGGAGACCGGGCCGCGGTGGGGAAGCTGTAAAGTGATTTTCATGGAATCCGGCGACCGGAAAGGAACCGCGTCTTTCATGGGACGGTCTGATACGCCGCTCTGTCTGGGCAGGATGGAGCCGTCCGCCAGGAAAGCGCAGAGGCCCAGTTTCGGAAGCTGTTCCCGGATATATTCCTGGTCTTCGCAGAGGTCGATGGCGGCCTGGACATGTTTCTGGTCGATTTTCCGGTAATAGAGGCTTCCGGTGACACAGCCGGGAAGGATGCCGAACAGCATCTTTTCCAGTTCTCCCGCGTCGATGGTCCGCCCGCGCGCCGGGAATCCCGCCTCAAAGCGAAGGATCACATTTCCGCCCTGAATCCGGCAGGCCGTGCGCTCCAGCACCTCCTGCCCGCAGCGGGAGACAGCCAGAAGCCCGCTCTTTCCGGAACCTCTGCCCTTCGTCTCAGCGGAAGCGAGCCTGGCGGCGAACAGCCGGGTCAGATGATCCTGCAAAGTGATTCTTTTGGCACAGGTGTCATATAATGCAGGAGGGAACCCGGCCCGCGCGGCAGGGATATGGATGGACAGCCGGGAAGGCGAGGCAAAC
The DNA here is from genome assembly GCA_944381625.1 of uncultured Lachnoclostridium sp. Lineage (GTDB taxonomy): Bacteria > Bacillota > Clostridia > Lachnospirales > Lachnospiraceae > Hominiventricola. The sequence continues at coordinate 49,142 of CALWLW010000016.1, forward strand.
GGGTCTCCCTGCACATGGTCGATGGAGAGGGTATAGTCCCGGAAATCATATTGGCCTTTCAGGTCTTTGTAGGCCGGATAGCCCCGATGGTCGATGGAGCGGAGTTTTATTCTCAAATCTTCTGATGATTTCATAATAATGAAGTCTCCTTTTTTGATGATCTGCATTCTATTTTAAAACGGAAAAGGAGAAAGGTCAATGACGGGCTGCTGCCCAAGGGCCATCCGCAGACACTTGCCGGTTTCATTTAATAAACGGAATGTTACAGTTCACACGCGCCATTCGCAAAGCCGCGCTTTCGCGCTTCGCAGCTCCCTTTGCTCATAACCAGGCGCTCCCTTCGTCCGCTCAGGACCAGCCATTTGTTCGTGCAAGCACGACATCCGGCTGATCCTGGCTGACGAGTGAACTGTAACAACGGAATGCAGGCGCAGTCTGCGGCCGGAAAAAAGAATTGACTTAAAGTGCGCTTTAAGTAGTAACATAAAGATGAAAAGAACGGCCTCAGAGGGCCGGAGAAATGAAGAAAAGGAGTGGAAGCAATGATTTATAAGGATTATCAGGGAATCACACTTTCTGCCCTAGGCATGGGAGCCATGAGGCTTCCGGTTCTGGACGGCGACGATTCCAGGATTGACGAAGATATGGCGTTTCAGATGGTGGACTGCGCCATGGAACAGGGCGTAAATTATTACGACACGGCCTGGGGATACCATGCGGGCCATTCTGAGCTTGTGCTGGGGAAAGCGCTGGCCCGTTATCCGAGAGAGAGTTTTTACCTGGCGGACAAATTTCCGGGATATGACCTGGACAATATGGACAAAGTGGAGGAGATCTTTGAAGAACAGCTGAAGAAATGCGGCGTTTCTTATTTTGACTTTTATCTGTTCCACAATGTCTGCGAGATGAATATCGACGCGTATCTGGATCCGAAATACGGTATCTTTCAGTATCTGATGAAACAGAAAGAAAACGGCAGAATCCGTCATCTGGGATTTTCTGCCCATGGGAACCTGGATGTGATGAAGCGGTTCCTGGAAGCTTACGGAAAATCCATGGAGTTCTGCCAGATCCAGCTGAACTATCTGGACTGGGAGTTCCAGGACGCCAAAGAGAAAGTGGCGCTTCTGGACAGCTGGAATATCCCGGTATGGGTGATGGAGCCCCTGCGCGGCGGCCGTCTGGCCTCCCTGGACGGGGAAAATGAGGCGGCGCTGAAAGCCCTCCGCCCGGAAGAAAAGATTCCGGCCTGGGCGTTCCGCTTCCTGCAGAGTCTGCCTTCCGTGACGGTTGTGCTGTCCGGCATGTCCAGTATGGAACAGTTAAAGGACAATATCCATACTTTCGGGGAAGAGAAGCCTCTGAACGAAAAGGAGATGGATGCCCTGCTCCGGATGGCGTCGGAGATGGTGAAGAAGATTGCCCTTCCCTGTACCGCGTGCCACTATTGCGTGAGCCACTGCCCGCAGGAGCTGGATATCCCTGCTCTTCTGGCGCTGTACAATGAGCATTGCTTTACGAAAGGCGGATTTATCGCGCCCATGGTGCTGTCGTCCATGCCGGAAGAGAAGCGTCCGGGGGCCTGCATCGGCTGCCGCAGCTGCGAGGCGGTCTGTCCCCAGCAGATCCATGTGTCGGAAGCCATGGCGGATTTTGCGGAAAAACTAAAAGGATAATTCAGAAAAACTGAATTTTTTCTAAAGGAGCGTCAAGAATCCCATTTGGGTCTTGACGCTTTCTTTGAGAAAGGGTAGATTGTTGTTAGTGGGAGAGTCTGTCGGAATTTGGCGGACAGTGTTGGATTTTGGAGGCGTAAGATGAACATTGAGACTCAGAAACGATTTCTGATCAGGATAGGATTTTGGGCGGTTGTGGCGCTGCTTGTCATAATTGCGCTGAAATACGTACTTCCGTTTCTTCTGCCGTTTGTGGTGGCGTTTTTGATCGCCGCCCTGCTCAACCGCCCGACGGAAGCCCTGGCGGAGCGGTTAAAATGGAAACGGGTGGTTCCGGCGATTGTGATGACGCTGCTGTTCTATGTGGCGGCGGCCGCCTTGTTCAGTCTTTTGGGCATCCGGGTATTTACGTTTGTGTGGGAGACGGTGCGGGCGCTTCCCCAGTTGTACAGAAATACGTTGGAGCCGGCTCTCGAGACGCTGTTTGGAGACCTGGAGATCTATATGGATGAGTTAGATCCAACTGTAGTGATGGCGCTGACCGATACCATGAACTCCGCGTTAGGATCCCTGGGAAGCTTTGTGACCAACGCGTCTGTCCGCATTATCTCTTATATTTCCAGTATCGCGGCGGCTGTGCCGGGGTCGTTCCTGAACGTGGTGATTACGATTATCGTAACCTTTTTCCTGTCCATCGACTATCCGAAGGTGACGGAATTTATCCTGCGCCAGCTTCCGGAAAAAGCAGGCTCTTATGTTGCCGAGATCCGCAATTATGTGGGCGGAACCCTGCTGAAATGTCTGGTTTCTTACGCGCTGATCCTGTGCATCACATTTGCGGAGATTTCGGTGGGGCTGACTATTTTGAGAGTGCCAAACGCCATTCTCATCGCCCTCTGCATCGCTGTGTTCGACATCCTTCCAGTGCTGGGGACCGGCGGCATCATGATCCCCTGGGCGATTATCAGCCTGATTATGGGGAAATGGGTGCTGGGTTTCGGCCTGTTGATTCTGTATATTGTGATTACGGTGATCCGCAACATCATTGAGCCCAAGATCGTGGGACATCAGGTGGGGCTCCATCCTGTGGTAACCCTGCTCAGTATGCTGGCCGGCCTGCAGATGCTGGGGATCCTCGGCCTGTTTGGATTTCCGATTACCCTGTCTCTGCTTAAGAACCTCAATGACCGAGGGGTCATCCATATTTTGAAATAACAGAAAAACCGGCGTCCTGCGTATGGGAGGAGATTTCCTCCCGCGCAGGGCGCCGCTTGCAATTTTGTATCTATTCCACATCTTTCAGAGCCGCCAGGTCTTCTTCTCCGGTCCGTACCTTCACTACCTTCTGCACGTTGTAGACGAAGATCTTTCCGTCTCCAATATGCCCGGTGTACAGGGCTTTTTTGGCCGTCTCGATGACCTTGTCGATGGGGACGTTGCCCACGATGACTTCGATCTTCATCTTCGGCAGCACGGTCACATCCATCTCCACGCCGCGGTAGCGTTCGCCCGCGCCCTTCTGGATACCGCAGCCCATGACCTGGGTGACGGTCATGCCGGTGATGCCGATGGCGTTCAGGGCGTTTTTCAGCGTATCATATCTGGAGTGCTTTGCGATGATAGAGACCTTATACATGCCGGTAGGCGAATCCAGAGGAGCGGATGCGGCTACGCTGACAGCGGCGTTTTTCTGCGCCTCGGTAGCGTATTCATAGACATCCTCGCCCAGATCCGTGTTCTCGTTGGCTTCCATGCCGGTGGAGACGTCGGAGATGCTGAATCCGGCGTAGGCGCTTGCCAGCCCGTGTTCATGATAGTCCAGTCCGTCGATCTCCACTTCTGCCGGAACACGCAGCCCGATCACCAGGTCGATTACTTTGAAAATGATCGTCATGGATACGGTTACCCATGCGATGACAGAGATAACGCCCAGGCACTGTACGCCGAAGAAATGGAAGCCGCCGCCGTAAAATACGCCGCCGTCCAGGGCGAAGAGACCGGTCATCAGGGTTCCGGCCGCGCCGCAGACGCCGTGGACAGAGACCGCGCCCACAGGATCGTCTACCTTGGCCACATTGTCAAAGAATTCCACGGACAGCACCAGAAGGATTCCGGCGATGAGGCCGATGAAGAATGCTCCTGTGGTGGAGACCATATCGCAGCCTGCGGTGATGGCCACCAGACCTGCCAGGGAACCGTTGAAGGACATGGACACGTCCGGCTTTTTGTAGCGGATCCAGGTGAAGATCATCACCGTACAGGTGGCCACGGCCGCGGACATATTGGTGTTTACAAAAATCTGGCTGGCGCTGAGCATATCTGCATCGGTGCTCATGGCCACGGTGCTGGCGCCGTTGAATCCGAACCAGCAGAACCACAGGATGAAGACGCCCAGAGCCGCCGCGGTCAGGTTGTGGCCCAGGATGGCGTGGGGCTTTCCGTCCTTCCCGTATTTACCGATACGGGGTCCCAGCATCTTGGCGCCGATGCAGGCCGTGACGCCGCCTACCATATGGACCGCAGTACTTCCGGCGAAATCGTGGAAGCCCAGGCTTGAAAGCCAGCCGCCGCCCCAGATCCAATGTCCGGAGATGGGATAGACGATCAGGGAAATCATGGCGCTGTAGATACAGTAGGCTTTAAAATTGGTGCGTTCCGCCATGGAACCGGAGACGATGGTAGCTGCGGTGGCGCAGAAAACCGTCTGAAAGATCACGTAACAGGGAAGCGGAAGCGTTCCAAAATCATAAGTACCGCGGATGAACGGGTCAAATCCGCCGATCAGGGCGCCGGTGCCGCCGAACATGATGCCGAAACCGACGAACCAGTAGATAGGCGTCCCGATACAGAAGTCCATCAGGTTCTTCATAAGAATATTTCCAGTGTTTTTTGCCCGGGTCATTCCCGCTTCGCAAAGGGCAAAGCCAGCCTGCATCAGGAAGACAAGAGCCGCGCCGAACAGGGTCCAGATTACATCGACAGATGAATACATAGATTGTTCCTCCTCATTCATTTTTCATAAAACTCCTCGTAAGCGATTCTCTTTTCAGGCCTGGAAAAAGAAAAGAGCGCTGAGAATCTCAGCGCCCTTGCTTAGGTGTGATTATAGGCGCTATCTTTTGGTTTGTCAACCATATTTTAGAAAATATGCCCGGCGTGCCGGCGGGACGCGTGTCTTCGGACCATGGACGTGCCGGCGGAGCATGCTCGGAAGTTGATGAGTAAACGGCGACGGGAGAACTGATAAAATATTTCGATAAGAACCTTTAGAATTGACTAACTATCGGCAGATTTGCTAGTCTTAAATTACAGGTAGGAGCTGGAATGCTGTTATTTGACAATATGAAAAAGGACCGGTGCATCATATGAAAAAACACAAATTTTGGGCATGGGCCATGATCTTCTGTCTTTTCATGGTCATGTATACAGGTTACAAGCACAAGTAGAGGAGGAATGACAGAATGCTGAAATGTTTGGAGTGTCTGGATGTGAAGAAGCTTGGTATCTTTGCAGGAGGAGTTCTTTTTGGAACTGCCGGGATCAAGATCCTGGCCAGCCAGGACGCCAAGAAGTTCTATGTGAACTGTGTGGCGGCAGGGCTTCGGGCGAAAGAGTGCGTGATGACCACGGCGGCGTCCGTGCAGGAGAACGCGGACGATATTCTGGCTGAGGCACAGGAGATCAACCGCCGCAGAGAGGAAGAAGTCGTGGAGGACGAATCGGAAGAATAACATGAAGTTCGTGATTAAACATGAGATCCGGGGACGGATGCGTGTCCGCCTGTGTCTGGGACAGTTAAGCGTCCCCCAGGCGGATCTTTTTTATTACTATTTATGCGCCTGCCCGCAGGTGCGGGAGGTAAAAGTCTATGAAAGAACCGCGGGAGCGGCAGTGGTCTATGAAGGGGAGCGGGCGGAGCTTCTGGAATACATCAGCCGTTTTTCCCTGAAAGACGAGTCGCTGAAAGCGCTGGTGCCAAGGAACAGCGGAAGGGCGCTGAATCAGGAATATCAGGAAAAACTGATTCAGAAAGTGAGCATGCGCGTTTTCACCAAATGCTTTCTTCCGTCGTGGCTGAGAGCCGTTTACACGGCGTTTCAGGCGGTGAAATATATCGCGAAGGGTCTGCAGTGTCTGAGCAGAGGACGTCTGGAGGTGGAGGTGCTGGACGCCACGGCTGTGACGGTTTCCATTGCCAGGATGGATTTTGATACGGCAGGATCCATCATGTTCCTGCTGGGCGTGGGCGAACTTCTGGAAGAGTGGACCCATAAGAAATCCGTGGGAGATCTGGCCAGAAGCATGTCCCTGCACATTGAAAAAGTATGGCTGTACGCGGAGGGGCAGGAGGTTCTGGTTCCCATCAGCCAGGTGCAGGAAGGGGATCTGATATCCGTACATATGGGGAGCATGATCCCGCTGGACGGAATCGTGGAAGACGGGGAGGCCATGGTGAATCAGGCGTCCATGACCGGAGAGTCCATACCGGTGAAGAAGGAAAAGGACGCTTATGTGTACGCGGGCACCGCGGTGGAAGAAGGAAGCCTGCTGATCCGCGTGAAAAAGGCCGCCGGTTCCACCCGGTTTGAGCGGATCGTGAGCATGATCGAGGAGTCTGAGAAGCTGAAATCTTCCCTGGAGGGTAAGGCGGAGAGCCTGGCGGATGCGCTGGTGCCCTGGAGCCTGGGCGGAACGGCGCTTACCTGGCTTTTGACCAGAAACGTGTCCAAGGCATTGTCGATCCTTATGGTGGACTTCTCCTGTGCGCTGAAATTGTCCATGCCGCTGGCTGTGCTTTCGGCCATGAGGGAGGCGGGAAACTATCAGATCACCGTCAAAGGCGGCAAATTCCTGGAGACCATGGCGGAGGCGGACACCATCGTGTTCGACAAGACCGGCACGCTGACGAAGGCAAAGCCCACAGTGGCGGACATCGTGGCCTTTGAGGGACGGGACCCGCAGGAGATGCTGCGGATCGCCGCCTGCCTGGAGGAGCATTTCCCTCATTCCATCGCCAACGCGGTGATCCAGGAATCCCTGCGGCGCGGCCTGGTACACGACGAGATGCATTCCAAGGTGGATTATATTGTGGCCCATGGCATTGCCACCTACATAGGAGAGGAACGGGCGATCATCGGAAGCTACCACTTTGTTTTTGAAGACGAAAAATGTGTGATCCCGCAGGGGGAAGAACATCGTTTTCAGGAACTTCCGGAAGAATATTCCCATCTGTATCTGGCCATCGGGGGGCGTCTGGCCGCTGTCATCTGTATTGAGGACCCGCTGAGAGAGGAAGCGCCGGAAGTGGTCGCAGATCTGAAAAAGCTGGGTATTTCCAAAGTCGTCATGATGACGGGGGACGGAGAGCGGACCGCCCGGGCCATCGCCGCCCGGGTAGGCGTGGACGAGTACTATTCGGAGGTCCTGCCGGAGGACAAAGCCAGCTTTGTGGAGGCGGAGAAAAAGAAAGGGCGGAAAGTGGTGATGGTGGGAGACGGCATCAACGATTCGCCGGCCCTGTCTGCCGCCGACGTGGGCATTGCCATCAGCGAAGGGGCGGAGATTGCCAGGGAGATTGCGGATATCACCATCTCCGAGGACGCGCTGCATCAGCTGGTGACGCTGAAGGCAGTCAGCAACGCACTCTTAAAACGGGTTCGGTTCAATTACCGGTTTGTGATCGGCTTTAACCTGGGATTGATCGTGCTGGGAGTGGGAGGGATTCTCACACCGTCCGCATCGGCGCTCCTGCACAATGGCTCTACACTGGCGGTCAGCCTGAAGAGTATGACCAATCTGCTGAAAGAGCCGGAAGAGACTTGCCAGAACTCCTGATCATATGGTATAGTGAAAAGAGTTAGAAAAAACTAACTAAATGGATGCGCCTGTTTTGGCAGGCGCCGTGAATATGAAAGTTCAGATTTTCACTGGATATTTTATCAGGAGGGAATGTTATGGGAAACGCAATTATCATTGCCGCGTTGATTTTAATCGCTGTGTTCGCGGTCAGAAGCTACTGTAAGAAGCTGAAGCAGGGATGCTGCGGCGGAGGGGGAGATCAGACGGCCAAGACCGGGCCTGAGGATCGGGATGTTTCCCATTACCCCTATACATACCGGATCGGCGTCGAAGGCATGACCTGTAAGAACTGTGAGGCACGCATGGAAAATGCACTGAACCGGCAGGATGGATATTACGCGGAGATCAGCCTGAAGAAAAAAGGAGGAATTCTCCGTGCCAAGGCGCCGGTATCCCGCGACGACGTGCGGGTGCTGACCGCAAAGACCGGTTATACTCTGTCGGAATTTGAGCCGGAGGAATAGCCCAGGATATGGGAACCCGCGCCTCCGGCCGCGCAGCGGGTCTTCACAGCTGTCCGGCGCCGCCGGAGGCAGGAAGGAAAAAGAAGTTGAAAATATCACCGGGATGTGATATGATTGCCCCCATAGATGATGGAAGAGAAAGGACGGGTGAAGTCATGGAGGGCGATGCCGACGGCGACCAGGATACGCATAGTTGTCTGGAGAGGGCACTGTCTCATGCAGTCATATGAATAGAGTAAGGTATAGTCTGTAGACGTTTTGACGGGCAGACTATACCTTTTTGTGTATCTTGAAAGAAAATTGGAAATCATTTAAGAAGAGGAGATTATGCAGGCGATTATATTATTAGTGATATTGATATTTCTGAACGCGGTCTTTGCCAGCGCCGAGATCGCGGTGCTGTCCATGAGTGAGACAAAGCTGAGAAAACTGGTGGAGGAAGGCGACAAAAGGGCGCTGAAGCTGAACAGCCTGGTGGAACAGCCGGCCAGGTTCCTGGCGACGATTCAGGTGGCGATTACGCTGGCAGGCTTCCTGCAGAGTGCGTTCGCCGCGGACACCTTCGCGGACCCGCTGGCCGCGTCGCTGGTGGAAGCGGGCGTCCCGGTGCCGGAGAGCGTGCTCAGGTCGGCGGCCATTGTGCTGATCACCATCATACTCTCATATTTTACGCTGGTATTCGGAGAACTGGTGCCCAAGCGTCTGGCCATGAAGAAATCGGAGCAGATGGCGCTGGGCATGTCGGGGATCTTATATCTGGTGGCAAAGGTTTTCGCGCCGCTGGTGTGGCTCCTGACGGTGTCCACCAACCTGGTGCTGCGCCTGATGGGGATCAGCCCGGAAGAGGAAGAGGACCAGGTAACGGAGGAAGAGATCCGGATGCTTCTGATGGAAGGAAGCCAGCAGGGGAATATCCAGCTGGAAGAGACCCAGATGATCCGCAATGTCTTCGAGTTTGACGATATTTCTGTGGATGAGATCTGTACACACCGGCGGGAAACGGTGATGCTCTATCTGGAAGATTCTTTGGAGGAGTGGGACGAGGTGATCCGCAGCCACCGCTATACCCAATACCCGGTGGTGGGAGAGAGCCAGGACGACATCATCGGCGTGCTGGACACCAAGGATTATTTCCGGCTGAACGACCGGAACCGGGAGAATGTGCTGGCTCAGTGCGTGGAAGAAGCGTATCTGATCCCGGAGAGCATGAAGGCCAATGTGCTGTTCCGGCAGATGAAAGAAAAACACGTGTATTTTGCCATTCTCATTGACGAGTACGGCGGTATGAGAGGAATCATCACGGACCATGACCTGATCGAAGCGCTGGTGGGCGACCTGGACGACGAGGAAGAAGCCGGGCGTCCGGAGGATATCTGCAGGCTTGGCGAGAACTGCTGGAAGATCCAGGGCGGTGCCAGTCTGGATCAGGTGGAGGAAGCGGTGGGCGTGAAACTCCCCACGGACGTGTTCGATACCTTCAGCGGATATATCTGGGGGCTGGCGGGCAGAGTGCCCGATGACGGAGAGCGTTTTGTCTGGGAGACGGACGAACTGGAGATCCGCATTCTGGGCGTGGAGAACCACGTGATCAAGGAGGCTGTCGTGCGGAAAAAAGAAAAGGAACTGTAATGTTTTATAAAATTTTTATAAATTTTTTTTAAAATACCCCCTTACGAAATAAAAAATAATTTGTTATGATATTTATATATTAACAGAGAAATTGTATGGGGAAGGCTGAATTACTGGATAATAGGAAATACAAAAGAACCGGTCGCTCATGGATGTTCGTCTGGTTCTTTTTGTTGTATAGAAAATTTTTCTGAAGTATCCGGGCCGCGGGTACGGTCAGAGAAGGGGGTTTTACATGTTCGCAATCGGAGAAGAAAGGACGAGAGTGACAAAGGGGAAGGTCAACATGCCGGTGCAGTACAAGCTCCGGAAAAAGAATGTCCAGGGGATCTGGGTGGGCAGGCATCTGCTCTATCTGTCGGATGAGCAGCCGCCGCTGAGATCCAAGGGAAGCGGGGCGATTTTCGACGTGCACATCGACACGAACAACTGTCTCCATGTGCCGGAACGCTACGAAGGCTTCCAGACCACCATCAGGGGATGCATCAGTACCATTGAACTTGTATTTGAGGAGGCGAAAGGAGATGTTTGAAAAAGGAGAATACATTATGTACGGCCATACGGGGATCTGCCGGGTGGATGACATCACCCGCCTGCAGATGCCTGGCGTGGATCAGAAAAGGCTGTATTATGTCCTGGTTCCGGTATCCGTCAAAGGAAGCCGTATCTATTTTCCTGTGGACAAAGACAATATACATGCCAGGCGCCTGATGTCAGAGAGCGAAGCCTGGGATTTCCTGGATGAGCTGGAGGATATCCAGGAACTGAAGGTGGAGAATGAAAAGTTCCGGGAGGAGAAGTACAAAGACGCGCTCAATTCCGGGGACCGCCGGCAGTGGGCCGGGATCATCAAGGCTCTGTACCGCAGGCAGCAGCTCCGTCTGCGCCAGGGGAAGAAGACAGCGTCCATGGACGAGCGCTATATGAAGATGGCGGAGGACGCGCTGTACAGCGAGCTTGCCTTCGCCATGGGGAAAAAGAAAGAAGAGATGCTCCCGCTGATTCAGGAGCATCTCGGTAAAGCAAAGGAATAATCCGGCGCGGGCGGCGTCTACAGTGCCATGCGGTAGATGGCTTCGATATCTTCCGCGTGAAGAACGCGGAAACCGCCCACGGTGCGCCGTCCGAAGAAGACGCATTTCTGAGCCATTTCTTTCATCTGTTCTTCCGTGGGGACCGCGCCCAGCTCCCGAAGGGAGGTGGGCATGCCGATGGAGTGGAAGAAATCCTCCATGGCCCGGATGCCTGCCAGTGCGGTCTCTTCCGCCGTGCCTGCATCTGCCGGGACGCCCATGACCTGTACAGCAAACTGGGCGAATTTCTCCGGTTCTTCCTGATAGACATAGCGGGCCCAGCTGCCCCAGACGGCGGCCAGCCCGGCTCCGTGGGCCACGTCAAACATGCCGCCCAGCTCGTGCTCGATCTGATGGGACGCCCAGTCTCCCGCGGTGCCGCATCCGGTGAGGCCGTTGTGGGAGAGACTGCCTGCCCACATGATCTCCGCGCGGGCGTCATAATTCCGGGGATCTTCCATGAGGATACGGGCGTTTTTCATCACCGTGCGCATCAGCGCCTCGCTGATACTGTCCGTCAGGTCCGTGTGCTTTTCATGGCTGAAATACCGCTCCATGGTGTGCATCAGGATGTCGGTACAGCCGCAGGCGGTCTGATAGGGCGGCAGAGTGCAGGTCAGCTCAGGGTTCATAATGGCGAACCGGCAGCGGCTGTAATCGCTGCTGTAGCCTCTTTTCAGCCATCCGTCCTCGTTGGTGATGACGGAGGAATCGCTCATCTCGCTTCCTGCGGCTGCGATGGTGGGAACCGCCCCGATGGGGATACATCCGGAAGCGACTGTTTTCCTGTCGTAGAAAAGCCAGGGGTCGCAGTTATGGTACAATCCGTAGCCGATGGCTTTTGCGGAGTCGATGACGCTTCCGCCGCCCACAGCCAGGATAAAGTCCACCTGTTCTTTTTTACAGAGTTCGATGCCCTGGTGAACCAGGCTTAAGCGGGGATTGGGAACGACGCCTCCCAGCATGACATAAGACAGTCCTGCTTCTGTAAGAGAAGCGCAGATCCGGTCCAGGAGGCCGGATTTTTTCGCGCTTCCGCCGCCGAAATGTACCAGCACGCGGGAAGCGCCGCAGGCTTTTGCCAGCTCTCCCGCTTTTTTCTCCGTATCTTTTCCGAACACCACCCTTGTGGGGGCGTAATATTCAAAATTTTTCATATTTCTAAGTCTCCTTCCGCCAATATGCTTACAATCTGTTCAAATCCCATGTAGTGGGACGCCTTGATCAGGATGGAATCTCCGTCCTGCAGAATGCTGCTCCGCTCCTGTAAAAATACTTCTTTATCCGGGAAATGGATACAGAGGGAGGAGGGGGACGCCTGCTTTGCCGCCTCATGGATGGCGGCGCTCAAGGTTCCGATGGTGACGATCACCTGGATGGAAAGCTCTTTCAGATGCCGGCCCACGGAGGCGTGGAGTTCTTCGCTCTGTTCGCCCAGCTCGCCCATATCCCCCAGGATGGCCACCTTTCGGGTCAGAGCCTGATCCAGCACGTCCAGCATGGCGGTCATGGAGACCGGATTGGCGTTGTAGCAGTCGTCCAGCAGGGTATAGCGCCGGGTGTGCAGAAGGTGTCCGCGTCCGGGCAGTGCGGCCAGGGAACGGATGCCCGCTTCGATCTGCCCGGCGGTCAGGCCCAGAGAACGGCCCACGCAAACGCCGGCCATGGCGTTGTAGACCATATGCATGCCGGGAATGGGGATGGAGGCCTGAAGGCAGCCGTCCGGGGTGTGGATGCGGCAGCGGATGCCGTCCAGACCCAGATTCTCCAGCCCGTCGGCATGGATCTGGTTGTCCGCTCCCAGCCCGAAGGTCTCGGCCCGGTCCTTCATGGCGGGCAGCTTGTCGTCATCTCCGTTGATGAAGATTCTGGCGTCGGGAGACGCGTAATCCAGCATCTCCATCTTGGCCTTCAGGATGCCGTCCCTGGAGCCCAGAAATTCCAGATGCGCCACGCCGATGTTGGTGAAGACGCAGTGGGTGGGGCGGGCGATCCGGCTGAGCCGGTGCATTTCCCCGAAATGGTTCATGCCCATCTCCAGCACGGCGGCTTCATGTTCCGGTTCGATCATAAAGACTGTCAGCGGCAGGCCGATCTCGTTGTTAAAATTGCCGGGCGTCTTTAACACTTTGTATTTCTGTCCCAGTACGGCGGCGATCATCTCCTTGGTGCTGGTCTTTCCCACACTTCCGGTGACGCCCACCACAGGAATGGAAAGGGTCTTCCGGTAGGCTTCCGCTCCGTCCTTCAGCGCCTGCAGGGTGTCTTTTACCAGAATATAGGGGCCGGCGGGATCAGTCAGCTTTTGCTGGCTGACGGCGCAGAGCGCGCCCTTTTCATAGACCTGGGGGATGAACCGGTGTCCGTCCGCCCGCTCGCCCACGGTGGCGAGAAAGAGATCTCCTTCCTGGATCTGGCGGCTGTCCACCTTCACGCCGCAGAGTTTCTGCTCCAGAAGCCGGGACGGCCCGTAATAAGTCCCCCTGCAGGCGTCGAGAAACTGACCGAGAGTAAAATCTTTCATGGCAAATGTCCTTCCTGTCCCGCGGACGGCCGCCCTGCATTCTGCATGGCGGCCGCCCGGCTGGGATCACTGATATTTTTTCAGGGATACCTGGAGTATCCATTCACAGAGCTGGGAGAAGGTATAACCCATGGCGGCTGCCTCCTGGGGAAGCAGGCTGGTGGGCGTCATGCCGGGCAGGGTGTTGACCTCCAGGGCATAATCCGCGCCTGTCTGTTCCTCCAGCATGAAGTCCACACGGGCGTAACTCTCAATCCCCACGGCCGCACACGCTTTTTCCGCGTGTTCCTGGATGCGGGCCGCGGTCTGTGGAGGCAGATCCGCCGGACAGGTCTCCACGGTGCTTCCGGCCTGGTACTTGTTTTTATAGTCGTAAAAGCCTTCCAGGGGCGCGATCTCGATAATGGGGAGCGCTTTGCCTTCAATGACGCCCACGGAGAATTCCCGTCCGGTGACGTGCCGCTCCACCACCACCTGATCCTCGTAGGAAAAGGCGTTCTTCAGCGCTTCCTCCAGAGAAGACGGATCATCCGCCCGGTAGACGCCCACAGAAGAACCTCCGCAGCAGGTTTTTACCATGCAGGGAAAGCCCACGGCATCCGGGAGCGTGAACGGAACGCCCTTTACGGCGGTGACGCCGGGCGGGGTGGGCACATCCAGAGCCCGGAACATGCGCTTGGTCAGTTCCTTGTCCATGCTGACGGCGCTGCTGACGTGGCCCGTCCCCGTATAACGGATGCCCATCAGGTCAAACAGTGCCTGGATACGTCCGTCCTCTCCATTGGAGCCGTGCAGGGCCAGGAATACCATGTCGCTGAGGGAACAAAGCTCCAGCACATGGGGGCCCAGAAGACTCCGGTAACCGGGACGGAGGGCTTTGACAGAATCCAGGTCGGGCGCTTCGGCGGAAACGCTGCAGACGGAGGCGGCCCAGTCAATATCCGCGTCAAACAGCTGCTCCAGAGGCCGGTCAGGTTCCGAAAGGCCCAGAAAAAGATCCACCAGAACCGTCTGGTGGCCGTTTTCCTTTAACGCCCGGTATATCTCTCTTCCGCTGACCAGCGACACGTCGCGTTCCGTGCTGATGCCGCCGGCCAATACTACTATTTTCATAACTGCCTCCTCAATCTATATGATGCTGATCCAGCATTTCCTGAATCTTTTTCTGTGTGTAGGCGCCTAAGAATTTCTGCTGTTCTTTCGGAAGCTCCTTGGGGTAGATGGGGGTCCCGTATTCCACGATGACTTTGCACGGCCGTACAAAGGGCAGATGGTTCTCGAAGATCTGCGCTGAGTTGGTGATGGCCATGGGAATGATGGGGCAGCCGGTCTTGGACGCCATTTTCAGGCTGCCTTCATGGAACGGCTGCATCTTCCCGTCTCTGCTGCGCGTCCCTTCCGGGAAAATGCAGATGGAGATTCCCTGCTTGATATAGTCTATGCAGGTCAGGATCATCTGCATGCCGGCCCGAAGGTCGGTGCGGTCCAGAAATACGCAGTAAAGCCGTTTCATCCAGTCCCGCAGCAGAGGATAGCGGAGCATCTCGGACTTGGCCACGTAGCCGGTCAGTCCGGGACACTGAGAGTAAGTAAGCAGGATATCAAAATAACTGTTGTGATTCCCCACGTAGACCACGGCCTGATCCCTGGGGACATTTTCTTTTCCAATATAGGTGATGTCGGCTCCGGTAATCCAGAGCATCACTTTAAAAGCGCTCTGCACCATGCGCAGGCAGCTCAGATCTCTGGCGCGGGGACTGATCTTTCCCACCAGCAGCTCCACAAGCAGGACCGGTATCCCGAAGAGCAGGTAGAGAAATAAAAGCAGCGCGATCAGTAGAAATCTAATCATGGTCTAATCCTTCTTTCCATGGAGTGAGCATCAGCCGTATCTTCCGAACAGCCTGGTCATCTGGCGCAGTCCGTCCGCCATGCCCTGATCCAGCTGGCCGGCGCGGAAACGGAACGCCCAGTTGCCGGAAGGCGTGCCGGGAATATTCATCCTGGATTCGCTTCCCAGCTTCAGCAGGTCCTGAACCGGAAAGATGGCATATCTGGCGATGGTGCCCAGGCAGGTACGGATGAAATCCCAGCTGATGCTGCTGGCGTCCGTGTTCATATAACGGCGCACCTTGTCCCGGTTCTGTTCAGTAGTAGAAGCGTACCAGCCGCAGCTGGTGTCGTTGTCGTGGGTGCCGGTGTAGCAGACGCAGTTGCGGGTGTCCAGCTGATGGGGCAGGAACGTGCTTTCACCTTCTCCCTCAAAACCGAACTGCAGCACCTTCATGCCGGGGAAGGCGAACATATCCCGCAGGCGTTCCACTTCCGGGGTGATGATGCCCAGATCTTCCGCGAAGATGGGAAGGTCTTCGCCCAGCTCTTTTTCCACGGCCAGGAAAAGATCCTCGCCGGGGCCTTTCTTCCATGCACCGTTGATGGCGGTCTCTTCGCCGGCCGGCACCGCCCAGTAAGCTTCCAGGCCGCGAAAATGGTCGATGCGCAGATAGTCCACCTGGTCCAGCTGGTTGCGGATGCGCTCGATCCACCAGGAATATCCGTCTTCCGCGTGCGCGTCCCAGTCGTAGAGCGGATTGCCCCAGAGCTGTCCGGTGGCGCTGAAATAATCAGGCGGAACGCCAGCCACTTCCAGCGGGTAGCCCTTGGTGTCCAGGCGGAACAGTTTCCGGTTGGCCCAGACGTCCGCGCTGTCCAGGCAGGTAAATATGGGAATATCGCCAATGATGGCGATCCCTTTCTGGTTGGCGTATTCTTTCAGGCCGAACCACTGGTCGAAGAACAGGAACTGGAGGAATTTATGATATTCCACCTGATCCTTCAGCTTTTCTGTCCATTCTTCCTTCTCCAGCGGTCCCGGATCGCGGAGGCTGGTTTCCCATTCATACCAGTTCAGTCCTTCGTGGTAGTCTTTCCCTGCCATGAACAGGGCGTAGTCGTCCAGCCAGTATTCGTTGCTGTCGCAGAAAGCCTGGTACTCTTCCAGAAGATTCTTGTCCGCCGTATGGTGGAAATTCTGGTACGCCGTCTGGAACAGCTTGTTTTTATAGATCTTGACTTCGCCGTAATCCACCTTGTCCGGGTCAAAATCCGGGATGTCTTTTAAGTCTTCTTCGGAGAGCAGGCGCTGCTTCTTCAGAAGATCCGGGCTGATCAGCAGGGGCTGTCCGGCGAATACGGAGAAACCCTGATAGGGGGAATCGCCCCAGGTGGTGGGGCACAGAGGCAGAATCTGCCACAGGTGCTGTCCGGCAGACGCCAGAAAATCAATAAAATCATAGGCGCCCTGTCCCAGGTCGCCGATCCCGTATGGAGACGGGAATGAGGTGGGGTGACACAGCACACCGCTGTAACGGTGGTTGGTCTGGTCTTCTTTGGATACTTTAAATTGCACGGGATGATCCTCCATTTTTCAATATCTATCATTATAATGGATTGAAGGCGGGAATACAAGGAAGAACGCTGGTCTGAAATGGTTTTTTTCCACATATGATAGAGCAAACGAACAGGAAAATTTCAAGTATGAGAAAATGGTGTCTGATCTTTCTGGCCGTATGGGTACTGGCCGGATGCGGGGTAGAGACGCAGGATGAAGAGAAGATAAAGGATCTGGAATTCACGGTGCTGGACCCGGAGCGGACTCCGGAGGAACTGAGGAACGTCCTGGAAGAAAAGAAAACGGAGCCGTTCAAGGTGACTTATGAGGACGAGGGCTATCTGTATATCTGCGTGGGTTACGGCGAACAGCAGACCAGCGGATACAGCATCGCGGTGGAGGACCTGTATCTGACCAGCAACGCGATCTATGTGAAAACAGAACTTCTGGGGCCGGACGGGACGGAGGAGACAGCCGATGCGGTGACCTGCCCGTACCTGGTGCTGAAGCTGGAATATCTGGAACAGCCGGTGGTATTTGAATAAAGGAGAGGAGGAGAGCGAATGGAACTGGAACGCAAATATATAGGGCTGAGCCGCCGCAAAGGGAGCGCGGCCAGCCAGATCACGCTGGAGGAGGATCTGAACGTACCGGACCAGAAGCCGGACATTTTCCGGATCATTCACCGTCAGGGTGAATTCCGGGCCGATGAGATCAAGGGAGAGCCGGGAAAGGTGAAGGTGCGCGGTGTCTTCCTCTACCGTGTCCTCTATGTGGGAGAGGGGGCGGACCGGATGCCGGATTCCCTGGAAGGCAGCGTGCCGGTGGACGAAGTGGTATTCCTGAACGAACTGGAGGACGGGGACGGCCTGGATTTCTCCTGGGAACTGGAGGATCTTCATGCGTCGGCCATCCACTCCCGGAAAATCAATATGAAATGTGTGCTGGTATTAAAGGCGGAGGCCTACCGGGAACAGCCGGCCGCCCTGGTGGAAGCGCCGTCAGGGGAAGAGCGCCTGTTTGTCCGCACCTGTCCCGTCAGCGTACAGCAGGAGGCGGTACATAAAAAGGATACGGTGCGGGTGAAGGAAGAACTGACGCTCCCGCCGGGCCGGCCTAATATCCGCCGGATCATCTGGAAGGAGATCCGCATGTCGGGGGTGAGCGCCCGGCCGGACGAGGGCCGTGTGCTGATAAAAGGGGAACTGTCCGTGTTCTTCCTCTATGAAGGGGAGGCCGAGGATATGGGCCGTCTCCAGTGGGTAGAGCAGGGAATCCCATTTCAGCAGGAACTGGAATGCGGGGAATGCCGTTCTGACCTGTTCGGAAAAGCGGAAGCCTGCCTGCAGAGGGCGGATATGGAGCTGCAGGCCGACTATGACGGGGAGCCCAGGATGGTGCGTATCGACGCGGTGCTGGAAGTGAAGATGCGGTATCTGGAAGAAAGCTCAGGGGAGGTGCTCTGCGACGCTTACAGCCTGGACCGTCAGATCCGGCCGGTGCGGCGCACCTGTCTCTGGGATTATGTGCAGGGCGTTTCCGACGCCAGGGCAAGAACCGGAGGACGCTTGAAACTGGACGAAAGCGATCCGCCCATCCTGCAGGTTTTGAACTCCGGGGCCTGGATCCATGCAGGGCACATGGAACGTACGGAGAAAGGCCTTCGGGTGCAGGGCGCGGCGGACCCCTGGGTGCTGTATACCGCGTCGGACGACGCCCAGCCTGTGGCCTGCGTATCCGGAAGCTTTCCCTTCGATTATACAGTGGAAGCGTCGGAGTTGGGGGAGAACAGTGTCTGGCAGGTGCTTTTGAACCTGGATCAGATCACGGTCAGCATGCAGGATGAGAGAGAAGTAGAGATCAAGATGGTGATCCAGATCCAGGCGCTGTTCCAGTGTCCCAGGGAGCTGGAGCTGGTGGAGGATCTGGAAGAAGAGCCGCTGGATATGGAACGCCTGAAACGGATGCCGGGAATGGTGATCCATGTGGTACAGCCGGGGGAGAGTCTTTGGGATATTGCCAGGGAGCATGCCACCTCCTGCGCGGCGGCGGCCGAACTGAACGAACTGAAAGAAGAGACCGTCCGGCCAGGACAGAAGCTGCTGCTGATGAAAGAGATCGGCGGGAAGAGGGAATAAAGGAGGGAGATAGCAGGAGGATTAAAAAACAACGGGTGGAGCTGTTGCGTAAGTAGATAAAAAATATTCTACTGTGGCAACAGCTCCATTTTTATGCCTGAAAATAGAAAACGGCCTCCGTAGAGTCCGAAAATACCTACTTGTAGGTATTTCTGTCGAAATAGATAAATTATATAATGGCTACAGATAAAATATCACAAAAAGGGGGAGAGAATATGTCAGATTCTACAAAGGCGAAAGGGGGTTCCCGCTCAACGAATATCGTTGTGCTGGTTGCAATTATGCTTCTTCTGACAGCGAATCAGGCGGCCAGTTATGGAGGAAATGTGGTCTTGCCTGCACGGCTGACAGTGATTGGGGGGATGGATTATTATTCCGTCTGCTCAGCTTTGCAATCTATGGGTATGATGATTATTCTGCCGTTGGTTGGAACGTTGACAAAACGATTTGGAACGAAACGCGTCGTAATGAGCGGCGTATTGCTGCAGGGGATTACCAGGATACTTGTAATCGTTATCGGTAACGTGCCTCTTTTTATCATCAACTGGATGGTAAGCGGAATGTCAGCGGGCTTATACATGTCGGCGCCTTACTCCATGATTGCGGGCATGGTGGATGGAGAAAAACGCTCCAAGTATTTCGGATATCTGTCAACTTTCAGCGCGGTTGGCGCTTTGGCCGGGCCATATATTACCGGGCTGATCGCTGATTCTGTATATGCTGACTTGGCCATTATTGCCTACTTTCCAGTTGCGCTTTTTTCATTGGTGGTAATTGGACTGATGTATTCAGATCAAAGAAGCAGCAGAGATTTCACCCAGTTCGATTTTGCAGGTATTCTGTTTCTGTTGGCTGCGGTGGCGGGGATGGTTTTATGGCTTTCTTTGGGAGATAAACTGTTTCCAAGACTCAGTTTTGCCGGGATTATCTGCCTGGCGGTTGGTGTTGCCGGTTTTCTCTTGTTATTGAAGGTGGAAAAAGATAAAGAAAATGCCAGCGTGCCGATCTCTATTTTTTCAAACAACAGATTTCGCTGGACATTTATTGCGAGGGCTTTAACCAGTGGATACAGTACCTGTATAGCCGCATATGGAATCGTTTATATACAGCAAGTTATGGAAAGATCTTCGACGGTCAGCTCCACAATTACTATGCCCCAGACGGTTGTACAGGCTCTCGTCGGATTGTTTATCGGAGGTTGGATAGGGAAGAATCTCCAGAAGCGATTCTATCCAATGGCGGTTTTGGGAATGGGAATCTATACGGCGGCAATGCTTATATTCTTTATGTTAAGACCGGATAGCTCCATGATGACGATTTATTTTGCTACAGGTATCGGTGGGATTAGCCAGGCGATTACAAACTCCTCGCTGCCTGCATTTTTTAATGCGTCTGTGAAAGCGGAGGAGTACAGTGCGGCAAATGGCATGTATACCTTTGCCGCGACCGGAGGCTCTTGTATATTTGTGGCGGTTTGTGGGGCATTGCAGAATGCGGGCTGTTCCATCAACCAGTTGTTCCTGTTTTCCGCTGTACTTTGTGGAATCGCATTTTTTATTGCGCTGGTGAAATTTCGGATTCCGTGGGAAGCGTAGTTTATAGCCGTTGCAAGGGATATTCTGAAAGAATTTTGCCAAAAAGCTCAACCCGGCTTCTAACTTCCAGTTTTTCGTAAATATGGGAAATGTGTTTAAGAACCGTCTGCCTGCTGATAAAAAGTTTATCAGCAATCTGCTGCGCGGTTAAGCCTTGCAGGAGCAGAGGTAGCAACTCTTTTTCCCGTCTGGTCAACAGCTGTTCCACGGAGGTTTTGGAAGCAGAATTTGAATGGCAAAGACCGGGATTTGACGCATAAAAGTTCTGATATAAATTGGAAAGGTGAGCACATAAAAACTTTAATGCTTCTATTTCCGCATCTGAATATTGGACATTACCTGTGCGATCCATACAGAAAAGTACTTTTGGAGTGCCGTTTAAATCTGGAAGTTGGATGCCTGTGCTGTAATGAATCTTCTGGGGGCGCAGGTGTTCTCTGACAAATTGCTCGGAATCGGAAATAAGCGTCCAGTCGATCTTTCCGGGAATTCCCTTGTTCATGGAATGACGGCTGGAAATAGCATAACGGCTGCCGTCCAGTTTGGAATAGTACTCCCGATAATCTTTTGTAACGCTTGGGTTGACACCGATTAAATATTCATCAAAAATGGCGAGTTGTTCATTTAAAAAGTAAATGCGTCCCTGGTCAAAGGGAATGAGTTTTGCAAGTTGTTCCAGAGCGTTGGTACAGAAACGGTAGCTTTCATGAATACTCCCGCATTGGAGGATAAACTCATTAAGTTTTTCAAAAGAAAATTGGAAAGCCATGATTTCAGCCTCCTGTTACCGGCGGTAAAATATTTTGTTTATCATATCAAAAATAAAAACAAAAATCAACGAAGGAGGTATTTTTGAATGAGTGAATTAAAAAAGGCGCTTGACCCGGAAACCTTGTCTTTGAACAATGTGAAATCAGCGGCACCGCTCAGTGAAGTATTTTGCCATGCTTTGGAAGGAAAGGTGGCGATTGTAACCGGTGGAGCTACCGGACTCGGCTATACGGTGGTGAACCGGCTGGCGGAAGCCGGAGCAAAGGTGGTGATTGCATCCAGAAATGAAGAGAGAGGAAACCGCGCAGTCAAAGAATTTAAGGACAGAGGGTATGAAGTCAGCTGGGTTAAGGCGGATGTAACAAAAGTTGCCGATTGTTATTCCACAGTAGATTACGCGGTAGAAACGTACGGTAAAGTGGATATTTTAGTAGCGAATGCTGCAGGTTGGTCAAGTGCCTCTTATCTTGACGTGTCGGAAGAACTGTTTGACCGGATTATAGATACAGACCTGAAAGGCGCTTATTTTATGGGACAGGCGGCGGCAAGACATATGGTGGAAAACAGGATAAAAGGAAAAATCATATTCATTTCTTCAGCGGCCCATATGGGAGAAGGGCGAAAAGGAATCATCATGAATACTTATTATATGGCTGCAAAAGCCGGTGTGTCGGCAATGACGAAAGGGATTGCCGGAGAATTAAAGCAGTATGGAATTGGTGTAAACTGTGTGGCTCCGGGCGGAATGCTTTCCGCAGGCGTGTTTTCCCAGGGAAAAGAGGAAGAAGCAAAATATGGACCACAGCTTCAGGAAGTGGCGCAGGCGCACAGCAAGGATACACCGGTGGCAATGAATCCGGATCAGGTGGCACTTACTGTTTTTGCCATGTGTACGCCTATGGCGGATTTTATTGTGGGAGAGACTGTCAATGTAAACGGCGGAGCGTTACTGCTTACACAAGAGAGACCTTTCAGTTACACGGTGAAAGGCTGTATTCCGGGACCGGAGGGTGAATAAAAAAGATTTATCGCCGCAATATGCGGTAATAAGGAAAGGAGAACATAAAAATGGCAAGAGAAAAAGCGGAAGTAAAAATGGCAGCGGTAGAACAGGGAAGACAGACAGTCTGGCACCTTCAGAAAATGAAGGATGAGGGAAAAAAGATTTCTATGGTCGGCACAGCAAATCTGCCCCCAATCTTTACTACTTTCTGTGAAAAGGCGGGGATCAATTTGGTTCGATATACTGCGCCAGGAGAAAACAGCGCCATGCGGGCGGCCAATATTGCATGGTGGACAAGGGATCAGAGAAAAGCAGCGCCCAATATCTGTCTGAATGCGGTTATGCAGACACAGCAATATGGAGACGCGGCAACGGCAGTAAAAGAAGGCTCTATCTTAATGGCGGATGGCGCGGATTCGGTTCTCTGTATGGGCGTCACAAATGAGGTATTAAAAGCTATGGCAGATAACCATATCGCTGTATTTGGACATGTGGGATGCCTTTCTGGCTGGCAGACCGGACGTTTTGGAGGATACCGCAGAGTTGGAAAAACAGCGGATGAAGCGATGGAGATTTATCGCCAGGCATATGAGTATCAGGAAAACGGCATGGTTGGCATGACCATTGAAATGACCAATATTGAGGTGACCAATGCGATTGCCAGGAAACTGCGGATTCCGGTGATTGCGGTGGCAGCCGGCGGTGCGGCAGACGGGGCAGAGATGGTAATTTATGATCTGCTTGGCTTTATTCCGCAGGGAGCTATGGCAAAGCATTCCAAAGCATATGCGGATCTGCGCACCAGTACCATTGAGGGATATATGAAGTTTGACAAAGAAGTAAAAGAGGGCATCTATCCGGCTCCGGAAAATGGCTGGGCCATGGACGAGAGAGAACTGGATAAATTTATGAACGCAATCGAAAATGCCTAAAGTATAACTTATTAATTGAAATTTCTACAAAAAGCATCGCCTTAACAGTGCCTCTGCACTTTGGCGATGCTTTTTTCTATAAATGTTCAGGCTTGTCCTATCCTCTGTACCTTTTTACAAATTCGGAGGGCGTGGAGTATGTATATTTTTTAAATACCGCGGCGAAATAACTGCTGGTATTGAAACCAAGCTGAAGAGCCGTCTCGGTCTTGGACATCCCCTCCAGCAGAAGCTGCTTGGCCACTTCGATCTTCTGCGTATTTACAAAACTGCGCGGCGAGATCCCGATTTCTTTTTTAAATTTCACTTTGAACTGGGGGACCGACAGGTTGCTGCAGGCGGCCAGCTGTTCCATGGTGATCTCCGTCTCAATATGATCAAAAATATAGTTCAGCGCCTGATAAATTTCCTTAGACACCGACTGCTGTTTCATGGAAAGACTGCTCAGAAGATTCAGAAAGAGAACCAGATAGCTGGCAGTCAGGTATGGGGACATGCCGTTGACAGCCAGTCCGAAAGCCTGGCGCAGATAAGAAAAGGGCTCGTCTGTATCCAGCTTGATAAGATGGCGGCGGATATCCTGCAGGCGCTGGATCAGATCCCGGGCAGCGTCTTCCTGCAGAAAAAGAAAACCTTCCTCGGGACGGCAGTCCAGCTGGAGCCAGTAGAACTCCCCGTGGAAAAGGGGGAACTGGCTGGTGCTGTGTACCTCGTTGGGATAGGCCACGAAGATATCTCCTCCGGATGCTTTATAGTTCTGATCCTGTGCCTGGAAAATGAAAGATCCGTCATAGATCAGGGTGAATTCAAAGCAGTCTTCGTGATAATGGGCCTGAAGGGGCGCGATGGAACTGGTCATCAGATGGTGGGCCAGTACGCGGACGCCGGGAACCCGGACTTCTGCATTGGTAAGTACAATGCGGTCTTTAGAGGCGAAATAAGAATCTCTCCAGTTAATTGCAGTTCCCATGGAAATCCCCCTCTGATAATTGATAAATTTGTATGGAATACATAACCGATTGCATTACATTTTTAATAATAATATAATCCATATTGTAAATAGTCAATAAAAAAAAGAAGAAATAAAGAGAAAAAATAGCTATTTTTCAGAATGGAAGGAGGCAGTGAACTTATATGCTGGTGAAAGAGCTTAACGACGAAAGTCCAGGCTATCACCCGTTTTTAATTAAGAAATTCTGGCAGGTGGCAAAATTGAATTACTGCAGATCTCAGGATCTGGAAAATATAAAAGATCTGGAGATCCATATGAATACGGACGAGACATTTACTTTGCTGAAGGGGGACGCGTTTTTGATAGCGGCGCAGGATGGACAAGAAGAGATAGAAATGGTTCGTCTGAAGCCGGGGATCACTTATAACGTACCGGCGGGGGTCTGGCATAACATCGCCATGGAGGAAGGCTGCAGCGTTCTGATCACGGAGAACGCGGGCACGCACGAAGAAGAAAAAAGGCTGTATGCTCTGCCGGAGACAGCCCGCAAGAGGATAAAAGAGTTCCAGAAAATGGAGGTTGCTATATGAAGGAGATGACGTCACTGGAGAGGGTGCAGGCGGTTCTGCGAGGAGAGATCCCGGATTACCTTCCTGTGATTCCGCAAAGCTTTATGTTTGCCATGAGCGATGGCGGCTACAGCATCGGAAAGGTAAACCGCAGCCCGGCTATTATGGCGGAATGCCATCTTGAATGCAGGGAGAAATATGGATATGATGGATGCGTCATCGATGTGGACGACTCGACGCTGGCCGAGGCCTGCGGCGCAAAGGTGATCTACCGGGATGACAATGTGGCTGTGGTGAAGGAAAGCGAGCCGGTCCTGACAGACCTGCGTCAGATCGACGACCTGAAGATCCCGGATCCGAAAAAAGACGGACGGCTTTCTGAGTGGCTGGAGACCACGTCCAGGATCGCAGAAAAAATAGGAAAAGAAGCGGTCGTCATGGGCCGGGCAGATCAGGGGCCGTTCAATCTGCTGTGTCTCCTGAGAGGAACGCAGGATTTTATGCTGGATCTGCTGGAGGAGGACGAGGAAGTGATCCTGCACGCGCTGGAATGGGCCACAGAGGCACATGTGGCGTTTGCGAAAGCGCAGCTGGAAGCGGGAGCCACCATGACCAGCATGGGCGACGCGTATGCCAGCCCCAATCTTGTATCGCCGGACATTTACCGCAGATACGCGAAACCATATGAAGAAAAGGTTGTGGAGCAGGTGCAGACGGCCGAAAAAGCCTATTCGATACATATCTGCGGCGATACCAATAAGATCATTGAAGATATGGGGCAGACCGGGGCAAGGATCCTGGAGGTAGACTGGAAGCTGGACATGGGAAAGGCCAGACGCGTGATACCGGAAAATGTGGTTCTGATGGGAAATGTGAATCCCAGCGATCCTCTTTATCTGGGAGGTCCCGAAGAAGTGGATCAGGCGGTGAAGGACGTGGTGGAAGCCGTCTGCGGAAAAGGGCTGATCATCAGCTCCGGATGTGCCATCGGAGCCAACACCAGCCCGGAAAATATGAAAGCGCTGATTACAGCGGCAAGAAAGTACGGAACACATGAAAATGTGTCACAGTTACAAGGAAAGAGGAAAAAGGAGGAAAAGTAACATGAAAAAGAAGAAAGTGACAGCGATTCTTTTGGCGGGAGCAATGGCATTTGGCCTGGCGGCCTGCGGCGGAGGAGGAACGGATTCGGCCGGCACAGACGCGCAGAGCGCGGCGGCTGATACGGCTGAGACCGGTGCGGATGCAAAAGACGCGCAGGGAGCAGAGGCTGCCGACAGTGAGGAAGGAGCCGGCGCGTCTGACATTACGGTGGCAGGAATCGTTTTCCAGGACGATCAGTTTATGAATATGCTGACACAGGGATATGTGGCGGCTGCGGAAGAATACGGTGTGACCATCATGACGGATAATACGAACAATGACGCGGCGAGAGAGGTGGAACTGATCAATACCTATGTGGCCCAGGGCGTGGACGGACTGGTTATTGCTCCGCTGAATGCAGACGCTTCTGTGGCAGCGCTCCGTGCGGCGGATGAAAAAGGGATGAAGATTGCCCTGACCAATATCGACCTGACAGACGCAGAATTTATCGTGGGCGGATATACTTCCAACGATTATGACAACTGCTATCAGGCCGGCCTGGAAGCGGCGGCGATCCTGAAAGAAAAAGTAGGGGAAGACACGGCTAAGATTGCGACGATCCAGTTCGCTTCTCAGCTTCCGGACGTGTCCAAAAACAGGGTAGATGGTTATCTGAAAGGGCTGGAAGACGGCGGCGTGAAATATGAAGTAGTGGCAAATCAGGACGCATGGCTTCAGGATACGGCGCTGGAGGCCGCTTCCAGCATTATTACCGCAAATGCGGATCTGGATGCAATGATCGCTGTGAATGACGGCGGAACCATCGGTACGGTGACCGCGGTGCAGAACGCCGGAAAATCCGGTGAGATCATGGTATTCGGACATGATGGATCGGATCAGATTTCCAGTATGATCCTGGACGAGAACAGCCCCCTGCAGAGCATTGTGGCACAGGACCCTTATGGCATGGGATATGAAGCCATGAGCGCGCTGATCAAAGCGATCCAGGGAGAAGATTATTCTGCAACTCAGGGAAAATGTGAATATATGGAAGGTATTATTCTTTCCAAGAGAGATACAGAGGCAGTCAACAGCTGGCGCGTGGACAACGGTTTTGAAGCTATCGATTAAAAACTGAACAGGCGGAAGCCCGGCTTCCGCCTGCCGGCCGTATACCGGAAAAAGTTGATGGGGAAAGGTCAAGTAAGGTATGAGTATTCTGCGAACAGAAGAAATTTCAAAACAATATCCGGGATGCCTGGCGCTGGATCAGGTCAGCGTTTCTTTTGAAAGCGGGAAGGTAAACGCTTTGCTGGGGAAGAACGGTTCAGGAAAATCAACGCTGGTAAAATGTTTCTCAGGAGCCATCCAGCCCACAAACGGAGCATTTTATCTTGATGATGAAAAACTCTCCTTTCATTCGCCTTCAGAAGCTAACGCGAAGGGGTTTGCGACTGTATATCAGGAGATGAGCCTGGTACCAAGCCTGACAGTCACGGAAAATATTTTCCTGGGGAAGATGCCCAGGAAGGGCAGATTTGTAGATTGGAAAAAAGCTCATAAGATGGCAGGGGAAATGCTCGCATCCATGGGGGTAAAGATAAATCCCAAGGAGATTGTCTCCAGGCTGCCCATGTGGCAGTGCCAGGTGGTGGAGATCACAAAAGCCATGAGCCTCCACCCTAAAGTGCTGATGCTGGACGAGCCTACCTCTTCGCTGGCCTCCAGTGAGGTGGAGAGCTTATTTAAAGTAATCCGGGAATTGAAGAAACAGGATATTATTATTATCTATATTTCCCATAAGCTCCATGAGATACCGGAGATCACGGATACGATTACCGTTTTAAGAGACGGGAAATTTGTCGGAGCTGTGAATACAAAAGAGGTGAAACATCAGGATATTATCAGCATGATGTTCGGCGAAGTATCCATACGGCAGCGTCCGAAGGAACTGAAGGTACAGGAAGGAACCGTTCTTGAGGTGAAAGACCTGTGCCGCAAAGATAAATTTGAAAACGTCAGTTTTTCTCTGAGAAAAGGAGAGGTTCTTGGAATCGCAGGGATGCTGGGCGCGGGAAGAACCGAACTTTTGAAATCTATTTTCGGGGCGGATCCCTATGACAGCGGAGAAGTGTGGGTGAACGGACAGAAGGCGCCCAGACATGCCAGCCCTATTACTATGAAAAAACTTGGGATGGGTCTGACACCGGAAGACAGAAAGAATGAGGGACTGATCTTGATCCATTCTATTCAGGATAATCTTTGTTATGCAAGTATGGAAAAGACGGCCCGCGGCTGGTTTGAGGACCGGACGATGAGAAACAGAGCCGCGGAGGACCAGATCAGGGATCTTCAGATCAAAATCCCCGACAAGGCGGCGCCGGTCAGTTCACTTTCCGGAGGCAACCAGCAGAAAGTGGTGGTGGGAAACTGGCTGAATACGAATCCCATGATCATGCTGTATGATGAACCTTCACGGGGAATCGATGTGAATGCGAAACAGCAGATTTTTGAGATTATGTGGAAACAGGCGGCGAAAGGGATCTCGACCATCTTTGTTTCATCGGAGCTGGAAGAACTGTTGGAAGTCTGTCATCGTATCCTGATTATGAAGGACGGCAGGATAACAGGCGAAGTAAATCCGGACGATATTAATATCAATGAATTATACGCTTACAGTATGGGGGATACGGACGAATGAGCAAGAACAAGATAAAAAATCTATTATTAGATCATACCATAGAAATTCTTCTGGTACTGGTGGTGATCATCATGACAGTGGCCACGCCCACATTTCTGACGCCGGCGAATATATTGAATATTTTTCGGAACCAGGCGATGAAAGGTGTAATTGCATTCGGTATGACGCTGGTGATTATCTCCGGACAGATTGACCTGTCGGTGGGGTCGCAGGTGGCTCTTTCCGGCGTTATTATCGCCCGGTTCTGTCAGGACCTTCCTGCGGCGCTGGGAATCAGCACGGATGCAGCCTGCGTGATCGGTATCGCGGCCGCAGTGGTATCGTCGATTGCGATTGGATGGATTCACGCATTCCTCCAGCACAAATTTAATATGCCGGCATTTATCATTACGCTGGCAAGTCTGAATCTGCTGTATGGTCTGGCGGGAAGAATCTGCGGAGGTTTTCCGATTGCCAACGTATTTCCCGGATGGTTTACACAGCTTGGTGTGGGCAGCGTGTTCGGCATCATCCCTATCCCGGCTGTGATCCTGGTACTTATTTTCGTCATCTGTTATATTGTTATGACGTTCACGACGACGGGGCGATCGGTCTATGCGGTGGGAGGCAACGCAGAATCTGCAAGACTGAGCGGTATCCATGTGTTCAGGACGAAGATCATCGTATTTGCGGCAGTGCAGGTAATGTGCGTACTGGCAGGGATGATGCACAGCGCGCAGGTTGCCTCCGGATCTTTCAGCTTTGGGCGCGGCTGGGAGGTGGACGTGATCTCGGCGGTAGTGATCGGCGGAACCAGCATGAACGGCGGGATTGGAAAACCCTGGGGAACATTGATGGGTATTCTCTTCCTGGGCGTTATTACAAATGCTATGACGCTTCTGAACGTGGGCGTTTATATGCAGTATGTGGTAAAGGGCCTGGTGATGGTGATGGCAGTTTTCCTGTCCATGTACCAGGCGAAAGCGAAGGCGTAAGACAAAAATGTGAAAACCGGCTGGTAAAACAAGGGCAGCAGGTAAAAAACGGCTGTGAAAACAAAACAGCGAAGAAAACAGTTGTACGGCAGGGGCAGATATTTCAGAAAGAACGAAAAGCTGAAAGTCTGCCTTGTGTCTTTTTTTCCGATATGCTACAATCAATTTACGAAGATCGGAATTCCGGTGAGATCTCACCACATTTCCCAATTACTTTTAAATTTGCGCATGGAAGGGCTTTTGAATTTTGCGTGCGCCGACCTTTTATGTGTAAATCTTTCTGAAAGGAGGCTTTTTAGCAAAAATATGAATAGAGATAAAAATGTGAATACAGATATGGGGGAGGAGAATCTTTGCCTGGAAACGGGGAAGTCTGCTGTCTGGAAGAACCCGCCGGATTCAAAGGAAAAAGTCCTGGCGAGAATAGAAAAAATCCCGGAACTTTGGAATCCGTACCGTCGCCTGTCTTCGCCTCTCCGGGAGCGCTTCCTGGATTTTCTTCACGGAGCCAGGACGCTGTCCCTTGTCTACGATCCTTTTTTCAAAGCCATCTTTGACCCCAGGCTGCACCCGGAACGTCTGTCCGGCCTGATCTCCAGTCTTCTGGGAATTCCCGTAAAAGTAAAAGAAATCCTGCCGACGGAGGACCGGATGCCGGAGACGTACATCCATCGGGGAAGGATCACCTTTGACACGGGTCTGGAGATGGAATTCCTGCAGGAATACTGCCTGGTTGCCCTTGACGTGTTCCGACAAATCCCGTATGCTGTAGATAGGAACGAACAGACGGTATGGCTGTCCCTTCTGGTCACGGAAACGGTGGAGGAAGCCGAAGAATTGATGACAGAATATCCCTGGCTGAAGGAGATATACAAGGAGATCGCCATGCTGCGCCAGAAGCCGGAGGAGGTGCTGCATATGTTTTCGGAAGCACTGAGGATTATGGACCGCAATACGGTGAAATATATGGTGGAAGAACAGCAGAAGGAGCTGGAGGAACAGAGAAAGGAACTGGAGGAACAGAGAAAACAGCTGTCTGAGAAAGACCAGGAAATCCATATGCTGAGAGAACAGCTGGCGAAAGAACGGTCAAATAGATGAAGATTTCAACATATTATTTATGCCCGATGATATTGTCTTTGTTTGCCGTTTGGGAAATCACATATCGGAAGCAGGATGGGGCTGCCGCACCTGTGTGATTTTTGGATCGCGGATGAGTCTCCTGTTTTTACATGAAACTTACATAAATTTGATAGAGGAAAATCCCCTGAAATTGCTGTAGTAGACGCGAAATCAGGGGATTTTAAATTTCATAGAAGAAAAGATCCACACATTTTTCACAAAAAATTCCCCAAAAATTCAGGAGGATTTACGTATTCTTTTATAACGGAGGCGAGGGATGATGACAGCGTCAGAACATGAAATTGTGGCGAAGGTATATGCGGCAAAGGCGGCCTCAGACGCGGCGGATGCTCTGATTCGGCAATATATGGGATTTATCCGAAGTGAAGCGATGAGAGCGTCAGGAAAATATAAAGGCGAAAATGAAGATGAGATCAGTATTGCCATGTTTGCGTTTTATGAGGCAGTGATAAATTACGAAAAGGGGAGAGGAGCATTTCTTCCGTATGCGGCCAGGGCGATTCGAAACCGGATTATTGACTATTACAGGAAGGAAAAACGACATGAGCACGTGGACTCTCTCCATGCATTCATATCCGGAGAAGACAATACGGAGTTATTGGATATACTTCCAGACCAAAAGAACCAGATGGAAGCTTATGAAATACGTGAGGCAAGCCAGAAAGAAATTTTGGAATTCGAAAAACAACTTGCTGCATTTGGCATATCTTTTTCTGATGTGGCAGACAACTGCCCACGCCAAAAACGGACGTTTGCGGCTTGCAGAAAAGTACTGGATTATGCGCGCGGCAACCAGGAGCTTCTGGAGCGGTTTGTTTTGTCAGGCAGACTTCCGGTGAATGAATTGTCCCAGGGGTCTGGGACTGATAAAAAGATAATGGAGCGTCATCGGAAATATCTTGTCGCTATTCTCCTGGCTTTTACCAATGGATATGAGATCATACGGGGACACCTGTGCCAGATCGGCAAGGGGAAAGGAGGGGACAGACCATGAAATATCTGATTATGGAAACGCACCCTGCTTATGCGGTACTTTTGGATGAAAACGGAAGATTTCTGAAAGCAGCTAACCTGAATTATCATGTGGGCGAGACGGTGCAGGATATTATAGAACTGAAGTCTTTGGATAAGCAGGCCAGGAGACCTTTGATCCGCCAGGTCATGGCTATGGCCGCGGCTGCAGCCTGCTTCTGCCTGGTATTTTTTGGATACTACCAGCCCAACTATATGGCTTATGGAACTATCTTTATTCGGATCAATCCTGAGGTAGAGATGACGGTCAGCCGGACGGAGCGTGTGCTGGAACTGGATGGAAGGAACGCGGATGGCGACCAGCTGATCTCAGGATACGATTACAGCGGTAAGAGCCGCGAAATCGTGACCCGCGATTTGATCCAGAGAGCGATGGAAATGGGATACCTGTCGAATGGAGACAGCGTATCGATCTCCATTGACAGCTCAGACGCAGAGTGGAAACAAAACGAAGAGGAAGGCGTGCGTACACAAATGGAGGAAGAGTACGGGACGCAGGTCGTAATCTATATTGGCAAAGAGGTACAGGAGGATCAGACGAACGTCGAAGAGCCGATCCAGATCGTGATACCGGTGGTTCCGGAAAGTCCCGGGAACGCTGCGTCGGAGGCGTCGGAGGCACAGACCCCGTCAGAATCGCAGACTCCTCTGGAAACGGATAAAGCGGACGGAGGAGACAGCGGGTATGATGACGAACATGGGGACAGCGGGTATGGAGGCGAGGACGGTGACTCCGACGACAGAGGTGAAGATCCTGACGACGAGGAAAACGATCCTGATGATGAGGACAGTGATTCTGACGACGAGGAAAACGATTCCGATGATGAGGACAGTGATTCTGATGATGATTCCGATGAAGATTAAAAAAATTTTCCATAATCCCCGGTTTTGGGAAAATAGATCCGTAATCTATGAACAGAAGCAAGAAATTTCGGACTTCTTAAAAAAGAGAATGTGAGAAAAAATCAGTAAAGGAGAATGAAAAGATGAGGAAAAGAAATTACAGATTGTTTGCGGCGGCGGTAATGGGTCTGATGCTTGGGACTGCTATCCTGACCGGATGCGGATCGGAGGTACAGGAGTCCTCGGCGAATGTGAAGGAAGAGACGACGGAAGAGTTTGCGCTGCAGGAAACGGCGGCGTCTGTGGTGCCTGAGTTGGGAGTCCTGTATGTGAAAGTAAATCCGGAGGTGGCGGTACACTATGACAGCCAGGGGATCGTAACTGCGGTGGAAGGTGTCAATGACGACGGAATCGCATTGGTACAGGACACGTCGCAGTTCGTTGGACGCCAGTGCCGGGAAGTGGTACGGGATCTGGTAGAAGATATCAACGAGGCAGGATATTTTGCGGAAGAAATTGAAGGAGAAGGCCGCCGGATTGTGATCGAGGTAGAGAAAGGTTCCTCGATCCCGGATCAGGAATTCTTGAATGAGATTGTGGCGGATGTGCAGGGGTATGTATCCACCATGCAGCTTTTCAGCGACATTGATATTGAAGGAGCCACGGACTATACCGCGACGGACTACGGTCCGGACGCGGACGGAGTGACAAACTACGATGATACGGACTACGGCCCGGACGCGGACGGAGTGACGGATTATGATGATACGGACTATGGCCCGAATGCGGACGGAGTGACGGATTATGATGATACAGACTATGGCCCGAACGCGGATGGAGTGACAAACTACGACGACACAGACTATGGCCCGAATGCGGACGGAGTGACGGATTATGATGATACAGACTATGGCCCGAACGCGGATGGAGTGACAAA
>CALWLW010000017.1 GCA_944381625.1 uncultured Lachnoclostridium sp.
CATGACTCCGCAGGCTACGGCGTTGCACAGTGGACGTTCTGGAGCCGGAAGGAGGCGCTGCTCAACTATGTGAGGGCACTCGGCGTTTCAATCGGGGATCTGGAGGCGCAGCTCGGCTTTTTATATAAAGAGCTGAGCGAAAGCTACCCCTCTGTTTTGGCAGCTTTGAAAACAGCTACCAGCGTGAGGGCTGCAAGCGACAAGGTGCTGACCGACTTTGAAAGACCGGCCGATCAGTCCGAAGCGGTAAAAAATCAAACGGGCGGGCTACGGGCAAACGTATTATGACAAATACGCGAAAGCCGCAGCTTCCACGCCCTCAGAAGGAGGCAACAATATGAGTAATAGTCCATTGGTAAACTGTACCGTAAAAAGCCCGAACCATAGCGGGAAACGTACACACAGCATTGACACACTGACACCCCACTGCGTTGTGGGGCAGCTCACAGCGGAAGGGATCGGCTCCTGCTTCCCGGCGGGGCGCGAAGCGAGTTGCAACTACGGGATCGGCAAGGACGGCCGCGTCGTCCTCGTAGTAGACGAGTGTAACCGGAGCTGGTGCAGCTCCAGCAAATCCAACGACCAGCGGGCCGTAACGATCGAGTGCGCAAGCGACAAAACAGATCCTTACGCTATGAACTCGGCCGTTTACGAAAAGCTGATCGAGCTCTGCGCGGACATCTGCAAGAGAAACGGGAAAAACAAGGTTTTGTGGCTGGGTAGCAAAGAGAAAACTCTCGCATACACGCCAAAAAGCAACGAAATGGTGCTGACCGCGCACCGGTGGTTTGCAAATAAGAGCTGCCCCGGTGACTGGCTCTACTCCCGCTATGGCGAGCTTGCCGACAGGATCAACGCTCTGCTGGGGACGGGAGGCAGCTCCGGATCCGGCGGCGGATCCACTGGCGGCAGCTCCAGCTCCGGATCCGTTCTTTACTATGTCCAGAGCGGCGCGTACTCACAGAAAGCAAATGCCGACGCTCAGGCGGCGAGACTCAAAGCGGCTGGCTTCGAGGTGCTCATAAAGAAAGTCGGAAATCTTTACAAGGTGCAGACCGGGGCGTATTCCAAAAAGGCAAACGCTGACGCTCAGGTATCTAAGCTCAAAGCGAAAGGCTTCGACGCCTTTGTGACGACCAACGGCGGCGGTACCGCGGCTTCCGGCGATACCCCCAAGAAATCCAACACAGAGATCGCCAAAGAGGTGATCGCAGGAAAGTGGGGAAACGGAGCGGATCGCAAGAAACGCCTCGAAGCGGCCGGGTATAACTACGCAGCCGTTCAGAAAATTGTCAACAGTATGCTTTAATATCAAGGGAGGGACTCGAACATGGAAATGTTAGAACAGATCGCAGACGCTTTTGTACCGATCCTCTGCCTGCTTATCACGGCTGGTGGCGGTTATCTGGTGGCACTCCTGCGCCGCCAGACTCAGCAGATCGAGAAAGATCTGAACAGCGAGACGGCCTCGAAATATATCGAACTGGCAACGGACGCCGTGGAGCAGGCCGTGACATATACGGCCCAGACCTTTGTTGACGCCCTAAAAGCGGAGGGTGCTTTTACGAAAGAGAAGCAACTGGAAGCGTTTCAGAAGGCACGGGACAAGGTGCTGGAGATCCTCGGAGATACCACCGTGAAGGCTCTGGGGGAGATCTACGGAGACTTCGACGCATGGCTGGACACCAAGATCGAGCAGGTGTGCCGGGACATTAAAGTGCCGGAGGTTGAAAAAGCAGCCACTACCACAGCGGCAGCGACGGCGGCGAGCGTAGCGAGCACGATCGCCACCACGGCAGTGCAGCAGATTGCAGCCGAAGCGACACCGGCAAGCGAGCCGGTAGAAACCGAAGAAAAAACGGAATAATAGCGGGGAAAACCCGCACAACGAGAAAGCCCGGCGGGAGAAATCCTGCCGGGCATTTTTTCTATTATTCAACAGTCTGGCCGATAGCTTCGAGCGACTCCCGGATCTGGCTGAGGTTTTCCTGCGTGGCGTCGTTCTCCACGCTCTCGGCTCCCCGGTAAACATATTTAACGGCCTGCTCCAAGTCCATGCCAAGCTCCGCATAATCCCTCGCGGCCTCGTCGTTTTGGTAGGCGTATTCAAGCCAGTAACCGTAAGAAATGGCCTGCTCCATTGTTTCGTTATCTGCATAAAAATCAGGATAATGCTCTACAATGAAGGTCACGGCCTCGTCTCGTTTCGCGTCTGAAACTCCGTTTTCCTCAATATCCTGCTTTGCAGCCAAGGCCAGAGCGTCAACCTTTGCGCTTGTGTTTGCTTCCGGCTCCGCTTTGGCTTCCGTTTCACTCACTGCCTCAGTGGCAGGATCCTGAGTCTCCGGGGCCTCTGAGGTAGCCTGCGTTCCCGTAGTCTGCTGCTGCGTTTCGGTATTCCCTCCGACCGCCGCCGCAATCAAAACGACCGCTACAACCGCAATAATGATCCACTTCTTTTTGCCCCGTGGGGCCTCTACCTGCTTCTGATCTGCGTCCTTTTTCCGCATAATGTTTTTACCTCCTGCACATGCTTGAATTAGCGTTTTTTCGCCTTTAGTCATGTTTGGGATAATTATACCGGGCGAAGCATGGTAATGTCAATATGCGTTCTACCTATCTTTGGCATAAAAGGGAGGCACTGAAAAAGTGAAAATTTACAAGCACAAAGACGGCAGGTGCAACGCTTCGGGGCCTCAAATCAAGGCGCTGCGTGAGGCTGCGGGACTCTCTCAGGAGCAACTCGCGGCAAAGATACAGCTTGCCGGGCTAAACTTGAACCAGAAAGCGATCAGCAGGATAGAAACCGGCGATCGAGTAGTCCCTGACTACGAACTTATATTTTTCTCTGAGGTGCTGGACGTACCGATCGAGCAGCTACTCAGTGCGGAAGAATGAGGGCGGGAAACCGTCTTTTTTCTTATGCTAAAAAACGAAAACTCACTTGACAACACGCCAATAATGGCGTATTATATAAACACGCCAATAAAGGCGTGTAAGGAGGTAAGCCATGGAGATTGAGGAAATAAGAAAGCAGAGAGGACTCACGCAGAAACAGCTCGCTGAGCAGATCGGCGTCAGCCCTCGGTGGGTGCAAAAGCTGGAAGCTGGAGAGATAAAACTGGAAAATATCACATTTATAAACGCAATCAAACTGATCCGGGCGTTGACTCCACACGACGACGAAAAACAGATTGCGAGGGATCTATATGTCATAGCCCGGCGCATGTTAAGAGAGAACGCATAAGGGAAATACATACGGGGAGTGACTGCGGCCGCTCCCTTATTTTTGTTTAGGGAGGAAAAAGGACATGGCGCGACGCTTCAAACATTTAACAAAAACCGATCGGCTGCGCATGGAGCAGCAACTCAAAGACGGAAAGGAGCCGAAAGAGATCGCAGAGAGCCTCGGCGTTCATGTCTCGACTATTTACCGGGAGAAAAAACGCGGACAGTATGAGCACCGCAATAGTGACTGGACAACGGAGATCCGATACAGCCCAGACATAGCCCACAATCAGTATCGGGAGAACCTGAAAGCCAAAGGGCCGGAGCTGAAACTGGGGAAGGATCGCAAGCTTGCCGAATATATCGAGCACAAGATCGCTGACGAGCAATACAGCCCCGCGGCGGTGCTGGGAAGGATCAAGGCGAAAGGCTTAAAATTCAACACTACGATCTCGGTAAACACCCTTTACAGCTACATAGAAAAAGGCGTATTTCTCCGGATCACAAACAAAGATCTCCCGGTAAAAGGAAACCGTAAACGAGAATACCGGCATACAAAAGCCCAGTCCAGAGCACCAAAAGGCGAAAGCATAGAGAAACGCCCGGAAGAAATCAATAACCGGGAAACCTTCGGCCACTGGGAAATGGACTGTGTAGAAAGCGCCAAGGGCTGCACCACAACGCTGCTCGTATTAACCGAGCGGCTCAGCCGCCGGGAAATCACACGGAGAATGGAAGCGAAGAAAGCGGAGAATGTCGTGGCCGAACTGGACGCTCTGGAAAAGAGATACGGCGAGCTTTTCCCTCTAATTTTCAAGAGCATAACGGTAGACAATGGATCGGAGTT
Organism: uncultured Lachnoclostridium sp.; assembly: GCA_944381625.1. GTDB lineage: Bacteria > Bacillota > Clostridia > Lachnospirales > Lachnospiraceae > Hominiventricola. The sequence continues at coordinate 4,076 of CALWLW010000017.1, forward strand.
TGCGAACTGCGAAGGAATGGAACGGAGTAGCCTCCGTGAAGGCGAGAAAAGGACGAAGTTATACTACTGTCACCCGTATAGCGCATACGAACGCGGCAGCAACGAAAACCAGAACAAGCTCGTGCGCCGCCATGCTCCGAAGGGATCGAGCTTCGAGGACATGACGGACGAGCGAGCCGACTATATAGAGGGCTGGATGAACGACTATCCTCGGAAAATGTTCAACTGGCATACCCCGGAGGAAGTATTTCAGGCAGAAATAAAGGCCCTCAGTGGGGCCTTATAAAATATTTTTGACTTTTTTCGTATTTACTCTTGACATTTACCCGTAACTATTTAGCCATGCGGCTGAGCGGACGGAAGGAGCACCTGGTTATGAAAAAAGAGGCACCGCCTCTGCGATGCCCCTTCGTACGTATCTGTCACTTATTTCAGAGTAACCTTTGCGCCCTCTGCCTCAAGTTTGGTCTTCATCTCCTCAGCCTCTGCCTTGGAAACAGCCTCTTTGATTACCTTCGGTGCGCCGTCAACCACATCTTTTGCCTCTTTCAGGCCAAGACCGGTTGCTTCACGAACCACTTTGATAACCTTAACTTTGTTCGGGCCAACCTCGGTCAGCTCTACGTCGAAGGAATCCTTCTCCTCAGCTGCCTCAGCTGCCGGGCCTGCTGCTGCCACAACAACACCTGCTGCTGCGGATACGCCGAACTCTTCCTCGCATGCTTTTACAAGCTCATTTAACTCTAATACGGATAACTCTTTGATTGCTTCAATAAATTCTGCAGTCGTTAACTTTGCCATTTTCATTTACCTCCAATATTCATTCTCTGTTTGTTTCACGCCGCCTCTTCCGGGCAGCCTGTCTGTTTCTTACGCTTCCTTCTCCGCGATCTGGTTAAGCACACGGGCGAAGTTTGCAATCGGGCTCTGCATGCTTCCAAGCAGTCTTCCCAGAAGTACTTCTCTGGACGGAACGGCAGCGATGGCAGCCATACCCTTTGCGTCATAGTAAGCACCTTCCACAACACCGGCTTTGATCTCCAGCTTGTCTGCCTTCTTCGCAAACTCAGCGAGGATTCTCGCCGGAGCGGTGGCGTCCGTCTTGGAAACTGCGATAGCGGACGGTCCTGCGAAATGCTGAGCCAGCGGCTCGAACTCCGTCCCCTTCACCGCAAAGTTCAGCATCGTGTTCTTATAAACCTTGTAGACGATACCTTCTGCTCTCATCTGTTTACGAAGCTGTGTATCCTGCTCCACGGTCAGGCCGCAGGCATCAACCAGAACTACGCAGGCAGCGCCTTCCAGATGTGCAGAGATCTCTTCTACAACCGGTTTTTTCAGTTCAACTTTTGCCATGAATGGTTTCCTCCTTATAGATTTTTAAGAGTGACAACCGTACGAATCAATTCCCGCCGGAATCCTCCGGCAAAAAAATCCCTCCGCGCCGCAGACGCAGAGGGATCACAAGTCATTCCATATCGAATGCTTTCCTCGGCAGGCGTATACTACTTACGCGCTCAGGCACCTGCTGTCTTCGGGCAGTCATCTTTAACTTTTACAAAATACCATAATTTATAGTGGATGTCAACACTATTTTGCGGCTTTTATGCCAACTTCAGCGGGTTCACCTTCACGCCCGGTCCCATGGTCGGGGTGATGGTTACGCTCTTCAGGTACTGTCCCTTTACAGCGGCAGGCCTTGCTTTGTTGATTGCATCCATAAGCGTCTGGAAGTTGTCCGCTAACTGCTCCTCGGTAAAAGATGCTTTTCCGATCGGCACGTGGATAATGTTGGTTTTGTCCAGTCTGTACTCGATCTTACCAGCCTTGATATCCTGAACAGCCTTGGTAACGTCCATGGTTACCGTACCGGCCTTCGGGTTCGGCATCAGGCCTTTCGGTCCAAGTACACGGCCCAGGCGTCCAACAACGCCCATCATATCCGGAGTTGCAACAACCACATCAAAGTCGAACCATCCGCCCTGGATCTTCGGAAGCAGATCCTCTGCTCCTACGAACTCAGCGCCGGCTGCCTGAGCCTCGTCTGCCTTCGCACCTTTTGCGAACACCAGAACGCGAACCTGTTTTCCGGTTCCGTGCGGCAGAACTACCGCACCGCGGATCTGCTGGTCAGCGTGACGTCCGTCGCATCCGGTTCTGATATGAGCCTCGATGGTCTCGTCGAATTTTGCGGTTGCCAGTTTCTTTACGATTGCGACTGCTTCGTCTTTATCGTACTGAGTCTGCTTGTCATACAGTTTCGCAGCCTCAACATATTTCTTACCATGTTTCATAATCTTTTAACCTCCTAGTGGTAATGGCGGGATGAACCCTCCCACGTCAATTTGTCAGCAACAGTTGTTTACTTCAAGCCGTACAATTAATCGTCGACTACCGTGATGCCCATGCTTCTTGCGGTACCGGCGATCATGCTCATAGCTGCCTCCAGGCTGCCTGCAGTCAGGTCCGGCATCTTCAGCTCAGCGATCTTCTGAACCTCGGATTTCTTGATCGTCGCAACTTTGTCCTTCTTGGAGTTTGCAGAAGCGGTCTTCAGTCCGCATGCTTTCTTCAGCAGTACTGCTGCCGGCGGGGTCTTGGTAATGAAGCTGAAGCTTCTGTCCGCATACACCGTGATCACAACCGGGATGATCAGGTCGCCCTGGTCAGCGGTTCTTGCGTTAAACTCTTTCGTGAACTGCACGATGTTTACTCCGTGCTGTCCGAGAGCCGGTCCAACGGGCGGAGCCGGTGTAGCCTTTCCAGCCGGAATCTGTAATTTGATATAACCTGTAACTTTTTTTGCCATAACTAAGGCACCTCCTATTGTGGTAATGGCGGGATGAACCCTCCCACGATCTGCGAAAGCACTGCTTTATCGCAAACCAGTTTACATTTTCTTGATCTCTGTGAAACTTATCTCTACCGGCGTTTCACGGCCGAACAGATCGACGTTGATCGTCACGCTCTGCTTGTTCTCATTGATCGCCTGGATAACGCCAACCGTATCTTTCCAGACGCCTCCGGTCACAACCACGGTGTCGCCCTCTGCATAATCGATCTGTACAGAATCTGAATGGATACCCAAGGGTCTCATTTCCTCGTCTGTGAGCGGAACCGGCTTAGATCCAGGGCCAACAAATCCGGTCACGCCTCTGGTATTGCGTACCACATACCAGGTGTCGTCGTTCATCACCATATTGATCAGAACATATCCCGGGAACATCTTTTTCTGGACCTGACGGCTGACGCCGTCCTTCATCTCCACCACGTCCTGCATGGGAACCCTGACTTCAAGGATCTGATCCTCCAGATGTCTGTTTTCAATCGTTTTTTCGATGTTGGCCTTAACCTTGTTCTCATACCCTGAATAGGTATGGACTACATACCAGTTTGTCTCTGACATAAAATCACCTTTCTCCCAACTTACAGCGTTACCAGAAAATCAATTCCAAAGGTCATGATCATATCCAGCACTTTAATGATGAGGGCCAGAACAATCGAGGTACTGATAACCGCGACCGTCTCTTTCGTGAGTGACTTCCTGTCCGTCCAGCTGATCTTTTTAAACTCGGCTTTCAAACCTGAAAACCAGCTGGTCTTCCTGGCCTTGGGGGCCTTCTGAGCCTTATTTGTCTCTCCCATCTTCTCACATCCTTTACGATCCTTCGGCAGAATTACTTCGTTTCCTTATGAAGGGTGTGCTTCCTGCAGAAACGGCAGTATTTCTTGGTTTCCATTCTGTCCGGGTGATTCTTTTTCTCTTTTGTCATGTTGTAGTTACGCTGTTTGCACTCCGTACATGCCAATGTGATCCTTACGCGCACAACTTTCCACCTCGCTTTTATACTTTTTTCTTTGGTGATCCTGCGAAAACCACCAATTTTTAGGCATAAAAAAAAAGCCTAAACTTCCATTCGCGTGATTACTATAGCATAGGGCGCATGGAACTGTCAAGGCTTTTTACTTTTGTTTTCTGTTTGTTTTGCTGAACTAGCGCGTCTCCCCCAGCGTTTTCTCTAAAAATGCCAGAATACGATCCAGGATCTCCTGCTGATAAAATTCATCAGCTCCGTGAGGGGCATCTTTTAATATGTAAAGTTCCGAATAAATCCCCTGTTCCTGCAGGCGGTTATACAGCGCTTCGCTCTGTCTCACCGGTACCAGCGTATCGCCGCTGCCATGCAGGATCAGGAACGGCGGCACCGAAGCGTCCACATAGTGGATGGCGCTTGCTCTTTCAGCCGTCTCCTTTGAATACCCAACGCCCAGGAAATCCTGCAGCGCCCATTCGGGAATATCTTCCCTCGAACTCATCGGCGCATCCGTCAGGTCCGTAAGGCCGTAGAAATCAACCACCGCGTTCACCCTGCTGTCTTCTTCCAGATAATCTCCTTTCTCATATTCCGGTATTCCTCCTGTCACGCCAAGCAGGCTCGCCATAGTTCCTCCTGCCGACTCCCCCATAACGCAGATCCGGTTCCGGTCCACGCAGAATGCATCCGCATGAGCTTTCAGATACCGGACAGCCGCTTTACAGTCAATTAAAGGATCCGGAAACTGAACTTCATTGCTTGTCCGGTATTCAATGCACGCCACCACATAGCCTTTCTGCGCAAAATACACCATCTGAGGCAGCCAGACAGAACGGTCGACTACCCGGTACGCGCCTCCGCAGATCCATATAACCGCAGGACAGGGCGCATGCCCTTCTCTGTTTTTAGGCGCAATAAGATCCATTTTCAAATCCCTCCTGGTACTTCCATACCAGGACGGCACATTGGAAAAAGCAATATTCGGTATGAGAGAAAGCACCTCTTGCTCTATCTTAACCGTTAAAATCTGTTTCATGACTCATGACCTCCCGCATTTGTCACGGGTGTTTCCCACATGGCTGATAATTCCATTATTTTTTCCTGCGTCCATTCCCCTTCCTTCAAAATGCCCCGGATTCGCTGATCGGATATCACCATAATCCGGTCGGCCATGGACATCAGCTCCGGGAGTTCCGACGAGATCATAATGATCCCTTTCCCTTCTCTGGCCAGCTTTACCATGATTTTATAGATTTCATACTTTGCCCCCACATCGATTCCTCTTGTAGGTTCGTCCAGAATGAGGATCTTCGGATCCCGCGCAATCCATTTGCCCAGAACGACTTTCTGCTGATTTCCTCCTGACAGCTGCCGCATAAGTGTTTCCGTTCCCGGCGCTTTTACCCCCAGCTCTTCAAAATACCTCCGGGAAATATCTTTTTCCCTTTTTCTGTCCATGATACCATTTCTGGATACTTTCTCCAGAAGGGGCATGGTCAGATTCTCCCGAATGGACATCTCTGCCACAATCCCATCTTTTTTTCGATCCTCTGTCAGCAGTGCGATCCCATTTTTCATGGCGTCCGCAGGGGATTTTATGGATGCTTTGCGGCCATCGATCCATATTTCTCCCGACAATCTGGGATCTTTTCCGAAAATGGCGTTTACCAGTTCACTCCTCCCCGCTCCTACCAGTCCGGCAATTCCCAGAATTTCTCCTCTGTGAAGCTGAAAGGAGACCTGATCTATAATTTTCCGGTTGGGAATGGATGGATGGGGTACTGAGAAATCTTTGACTTCCATCACCACGTCCCCGATCTCCGCTTTCTCCTTGGGATAGTAATTGGATATTTCCCGTCCCACCATATCAGTGATCACCTTTTTCTCGCAGGTCTCCGAAAGCCGGCAGGAAGAGATAATATTGCCGTCCCTCAGCACTGTCACTCTGTCCGCGTTCTCGAATACTTCTTCCATTTTATGTGTGATCAGAATGCAGGCGATTCCTCTTTCCTTCAGCGAGTGCAGAATTTCGAACAGCATCCTGGATTCCTTTTGGGTCAATGGAGACGTGGGTTCATCCAGAACCAGTATTTTCGGATCTTTGCTGAGCGCCCTGGCAATGGACACCAATTGCTGCTGGCTGGCGCTCATCTGCCGGAGTATCATATCCGGTTCGGCCTGGAGTCCCACTAGCTCCATAAAAGTTACAGCCTGCTCATTCATTTCCTTCCAGTCTACTTTCCGGCCTTTTATGGGCCACCGGCCAATAAAAATATTCTCCGCCACTGTCAGGTCCAGATGCATGCTGATCTCCTGGTAGATCATCCCGATCCCCATCTTCTCTGATTGCGCAGGTGAGGCAAAACGACACAGATTCCCATTTACAAAAATCTGTCCCTCATAGCTGCCCTCCGGATACGACCCGCTGAGAATCTTCATCAGCGTAGACTTTCCCGCTCCGTTCTCTCCGCACAAAGCGAGGATCTCCCCCTCATACGCACTGAATGACACATCGTTCAGCGCAGTGACGCCCGAAAAGCTTTTTGTAATGTGCTTCATCTCCAAAACAGCCCGTCCACTCATATCTGTCATTTCCCCCCGGACATGCGTTTTCTTTTAAAAGTATCCATCCCTACGGCAAGTATGATTACAATTCCAATTACAACTCTCTGCCAGTACGCGTTCACTTTTATCATCGTCATGGACACAGTCAGGGTCTCCATGATACCTACGCCGATGACCGCACCCAGGATCGTAGCAGAACCTCCGTACATGCTGACACCGCCTATGATTGCAGCCGCAATCACCGTCATTTCCCACCCGGAGCCAGCCGCGGCCTGAGCAGTTTCCAGCCTGGCTGTGGAGAGGATTCCGGCAAGCGCGCATAAAACCGCATTGATAATATATGCCGCATTGCGGATCAGTTTCACATTAATTCCGCAGGTCCGGGCAGTCTCTGGATTCCCTCCTACAGCCATAAGAGATCTTCCAAACACGGTGTATTTCAGCACATATGCAGCGATCACCGCAACCATCAGGCTAATATAAATGCTCCATGGAATGCCGAAGAAACCCATTCCTCCGATTGCATTAAATCCGTCCGGAAATCCTGTGTAAGAACGCCCTTCGGATATCACATTTACAATTCCTCTGGCTATATACTGCGTTCCCAGGGTTGCTATAAAAGCCGGGACCTCAAATCCATTTATAATCAGACTGTTAACCAATCCAAAAGCCACGCCCACCAGCAGTCCCGCCAGTATGGCGGCGGCCACAGGCATCCCCCAGTCCTTCATGGCAATCGCCGCCAGCATACCAGCCAGTCCGTAAACTGATCCCGCCGATACATCCATCATGCCGCCGCAGAAAACAAACGCCGCGCCAATCGCGCCCAGTGCCGTAATCGAAACAGAGCGGAACAATGCGATCATATTGGTGGATGTAAAAAACGCGTGGTTAATAAAATATGTGATAATCCATAGAAGCAGCAGCGGAACCAGAACTCCAACTTCCCGCATTTTCATGGCTTTTTTTATTACCTTCATCCTTACCGTACCCCTCTTGCGTGAACACGCTTATCAATATGTCAGTCTCTGTAGCTGTCAACATTGTCTATTGTCACAAATATTGTGCCCGTATCGTATACCTCCTGCTCCACGCTTCCATTATCAAGGTATTCTTTCAGAAGACGCACGCCTTCGTATCCCATGGTATACGGATCCTGTACCACAACGCCGCCAATGATTCCGTCTCTGATATAATTCAGCGTCTCCTCCTGATCGTCATAGCCTACCAGCACCAGATCATCCAGCCCTCTCTCTTCCTTTACCTTTGCGGCCGCCTGTACGTCATACGCACTGGTTCCCAGAACGGCAGTCATCTCCGGATAAGTGGAAACAAGCGCTTCCATCTTGGTCACTGCTGTCGCCAGATCTCCGTTGGTCTCTTCCATAGCCAGTATCTCAATATCATAGTCTGCAACTGCATCTTTGAATGCTTCCACCTCTTCCATCTCTTTTTCAGAAGAAAGGGAACTGCACAAAACAGCTACTTTAGCTGTACCTCCCGTCAGCTCTGCCATGCCTTCTCCGGACTGATATCCGGCATTATAGGGATCTGTCCCGATATAGGCAAATCTGCTGGAATCTGGAGCATCACTGTCTATTGCCAGATAAGGAATCCCCAATTCCGTCGCTTTATCAATCAAAGGGCCCATAACTTCCAATCCGGAATATCCCATGATCGCATCCGGCTGGGATGAGATGGCCGCTTCCATATAATTTGCGATCTCCGTGGTAAACGTGGACGCATCCGTAGGACCTACAATCTGCGTACTTGTTCCAAGTTCATTGTCTGCCTGCTCAATTCCGTCAGAACACATATTCCAGTATTCCATCCCCACAATCGGGCACACGAAAATGAATTCGTATCCGTCTCCCTGCGCAGCCGCCTGCTCCGCATTTTCCTCTGAGGCGCTTCCCCCGCTGTTCTCAGATGGTTCCTGACTCGACCCGCACCCATACAACATTGAGCATGCCAGTACGCCGGCCATCATCGCAGTCAAAATTCTTTTTCTCATCAGTATGATCCTCCTTTTTAATAGTATTACCAGTTACTTTGCGGGGGCGTACCCGCACCTGGCAGAAAATTTAGCGTATCATCTATACGCCAAATTTTCTTTGATAACTACTTCGATTTTCGTATAGTAATCTGTCTTAATCTCTTCATCCTGCAAAAGAGCTTTGCAGATCCTCTCTACCGCAATATACCCCTGTATCTCCGGCTCCTGGCCAATCGTAATATCTATGGTATCATTACTGATATAGTCTTTTATCGTATCGGTCAAATCATGCCCCACCAGTTTTATGCGGTGCTGTACTCCCCGGTCAAACACCGCCCTGGCGACTTCCGAGACGACTACATTCGACACATAGATTGCATCAACGCTTCCTTCATCCAACAGTTCCAGCGTTCTTTCATACGCCTGTTTCCCGTCCTGTCTGCAGTTATATACCCCATGAAGTTCCATATCCGGACGACAGACATTCAAGATCTCTTTAAAGCCTTCATACCTCTGGTCAATTCCCTTCATGCCTTCAATCACAGGCGTGATTACCACGTATCTGCTGTTGGGAGGTGCTATCATTCCCATCAGACGCCCTGCGGTCCTTCCGCTTTGCAGAGAATCCTGTCCCACGTAACACAAACGCCGGCAGGCCTCATCGTTATTGAAAGTCACCACTTTCATTCCCTGGCTCACAGCCCGGTTCAAAGCATCCGATATGGATGCTGAAGAATAAGGCACAATAGCCAGCCCATCGTATTTTTCACGGATCGCATGCTCTATGAACTCCAGCTGCTTCTCGATACTGATCTTGGAAATTATGTACCGATCCACTACGATCCCCATCTGCCTGTATTCTTCTTCCGCCCTGCTGATCCCTGACTCGACCTGTTCCCAGAAATCCCTCTCTGTATTGTGATAGACCACTGCAATTCTGTAAACATTTCTCTTAGCCAGCATACGCGCCGCCACATTCGGCTTATACCCTAATTCCTTTATACATCTTAGTACTTTCTCCCGCGTCTCTTCTGAAACTCTGCCGCGGTTATGCAGTACCCTGTCCACCGTCCCCTTTCCTACGCCAGCAGCTTCTGCTATGTCATTAATAGTAACTATTTTGTTCATTTTGCCTTGCGGGTACGCCCCCTCTCTTTCGTTCACTATAACATTTACCTATTTATTTGTCAATCCTCATTCTTACATCTCCGCACAAATTCCTTCAAAATCTTCCTGCTGTTCTCATCCGAGCGCCAGGAGAACTCCGGGTGCCACTGCACTGCCCACACAAATCTTCGATCCGGCATGTATACGCCTTCGGTCAGCCCGTCCTCCGAGACGGCCATGACCTTCAGCAGCGGAGCCAGTTTTTTCACCGCCTGGTGGTGGTAACTGTTCACCGGGAGCCTGACGCATCCCAGCAGCCTGTGGAGAGGTCCTCCTTCCGTCAGCTCCACCTCATGCGCCGGCACGTCGTAGGGCGGCCGCTGGCAGTGCGTTACACCGGTCTCATACTGGCCCGGAATATCCTGGTACAAGGTTCCGCCCAGCGCCGCGTTGAGAAACTGGATTCCCCGACAGATGCCCAGTACGGGCAGGTCTTTCTGCAAAGCTCCTTTCAGCAGCAAGTCCTCCATGCGGTCGCGCTCCGGACTGCATTCTTTACAGTAATCGAGGCGCTCCTCACCGTAAACTTCCGGCGACACATCCTGTCCTCCTGTGAGCAGGAGCCCGTCCACGCTCTCCAGAATCTGCTTAATCACGCCGCTGTCCTCCGTAAGCGGCAGCATCACCGGAAAGCCCCCCGCTTCCAGAATCCCTTCCATATAACCAGGAAGCATCCACCAGCTCTTTTTCTCATAATCCACAAGGGGAACCACGCCTATCACGCTCTTTTTCATCATGCCTCATCCTTTTCCTGGGTATTCAGCCCCGGCCCCTGGCACGGGTCTTACATAATAAAAAGGCAGCGGAACCATCCCCGGCGCCGTTGCCTTTTCCAAACCATACCATATTTTCCCGGGAAGCGCAACCCCGGTTTCTGCTCCGCCAGCCCGACTGTCCGCCTTGTCTCCCCGCCGCTGTTACAGCCACTCCGTCGCTCCGGTGACGCCCACCGCCCTGGCGCCGCACCGGTTGCCGTATTCGGCGCACTCCTGAAAACTCTTCCCTTCTGACAGCGCAAACAGGAATCCGGCCGCAAAGCTGTCCCCGGCTCCAGTGGTATCCACGCACCGGACCCCTGCCTCTGCGGGAACCCACCGTCCGCCCTCGCCGTCCAGCAGATAGCACCCCCGCGCACCGCATTTGACCGCCACATGAGCTGCCCCCGCGGCCCGCAGTTCTTCCGCGGCTTCCTCCACCGTTCCTCGCCCTGTGACCAGCATGGCCTCCTCGTCGTTGGGAAACAGATAATCCACACAGCCAAGCGCCGCCTTCAGGTCAGCGGCCGTCTCCCTGTTTTTCCGTTTTGTCATGTCCGCGCATACCATCTTGCCCTGTGCTTTTGCCTGGCTGAAAATCCGATACAGTTCTTCCGGACCCAGCTCCGGGAACACAAAAATACTGGCAAAACATACGATGCGGGCGCTTTCGGGAAACGGCACGGCAATGTCCTTAAGCGTCAGCTTTCGAAGAGTACTCTTCGGATTCGTCAGGAAATGTCTGGCGCCTTTCTTGTCTATCAGAACCACATTGACGCCGGTGGGGATCTCTTCCCTCACACAGTTTTCCGGCAGCAGGATACCGTTCTCCAGGCAGTGGCCACGGATATAATCTCCCGCCCGGTCTGCTCCGATAATCGTCTCCAGGCGGACTTTCTTGCCCAGCTTCGCCAGCACGGTTGCCTCATTGAGCGCATCCCCGCCCACTGACAGGCAGATCTCCTCTGCCGGAGACGATCCAGTCTGAAACACCTCCGCGTCTGCGGGATGAGCCAGCACATCCAGCACCGACGCACCTATGATTACGATCTGCGGCTTTTCCATGCCCATCTACATTTCCTCCTCCAACAGCGTCCGAACCTCATCGAAATCCCGCGCGCTGTCCACGCCCGGAGGAACCGGTGCTCCTTCCCTGTTCATCCAGATGCTCTTTATCCCCGCCTCCATGGGGCATCTCACGTCGCTCTCCAGAGAGTCTCCCACATGGATCACTTCCTGGGGGTGAAGCCTGGCTTTCTGAAGGGCATACAGGAAGATCTCCTTCCTGGGCTTTGAATACCGCGCCTGTTCACTGGTGATGATGCCCTGGGGATGGAGGCCGTACTTTTCCACCGACGCATACACATACGCGTCGTCGCTGTTTGTGACAAAATACACTGGAAGCTCTGCTTTCTCCAGAAACCGCGCCGCGTCCTCATACACCGGCGTCGTGCACCAATGCTCCTCCATGCGGGCCAACAGTTCCTGCGCGTCTTCCGTGGAGTGAAAACGCTCCAGCACTTCCCGGAAGCTGTCCAGCGCCACATCATGCTGGGAACGGAACTTCTCCCCGTTTGCCTCCGACAGCTTCTCCTTAAAAATCTTCCACCAGCAGCGGAAGATCTCTTCGGGAGAATCCGCGTCACTGTTCTTATAAATCCGCTTTACCACATCCACAGCGATGGGGCCGTTCTCATGAGTAACCGTTCCGTAATAATCCATAAAGATCGCTTTTAACATGCTTCTGCTGCCTCCCGGTATATGATCATATCGACCGCCTTCCTGCGGCTCTGTATTCTTATAGGAAGAATTCGTTTTCCCTGCGGACGTCCTTCAGCGCGCCCAGCATCTGCTCCATCCTTTCACTGAGGGGCGGCGGAAGGACGCGGGCATGCTCCGGACAGGCCGCTGTACAGGCCATACACAGGATGCATTTCTCCAGATCTGCCGCTGCCGTTCCATCCTTCATGACAATCGCGCCCGTGGGACAGGCCTTCTCGCATGTGCCGCACCCGGTACAGGACGGCAGGGATACCGGCGCCGCCGGCATATTCATCGCTGCTTTATAAGGAACATTCCCCGGCGCCTTCACCGGCGTCCCTAATCCCTCTTTTATTTTATCCAATACATTCTCCGCGAAGTCAAGGATCTCTTTTCTGTCCTGCTCATCCGGCCTTCCTTTTGCCACTTCCGGCGCCATGGAGTGCTGTGCGATCAGCGCCGCAGACGCCTCCACCCGGAACCCCTGCCCTTCCAGAGTCTGGTTCAGCTCCAGAAGCGCATCCTCGTAGGCTCGGTTCCCGTATACAGCCAGCGTCACCGCCTTTTTCCCTTCTCCATGGAGTTTTTTCAGTTTTTCTGTCACGACTCCAGGAATCCTGCCGCCGAACACCGGTGCGGCCACCACGATCCACTCGCTCTCCGTCTGCGCGGCCTCCGCTCCCTGAACGCTCAGGTCACGGAACACCGTCTCTTTCGCAAACCCTTCACAGAATATCTGTCCGGCCTTTTTCGTGCCGCCCGTGGGGCTGAAATAATAAAATTCGATCTTATCCAGCATCCTCATATCCCCCTTCCGCCTGCTCCCTTCATCCGGCGCAGGTTGTATATCTAATTTTTACAACAAGTATACGCCCCTGCCGTTGTATTGTCAATATTTACAACGTGTTTTAGATGGGGTATAATGTCCACGTAAGCAATGAGCAGTGCGGAAGCAGGTAAAAGCGCAGATGCCATGCTTGCATGAGCAGCGGCGATTTTGGCTGATTCTATAGGGCGAAGCCCGTGAGCGAGATGGAGCGAAGCGGAAGCGAGCGATGCACTGCGAAGTCAGGTGCGGAAGCGGGTAAAAGCGCAGATGCCATGCTTGCATGAGCAGCGGCGATTTTGGCTGATTCCATAGGGCGAAGCCCGTGAGCGAGATGAAGCGAAGCGGAGTCGAGCAAGCACTGCGGATATGACGAAATTAAAAAAACGATCCACAGCCGCCGAATACGCACGGGGCTGTGAATCGCAGCGAAAAACTATTAGCAGGAAGGGGGATCGCGTCTATGCGGCTGAATACCAAATGTTCCATCGCGCTGCACTGTCTCATATTCATATCCGAGTATGAGAACAGCGTTAAAGTGACCAGCGAACTGCTCGCTAAAAGCACCGGCTGCAATGCCGCCGCCATCCGGAACATTCTGAACGCACTGCAGAAAGCCCATATTGTCTCCGTCGTGCGCGGCGTCGGCGGCGCCCATCTGGAACGCGATCCCAGGAAACTTACTTTATGGGAGGTCTATCATGCGCTGGAGCCGGACGGGCTTTCTCACATGATCGGTTTCCATCCCAATCCCTCGGAAAAATGCCCCGTGGGAAGACAGATTTCATCCGTACTGAGCAAGCCCTATGCCCGAATCGGCGATGCCGCCAGGAAAGCCATGGAAGAGATCACACTCCAGCAGCTGCTGGACGATTACCGCCAATGAACAGTCAGCGCCAAACGTCTCCTTGCGCCAGAAGCTTCCCCTCTTTTTTCATACGGGTAAGATAATAAAGGTTGATCACCACCAGCGAAAAATTCATGAGAGCCGTGGGATAAGACTGGATGATCAGTGCGTACACGGTAAATATGGACGCGCCGATGGAGTTCACGATTCTCAGCTTCACCATGGAGGTCATGAGCACCGATACCACCACCAGGATCGATCCAAGATATCCCACCAGCTCCACGATCATATGTATATCCATGTTTCCTCCTTTTTAACAACTATTCAGACATGGGGCGCTCAGCCCCTGTCAAGGATTCAGCGGCGCAAGCGGCGGCAGAGCAGCGTTAGCTGCGGAATCCGGGATGCATGGCTGAATCGCCACCTTATTATTGTAACTGCTCCAGCACGGAAGTCCCTATGGTTCCCTCCGGCATGGAAAGTCCAAAATTGTCCGCAGCCGTGGCTCCGATCACCGCAAAGGTGTCCGTATCCGGCAATTTCCCACAGCCCGTCATGGACGGGGAGTAAGCCAGGAACGGAACCTTTTCCCGCGTGTGGTCCGTCCCCGTGTGGGTGGGATCATTGCCATGGTCCGCCGTGATCACCAGCAGATCGTCATCGCCCAGCTTCTCCAGCAGTTCTCCCAGCTTCACGTCGAAGCGCTCCAGCTCCCTGGCGTAGCCGTCCGGGTCTCTCCGGTGCCCCCACAGAGCGTCAAAATCCACCAGGTTCACATAGCAAAGACCTGTAAAATCTCTTTCTTCAATCTCAATGGTCTGTTCCATGCCATGAACGGAGCTTTGGGATTTGTTGGATTCCGTCAGTCTTTCCCCGTCGAAGATATCAAAAATCTTTCCCACGGAGATCACGGATAACCCCGCGTCCTTCAGGACGTTTAAAGCGGTTCTTGCCGTCCTCCACCAGCCGGTGCATAATTTCGATCAGATCCGTGATCTCCTGGGGCGTCAGCACCGCCGTGGGCTCGTCCAGGATCAGGATATCGCCGCCCCGGTACAGCGCTTTTAAGATCTCCACCCTCTGCTGCATACCCACGGAAATGTCGGAGATATAGGCATCCGGATCCACCTCCAGCCCGTATTTCTCCACAATCCTCAGCACTTCCTGCCTGGCTTTTTTCATATCCATGACGCCGCACGCCTTCGTGGTCTCCTGTCCCAGGACAATGTTCTGCGTGACGGTAAAATTGTCCACCAGCATAAAGTGCTGATGCACCATACCGATGCCGTGGGCGATGGCCACGTTCGGGTTCTTCACCCCTTGACAGGGCTTGTCTATTGCGCCGATTGCGGCAGTAAAATGACGCACCGGCAGCCAAGCCCCACCAACCGCTATCTGCCCGTTGAGGTAATCATAGCCGCCACACAGGGAGAAGCCGCCGCCATTCAGACGGTACTGAAAACTTATGAAAGCTATATCCGCAACAAATGTATCAAGACAGTTTATGACGAAAGGGGGTTTGTGCATTACGGGATAGACACCGATAAAAAAGACTTCATGGAACGCCGCTTAATCCATGCTGTCGTGGAGAATTTCAAGATAAACAGATAAGGCGGCAGGACAGACAGGGGCAGTCAGAAAAAAGCTGATTGCCCTTGTTGAATAGAGATAGGAAACACAGGCGAGGTGTGGTAGAATAAAGACATTAAAAACAGCGTTTGTGCGGAGGTGTCAGCATACATGAAAAGATATATTGCATTTCTACGAGGTATCAATATAAGCGGCAAAAACAAAGTGCCAATGGCAGAATTAAAACAGGGCTTTGAAAGGCTGAATTATACAGAAGTCAAAACCTATTTGAACAGTGGCAATGTGATTTTTTCAAGTGATGAAGCCGATACAATCAAGACTACAAGCCGGATTGAGGAAATGATTAAAAATCAGTTTTGTTTAGATATTCCTGTTTTTGTCATATCAAAGGAGGAACTCGAGGACATTTTACATCATGCGCCCGACTGGTGGGGAGATGAGAATAAGGAGATTTATGATAATCTAATCTTTATCATGCCGCCTGCCACATTCAAAGAGGTATATAACGAAATCGGAGAGCCTAAAGAGGGATTGGAAAAGATAGAGGAATACAAAGAAACGGTATTCTGGTCTTTTAGCCGGAAAGATTATCAAAAGACAAACTGGTGGTCTAAAACAGCAAGCGCAAATATCAGCAGTAAATTGACGATAAGAACAGCGAATACCGTTAGAAAAGTAGTCAGAATGTAACCATATCAGAACTTTGATTTTGTGGGAGGTGTTAAAAATGGCAACTTCAAATATGAAAGCCAGTATTCCTTGTGTTATTCATAAAGTATGGAAAGTTGTTACAGACGTTGAAAATTACGCATGGCGTAGTGATTTAAGCAAAACAGAAGTCCTAAGCGACAAAGAGTTTATTGAATATACCAAAGAGGGTTATCCGACCACTTTTACAATCACTGTCACAGAGCCATACAAGCGTTGGGAATTTGACATGGAAAACAGCAACATGAAAGGACACTGGGTTGGTATTTTCACTTCCAAAGGTAACGAAACAGAAATTGATTTTACAGAGTGTGTAACGGCGAAAAAAATCTTTATGAAACCTTTTGTAAAATCTTATCTGAAAAAACAACAGGCAAAATTTGTTGCAGATTTATGTAAAGCACTGTTGTAAAGAATAGAAAGGGGCAAGCAACTATGCAAATGCCAAAAGATAAAATTGATACGAGTATGTTCGCCCCTTGTGGAATGAATTGTAAGGTATGTTATAAGCACTGTTACCACAAGAAGCCTTGTGACGGTTGCTTGAACAGCGACAAGGGAAAGCCGGAACATTGCCGCAAATGCAAAATAAAGGACTGTATCAAAGAAAAATCTCTGTCCTACTGTTTTGAGTGTGCGGAATACCCATGCAAGCTAATTAAAAATCTTGAAAAAAGCTATAACAAGCGGTATCAAGCAAGCCTTATAGAAAACAGCCATTTTGTTCAAACACATGGTTTAGTACGTTTTATGGAACAGCAGAAAGAAAAATATACCTGTCTGAAATGCGGCGGTATCATTTCTATCCACGACAGAGAATGTAGCGAGTGTCAAGAAAAAATAAGGTAAGGAGGCGAATATATATGGCATATTTCCAATATCAAGGTAAATCCGTTTTTTACAAAGAATACGGGCAAGGCGAGCCGCTTATCTTCCTACATGGCAATACGGCTTCTTCCAAAATGTCAGAACTTATCATGCCGTTGTATGAAGAACATTTCCGATGTATTCTGATTGATTTTTTAGGCAATGGACAGTCAGACCGAGTAAAAAACTTTTCGCCGGATATGTGGTATGACGAAGCCTTGCAGACGATTGCGCTTGCCGAGCATTTACAATGCGGAAAAGTAAGTCTTATCGGAACAAGCGGCGGCGCATGGGCGGCAGTCAATGCGGCGTTGGAACGCCCCGACCTGTTTCATGCTATCATAGCAGACAGCTTTGACGGACGTACTCTCAATGAAAATTTCTCTGCTAACCTTTTATCTGAAAGGAAAGCGGCGAAAGAAAATATACAGTCAAGAGAATTTTATGAATATTGTCAGGGCGCAGACTGGGAAAAGGTGGTTGACCTTGATACCGAAGCATTATTGAAGTGTGCGGAAGAAAAACGCCCACTATTCCATAAGCCATTGGATGAATTAAAAACACCTATCCTATTCATGGGAAGTAGAGAAGATGAAAGTTGCCGGAACAATATGGAAGAAGAATACAAAGAAATGGCTTCTAAGTGTTCGCAATCTTCTGTATTTCTTTTCCCAAGCGGCGGACATCCCTCTCTTTTTTCCAATGCGGAACAATCCGCAACGCTGATAAAGAAATTCATAGACCAATACATAACTGAATAACCGCTACCCTTACAGTAGCACCAACGAGCAGGAAATCCCGAAACGGACTTCCTGCTTTTCTTATGCCCGAAATCAGAAAGGAGATTTTAACCATGACAGACATTGAAGAAAAGATTGCAAAAGCAGAGGAAGAAATCCGGCAGTTGCAGAACAGAAAGCGGAAACTTCTCAATCAGAAAAAGGACGCAGAACGCAAGGCAAGGACACACCGCCTTATTGAGCGTGGGGCGATACTGGAAGGCATAGAGCAGATCCACTCCAGATATACCGTGGAGGGAATCGATATGATCTCACAGTCCGTCAGTGTGACGATGGTGATCCGATACTCCTCCAGGTCCCCCAGCACCTCATAATCCCCAAGGAACGCCAGACCCGTATATTCCCGGAAACTGTAAGTGTTCCCGCGCATAAACAGATCTGATCCTTTGGCCCTGCCGCGCAGAAGCAGATAGACAGATTCACAGACGTCCCCGGCATTGATCAGGTGCCGTCCTTTGAGCGCCTCCTGAAACTGCATCGCCTCCATTACTTTGTCGGGACAATTTAAAAACATTTTTTTCAGATATTCCCTGCTCTCTTTCGGCATATGTTCCAGCCGGTCCATGAACTCCTGTCTTGCCCCCATGTCCTCTCCTCCTTTCGAGATCATTTTATTCAATACGCCAAAGTACAGATACGACACATGCCGTAATCCCGCGCACTTCGACAGCTTTCTATGCTTTTCACAAATATATTTTGGCATTTTTGTCTATTTTTCACAATTATAAATTCATGCAAAAAGGACCGACTCCTTTTAGAACCGATCCTCTTATCCTGCCGCTTCTTTGAATGTTCTGCAATCGCACCCAAAGGCACTTTTTCCTCATCTTCTCCTGATTCAACGATCACACCAATATAACTATCAAATGACTTGTGCTCACTTTTTCTTGTATCTCTGGTTCCTGCTGGTCGGCTTATCCGGAATAGTCATCACAATCCGGCCTGTCTCAAGCAATGGCACCAAGTAAGCCTTCCTAAAATAGTTGACATTCACTAAACCAAGAAATCTCATCATTTCCTGTTTACTCCTCGGTTCTATGCAATATTCAACTAAAGCTTTGCATTTGTCCTCACCATCTTGTCTGGCATCTTGGATGGTGACTTGGGTGGTATCTTGGGTGGTATCTTGGGTGGTTGGTCCCACAGTTGCCGTTGCAGCCTCTGAAAGCGGAATCACAATCGTAAAAACATCCGCCTCCGTGAAGACCGGCTCCCCTCCGGAGTACATCTTCGTGTATTTGTAGCTGTTGCGCATACCGCTGCCCAGCTCGTCAGCAAGGCCGATCTCCCGAAACACTTTGGCAATCGGCGGATTCTTCGCAAATGGCTTAAAGGTCTTCAGATTCAGATTGCCGTGTCCATGTGCCAGATTGGCATTTTCCGTTGTGATCGTATCCCTTTCAATGAGAAGCTTCGGTACATACCCGCTCGAAAAATCCCGGTGCATCAACAGATTCGAGATAATCTCACGGAGAATTTTATCTCTGGCACTGACACGTTGAATGCCGTCCATCGTAAAGACATCGTTCAAGTGCTTCTTGCCGAATTCCATCAGGCGGTCATAACTCTCAATCAGGTTCGTTATAACAACATCTCGGTCATCATAACGGTCCACATTAAATACCCGGAAAATTGCATCCGTCTTATGCTGCGGAAGAACGGACATGATCGTCGTGTCTGAGCCAAAAAGCAGAATCGCCGCAAGCGTGATGCCCTCCTTGTTTGTCAATGGATCTTCCAGAATCAATCCGCAGCTTCGCAGCATTTCCTCATCTGTCATATCCACCCACGGATGATGCTCCGTGTTTACTCTGGTCATGCGTCTCGCACGATCCATTAGATCGTGTCTCAGTCTGGAAATCGGCAGCGCCGGATAAACCTTATTCACAAAATACGTGCTCTGCTTTCTGGCATAGAGCTGTAACACCATATCGGCATTATCTGTAATGTCTATGTCTGATTCATTATTGCGGTCATATATTCTGCCCGCATTTCGATACACAGTCTTTCCGGTCGGAACATAAACATATAGGATAATGTTCCCATCCACCTCGTACTGCTCCGGCGTCAGGTACAACGGCGGATACATCTTACTGTCATTATTGATTGTCGTCACAAAATATCAGCTTTTTCTTCGCCGCTATTTATTCAAAATGCTAATCAAAGCCTCCTCGACCTTGACCGCATCGTCATCATTATTATCTCTTCCAAAAGATATCCTAATCGTCCCTTCTGTATATTCCGTCTGTCTAATCCTGATTTACTAAATCTTGATTTGATATTATTTTCTGGGCATTCCACGGATTACTGCCTTCTCAGCGTCTCATAATTGTATTTATCCGCCTCGCACACATGCTCCGTGCGGATCTGCTGCTCCTGGGAACTGAGAAGCAGGCGGCTGTTTTCCATATAAACGCGCAGATGTTCCGCCCACTCCCGGAACAGACTGTCGTCGTAGAGAAGCCTCCCCGTCTGCCATTCGAATGTGGAACCGGCGATTCTCACCGGCACGCCGTCCCCGTCCAGCCGGAACACCTCATAGCCATAGCCGCCGTAATCGTCCCTGTCTTCGATGTACAGGGTCATCAGGTACGCCTGTCCGTCCAGTTCGCCCAGATAAATATTATTCCAGCCCGCACGCGCGCCCAGGGCCGACATGCTGTACAGCACTTCCCCGCCGGCGGTTCTTACCAGTACGATCCCTCCGTCACCGTCCCCGATATTTCCGGTATAGGTCTCCAGAATCTCACTGCCTTCCCGATCCGATACATCCGCCTGGGTGGTATCCGCAAGCGTATAATAGGCATCCAGCATGTCTTCTCCGTCAAGTCCCACAATCTTCGATGCGTCTTCGTACCAGGTATCCGCGCTTATCTCCCGCAGTTCAATCCCATAGGGGTAGTAGGCGCTGGGCAGATACGCTTCCGTGATCACGCCGTCCTGGAATTTCACATAAATGGGCATCTGCTGGTTCTCATACGCCGGTTCCATCAGGGAGGCAAATTCTTCAAAGGATGCCACACGGTATTCCTGGGTGTCCATGGCTTCATTCACCAGAAACAGACAGTCTTCCGAAAATGCAAAGTCTTCCGTCAGTTCTTCCCCCTCCGGGCCGCAGAGCGGATAATCCTTTACCGCCCTCTCCTCCTGCGACAGCTTCCTTACTCTCAGCGTATAGATTCCGTCCAGCACGGTTCCATCCGCCATATTGACGGCTTCCAGTTCCGTTCCTCCTCCGGACAGAGCGTACATGATCACATTGTTGACGCCTTCCTCCCTGTCAGGCTCCCGCGGCTTTTCCTCTGACACAGAACAGGTCAGGCCAAATCCATACCCGCTCAGAAACAGCTCCGTCTGCTCCCGGTCAAATTCCACCCAGGCCTGTTCCATTTCTTCGTTCAGTCCCTGAAGGGGCGTCAGCGCAAACCGCTCCCCTTTCAGACCGTTTCCATCACCGTTCAGATAAAAATCCAGCCAGACGCCGGGCTCCAGGATATCTCCGTCCTTCCCCTGGATCATGCCTGCGGGAAAAGCGAGATGGTACACATCCCCGCCTGCATATTCCAGCGCAAAAGGCCCCCTTCCCATGACTTCGATCTTTTCCGCCGCATGGTCAAACTGCCCCGGCCAGGTCTCCATAATCCCCACATCCTCCACGAAGGTGAGCCGCACCAGGTCTCCGGTCTCCAGGCCGTCAAAATCCGTCAGTTCTATATACGGTTCTATCCTTTTGGCTTCCGGAATCTCTACCTCGCCCATCCCGGGCAGAACGATCACCTGGCGTCCGTCTCCCGATTCCGCTTCGTCCGTGTCTGCCACAATTCCGTATAAAATTGCCGAACTCCCCCTGTCCACCACCGGGTTCCAGAGCGGAAAAAGGATGAGCAGGGCGCAAAAAAGCGCCGCGCCCACCCCTGTCAATATTTTCCCTGCATGCTTTCTCATACCGTACCCCTCCCATTCTGCCGCCATGTTTTATGCCATCATTGTAGCAGAAAGACCGTACTTTGGAAAGCGCCGCTTTTGACTGCTCACGCATAATGATATTTCCTGCGGTTCCCCGCCAAAAATGCTAAAGATACAAAAAACGCAAGGATCTCCGCCACCGTTATGGAATACCAGATCCCGTCCAAACCCAGAAATACAGGAAGGGCCAGCACCGACGCGACCTGGAACACAAGCGTCCGCAGGAAAGAGATGGCCGCCGATACGCCGCCGTTGTTCAGCGCGGTAAAAAATGACGACGCGAAAATATTCACACCGGCCAACACAAACGAAAAAGCGAACATCCGGAAAGCGTGCTTGGTCATTTCAAACAGCTCCGTATCATACCCCACAAACACCTGGGAGAGCGGACCTGCCAGCACCCATGCGGCGGCGGTCATGATTACCCCCGCAATGCTCACGGCGGTCAGGCTCTTTTTCAGCAGATTCTTCAGTTCCTCATGGTTGCGCGCGCCGTAATGGTAGCTGATGATGGGCGCGGTTCCAATGGTATACCCGATAAAAATTGCCATAAAAATAAACTGCACATACATAATCGTGCCATATGCCGCCACGCCGTTCTCCCCCGCGAACCGCAGAAGCTGAAAATTATAGATCACACTGATCAGGGAAGAAGAGATGTTGCTCATAAGCTCTGACGAACCGTTGGCGCAGGCCCGCAGCAGGGCTCCTCCCTCCATCTTTGCTTTTCTCAGGCGCAGGCGGCTGTCATTGGGCCGGATAAAATAAAGGAAGGGAAGCAGGCCTCCCACACATTGCCCTATCCCGGTGGCGATGGCCGCCCCGGCCACGCCCCATTCAAAACCGACCATAAACAGCGCGTCCAGAACCATGTTCGTGACGCCGGCCGCCGCCGTCACCGCAAGGCCCAGCTTTGGCTTCTCCGCCGCAGCCAGGAAGGTCTGGAATACATTCTGCAGCATGAACGCGGTGTTGAACAGCAGGACGATTCTGCCGTAAATCACGCAGTCTTCGATCATGGATTCTTTCGCGCCCAGCAGATAAGAAATGGGACGCATGAATATCACGCCTGCAACGGTAAGCAGGACGCCCAGAATCACCGTCAGTTTTATCATCATGGTAAAATACCGGTCCGCCTTTTCCTGTTCGCCCTCTCCCAGCGTCTTGGCCACCAGGGCACTTCCGCCGGTTCCGATCATAAATCCCACGCCGCCCATGATCATGATAAACGGCATGACAAGATTGATGGCCGCAAAGGGGATCTTCCCCACATAGTTGGAGACAAAAAATCCGTCCACCACTCCGTAGATGGAGGTAAATATCATCATCATAATCGGCGGAAAACAAAACGAAAACAATTTTTTATAAGTAAAATGGCTGGATAATTGAATACTCATATTTTAGTTCTCTCATCCTTTCTTCCCCTTTTCCGGGTGTACGATTTCATCGTATCCCGCCTGCAGCCGGCCGCTGAAATATTCCAGCGCTTCCACAAATTCCGGGGAAAATTTTTGCAGGGTATCCATCATGGCCTGTTCCTCTGCACGGTAGATGCCGTTCAGCAGACTGCCCGCATGCTCCCGGCCTTTTTCCGTCAGCACAATCATTTTTTCCTTTGCGTGCTGCTCTCCGGTAAACGCAGCATATCCGTCGGATATCATATTCTTGACAATGGAATTAATGGTCGTACGGGGAATCAGCCATTCGTCGCTGATCTCTTTCTGCGAATGAGGCATTCCGTCGTCCAGGGCATAGAGAAAAGCCAGCGCGTTTTCATTGATTCCATAATATTTTGCCAGCAGATAGTATGCGCCGTCCATCTTATTTATGGCCAGCATGATGCGCCGTATGATCTTATAATTCTCATCCATAAGAATCCCTCCTTTTTTCAATACGAAATCGTATTACGCATTATAATACGATTTCGTATTAAAGTCAACAGGAGTTTTCAAAAATTGATCTCTGTCCGCTCCCTGTCTGTAAAGCATAAAAAATCCGGGAGGCTCTCATAAGAGAACCTCCCGGTCATTCAATAGTTTTTACTGACAATCCGTAAAAACTTCTGAAATTTGAGAACTTTTTACTGGATGAGGAGCCGTTCCTTCGGTGGCACTATGTATGCCCGCGCCCACTGCAATTTGGCTGCTCTGGAAGACAACGCCAGATCTCTACGATCTCACAATATGTATGAGGATGTTCAGGATATTTTTCATTTAGTTCCAACTGTGCGGTCACAGCCGCTCTATAAGATGGTAGTAAGCCGTATTTGTTAAGCGCCGCATAATCTATGGAATCAAATTCAGCGCCGCAATTAGTTATGGCGCTTATACTCGAAAAAACATCCACCAAATCATACCCGCAAAATTCAAACCGATCTTCTTGTCCCAATTTAACACTAGGCTCTATTTCAGGACGCACAATGACCGCAAGTAACTGCTCATTCTTTTGGAGTAATTCTATTCCTGTTCCTTCCACTTCTTTTAATTCCATCAGCCCGCAGTCAAACGTGACTAATTCTTTGGCTTTAATTTTTCCGCGGTTAAATTTCTGTAAATTCTTATTGTTCATACATCTGTCCGATTGGAAATACCGGACCACGCCAAATATATCCCCTTGAAGCATTGTGATTGCCATATTTCACTCTCCGATTTACACGCCATTTTCCAGTATATTGGAATTGCATTTTGAGATTGCGCCGGACTTCTCTGGACGCCATCTACCTTCACAGCTTGATTATGTCTCTTTTTCATCCTACCACAATTCCTCACGCACGAAAATATTAACTTCCCGCGGCTCCCTCCCCCTGCGGTATACGGAATCTGCACCCATACCTCCCTGCCAGGCTCCCTCAAACTGTATGTTTCTCCACAATAACTTCACATTCCTGTGCTATACTCTGAAACAGTAAGGATTTATATGATGTATTTGAAAATCATGCTTTACGCAATATATTTTAAAGGTGAAGACTTATGAGACGTATCTTAATTGTGGAAGACGAACCGGATATCCAGGAGCTGCTCTGCGCCTATCTGAGAGAAGCCGGCTATGAGACTGCCGTGGCCGGGGACGGCGTGACCGCCCTTTCCCTGTTCCAGAGCCAGTCCTTCGACCTGGTGCTGCTGGATCTGATGCTGCCCAGGATCGACGGCTTTGGGGTATGCGAACTGATCCGCCGCCAGTCCCAGGTGCCGATCCTGATGCTCACGGCCCTGGAAGGGGAAGAACACCAGCTCCGGGGATTTGATCTGAATATTGACGATTATGTAACAAAACCCTTTTCCATGCCCGTCCTGCTCCAGAAGATCCGCGTGATCCTCCGCCGGAGCGCGGGTTCGGAGCCGGAAGCGGAGAGCTGTCTGCGCTACCGGGATCTGACCCTCCGTCCGGATACCCGGGAGGTGACGGTGAACGGCCGCCCGCTGGAGCTGACCGCGAGGGAATTCGACCTGCTCCATACCTTTCTAAGCTCGCCGGGGCGCGTGTTTACCAGGGAGATGCTGCTCTCCAGGCTGTGGGGTTACGATTTCTACGGGGACGAACGCGTGGTGGACAGCCACATTAAAAATCTCCGGCACAAACTGGAACGGGACTATATTGAGACAGTAAGGGGGGTGGGCTACCGTGCGGCAAAAGAAAATCTCTGAGAGCCTGACCGCCCGCATATTTCTCATGACTGTTTTTATCCTGCTCTGCGCCGGAGGCATTACCTTTGGCCTCATCGCCTGGGCCACGCCCAGCACCTATACTTCCGTGGTCAACGACGAACTGGCCCGGCAGGTCAGTTCCCTCACGGACCGCCTCTTTGGAACCTCTCCGGAGGACTGCGGAGCTTTGCTGGATGAATTTATCCGCACCTCCGGCGCCAGCGTGATGCTCCTGGGCCCGGACGGACAGCCCGTGGACACAGGTTCCCGGCTTGCCATCCAGTCTGTCTATGAAGACGACTCCGTCGTCGTGACGGCCACAAAAATTTCATCCGTCACCTGCGCGCCCGGCCAGGCTCTGACAGAAAGCGCAGTAACCGTCACCATGTCCGAAGAAAGCACCATGGTCACGGACGTATGGTTCCCCGGTTCGGATGATCCTTACGCGCTCTATGTAACGCCTCCCGTGAAGGCGGAAAATCTGGCCGTACGGGCGCTGGTCCAGATGGCGCCGTGGCTGCTGCTGGTTCTGCTTGTCTTTTCTCTGCTGTGCTCCCTGGTCTATTCCCGGTACATCACCCGCCCCATCGTGCGGCTCAGCGGCATTGCGGGCAGGATGGCCGAGCTGGATTTTCAATGGGAATGCGGGGAAAGCCGCCGGGATGAGATCGGCAGGCTGGGACGGAGCCTGGATCAGATGGCCCGCAGGCTCTCCTCTGCCCTGACAGAGCTGGAAGCCGCCAACCATGCCCTTCGGGGGGAGATGGAACAGGAGCGGGAGCTGGAACGCCAGCGGACTGCGTTTTTCTCCGCGGCCTCCCATGAACTGAAGACGCCGGTAACCATCCTGAAGGGACAGCTCTCCGGCATGCTGGAAGGGGTGGACGTCTACCGGGACCGGGACAAATACCTGCTTCGTTCCCTTCAGGTGACGGGCCGTATGGAGAAACTCATCCAGGAACTGCTGGCGGTCTCCCGCATGGAGACCGGGGCGGCAGACGTCCACGGAGAATCCCTGGATCTGGCCGTCCTGATGGAACGGCAGATCTCACTCTACGCCGATCTTCTGGAACAGCGGGAGCAGCGCCTGACCGCTTCGCTGACGCCGGGAATCTCCGTCTTCGGAGATCCTGCCCTACTGGGCAAAGCCGTGGGGAATCTGCTCTCCAACGCCTCGCTCTATTCTCCCCAGGGGGCGGATATCCGGATCTGGTGCGGCATACAGCAGAACCGCCCTGTGCTGACGGTGGAAAATACCGGCGTCCATATCAGCGAGGCCGCGCTGCCCCATCTTTTCGAGGCATTTTACCGGGAAGAGGGCTCCCGGAACCGCAGTACCGGCGGAAGCGGCCTGGGCCTCTATCTGGCGCGGATGATTCTGGAGCGGCATGGAGCCTCCTGCGAGATCCAGAATACGGAGCAGGGCGTGATGGCGTCGGTGTACTTTCCGGAATCGTGAATCATGGCCGGCCCGCCGGAGGGCGGGACACGGCTGATTTACTGACTCCCTTCAGCAACGGATACCGCCAGCAGCGCGGCTCCGGCCAGGCACAGAAGGACCTGGGCGGCTATGACGGCCGCTGGCAGGGAGAACACCGGGTCCAGCCCATTCAGGGTCAGGGGATATTCCGTGAAAAACGTCCCATTCCAAAGCCCCAGCGCCTCCGGAATCGGCAGTACCCTGCACAGCAGGGGCAGAAGCATCCAGGGATAGACCAGCCAGGCGCGCAGCCTGCCCAGGAACCATCCGCTTCCCAGCGCAAAGACCAGCGGGGGAACCAGCGTGGCCAACGAGGGAAGCAGAAGCCCGCCCCATTGCCGCCAGCCAAAATAGTAGCCGTAGAAGGCAGCCGCTCCCCCGGCGCAGGCCAGAGCCAGCAAAGCAGTCCCGGCCAGGGCGGCGGCGCACCGGGCCAGCGCATACCTCCCGGGAGATATGGGCGCAGCATCTGTGAGCGCCGCCGCCCGCCGGGCTCTGCCCGACGTAAAGAAAGTAAGGAAAAAGAGGCTTCCGATCCAGAGCAGGGGCAGCATACGGCCCAGATAATCCCCATAGCTCCAGGGAGAAAAGGGCGCGGTATGGGCAACGCCCCGGATGGTCATATGACTCAGTACCTGCCAGCCATAAAACAGAAACACCGGCAAAAACCCCGCAAAAAATTTATTCCACAACAACCGTCTGCATTCATATCGAAATATTTTCGTCAAGATTCAGATCCTCCCCGTCAAGCCCGCAGGCATCTAAAAATTCCTGATAAGTCAGATAAGGGTACATGGGATCCAGTTCCCGGTTGAACAGTCCGTTCAAAATCCGGTCCATGGCCTCCTCCCCTCCCACCAGCCGCTCCGCTTTCAGAATCTTCAGCGGCATCTCGCAGTATTGCCTCACATACATCAGGTTGTTTGTAATCTCCAGCTGCCGCTCCTCCGGCAGCATCTCCAGATATTCCGGATGGCGGACATAAAAATCCAGATAATAATCGTCCACCGCCCGCCGCCACTGTTCCACATAATTTTTTCGGGCGTACTCTTCACCGTAGAGTTCCTTGACAATGCGATAGGTGGTATAGACGGTCAGGCCCTCGGCAGACCAGAGTTCCGATCCATCCCCCGTGTCAAACATATTTCCCAGTCCCCACCATTGATGCACCAGTTCATGAATCATCACCTCTCCGGCGGCGGCTCCCTTGCCGCTGTCGTTCAGATTTGCGGCCGTAAAATCCGCCTCGTCCAGCAGGCTGGCCCCATCCACGGCATAGCCGCCTCCGGCCGTCCGGCTCTGGATCAGCTTCAGGGTTTCGCCCGTTCCAAAAGAGAGCGCTCCGTAATGCTCCGTACAATAATCCGCCACTGCTTTCACCGCTTCCACTGCTCCTGCGGCTTCCATGACTTCCTGATGTTTCCGGCCATAGTACAGTTCTATGGTAATGCCCCCGGCTTCTATATCCTCACGGATGTAATCACCGGCATAGAGAATGCCCCCGGTGCTGTTGTATCTGTAACGCCAGGTGGCCGTGCCGTCTTCATGCACCGCCGCCAGTTCCGCCTCACTGGAACAAAAGGGAATGACGGTCATGGATACAGGCAGCGTAATCTCAATGACAGCCGGATACATCCCCTCATCCGGCAGCACGTTCATCAAACGTGGCGCGAGGCTGGCATTCTCCAGGCAGAGATAGCCGGCGCTGATCTCTGCATGCCCCTGCATGGTGGAGGTACTGCGGCTCTCCTGGGGAAATCCGCCGTATTCCACCGCCACTTCCGCCTGCGCTTCCGCGGGCAGGGTGATCTCCAGCATGGCCTCATTGAATTCTTGATAACTGCTGACCTGGAAAGGCGCCTCTTCCTCATTGATCCGGACCGAAGAGACGGTATAGCCGGGCGTCACGCCAAAGGCCGCTGTCTGTTCCCGGCCGGAAGCATTCTGGAACTGATAGACCGCCCGGCCGGCCACTGTGCCTGCGTCCGTATCTGGAAACACCTGGGCGGAGCGTCCGGTACAGACCACGCCTTCCGCATAGGGAATCTCATAAAAGTCCATAACTGTCAGATCCGGATTGCTGTGATCCACAAAAGGCTGGGCCACATAGGCCGCGGAGGCGGCGGCCAATAATGCCAGGGCGACGGCCGGACGGTAAATCCGCCGCGCGCTCCGGGCCAGGGATCCCAAAAGCCCTTTTCCATACTGCCGGATGCAGAGCCAGGACGCCGCCCACAATCCGGCAAGCGCCGCCAGCCAGGTCAGGCGCATATAGGCAACGGAACGGAAGATACGGAAATTGGTGAAATCATCGGACAGCGCCCACACGCAGGGATTCAGCCAGCAGAGCTGCCAGTTCCCCGCCCAAACCGTCAGGCTCAGCCCGGCAAAAGCGGCAAACAGCACCAGGGACAGATCAGCCCGATGGGTAAACTGACAGGCCGAAGCCGCGGCAAGGACCGCCAGCGGCAGAGCAAGGCCCATGAACAAAAGGTAGGCCAGGACATAATCCGTCCCGCTGAACACTGCCCCCACAAGCTGCCAGGTCACAGGCAGCCAGACCAGCATGGTAAGGGCCAGCGCCGCGGCCGCCGCAGCCAGCAGGGCCATAAGGCGCGCCAGCGCCATGCTCATGGGCGATACGGCCGCGTTCATGAGCATATCCATGCGGCTCCGGCTGACCCGATCCAGTTCATAGATGCTCAGCAATCCGAACAGAATGCCGGCGGCCGCGCCGCCGGCCATGGCAGGATTGGCAAGATACACAGAATGCATGGTACTGGCCGTGGCCGGGCAGAAGAACGTCAGTCCCGCCGCGGGTGAGAGAACGGTCAGCAAAACCGTCAGCCAGGTCAGGCGGCTCTGCAGAAGCCGTTTCAGTTCCAGAAAAAACATCCGTAAAATTTTCATCGCACCGCCTCCCTGGAAATCAGATAAAGGTAGGCGTCCTCCAGAGTGGGTTCCTCCTGCCGCGCGCAGGCCGGAAGCCGGTCCGCCACCGCCCGGCACCGGACGCCCTGGCCCGTATTGACTCTGGCCGTGATGTGCAGTCCCTCTTCCCGCACTCCATCCCGTTCCCAAAAGACGCCCACATGCCCGTCGGCAGACTGGATCAGCTGCTCCGGCGTACCGGTGAACAGGATCTGCCCGTGATTCATCACCACAAGCTGACCGCATACGGATTGTACATCTTCAATGATATGGGTGCTGAGCAGCACCAGACGATCCTGCGCCGTCCGCGAGAACAGGTTGCGGAAATGAATGCGTTCTTCCGGGTCCAGTCCCACCGTGGGCTCGTCAAAGATCAGGAACAGCGGATTGCCCAGAAGCGCCTGGGCGATGGCCACGCGCTGGTGCTGGCCGCCGGACAGGGTGCGAATCCTGGCTTTTGCCTTCTCCTCCAGGTTGACGCTCCGGATAACCTCCTGGATCTGCGGCTCCGGACAGCGCAGGTCCTTCAGCGCCGCCATATAGTCCAGGAACTGCGTCACCGTCAGTTCGTCAAACAGGCCAAAGTCCTGGGGCAGATACCCCAGGCGGGCTTTCAGGTACCGCTCCGCTTTGTCCAAAGGCCGTCCATCCACCAGGATGGAACCGGACGTGGGCGTCAGCGCGGCCACCAATAATTTCATAAGTGTGGATTTTCCTGCTCCGTTAGGCCCCAGCAGCCCGATCAGGCTGGGCGCCTCCAGAGAAAGGTTCAGATCCTGGAGCGCCTGCTTCCCGTTGGGATAGGTCATGCTCAGGTTTTGAAGTTCGATTTGCATAGGCTGGTATCCTCTTTCTGTTCAGATTTCCAGAAAAGGATACCGGACGTATATGGAGGGGATTTGGAGGGAATGTGTGTTTTGTGTGGAGAAACAGGTTGGAGCGGGCAGGGGAAATACCCTAATACCATCTATATTTCCTCTAACAGTTCTTCCAAACACATCTCGATTCGTTCGTCCTCATTGCCCAGAAAGGTACAGGCAAGCGAGACAGAGTCAACTACTCTGTTTTTCGCAAAATATGCCGGATCATACTTCCATAATTGCAATTTGACGCATCTGCTCTGATCTTCAAATCTAACATCCACGGTTTCCAACTGATCCACAAGTTCTGCGCCTTTATAAATAGCCCGTTCCTCGACACGCGGCAGGTTCAGCTCCGTGACGCTGCTCAGAGCTGTTTCTCCTGCCTCAAAACCAACTACAACTGCTTCTTCCGGTTTCACTATAACTACTTTTTGAACTGGATTTATCAAATATTTTTTCGCTCTGTCATAATATTCTTTTCTCACGCAGTTCCTCATAATCCTAATTCCAGTGCCAGACTTCTTCTCCGTGATGAGATCCATCTCCTTAAGCTGTGCAGTTGCCCTTGTAATAGAGGTCTTCGTAAGGTTTAATTGATTGGCGATTTCACTCTTCAACGCGCTTACATTGTCATCCATATACAGCAGCTTCAAGAACACCATCTGTGTTGCAGGCATCATTCGGTCTGCTCTCACAGACTGCTTTTTATAAGTATCTTGCAGCACAATTCCTAAAAATGGCAAAAAAACATTCCCTGGCAAAGCAATAAATGCTATGCCGTTTTTTACCATTGCGTTTCTTGCAGAAAGACTATTTACAGAAACCTCATATGCCACCGGGCACCGCATAGCCTCTTCATACATTTTCCTCTGCTTTTTCATTGCCGAAGCGGACAAATCTGTTTCCTTTGTAATATCTACCAATGCAAAGGATATGCCATACAGTTCGACAATCCTTATATGTCTCATTACCATATAGATTGGCAGGGCTAATGCTTCTTTATATTCTTTTATATTCACAACACATCCAAAGAACTCTTCCAACTGCTTTTTCATGCCGCGCCCCTTTATAACATATTTTTTATATAATAACAAAAATAATGTTATTTATCAATATTTTATGTTATTTAAGTGCAAGAGATAAAACTTGGTGATTCTTATAATCCCTTCAAATATTCTTCCACATTCAAGTACTGTATGCCATCTGCTTCCAGCATACTATTATCCCCTGTTATACCCCTTTGTTCCATCGTTAAGGGTATAACAACCAACAATCTCCATATTACCGCACAGACGCTCCCGCTCTTCTACAAACCAAAAAGGGTACTGCCAAATCACCTCCTGAGCGATTCAGCAATACCCTTTTTAGTATTGGGGTCTGGCCCTGATCCGGCCTGAGCTAGCCTTATATGTGATTTCTGTCCGTCGGACCAGCGGTTTACTAACAGATTCTTTCAGATTCCACCTCACGATGAACAGCTGTTCGACTATACATTTTCCACTATCCGAGCATGGTCTTTGTATATTTTCTGTTTTCTTCAAATATAATAATCAAAGACAAAGCAGCCGGATTTGATAAAAGCCATTGACTTTTGAACGGATCCGTGCTAGACTCTGTCTCAGTGATCAGGTTTCAGATACTCGTGAGGACTGAGACCGGGGGAGGACCTGCGGGCCCTCCTTTTTTATTCAGAAAACAGGAAGAGGGGATACTATTGTCAAAACCGTTTCTTACATACGACCAGCAGCTTGATAAACTGCAGAATGAAAAGAAGCTTCAAATTCATGATCGGACAGTCGCAAAAGAAACTCTAAAAAATATCGGCTATTTTTCCTTAATTGGAGGATATAAAACACCATTTATCAACCCGATGACCCGTATTTATCAGAACAATGCTTCTTTTGAGGATGTCGTTGCCCTGTACCAGTTTGACCTTTCCCTGCGTGAACTTGTTTTCAAATATCTATGTGAAATAGAATGTAAAATCCGGCAACTTGTTTCCTACCATTTTTGCTGTTTCCATGGCGAGCAGCAGATTGCGTATCTCACTCCTGAGAATTACAATCATACAAAAAGGAATGCTGCCGATATCAATCGCCTGATTCAGATTTTATCCTACCAGGCAAATAAAAATACGGAACATAATTATGTCGTCCATCAACGAAAGGTTTACCATAATGTTCCTTTATGGGTGCTGATCAATACCCTAACTTATGGACAAATTTCCAAATTCTACGCATTGCTCCCCTTTCAGCTGCAAAGCAGCATCAGCAAGGATTTTCCAGGTGTAAATGAAAAGAATCTGGAACGTTATCTGAAAATCCTTACCCTGTTCCGGAACGTATGCGCACATAACGAGCGGCTATATTCTTTTCGGATCCAGATAGATTTTCCAGACACAATACTTCACCAGAAGCTGAATATACCAAAGAAGGGGAATCAATATCTTTCTGGAAAACGGGATTTGTTTGGTTTGATCATTGCATTTCGTTACTTACTCCCCAAGCAAGACTTTCTGGAATTTAAACGCATCTTAATCGGTATTATCAATAAGTACACAAAAAATAGTGGGCAGATCAGTGAGTCCTCTCTTTTGCACATGATGGGATTTCCCACAAACTGGAAAAATATTACCCGCTACCGCATTTAAAGAGGTCTCAAAAGATGGTTCTTCCCCATTCAAGTACTGTACGCCATCTGCTTCCATCGCTTCTCCCCGGTAAATCACATATCTTCCGGTAATCTCTCCATACCGGTGCTCTGTTAATTCACATTTTGCTTCATCCTTCAGATGGCAGTATTGAGCCTGCATCTGTTCCTTACTATACTTCACCTCATAATTTCCATCGTCAAGGGTATAACAACCAACAATCTCCATATTACCGCACAGACGCTTCCGCCTTTATTTAATATGCGAAAAGCTGTAAAATCCAACTTGGAATTCTACAGCTTTTTCAATCATCCATACATCCTTTTCAAAAGCTCGCTCCGATCCGGCCTGCCTTTGGGCATATAGCGTCGGATCACCTGCTGGGAAGTGGCGAATCCCATCAGCTCCGCGATGTCGTCGGAGCTGGCCCCCGCCTGCACCGCGCGCATGGCGTAAGTATCCCGGAGCATCCGCACCGTCACGTTCCCAATCCCGCAGGAGATGGACCGGCGTCTGAGCGCCGCCCGCATCCGGTCCAGATTCACCGGTTCCTGATCCGCTCCGTACAGGACGAAATCCTTTTCCGCGGCCCGGTACCGCGCTTTGATCTGCTTCATGGTTTCCAGCAGGAAATCCGGAACCGGCACATCCCGCTTCTTTCTGCCCGTGAGAGGCTCCAGTCCGTACCGGGGTTCTTCGCCGCTTCCGACAGGCTGTCTCGCCACAAAATATTTCAGCATCAGCCGCCTGCTGGCAAAATCCACGTCCTGCCAGCGCAGGGCCGCCGCTTCGCTCAGAGTAATCCCCGCGTAAAGCACCAGCTGGAAGCCCAGGCCAAGAGGATACCCATGCTCGTCCTCATAGGAGGCCATGGCAGGCTCCAGCCTGCGGATATCCGTTTCGCTCAGCCACTCCTGCTCCTCCCAGAGATTCTTGGGCCGGATCATCCAGGCCGTCTCCACACAGGGATTCTGCCCGATCAGGCCGTATTTCTGCGCGTCCCTCAGGCACCCGCTGAGCACGGACAGAGTATTGCGCAGCGTCCCCTCCGTCATATGGCCGTTCATGGTTCTGCGCACCTGCTCCTTCTCCAGCCTCCCGACCCAGTCCTGTACCTCCTTCTGCGTCAGTTCCCGGATCTTGCTGTTTCCAAGATAGGGAAGGATATGCCGCTCCATGGTCTCCGCATACATACGGATCGTGGTGTCTTTGACCACGTTGGGCAGTACGTCCCTCAGCCACACATAGACCCACGCTTCCAGCGTGTCGATCTCCTCCGTCATCTCTTCCCGGAAGGCTTCCCGCTTTCTTTCCAGGGAAGCGTTCTGCCTGCTCCCCCAGAAATCTGCCTTTTTGCGCACCCGGTCACAGCCGCAGCTTGTGGCATTGCCCCGCTTCAGGCTCCGGACGGCGACGCTTTTTATCCTGCCGCAGTCGCAGCGGCAGATCACCTTTGGCAGCGTCGTCCTGTTCTCCTTGTCTTCTTCCAGCACTGTCAGTTTTCCAAAACGCTGTCCCACAATACTCTCCTGCCTCACTGACATGGGTTTACTCCTCTCTTCCTCATCTGCTATCTGTCTTTTTCCGGTTGCCCACATACAGAACTGTCATCAAGCATGCGCTGCCCAGCACTGCGGCCAGCGCTACGGCCAGGCCGCCCATCTGATCCTGAAGCGAGCCTGCGGCTGATACCGTCACAGTCTCCACATTCGTCTGGGTTACCACGCCGCCCTGGCCCTCCTGGCTCCGGCGCTCCTGACCGCCTGCCGACAGGTATTCCGCCGTACGGTAGACCTGATAAGTCCTGGTAACCGGATCATAGACCGTCAGAAGCGCCGTGGGAGCCGCCTGTGTGGAAGCTGTCCCGCCGCCCGCCGATCCTGCGGACATGTCTCCATCCGAAGCCGCCAAAATTCCAGCGTCAGAAACATCGATGTCTCCACCGGCCATCTCGGCGGACACGCCTTCCGCCGCGGCAGTCTCCGCCGTGCCGGCGCTTTCTCCCGACTCTGCTCCAGCCATCGTCTCACCCGCAGAGTCTCCAGCGGCCAATTCCTCCGACAGTTCTCCGCCGACCAGTTCACCCGCGGGATTCCAAATCCCCGGTTCCTCCGCCGGAGTCCCGGCGGCAGTTTCGCCCGGCTCCTCCGCTGTGCCGTTCCCGTCTGCAGCGGCAGTCAGCGCCGTTCCGTCAAGCCCGAGGCCGGGATCTGCAGCCTGGCCTTCCCCGTCAGCCTCTTCTGTGAGCGCGCCGGCGCCTTCCAGAGTCCCTGACGGTTCTTCTGCCGGCAGTCCAGCCGCTCCGTCCTCCCCGGTTTCCGGGATTTCTTTTGACGGCTGTGACGGCTCTCCGTTTTCTGCTTCCTCCGTCCTGTCCTGGACGTCTGTAGATTCCGGTGTGCCTGCAGGCCGCGGGCCGTCCTCCGGCGCCGCTTCTTCCCCGGCCTCCGCCCGGAGACCGTCCGTTTCTGTCAGGCGGCCGTCCGCGATCACCAGGACCGTTTCCTTATCCGATCCCGATGCCGTTCCGTTGTCCGGGACAAATTCCGTTCCGGAAAGGCTTCCTGTCCCGGCCTCCAGGTTTCCTCCGTCTTCCGTCAGGAAGGTTTCACCCCCGGTATTCATCCCGTCCTGTACCGCCTGGCCGCCCGGCGGGAGAAATCCCACGGCATTTTCGTTGCCAGCCTGGTTCCAGGCTTCCTCCACCTGCACATAATTTCCATTCATGCCGCCGGTCAGGCCGTCCCAGGTATCGGTGAGCCATCCTTCCACGTACTCGCCGAACTCCAGCTCCGTCTTCTCCGATTCATCCCGGAACAAAAGCTTTCCCGTCACATAGTTGAACGCGGCCACCATCCGGTCGCTGTACCGTACCATCAGCACCGTGTCGCTGGTATCCAGCGTGCTGCTGATCTCCACGATATTACTGTTGGGCAGTTCATCGGGCCACTGAATGTCTGTATAATAATCCTCTATGGAGCGATCCTGCTCCAGCACCGACAGGTACTGGGTCGTCCCTGAGGATCCGGAGACCGAATCCACAACCACCTGATCCGGCCTTCCGTTGTAAAAATCAAATTCGGACGATACCAGAAGCATCGTGCCTCTCTTGTACAGCAGGCGGCTGTCTTCCAGCGCCGACGAGATCCCGCCGGCGTCGGTCATGCGGGTAAAACCGCCGAACACCTGGATCTGGTAGTCCCCACTGTCGTAGGTCTGCACCGGCTGGGCAGCCGGAAGCATCCGAAAGACGCCCCCTGTCGCTTCTCCGGACGCCGGATCCTGGAGTCCTGCCGCCGCGGCAGGGCTTACGCCTGCGCAGACGGCCGCGGCCGCCGCCATGGCTCCCGCCGCGTATCTTTTCCATCGCCGCATATCTGCTCACCTCCTTCTATGGCAGATCCACTGCCGTTCCGTCCTCGCTGAGCGCCTGCCCATCATACAGATGGACAAATGCTCCCTCTTTCACCAGTTCTGTCTCTCCATCTGAAGTCACCCGGTAGACGCCGTCGCCCTTCAGATAATAATAGCCGTCCGCCCAGGTCATGACCGTACTGCGAAGCTGGTCCGCCCGGTATGGATACGTCTTCTGATCCGCATAGTCCGCGGAATACAGCACCACTGCGAAATCCGTCTGGAAATCATAGGATATGGTGCATACCTTTCCTGCTCCCGCCGCGGATTCCAGCGTGGTATCTTCCATCAGCGTATTGCCGTAGGCGTCCACGATCTTGAAGCCGATCATGTCGCTGTCAATATGCGTGAAATCCAGGTTCAGCGTATTGATTCCGGACGCATAGGCGATATTGTCCGCCGCCTCCAGGCTGAACAGAGAAGTCCCGGCAGTCTCTTCTATGGGAATTCCATCTCCGCCGTACACTGTCTCTTCGTAAGCGCCGTTCACAAGGGCTCCCGTGGTGTTCCAGTCCTCGTCCGTGATCAGGTTCACTTCTCCCGCTGTCTGGTAGGGGATCCGGATATATTTTGCCGAGGATACATTAGCCATCAGATACGGATAATACCCGGCCTCCAGCCCTGAGGTATCCAGATAACCAGACGGGAATCCCGGGCCTCCGGTTTCCTGATCCTCCGCTTCCGTGCTTCCAAGCCCGCGGGCCGTCGCATAGTAAGTCTCGCTTTTCAGTGCATCGGATCCAATGACCGTCAATCCTTCTTTTCTTCCCACTGCTCCCTCCGTCCGATCCGGCAGTTTCAGCGGATTCGACGTGCCACTGACCAGCGTGCTTAAGATGCAGTCATACAGGGAATCCGTATTCCCGCTGAACGAGGAATTTTCCCCGGCGTAGTTGGCGTACCAACTAGAGCGTGCGCCGTTCGCGTTGGCAGTACTCAGACCTTTTGGCGCGATGGTGTTGCTGTGGAAGTTCCGGTTGCTCATATACTGGGTCCATCCCACGTCTTCGGAGATATCTTCTCCGGTCTCCGGATCATATACCCGGTCGCCGCTGCTGAACAGGCCCACCAGCCCGGCCACATAGTTGATGCCGTGGATATTTTTATTCACTACCATGTTCCCGTACATCTGGGAGACATGGAAGCTGACGCTGCCTCCGGCGCTGGTACTGTTGCCGTACCCCACCACCTCTCCGGCGATGCCGCCGATATTGTTGGCCAATCCCACCGACGCGCCCGAGATATTGTTGTAGGTCACGCAGCCCTCCAGTCTTCCGGCGATGCCGCCTCCGGCGGTCTGGCTTACTTTCACGGACACACTGTCGTCGGTCTCGTTATAGTACACTCTGGAACAGTTCAGCCGTCCGGCCACGCCGCCGGCGTAATTGGCCGCCTGGACCTCCGTCCGGGACACGGTGTTGGAATATACGTCGCCCTGCCCATAACTGGAGGTCAGCTGGTACAGCCGTCCCACTACGCCGCCGGCATTGTCCTCCGTCGCTGCCACCCTGCTGGGCGTATCCTCCGCAGAGGCCGTGACCGCGCAGCCGCGCACCGAAGCATAGCCGCCGCCCATGATGCCGCCCGCATTGTTGGCCGCGCTGACGACCACGTCTGCCGCCTTGCAGAAGATCGCGCCGCCCGCGCTGTATCCCACCACGCCGCCGGCATTGCTGCCGCTGGGCGCTGAGACTTCCACGTCATAGGCCTGGGAATATCTCACAATCGCGTTGCCGAAGACGCCTCCCGCCGATCCCGACGACGTCCGGGCTTCCACCTCCGCCCCGGTGACCCGGGCGTTGCTGAACGTCGCCCAGGTGGCGCCGCCCAGGATTCCGCCCACCTGGCCGAATCCGCTTACCTTCACATTCATGGCGTCGTAGACCGGTTCCGCAAGGAGACCGCCGTTTTCCCCGGCGCGCATATAGCCCACCAGGCCGCCGGTTGCGGTCTTTCCTGTAACCTGCAGATTCTTTCCGTACAGTTCCCGGCCGCTGCCCGACACATAGCCTGCGATGCCGCCGTAATAATTGCCATTCACTGTGGTATCCGTGCCGCCCATGGTGATGCTGTAGCCATAACTGCCGCCGGACGCCTCCGAACCGAAGGCGTATACCTTCGAGATCTGCCTTGCATAGCCCGCCAGGCCGCCCACGTTCGAATAGTAGTAGGCGTTGTTGGTCCTTCCCTGTATGTTAATATCGTGCAGGCGCACATTCTCGATCTCACCGCTCACATAACCGATGCATCCCAGGTAGTTGTAGGTCTCCGAACCCGTGCGGTCGCCGGTGGTGATGGAGATATCCGAGAAGTCCGCATACTCCAGCGTCCCGGTCAGCTGGCCGATGATTCCGAAATAAGACGCATTATAAGTCTCGCTCAATTTTATGCCGCTAAAGTGAATCTCTCCCACCCGGCCGGACACTTCCGAGATCCAGGGCTGTCCGCCTGTGTTCATCTCCACATTTTTAATGGCAGTAAACTCCGACTTATCCGCCCAGCCTTCCGTTCTCAGTTCATAGTTCTCCAGATTATTCTTTGCGGTTCCTTCCAGACGGTTGAGTTTCA
Organism: uncultured Lachnoclostridium sp.; assembly: GCA_944381625.1. Classification (GTDB taxonomy): domain Bacteria; phylum Bacillota; class Clostridia; order Lachnospirales; family Lachnospiraceae; genus Hominiventricola. Next base: position 43,289 of record CALWLW010000017.1, read on the forward strand.
GCGAAGTTCCTGTGCCGGTTTTGCCGGCAAAATCCAGATCCTGTTCCAGCCTGAAGTTCTCAAAGGTGCTTCCGTGGCCGCCTGTTGCCAGCAGACTGGTCCAGTCATCCGTCGTAGACAGATGCCAGTACAGTGGTACGGCTGCCAGAGAGCCGTCCTCTGCCGGCGCCGCGTCCGGCGCATGGAAGATCAGCTTCTGCGTCACCTTCGCCCCCGCCGTGTCTTCATAGCGCAGCAGGTAGCTGTCCCAGCGGTTCACCGCTTTTGCATTCCGGTAAACGGCTTCCACACAGTCTATCGTATTTCCGTCATTCGCCGTCATCTTGGACGGGTACAGTACCACATCCGCAGTCCCGTTATAACTTTCATACGCTTCCGCGCTGTTCAGGCAGTCTATCGTAGGATCAGCACTTACCAGTTCCAGGCCTTCCGCGCTCACCTGATTCTTCAGGTACTGGTTGAAGTAGTCTTCTGAAGCGGTTCCTCCGCCCATCTGCACGGTGATCTCCAGATCATAGGTTCCCCGCTCTGCTACGGCATCCTTCAGTTCCGCGGTCGCGTCCTTCAGCGCGAAGTCCGGCATGGGCAGTTCATAATAGACCGCCGCCTGATCCGGCAGAAGTTCGCTTCCGTCCGCCGTATAGAGAATGGGGTAGACATAGGCTTCCTTCACATCAGGAATCTCCTCCCCGTACTCCTCCCGGGATGTGCCGTACAGGTACCAGGACTCTCCAAGCGCCGCCTGGTTGGTCCAGAAATAATACTCCTTCATGGTATCCGCGCTGCTGAGCACCTTCACATCCATCAGCTCCTCGCTGGGCGCGCTGTTGATCAGCTGGCCGCTGTAGGCATAGCTCTGCGGGAAGTCCTGAACAGAACCCTCCCACAGCCCCATCAGCCGTCTCTCCACCGTTCCCGAAGAGGTGTACAGTTCTCCGCTAACCACCACACTGCTGTGGACATTATAGCTGGCATTTCCCGTAGCCAGCACATAGCCCAGGATGGAACCCACATGGTTGCTTCCATAGATGTTCACCGCCGTCCAGCAGTTTCCTACGGAGCCGTTGGCCCGCCCCGCGATCCCGCCGCAGTAGCTGAACCGGGTGTTAATATCACCCTGCACATAACAGTTTCTGATGGTGGGAAGGGCAGTATTGCTGGCCATGTACGCATAGCCGATCAGTCCGCCCGTACCGCTGACGCTGACACCCTCAGATGTATTCATATCCAGTTCCCGCACGAAGCAGTTCCGCATGGAAAAGCTGGTTCCGCTGGCGTTGCTGCCCACCATGCCTCCCGCATACAGATTCTGCGCTGCGGACGAGCTTGTCAGCTTCACATTCACCGCCGTACAGTCCTCGATCGTGGCGTTCTGGGTGTAGGCCGCCAGGCTGCCCGCGTACTGGTACGCGTTCTGGATCTCTATATTCTCCAGATGGATGCCCTTCAGCACCACGTTGGCCGCCGTCTGGCGGATCAGGCCCAGATAGCTGGCATTGTTGGTGCTTCCCAGAGTCAGATTCCGCACATACAGGTCGTGCAGCTGGGCGCCCGACGCGATCCCGTTGAAGATATAAGCCCTCGGCTGGATCCCTTCGTAGTCCAGACAGTAGCCGCCGCCGTCGAACTCGCCCCGCAGATCCGTATCGGCAAATTTGTTCAGCGATACGGTCAGGTTTTCCATAGTTTCAAAACGAATATCTTCCACCAGGCGGTAATTGATCACCTGGGTGGCGCTCACCGGCGCGCCGCTCCAGCTCTGCCAGGAAAGCGGATAATAGAACCTCACGTTCACAAACCGGCTGTCCAGCGTCACCACCCGGTTCATGCCTGCCAGTCCATAGGTGTAAGAGGTCAGCTGGTAGCTGTCCCCATAGGAGACGGGGTTGGTATTTTCCCAGGTTCCCGGCGTCAGAAGGGCCGTCACCGTGGAGAATTCCTCCCGGTCCGCCGCCAGCTGTACCGTCGTCAGTCCGTTCACCACCAGGCCGGACAGATCGTAGCCGCCGGCATTGGAGAAGATAAACTGTACCAGGGCGAACTGCTGGCGTACACGGAAGCTTCCGTCCGCCTGGGCCTCCAGATACGTTTTCCATCCCTCTTCCCCCAGGCTGGCCGTCAGCGCCGATTCTTTCAGCGCAGCCGCTTCCTCCGCGGAAAGTACGTCTCCTTCATAATAGACCGCATCCTCCGAAGCGCCCGGCAGATAGACGTCTTTCTTCACCACGGAGGAGGACAGGTAGCTGGGATACGCGCCCATACCGCTGTTCCTCAGGGAGATGCTGGTCTGTATGCCGTCCATGCACTCCGGCATGTCCACGATGGGATAATAGCCCGCCGCCAGCTGTTCCTCCACCACAAAGCCGCCGCCTCTGTTCACGCTTCCGTGGTAGAAAGCCGCCGACTGCAGGGTGGCCGGAGAACTGACAAACTGAGTGTATACGTCGTTCTTCAGATACGCGCTGTTGGAATAATAGTAGCAATTGTCCTCATAGCTCTTCCCCTGGACGGCTGTGCCCGGCCAGTTCCGGTAAGTATTCACCGGCGCGCTCACCAGGGAGGCGGATCCTGCCGCGTCCCTCTCCCACGCCTGGTAGTACATCTCCCCGTTGGTAAAACAGTTGCGGATCATGCCCGTATTGCTTCCCACGATCAGCCCCCATCCCGACAGGGAACCGATCTGCTTCGCATTGGAGTTCTGCTCCACGCCCATGGAGAGCATGGCGTATACATTTTCGATCAGGCCGCCGCTCTGGTTGCTTCCGCAGACACCTCCGGTGGATGCAATGCCAATATCCGTGGTGCCGCCGTACACGCCGGTACTCACCCTCAGGATACTGCTGCTGTAGACGATGCCGTCCCGGATGATTCCCCGGTTAGTGCCGCACACGCCGCCCATGGAGCCTCCCAGGATATTGGAGTCTCCGGTGCCCGTGGTGAAATACACCGCAAACCGCTCGATGGTCCCCAGGTTCCATCTGCACAGGCCGCCGCCGTCCGTATGCCGGTAGTTGCCCTGGCCCAGATTGTACCGAAGCACCACGTTGCGGATCGTTCCATAATTAATCTGTAAAAAGCCATTGTATATCAGATTGGTCCGGTTGGTCCTTCCGTCCAGGGTATAGTTGATCTCCAGGTTCTCAATCACGCCGCTGCTTCCCAGGGAGTTGAACAGCCATCCGGAATTGAAGCTGGCAGTATAATCCAGAGAATGCCCGTCCCCGTCCAGGGTTCCATAGAACCGGTACTGCTGGATCATGTTGCGGATCGTAGTATCCGTCTCCAGATCCTCCAGCACCAGGAACGACGCGGAGGGCCACGTCACCATCTTCAGCAGCTGCTTGCCGGTGGATATGGTGTACACGTTTCCGTCCGCTTCCACCTCCAGGCTGTCCAGCTCATACTCCGTGCCGCGCCATACAATGGACAGGGTGATCCGGTAGGTGTATCCGGTCTCGCTCTGGAAGGACCGGGTATTCTCCCAGGAACCGTCCACATACTCCGTCACGCCGGAAGAGGTGTCCTCCCGGTAGTTTCCGGTCTTCGCCGTATAGCACTCGCTGGTATACTCTGTCTCTCCGCCCGACGGCGCCATGCTGTAGACCCGCACGCGGATATTGTCCCCGCCTGCCGGCGCGTAGAGGCTGCCGGTGCGATCCTGCACCGAAGCGGTATAGTTGGTCACCAGGTTGTCGAAGAGCATGTCGGCAAAGCCGTCCAGCTTCTCCGTATCGATCACCCGCACCTGCCAGGGCGCGGCTGCCCCCGTATGATCCACCAGCGAACCAGTAAAACTCATCTGTACTTTCACCGTATCCGCTTCCGTCACTTCCAGAGACGCGCCCGGGTAACAGTTCAGCGTGCCGGATCTCAATACACGCCCGTCCGCGGACAGTTCATCATAGTCCGCTTTCCAGGCTATGTTGGACAGGGTGCTGCTTGTCCACTCCGCGTTGACCACGGCCACCTTATCGCCCCGGGACGCCGCGACTTCCACCGCCGTCCCTTCCGCTTCCTGCTGTTCCTTGATCAGCCCCAGTTCTGTCAGCTGCTCATCCTGAACGTCATAGATCTTAATGGCCTGGGTCAGCGCCGAACAGGGCACTGTCCTGCCGTCCCCGGCGGCCATGGTTCCCTGCATAAGGAACTGTATATAGGCCGCTCCCTCCGGGATCCGGATATAGCTGTCCGAATATACCGTCCGCAGGCTGCTTCCCAGCACGTTCTGCTCCGCATCCAGCAGGATCAGACTGGAAGCATCCGTGGGGTTAGACCTCAGATTGTGAAGATAATAAATCTCTCCCGGGTTTACAGCAATGGGCGTGGCTGTCTGGTAATAAGTCCCCGGCTCCTGATAAGTCACCTTTCCGTCCGTGATGGCCGGCCTGCCGTACTCAAAGTTTCCGGGTTCGTACTTGCTGTACTCGTCCATGACGTGCTGCTGTTCCCCGTTGCTCAGGTTCTTCAGGGGGTAGGTCAGGCTGTTCAGCCGTATCCTGCCGCTGACGCCTTCCCCTGCCGTATACCCATAGGTGTAAAGTACCTCATTCTGGTAGCGGTAGGTCGCCGTGCTTCCGCTCCTGCGGATGTCGTTGGCCAGCACCTGCAGTTCGTAGGCCCTGCCTTCCCGCAGTCCGCTGATGTCCACGTTGGCGATATAGCCGCCTTCCCGGCTGTAGTCCAGCGTATAGCTCAATACCTGCTCATTCCCGGTCTGCTGGTCCTTGTTGATGACCGTAATGGCCCCGCCGTTGACAGAGCGGTCATAATCATGGAATTCCAGCCCCACCAGGTACAGGCTGCTGCCCACCTGGAGCATATCCTCCAGGGTAACGTAAGGCATATCCTTCAGCGTGGTAAAGTTTACCTGCCGGTAGGTGCTGCTGGACGCGGTCACCGTATGTTCCCGTCCGCCCTGGGAAGCGATGCTGGCCGCAGACAGCGTATAGCCGGTATAACTCTCCAGGTCGCCCTCGTCGAAATAAAACTCCAGCTGCGGCATCTCCACGGCGAAAAGTACCTCATCCTGCTGGCGGCTGATCCCGCACAATGCTTCCCAGAGGGTAAAGAAATAATAATCCTCCGTCCCATTTCCATCATTCTGAGCGGTAAACATCTTTGTCACCGGTATCCGCAGGCTCACGTCCGGAAGCCGGTTCGCCGGCAGGCTTCCCGGCAGTTCTACTGTATAATCTGTTCCTGCTTCCAGTTTCACAGAGTACCAGCCTTCCTCATCCAGTTCGGAAAGTTTCACCGTGATTCCCCGGTCCATGCCCTGGTCCCGGTTAAAATAAAACTGGGCAAGGGTATCCTTCAGTCCGCTGCGGTGCTTCAGTTCCACTTCCAGCCGGTTAAAGAAGTCGTTTACCAGCACGGGCTGGGTCGTCCGCGCGGTATTGATCTCCATGGTCAGTTTCTGGGCCGTGGAGCTTTCATATTTCTCATGGTCGTAGGACAGCACGCCTTCCGGCTGCGCAGTCTTCACGTGTTCCGTCTGGAACCGGTAATAAATCCTCCCGTAACTGGTCATGGCGGTGGTGGAGAAGCGCATGCTGCCGATCTCCACATCCCCGGTCAGCTCCGGATGGCTGTCGTTCAGGTCATAGGTGGCATAGATGCGGATCGTGTAAGTCTCGCCCGCTGTCAGCCCCCGGAATTCCACCTGATTGCCGCCGCTTCCTCCCGGCAGGCTGCCTCCCTGTACATAGGCGTACAGCCCTGCTCCCGCCGTATCCGCGCCGTACCGGTGGTACACGCCGTCGCTGTCCGTCTCACCCACGGTCAGGACCGGCTTACCGTTCTCATCCTGATATGTAAAATACAGGGGATCTCCGGTCTGCGTGTTGGAGAGGGACAGATAGATCTTATATTCTTTTCCTCCCGCCTGCGGGATCTGCCCCAGGGCAGTTCCCTGGCTGCCTCCCGCGTCCGGGGTCAGGGCGCTGTGGGGATCCGCGATCTTTACCGTCACGCCGATGTCCGACAGCGTCGTCAGCTTGTCCGGGTTGACCACCGTCTCCATGGAAGCGGAAGGAACCGTCTTGCTGGTATGGGTATAGCCCCAGTAGAAACTCTCCGCTCCCACCTTATCATGGCTGTCCGGCCACTGCTGGGACGTCTTCGGCTCATAAGCCTCGCCTTCCGCGCCGTAGCCCTCCGCGCGTATCCAGTCCGCCGGGTTCTGCGCTTCCGCCTCTCCCCACAGCACCTTTCCTTCCCCGTTGAAGGAATTGCCGTACCGGTCGAAGAACTCCAGCCGGTAACGGTACCGGGTGTCCGCCGGAAGGACATACTGGGAAAGCAGCGTCTGATAGTCCAGCCCCTGCGATGTTTTATATTTATTCAGGGTACCGCTGGTGATATTGAACACTGCCAGCGGGTCCGAAATATTCTCCTCCTTATATACCTCCAGCTGCGCCCGGTACACCTTGCTCAGCACATTGCTGTTGGTACTGCCAAGTTTCAGTTTGTAAGCCTCGATCTGGTTCTCATAGTACCAGCCGGACGTACTGTCCTCCAGCGCATCGCTGAAGCTTACGAACATGGGGTCCACATATTCGAAAGGTTTTGTCTCTATCACAAAGGTCTGGAACGGCTCCGTCTCCTGGATCTTGGTTCCATCCTCCGCATAATAATACATATATGCCGCCACGAAGATCTTCTCTCCCGGAGGCAGGCTGTCGATGGAGAAATCTCCCCGTTCCCGCAGCGTCCGTCTCAGCTGCAGCTGCGTATCCGCAGTGGGGGTATCGTTGGGATCGTCCAGATCCCAGGACAGCATCAGCACCACCCGGTCAAAACAGCCGTAAGTGTCCCGCACGCGCAGGGAAGCTTCCATGGAATAGATGCTGATATCCCCGTCTTCACAGATGATCTCAGGCGTGGGCTTCGTCCACACCGGCGGGTTCACTTCTCCCGGCACCGTCACCGTACCGGACCCGCCGCCGCTGCCGTCCGTGTCGCCTTCTATGGGTTCCGAAGAGCTTCCGCCTGATCCGGGTTCTCCCTGTTCCCCGCCGTCGCCGCCGTCCTCGTCTTCTCCCGGTTCTTCCTCTTCCGTATCATCCCCGCTTCCGCTGTCTGTGCCGGGCTGGAGCTCTGATCCCGGATCTCCGGGCAGGAGGCCTCCCTGGCCGCCATCGCCGGTTCCGGCCCCGTCTTCCGGACCTGTCCCCGGTTCCGTCTCCGTACCTTCGCCGCCTGCATTCTCTTCCGAATCTCCGGCCCCGCCGGGCTGGGCGTCTTCTGATCCGTCATCCCCGGTTTCTTCATCGCCGGTCTCCTCTTTGCCGTCCTCATCCTTTCCGTCCTGGCCATCGCCGTCATCGCCGCCCGTTTCATCGCCAGTTTCATCCCGGCCGGTACTTCCGGCTTCGCCGCTCACACTTCCCTGATCGCCCTGGGGCTGTGCCGCCGCCTGGCCGCGGGTTCCCGGAGTGCTTCCGCTTTCACCGGCATCCTTCTTATCTTCCTCTTCCCGGCTGTCGTCCCTGGCAGTATTGTCACGGTCATGCCCTGCCTGGTCCCCGTCCTCCTGGGGCGCGTTTTCCTGAGCCGGTTCTTCCGCCGTCACTTCGTCCTGATCCTCTTCGGGAATCGCCGCCTCCTGGTCTTCCTGCAGGATGCCCAGGCGGATCAGCAGTTCTTCATAGGTCAGCTCCTCGCCGTTCACTGTCACCCGCATGCCAAAAGCAGCGGGAAATTCGCTGTAGATCAGCTTTTCTCCCGCCTGCCGCGACAGATAATAGATCCCGTCTTCCTTCAGGTCCAGATAACTGTTGGACGGGACCGAAAGGCTGCTGCCGGCCCCGTCTATCCGGAAGGAGACCGTATTTACAAATACATTGTTGGAAAGCCGCAAAAATAAAATATCCGGATCGCCTGTGGAGCTTCCGTCAAAATTAAACGCTTTTCCGGCGCTGACGTACATCCCCGCCGGCGCGTCGCCGGCCTGCCAGTCCGCGTCATACATCCTGGCGTCCTTCACGCCCAGGAGCCACAGGTAATTGCCGTCGTTCACATAGAGCGGCGCGGTTCCCGCGAATGTCCTGCGCTCTTCCCCTGCGAACCAGGTATTCCCCCTGCGGTAAAGCACCTCGTTTTCCCTCAGCTGCTCCAGCCACACGGCCTCGTCCCGCTCCAGGGAATGCTCCCTTAAGCTGTTCAGGGTCTCTTCCCCCGGCAGCGCCGCCGCATCCAGTTCCAGCACTGTCACCTGCTTCATGGTATACAACTGCAGAACCAGGAGAATACACGCGGCGGCAGCCACACAGGCCAGGATCACCGCTACGCGCTTGTCCAGTCTGATCTTCTTACCCATATCCTTCCATCTTTCTTTCCAATTCTTCATCTTCTCACCCATCCTGCAGTTATCCTTCTATCCGTTAATCTTCCTCTGCCTCCGGCTGTTCCGTCTCTTTGCCGGCCGGCGCCTGCGCCGCTTCCATCCGATCCAGAAGCTTCTGCGACAGTTCATCTGTGTAGTCCAGATCCAGGAACGTCAGCCGGTACGACCCGTTGGGGTAATACAGGATGTCGTTCCCGATATCCACCCTCGCCCCGTTCCTGAAGGACGCACAGACCTCCGTTTCCAGCGGCGCGTAGATCCCTTCCCCGCCGTAGGGATAGATCTCCACCGCCCCGTTCATCCGCACCTTCACACTGCTCAGCGCAGGCAGATCCAGCTTTTCTCCGTTGTATTCCAGCAGCGTCCCTTCCAGAAACAGATAGCAGTCGTCATTGTCATAGATCATGCCTTTCAGAAGCAGGGAATCGCCCCCCTTCTGGTGGATCAGACAGCCGCCCTCTCCCTGCTCCACGCTGCTGAATCTCTCGATACGCCCCCAGTTTACCGTCTGTGAATCGTACCAGACGCCCCTGACCGGCCACAGCACCCGGTCCTGGCCCTCATAGTAGTAGGGCTCTCCCGCAACCGGGATCTCCTGACCATTCTCCTTCTTCACAGTGGAGCCGTCGTCGGCCACAGCGAAGGAGACGCCGTCCGGGCAGGGGTTCCGCATGCCCATGTCCACCGTGTACAGGCTGTCCGCCGTGCGGAAATGGTTCCGCAGGTGGATGGACGCCCTGGTGAATCCCAGCACTGAGATCACGGCCAGGATCAGCACAAAGAATACGGCCCAGTCCCTTCTTGTGATGGTATCCGCGCCCTTGCGGAAGGGCTTCAGGATCGGCGCGAACGCGAACAGCAGAAGCTTCCATACCGGCCTGCCGGCCTTCTGGAATATGCCCGAAATCTTCTGGAACAGGCTCACCGAGAGATCCGGCTCCTCCGCCGGCACGGCCGCCTCTTCCCGGGGCGCTTCCTCCCCGCTTTCTTCCGTGTCGATAAATTCCAGGCCGGTGATCTCCAGATCCTTTTTCACCTTCCCCCGGTACACGAACTCTTCCTGTTCTTCTTTTTTATCCTCCCTGTCATTCTCCGTATGCAGGGCGCGCAGAAACGCTTCCCTGGACGTCTCTCTATCCATAGGTCTCCTCCAGCTCTTTTAATGCCCGCTTCTTCCGGTTCCATCTCTCCTTCTTCCGTCTGGCCCCCCGTTCCAGGGAGTCTTTCCCCAGGAGCATCTGGAAACTGTGCAGAAAGTCGTACACCGCATACTCCAGGATGAAGATCTGGAGCATCCAGTACACCGCCATCAGCCAGGGATCGAAAGAAGCCTGCCCCATAAATCCCCGCAGAAGGGACGAAGCCAGCAGGGTCAGGATCAGGAACGCCGTGTAGAGCAGATCCGTCAGAAAACTGAGCGCGTGGGGCAGCGCCGCCAGTTTGACCAGGCAGAGCGCCCCCGCCGTCAGGATATGGACGGTCTGCAGCTCCGTCCGGCATACCAGACAGCTCACCGCAAAGGCCAGCTGCAGCACATCCGCCGCCAGATACGCGGATTCCTTCCAGGTCTGGCGGAAGAACAGCGCCTGTATCCCGTAATGGGCCGCGCCGCGTTTGGGCCGCACCGCCATGGCCAGGAACAGCACCATCAGTACGGCCGCCATGATCCCGGCCGTGAGGATAAATTCCTTCAGCGCAAGCACCTGATAGGTCAGAAAACTCATCTAGATCTCCTCCCTCTTCTCCTTGAGCATCAGACGGAACTGATTGTCCTGATGCATGTAAAAGCCGTAGATCCCTTCCAGGGTGAAGACCTCGTCCTCCGACTGGATCGTCACGTCCCCGTCGATCTCTCCCAGCACGGGCATATAATCCTCCATGATCAGGAGATTGTATTTCCGGCTCTTGATCCGGATCAGGCGCACATGCTGGATCTCCTTTACGCCGTTTACGATGCTGTACACCCGCGCCGTCACGTTTTTAGGCTGGTATTGCCGTCCTGCCATCTTCCACCTCTACTCTCTTGGTATCGAACCAATATAAGAAAAATGTCCCTCGTCCACTTCGTCGAACACGCCGCCCAGGATATCTTCCACATCCCGCAGCACGTCCTCGATCTTCACAAACTCTCCCTTGATGCCGGTGAAATTCTCCGCCACAAACATGGGCTGGGTAAAATAGTTGCGCAGCTTGCGGCTTCGCTGGAAGATGTTGTAGTCGGTCTCGGACAGTTCGTCCACGCCCAGCACCGCGATGATCTCTTCCAGTTCTTCGTATCTGGCCAGGTGGCGGATCACCTCCTGCACCAGACGGTAGTGCCGCTCCCCGATCTTCTCGATATCGATCATGTTGCTCTGGGTGCGGAACACATCGATGGCGGGATAGAGTCCTTTCTCCGCCACCTTGCGGTCCAGCACGATCTGTCCGTCCAGATGGGAGCTGATCACCTGCACGGCCTCGTCCGTGATGTCGTCCGCCGGGATATAGATGGCCTGGAACGACGTGATGGAACCGTCGTCGGTGGAGTTGATCCGCTCTTCCACCATACTCACGTCACTCTCGATGGTGGCCGGATAGCCGTTCTCGATGGGCATCCGCTTCAGCTCCGCGTTGATCTCGCTGACCGCCTGCACATAACGGTAAATATTATCGATAAACAGGAGCACGTCCTGCTTCTTTTCATCTCTCAGATATTCTGCCAGCGTAAGCCCGGAAAAGACCGCCTTGTTCCTGGCCACGCTGTTCTCGCCCATCTGCCCGAAGACGATGGACATCTTGTCCAGCAGGCCCGCTTCCAGCATCTCGTCGTACAGATCCTTGCCTTCCCTGCTCCGTTCGCCCACGCCCACGAACACACTGTTGGACTGGCTCTTCATATAGACGTTGTTGATCAGCTCCTTGATCAGCACTGTCTTGCCCACGCCCGCGCCGCCCAGAAGGCCCATCTTGTAGCCTTTCTGCATGGGGGCGAAGAAATCCAGCACCTTGATGCCGGTCCACAGCACCTCGCCATCGATATTGATCTCCGGCATGGTCAGACTCCTGGCGTAGACACCCTTCTTCTGCTCCGTCTCCTCCGGCAGCCCGTCGATGGGCGCGCCGTAGCTGTCGTAGACCCGGCCCAAAAGCCGGTCTGAATACTCCATCTCCAGTTCTTTTCCCGTGGTATATACGTCCAGCCCCCGTTTCAGGCCGATGACGCTGTCCAGAGGGATGGCGAAGATGATGCTTCCCTTCGCCTCAAACACTTCAAACCGGTAAGTCTGATCCCGGTGTTCCGTCTCCAGGATCTCCCGGTTGCGTACTTTCACTCCGCCCAGCAGGATCGTCACATTCAGATCCGATATGGAGATGATCTTTCCCACAAAATTTTTCTGTTCCATATATGTACCCCTTTCAGTTCCGCATCTTGCTGAAGCTTTCTATGACTTTGCTGAATTCTTTCTCCCTGCGGGCCTTCCGCTCCTCCATCAGCCGCTGGGCGTCCCGCTCCTCGATCTTGTCCAGGGACTCCTGGGTCGTGGTCTGGCGCATGACGTTCTCCGCGGCGAACCCGCTGATGCAGGCCAGCTCGATCTCGTACATGATATAGGTGAGCAGAAGCTGCCGCAGGATCTCGCTTAAATCTCCCTCCACCACATAGTCCTGCCGGTAAGCGGCCGCGTCCGCCCGGCGCGGCACTTCCATGGGATAGAGCTGCATGGTCTCCAGCCGGCTGGTGGTGGAATTGAGGTACCGGTTATACACGATCCGGATGCTGGAATGCTGTTTTTCCCACAGGCTGTCCTTCAGGATCTCCTCCACATGGTACAGGTTCTCCTGGAGGTGGCCCCGGTGGATCCGCATGATGATATTGCCGGTATGGCATCTCATCTTCTTGCCGATCAGCACCTTGTCCCCGCTGTCCTCGTTCATGGCGTGGTTCACCAGGGTGTTGTAATTGGAACAGAACCCGAAGTCGCTGCCGATGTAAAAGGTCAGGGACGGCTTCTTCGGATCCGGCTGCATGACGGATTTGTCCAGTACCAGGTTGCGGTTGTTCATGATCTGATCCAGCATCTGATACAGCTCTCCGCTCATGAGCATGTATTTCTGCGCCTCTCTCTTGGCGCGGTCCACGCGCACCAGGGCGTGGAAATTCATGACCTTTACCACATTTTTTATATTCATGGCTGCTCCTCTTGGTACAGGTGGCGGAACCGTCCGATGATCTCGTCATGGCTTAAGGGGCTGTATTTATACTGGCAGAGCGCGGACATGATCTCCTCGCCCCTGCGGATCTTTTCCTGCAGTTCCTTCCCCATCTCGTCCATGTTGGTCAGCTGGTAGACCTCCCTGGTCTCCAGGTAGGACAAAAGTTCCCGGCGCACTCTGGCGCCCATCTTCTTCACCGGCTCCGGCTGCACCGCGCCTCCCAGACGGGATACGGACAGGCCGTAGTTGATGGCCGGCTTCTGGTTCTGGTCAAAGGATTTTTTGCTCAGTACGATCTGTCCGTCGGTGATGGAGATGATGTTGGTGGAGATGTAGTCCGTGATATCCCCTCCCCTGGTCTCCACGATGGGCAGGACCGTGATGCTGCCGCCGCATTTATGCTGGCAGCCCTTCTCCAGCATGCGGCTGTGGGTATAGAAGATGTCCGGCGGATACGCGTCCCTGCCCGGCGTCTTCCCCACCAGCAGGCTGATCTCCCGGTAGTTGTCCGCGTGGCGGGACAGGTCGTCCAGCACCACCAGCACATCCTTCCCCTGCATCATGTATTTTTCCGCGATGGTCAGTCCCACGTACGGGGTCAGGTACAGAACCGGCGGCTGGTCGTCGTTGAACGCGGCCAGCATGATGGTATAATCCAGCGCCCCCCTGCGGGACAGGTCGGCATAGATCTCTTTCATGCTTTTCTTGGTCTTGCCGATGCTCACATAGATGCACAGCACGTCCTTGCCCCTCTGGTTCACGATGGCGTCCAGGGCGATCTGGCTCTTTCCTGTCTTCTTATCCCCGATGATCAGCTGACGCTGGCCTTTTCCGATGGGATAGATCAGGTCGATGCCGGCGATGCCCGTCTCCAGGGGACGGTTCACCGCGGTCCGGTCCATGATCGGCGTGGTCCGGTTCTCGATGGGGAGCTGCTCCAGGCAGTCGAACTGCAGCCCGTTCATCCGGTCCCGTCCGAAGATGTCGATCATATGCCCCACGGATTCCTCCGAATAGGACGCCTCAAAGATCTCTCCGGTGGCCACCACTTCCGAATCCGTGTAGATCCGGCCGCCTTCCCGCACCACCGCCACCATCACATGGTTGCGGTAGATATTGTTCACATAGCCCTCCGAATGTCCGTCAATGATCACCTTCTCGTAAAACATCACGTTGGTCAGCCCGCTGACCTCCAGGATGTATCCCTGTACAGAAGACACATACCCCACTTCCTGCATCTGATCGGGAGAAAATCCCATCTCTGTCTTTTTCTGAATCATTTCTTTTATATGCTGTTCCATTGTTCCTCCCTCTGCCCTACAGGCTGTAGTCCAGCACGCCGGCGCCCACATGCAGCCGGATGCCTTCATGGATCTGCGGATTGTACTCTACCCGGAGCCCGTCTTCCTCCGGCCGGTTCTGCGCGTCAGGATCCCCGCTCTCCACCCGGACCACCGGATCATGCAGCTTCAGGTACTGGCGTGCCGCGTCCATCCGGCCGGAAAAATCCGGGTACAGTTCCACTGGAGCCGCCTGCTCCAGCGCCGCCTGCTCTTCCTCCGTCAGCAGTTCCGAAAGAGCCGTCTCCCGCTCCCCGTCCTGCATCAGAATCAGGCCGTACATGGTCTGGAAATCCAGTTTGTCCATCACGCCCTTCAGGCGCGTCCAGACCTGGTCCGGCTCCGGCCGCCAGTCCAGAGCCTGCCGGATATAGCCGCTGTAGTCCAGCCTCATATGGTCCCGGATATACCGGTAGGTCTCCAGCGATTCCTCGCTGCGGTATCTGGGATGGGAGAATCCGGGTACCTGGGAGAGGCCTCGGGAGACAGGCCGCGCCGCCCCCGGCTCTCCTGAAGCCTTCTCCTTCCTCTCCGTCTCCTGCAGCTCTCTTCTGGCTTCCGCCAGGCGTTCCAACGCCCCTTCCACTTCCTCGCCCAGAGTCTCCAGTTCCACTGTAAAATGCCGCTGCACCTGCCGGTTGGTGATCACTACGATCTGGCGGATGACGAACAGTAAGAACACGTTCAGCACGGCCATCACCAGCAGCACGGCTGCAAGAATGATCTGCATGGTCTTTCCTCCTTCCGGCCTCTTCTTATCCCACCGTCAGGGGATTGTAGAACAAAAGCAGGAATACGAAGGCGAACAAAAGCAGAAGCAGCACCGTCAGCACCACGGCCACCACCATGACGCCGGAGATGATGTCGCTCTTGGTCTCCGGGTTTCTTCCGATGGCCTCCACGGCCCGGGATCCCAGGATCCCGAAGCCGATCCCCGTGCCCAGGAATGCCAGTCCCAGCATCGTGCCGATTGCCTGTATCGTTGCGGTCAGTATACTTTCCATGATTTATTCTCCTTTATATTTATGGATTTTGCTGTGACTCGTCCGGGCGGATGATCACTCCGCCCTCGTCTCCCTCTGCCGGTTCCTGCCAGATGCTCATGCCGTAATACGGGTTCCTCACCACCTGGGAGGACAGAATCTGCCAGTTGCCGTCGTAGAGGCCGGCTACCAGCACCACCACATAGTGCTTGCTCTCATCCACAACGCCCTCTTCCTCGTTGATCAGCGCCGTCGTTCCCACCTGGCAGGTGGTTCCGCTCTCGCTCTGCATAGCCCCGATGAATTCGCTCAGCGCCGTACCCTCGGTTCCAATGGAGGCCAGACGTCCCGATACGTCGCCCAGTTCCGATTCCTCCTGGGTGTAGACCAGCGCGTACACCTCTTCCGGAGTATCCGCCACCGGATCAATCTTGATATCCAGGGACAGGTTGTACCAGGTGATCTCCTGGATCTTCAGGTAAGTGTCCATGGAAGACGTGGTAAAGGTGGTATAGTCTTTCTGGGTAAAATCCCCGTTCTCGTTGTAACAGCCCAGGATCACGGAATACTGCCGGTTGGGCTTCAGTCCCGTGAACAGCGCCGAATCATCCGACGGGGTGATGGACATCTTGGTCAGGGTCAGGTTGTCGTTCTCTGCCTCCTGCCGCACCGTCTCCGCGTCCGATACCACATTCCCGGACGCGTCCGAGAACGTCTCATACAGCCACAGTTCGCCCACGGCATAATAGTTGAAAGGATCGTACATGGATACGTCCAGGGTGGCGGAGGTGGATGTGGTCGCCGCGCTTTCTATATGGAAGGAAGCCAGGGACTGCATCAGTTCTTCCGGCACGCCGGCTCCGGTACCTCCGGCTCCTCCGTTTCCGCCGGCCCCGCCGCTTCCGCCGCTTCCGCCGATGCCTCCGACGCCTCCGGTTCCACCGATACCTCCGGCTCCTCCGGCTCCGCCTGTTCCCCCGGTTCCGCCCGTTCCGCCTGTTCCTCCGGCTCCTCCGACGCCTCCGGTTCCGCCTGTTCCTCCGGCTCCTCCGACGCCTCCGGCTCCTCCGGCCCCGCCGGTTCCACCGGCTCCGCCGTTGCCGCCGTTGCCGCCCCGGATCACATAGCTGTAGGTCTCGCCGCCCTCAGAGATGAAATCCCTGGTGCTGCCAAGCTCGATGCTGTTGTCCCCCATGCGGAGCACGTCGTCCTCCAGGGACCACACCATGCCGTCCGCATGGATGACTTCGTCATTCAGAAGGCGGATGCTCACCTCCCGGTTCAGGGCGCGGGCGTTGCCCGCGCTGTCTATGATCAGATACAGATACCCGGTGTCTGTGCTGAGGACGCCGCTCTCGGTGGTGATACTCCTGCCCACCACCACGTAGCGGTTGGTATCCAGCCGGTACACCGCCGTATCCGTCAGGTCCTCCACCCGGCTGTGCTCCTCCAGCGTCACTACGCTTCCGTCCTCCTCATAGCAGTACATGCCGCCGAAGAGATCCAGCGCGTCTCCCGTGGAGTCGCAGGATACGGTGGAATTCCCCAGATCCCATACTCCGGAACCGGCGTAGAGCGTATAAGCGCCGCCGCCCCGGTTCTGCACCGCCCCGGCCGCTTCCAGCGTCACCGGGGTGTACACGTTGTCATACACTGTTGCGCCCGCCCCCAGCTGCCAGGAGGCGCCGCGGGCGTTCATCACCAGAACCATGCAGGCCGCGATGCCGCCTGCCGTCAGCAGGCAGCACACCGCGAACAGCACAATCCCGCGTTTTGCTTTCTTGTCCAATTTCCGCATGCTGTATTCCTCCTATCAGTTGGCCACGAAGCCCTGGGGGACTGTGTAGGTTATTGTTCCGTCCGCGTTGGAGAAGGTGAACGACGCGCTGCAGTTTCCTTTCAGCTTGCTCGTCTCCGAGGCAGGGATCGTAAACCTGCAGGTATTCCCACTCCACTGCGCGTGGTCAACCGACACCGTAACCACTCCGCCGGTTTCTGTGCAGACCACTGTCAATGTCGCCGCTCCCGTCAGCTGATCGATACCGCTTCCGTTCAGCACGTTCAGCGTCAGGGTTCCTCCGGCGCTGTAGGTCACCACTATATCCAGGAACACGATACCGCTTTCCTCCGGCATGGTCAGGTAACGGTCAAAGCCGGGGGTGCTGGTGGTCAGACGGATATTTCCATAAGCGTCCACTTCTCTGTCTCCATGGCTCTGTTCACACTCACAGCTGCTGCCTATTGTATGCCTGATTCCGTTGAGCGTTCCCCATACTTCGTTGTAATAGATATGTTCATAATTGGGGTTGTTCGCCCACTTCAGGCTGTGGGTTACATTGGTCCGTATCAGAGTGTATGTTCCCTGATTATACAGCGGGGCGCCATTCAGCGTAAACTTCTCTGTCACATCAGCTCCGGATCCGGTTTTCTCCAGGATCTTCACATAGATCTGGCCGCTGTACAGCTTGCCATCCGTTCCCCACACTCCTGTGTTGAAATCCTCATCCACCGAGCGCAGGCTGATGGTCATATCCAGTCCCGCCGTATTCTTTTCATATGTGGCGCCCACCGTCTGCGTGGGATTGCTGCCCGCCGGGATCGTAAAGGTGATGCTGGTCTCTCCGGCGACAAGGCCTTTGGCTGTGATCACATCCTGATCATTCGTATTCGTATCCCATTTCTCGGTCGTCTTTTCAAATTTATCAGAGTCCATATTCACAAGTTCCTGATCCGTATAGCAGATCCTGGCCTCCAGCTTATAGGTCTGTCCCGCGATCAATGTACGTTCATCCAGCAGCTCCTTCACCCCGGTCAGGTTCAGCTTTTCATTTCCCGTAGGCGGCGTATAGATGCTGGTGGGATCTCCATTTTTTACATAGATCGTGATCGTCCGCTCTTCTGCTTCATCTCCAGTAACAGGATCATATGTCTTCACCGTCGCTGTCACCGGGATATACCCGTTGGCCGCCATGACCTGCGCATGATCCAGCACAACGTCCCCGGCGTTATCCAGCAGCCGGTATTCTATGTACTCGTCATAGATCGTTTTTGTATTATAAGTTGTCCCACCTGCTTCATAGATTACGGTGCGGGTTCCCAGATTCACTTCCTGAAACCTTTGATCCACATCGAAGACCACCGATACGGTCTTATCGTCATAGCTCTTTGCCGTATAGGATGCGGCCGGTACGGGGTTGCTGGTCTTGAATCTATTCCGGCTGTTGGTCATCAGACGGAACCAGCAGTTGTAGCCGATCTGTGAATAGTAACGGTTGGATACGGCGTTGTTCATATTGGTGTTGTCAATCACATAGTGCTTCAGACCTTCGAGTGCATCCGCTGTCAGAGTGCTGTAATCAATCTCCTGTGAACTGTCATCTCGTACCGGCAGCACATAGACCCTCAGGGAATAGTTCTTCGCCCCGCTGCCCGAATTATTTTTCTCCGGATCCAGGTTCCTCAGGGTCCACCGGAAGACGTTATTCGTTTCCGTGTTCGAAACATCCACTTTCACTGCAGGCAGATCCAACAACACCTCATTTCCTGCTCCGCCGATAATCTCTGTATCCTCTCCGGCAGCTGCGCCGATCACTCCGGATCCGAAATGTTTCTTGTCCGTCAGAAGGTCTCCGTGTGTAGCTTTATCTAAACTCAGTTGGTAAATGTACTTTGAGTCCTCCTCCCAATAAGTTCCGCCGCTTGGTTTATACTCCGTATCCTCTCTCAGTTCCAGGAACAGGTACGGATAAAACTCATATTCATCGTCCGGATCATTTTTGTTCAGCTTCTTCAGGCTGGCTTCCGGCATGGTCAGGGATACCGTGACCGTATCCATGGAGGACGTCACCGTCAGGTTTTCCGTAAACTGCACGGTAGATTCCGGCGTGGAGAAAGTAAACAGGGTTCCAGGCTCATAAATATCGCTGCCAATCTCCATCGGATCCGCATTTACCTCCAGCTCTCCCGGCGACTGCTTCGACGCCTGCAGTCCGGCGCCCGACATGCCCAGCGCGCCCAGTACCACCGGCACGCTGTTCTCCCGGTCCGTCCATCCGCCAACAGCGGCATTATAATAATTCGTCTCGCTCAGATATCCGCTTCCCGTCACCACCGCGTTCCTCAGATATACTCTGGATTCTAATGTGGTGGTAGACAGTTTGTCACCGAGGATATCGTATGGGTGCAGATACCAGGCTCCGTCTACGACGTCAAATTTCTCCTTGTCCGGCTCAGCGTTATACTGCCATACAGTGCTTCCATAAGGCAGGCTTCGGTTTCCGCTCAGCTTCCAGCTGTTCCCATTATAGGCCGCACCTGCGGTGCCGGTGTACCAGGTGCCCGATTTCTGCTGGCGGACCAGATAGGAGTTCCTGTCTCCAGCCGGATCCGCGTTCCAGATCCAGGAAATGTCCGGATATGTTTCAACTTCCGTGCTCCTCATATATGCATCCTGTCTGCTTCCGTACAGGCCGGTGTCATAGATCACCTTCACCTGAACGGCCGCCGGCCGGTTGGCGGAATAATTTCCCAGATCCGCGATGTTGAACGAAGCCACGATGTTGCTCTGCGCGGCGGGGTTATAACTCAGCCGCTTTGTACCTTTCTCTTCCCATTGAGGGGTAACATCATTTCCCATGTTCAGCCATGCGGTAACCTCCAGCGCCACGATACGGTCCTCCAGGCCATTGGTCGACGCTTCGTAGAACTGCAGGTTGCCGCCCACCAGCTGGGCTTCCAGCACCAGGCCGGCCGGGGTCCCATCGTCCGCATGGATCTTCAGCGTATCCCGCACCTTCTCATACCGCGCTGTGGCGGCGGCCATATAGCGGAGGCTGGACATACTGTTCAGCTCATAACCTGCGCCTTTCTCATATTCGTCCGTACCCGCGGCGGAGGAGTTGGTCACATAGGCGCTGTCGTTCAGCACCCGGCCCAGGTGAATGCTGTAGACCGTATAATCCCCGATCCATCCATCCGACGGGGTCAGGGTAAAGGTTCCTTCCCAGGAGACGCCGGCCGTAACCGAATTTGCGCTGTCTACTATGATATGGGCCCCTGGGGCAGAGGACTGCGAATACCCATAGATATCGGAGATCTCATCTTCCGACAATGCCTTTATGTCGCTTCCCGGCATACTGATCCCAGCCGCTGCATAGGTCCTCAGCGATACGTCCGACAGCAGCGGATACAGCGCATATGTATATTGTTTCATGCCGTCCGACGTTGTTCCCAGGATATAGCCTTTGCTCCAGTCAATTGGATCGGCCTCAAACTTCCCTAATTTTTCATACAGTTCCTGCCAGAGCATCCTGTCCCCGTCGGCGGGATCTACGATCCCCAGCGCCTGATCCGGGTCATAGGCAGTGAAAGACCACACCTGATCCCCGTCCAGCGTCGTATGATCCAGGGTCATCTGCACCTCCGGCGCCTGGCGATCCATCTGCTGCGGCTTGCTCCGGATCATGAGCTTGTTGCTCTTGGCGTACAGGACATCGTCATAGGGAAACTGGTACAGCGGATTGCCGTCCGCATCCTGTTCGCAGCGGTCCCACTCGGAGAAGCTGAACAGGTACGTCTGTCCCCTTTTCAGATTGTTGGTATAGTACACATAACCGCCGGTGGCGCTGTTTTTCTCCGCCCTGTCACCATTCGTGGCATCATTGGGATCATCCACATAGATCACGTCCAGGAACGGCGCTTCGATGGAATCCCATTCTTTCTCATCGATCTCAATGGTCACAGCAGTCACTTTGTCCGCCCAGTATCTTTCAGTACTTTCAGTACTATTTTGTTTATGGGCCACCGCCGCCTGAGCGATGTCCTGATATATTGCGGTATCATGTTCCTGCCCGTGATCCTGCATGTATCCGTACTCCACCCAATCGTCATAGGTGAAGATATAATAGGTGATCGAGGCCATGGTGGAGGAACGAAAATCTGCCTGCAGGCGGTATCCGCGCACCGTATCCGAATCCAGGGCTGAATCCTTCATCCGTCCCACATCAGTGATGGGAAGATATGCGCTGCCCAGGTCTCCTGTATTGCGGATCTCCGTCGCGTCCACCGCCTCGTCCCGGTTGTCCCGGTAGTCATAATCATCCAGCGACGGCGTGTTGTCCCCGGCGATATCCATCACCAGTTCGTTGCTTGTATGCGGGATATCGTTATAGTAGCCGCTCACATTGCTGGCGGACAGATCCGGGAAGCCGTAGGACATCTGGTAGGTATAGTCGTAGGCTCCCGTCACCTGCACCCGCACATTGGTGTACGCCGACACATCTCCTGCCTCCGCGGTGCTTAAGGTGCAGAGGTAAGAACCGGAAGGATCTGCGGACGACGCTTTCAGGTATTCCACCGCCGGGTTCTCGTCCTCCTGGCTCAGCCAGATATATTTGTCGCTGATCTGGCTGCCGCCGGTGGGGATGAGCCCGCCTTTCTCATACAGGTCCACATATTTTACGATGCTGCTGCCGATGGGGTTCCCGGAGTTGTCCAGGCCCGTTATGGTGATCTCCACGGCTCGCAGAGACGTAAGCTCCAGCGGATAGTCTCCGCCCCAGCTGTCCTTCAGAGAAATGCCTACCTCGAACTCCTTGTCGTAGGTGGGCGCGTCTTCATTCTGGTTGTCGGGATCCACCTTCTGGCCGGTCAGGTTGGTGACGGTGAATTCCAGTTCCTTGGCCATCCCGGTCCCACCGCCTTCCATGGCGTATCTGGTATTTCCATAGGTCTGGGTCATGGCCAGCGTATTGCCCACATATTTGTACGCGCTGCTGGCGTCGCTGTATCTCACATAGGCGTAGACGGAGAAAGTATAGGCGCTGTCCTGTTTCAGACCCCACAGATCCACCGGAAGATAGAGTTTGTCGTTGTCAGCGTCGTACGCCGCGCCGTCCAGTTCAGCCCCCTGATTTTCCTCCATGTTCTTGTCCGCTGCCGTCCAGCTGTCATAGGACATGGAATAGACATAATCTCCCCCGGAGCTTACGTCCACGCGAATGCTGGTTGTATTGCCTTTCTCGCCCAGATCCAGGGCAAATCCGGCCTCCGAAGTATCCAGAACCAGGTTCCCGAACAGGTGGCTCGGCCCGACGGTACTGTATTTGTCGTAACGGGAACCGTCTGTAACCGTGCCTTCCACGAACGTGATCACCGCCTGGCCGGTTCCGGTCTGGAACGGGTTCTCGTTGCCGTTGGTCACGATCAGGGAGTAAGGTTTCTCGTTGTCATGGTAATTGATGGTACATTCCACATAGTACCAGCTGTTATAATTGATCACATCCTCGTCCACATACAGTTCCACCGGGGAGCTGGTGGCGGAATACAGCTGTTTCACCAGAACCTTCTCGCCTGTGCCGTCATTATAGGAATAGATCTTATAGTTATAATTCTGGATCGCCATATCCGGATCCTGAATATCGTTCACCGAGATCAGATAACAGCCCTGGGTGGACTGATAGATCTGAAGGCTTCCGTAGGTGGGCGTCTCCTTCAGTGTCTTAGCCTCCAGTATCTGGTCGGATTTTTCCACCACGCCCGAGGCCACGCCGTCCGGCGCTTCGGCGTCGTCATCCGCCACCACCCACCTGCCGTCGGTCACATTGTACGCGCCGCTGCTGGTGAACAATTCCACCGTAAACGGGATATTGGATCTCAGCCCTTCAAATACCGGATTCCCTTCATCGTCCTGCAGAGATACCACCTGGCTGACCGAACTGCTCAGGGCAAACGGATCGCTCCAGTGCCTGTACTGTTTCGCCGTTCCGTTTTCATCTGTATATGTAAAGGTAATACACAGCATACCCGACTGGATCGTGGAGTAATTCTGCCTGTCCAGATCGATGGTGATTGCGTTCTCGGATACCGCCCCCAGCTTCATCTCCACGCCGTCCCCGGAGGTATAGAAAGTCCGGCTGGCAAATACTTTCTCGCCCTCCGTACCGTTCTCACCCACTTTATACCGGGAATAGATCTGAACCGTATACCGGGTGTCCGCCCGCAGGTTGCCCACGTTCACATTGACCGTCTCCACAGAGGAGGACGCCGCCAGGTCCGTCTCCCACGTCTCCACCAGGCTTCTGGCCACTTCCTGGTTGGTATCCGCCTCGATCACCTGCAGCCATGCCGTGCCCGGCACCAGCGTATCCGCCTCCACCGCATAGAAAGAGATATCCATCTGGGCACAGTCATACTTCAGGCTGCTGATCAGCACCTGGGCCAGCGCGCTGTTCACCTCAGTGGAGCCTGCCGCTCCGGGAGCCGCGCTGCCTCCGGCCGCGCCTCCCTGGCCTTTCTCACCGCTCTCGCCGTTGCCGCCGGACACGCCGTCGGAACCTTCCCCGCCGGATTCGCCCGCGGAACCGTCTTCACCGGCAGAACCGTCCTCTCCGGTCGAGCCGTCCTCTCCGTCCTGGCCGGCCTGGCCTTCCTGCCCGGCCTCGCCTTCCTGTCCGGCCTCGCCTTCTTCTCCGTCCTCGCCGTCTTCTCCATCCTGGCCGTCGATGGCCTCGAATTCAAATTCCGGCGGCCGCCAGTCCTGGGCAGAGGTGGACGCGATGGCCACGCCGCCTCCCGTCATGAGGTCCGCCAGGATACCGGACAGATTGGCCTGCACGGCCCCGCCTCCGCCGGTGATATCCCCGGTCTCCAGATCGATGACCACGCCGTTGTCCAGCGTGATGGACGTGCCTGTGGGCACAGCCTGCCAGATCTGCTCTTCATTGCAGATCTGTACCACGCTGTCGTCTATGTATTCCACTTCCAGATACCCTTTCACCTCCTGGGTGCTTCCGTTGGGAAGCGTCAGGATGAGGGTATCCGAGTAGACGAGGAATTTCATATCATCCACCATCCAGAGCAGATTGCCGAACTGCAGGTCTGTCCCGTTGTTATCGATGGAGTAACCGTCAGTCCCTTTTGTGAGGACCATCTTCTCATCCACAAAATAGGAGTTCACGATCCCGGACGCGATCTGCTCCATGTCCACCAGAATACCCGTCGAAAATGAACTCAGGGAATTATCTGTATAATGTATAAAACTGGTCTTATCTACAGACTCCTTCCCTCCCATGGTGCTTGTAAACACCATCCGCTCATCATAGTTCCTGGAGTACCTGGTTCCCGCCGAAAAATAATCACAGGAAACCACGCCCGTCTCCGCTTCTCCGCCCAGCACATACCCGTCAGCCGCAAACACGGACATACTTCGGTTGTGCTGCCAGATGGTCATCCCGGTAAATACTCCTGTAAAGACCAGGATGACGGCCAGTACCATCAATACACTCTTCTTCATGTCTCTGCTCCTTCTCGGTTTCTTCTTTTCGATTCTCTAGGTCATACACCGGAATATAGATTCCGTGGTAAAATGTATGGGTAAAAGAAGCGGAAAGCATCAAGATTCAGAAGAGTTAAAAATTACCTTAAGAAAATCTTAAAGAAATGTATCCTATACGACTGTTTTTTGTTGCGTTTTTCGTTTTTTGAATGTATAATTTCTATGTATGTAGAATCCTTGTATGGGTTTTACAATATTTTTGTGCGTGTACTTTACCACGGAATCTATATTCCGAGGTATTCTGTCTCATAAGATAAGGTGCATGCGGTTCAGCGTACATTCGTAGTCCCTCGCGCTGGCCGTCACATAGATGCGGGTGGTCTCTATGGAAGAGTGCCCCATCACATCCGCCAGATGCGCCAGATCCTTTTCCACCTGATAAAAACTCCTGGCAAACAGATGCCTCAGATTATGAGGAAATACTTTCTGCGCGCTGATCCCGGCCGCTTCGCAGAGGTTCTTCATCTCCCTGCACACGTTGCTGCGGTCCAGCGGGTTTCCGTACCGGCTGCAGAAGACCGGCCCCGACGTGATCCGTTCTTTTCTCATATATCCTTCCAGCCGCATCTGCAGCTCCCTGGGTATCAGGATCAGCCTCACCTTTCCCTTTAAGGCGATCTCCGCCCGCCCTTTCCTGACTGCCTCCGCAGTGATATATCTCAGTTCCCCGATCCGTATCCCCGTGCTGCATATGGTCATCATCACGTAATACAGCCGCCAGTTCCCTTTCCTTTTGGCTGTTTCCAGCAGTCTGGAATATTCCTCCGGCGTCAGCTCCCGGTTGTCTTCCAGAAAGGCTTTTTTCTGTACCTTCAGGAATTTGACCCGGCACTCCGCGCAGTCCGTATACTTCAGATAGGAATGGATCGCCGACAGCTTGCGGTTCACCGTCCTGGCCCGGCACCGCAGGTGGAGCCTGCTCCGATACTCCAGCAGCAGCGTTTTCTCCGGAGCCCTCCCCTCCAGAAACGCGGCAAAATCCTGCACCTCCTTCATATACCTGGACACGGTGGAAGCCGCCTTTTCGTTTTCTTCCAGATATCTGCCGAATTCTTCTATCCTTTTTTCCGTGATCCTGTGCCCCATATAAATCCTCCTTTTTCTGTGCTTGTCCTTTAGATTAGTTTAAAGAGATTCACAGAACATTATACAGATTTTTGGGGAAGTCTTCTTATTAATATGAGAGAACAGGGGACGAGACGTCCTGACAGGGTTTGGAGGGGAAAATGAAAAGCAGGCGGTGAAGCCTGCTGTAAAGTGACATTTGATTCCTGTTAAGACTCAGGATATTCTTCTATGTACATTTTGCTGTATATGTCAAGTATGGATTCTTTTGAACGGATAACTCCAATATCAGATAACCGCATGTCCATTTCCCGCATCCGCGAGATAAAAACTTGAATGTCTTCCAAAACGGACGAAGGCGTTAGGATTTTTTGCTCTTCCCTGATACCATATTTTACTCTCTTTCATTCATCATATTTTATAGGAAGTCCATGTTTTTCTCTAAGTTCATCCAGACCCATCTGTATTCTTTCATCAGGATCGCTGTCAAGACTAACCAACAACGATATATCATCCACCCGCCCATTCTCAGCAAACAGTGCCGGATCATAGCTCCATACTTCAATGGGATACCCTCCAAAATCTTCGAAGTCCCGCTCAGATATAATAATATCCGTGGGAATAGAAGATGCTGTTTTAGGGGAAGCTGCAAGTCCCTTGTCACATCCTTTGGCACTTACCAAAGTGAGAGAAGAGAGTGCTTTTACATTGCTTTGGAAAAAATGTCCTGCAGGCGGTATATCTTTCACATAAATCACACGCTCCACCGGCGATTTCAGCCTGCTGTAACCCTTTCTCAAAAATTCTGGCTTATTAAATCGGGAAACAATCCACTTGTTTCTGCCTTCTTTATCTATAGTAATAAGTCCGGCAGACAACAAATCATTGGCTGCCCGAGTACAGGTAGCTTTCGAAATACACAATTTTGCGGAAAGATCTGTCAGGTTTGTGCGTTCAATTTTATCAAAATAGTATAGATAGAGAAACAGGCGCTGTGCCCCTGGCGCCATTGTTTTAGGAGGCACAGCCGCACTGTTAAATTTCTCCGCAAAAACACAACCCCAAAACGGCAGATATACCTGTTGCGGCTCTGATATAAACGGAATCTTATTTTCAATCAAATTCCGGCGCTGTTGAGAAGTAAGGCCATGCAGATACAAAGCGCTGGGAAAATCACAAAAACTCTGAAAGTTTTTGAATTGCTTTTTTAACGTCGGCAACCGCCAGGAATGATCATTGGGCGATAATAATATGCATTGATTCTCTTCCCATGACATAAGCAAAATACTATAATTGTCCTGAATATAGACAGGAATTGTTTTCATATATTCGTATGAAGTTATATCTACCTTCTCACCAAATATTGATCTTAAAAATCCCAGCATGCTCTGTCTCCTGATTAAT
Source organism: uncultured Lachnoclostridium sp. (assembly GCA_944381625.1). Taxonomy (GTDB): domain Bacteria; phylum Bacillota; class Clostridia; order Lachnospirales; family Lachnospiraceae; genus Hominiventricola. The sequence goes on from CALWLW010000017.1 coordinate 69,956, forward strand.
TTTCATATTTTTTTCATTATATCACAACAAATGAAACTATACAAATATATATGAAATTATCTATTTATTATTATAATTTTAGTATTACATTATTGAGCCAGGCCATCAGGGGAAAACAAAAAACCCCGGGAACCATTTCCCGGGGCTGTCAGAGAGGCGACAACCAGATTCGAACTGGTGATATAGGTGTTGCAGACCTTTGCCTTACCACTTGGCCATGTCGCCTTATTCCATATTTGTATTGACTGTGTCAACAAATGATATGATACCACAACAAAAAGGATTTTGCAAGAGGAATTTGCAATTTTTATTGTTAATTTTTTGAACTGATTTTTTGACGTAAATATTCTGATGCTTCACGACATAACGAATTCCGGCACAGGACAGGCCGATCTCCTTCCAGATATCAACTGGATGTTTCTAACAGGCAGGGCTTTCGCAGCAAAAAATTCAATATATTTTGCGATTTATAACCGCAAAACTATATTTAAAATTCATATATTGCGATTATATTTTGAAAAATTTACCAGGATCTGGTCATAAAAGTGGAGCTGCTGCTCCGGCAGATTATTTATCTGCTTTTGCAGCAGCTCCGTTCATATCACTTTCCCGCAATCACATCCACAAAATACGTGGAAAGGCCGATATAATGAGCGGGATTCATAATCTCATCCAGTTCATCCTCCGTGAGCTTTCCTGCCGTGCGCTCGTCTGTCAGAAGCAGGCTGCGGAAATCCACCTGGTCAGAGATGGCCTTCTGAGCCAGTTCATAGATGATCTCATGCGCTTCCAGCCGGCCGTAGTCGTCGCTGAGCCGCATCATCAGAGCCTCCGCGTAAATCAGCCCGCCCAAAAGGTCCAGGTTCCTGCGGATGCCGTTTTCATGAACTTCCAGGTCACGCATCAGCAGGAGACTGCGGTCCAGAGCCGCATCCGCCAGACTGCAGCAGCGGGCAAGATATTCAATCTCCATGTTGATCTCACGGGCGTCGCGCTCGTTGGTCCCGTCCATACTGGCCAGGGCGTCCATCATGGTGCTGCGGCATAGCCGCGAATAGCCCACGATTTCACAGGGAACAAACGGATTTCGTTTGTGCGGCATGGTCGAACTGCCCACTTTTCCAGGGACAAAGCCTTCCGCCAGCTCCCCGACCTCGCTGCGCTGGCCGTTGTAGACCTCGTTGGCGATCCTTCCCAGCGTCCCTGTGAGAATACACATATTGGAAACCAGTTCCACCAGGCGGTCCCGGCTGGTGAACCACATGATCCTGGAATCCCCAAGTCCCAGCTCTTCCATCAGCCCGCGCTGAATCTCGATCCCTTTTTCCTCCAGCGAAGCCAGCGTTCCCACCGCTCCAAAGAAAGAACCTACAAAAATACGGTCTTTGCTCGCTTTTAACCGCTCCATGCTGCGGTCCAGCTCGTCCACCCAGGTCGCCATCTTAAAACCAAGGGTAATCGGCAGGGCCTGCTGGTCATTGGTCCGTCCGATCATCACCAGATCCCGATACTGTCTGGACAGCTCCGCGATCCTGTCCCTGAGCCTTTGAGTTTTGTCCTGAATCACCTCATAAGCCTGCTTTAACTGCAGCATCATCGCCGTATCGATGATGTCCTGGGTCGTCGTTCCATAATGAATGTATTCGCCGGCGTCGCCCTCACAGATGGAGGCAAACGCGCGGATCAGGCAGACCAGGGGATGATTCGTCACCGCGTACTGATGGCGGTATTCTTCCTCATCCAGCAGTTCCACATGTGCCTTCCGATTAATCTCGTCACTGGCTGCCTGGGGGATCACCCCCAGTCTCGCCTGCACTCTGGCCAGAGCCGCCTCCACCGTCATCTGGCTCTGAATCGACTGCTCCGGCCCAAATATTTTCCTGGCCACATCGCTGCCCTTAAAGTTGCCGCAGGACAGTCCGATGCCCATTCCTTCAAATCTAGCCATAATTCTTCCTCCTCATGCCACTCGCATCATCAATAAGCCGGGAAAAGCAGGGGGCATGCCACAACGCCGACCGCGCAGATCAAAAGTCCCGGCAATATGCCAATTTTCACACAATCCTTAAGGCTGTAGCCGCCCGCGGCCATGCAAAGGGGAATCCCCGGATTTGCCATGGGCGTCAGATAAGAAGCCGTACATCCAATCTGCACACAGCCCATCACTCCCACCGGGTTCATACCCAGGCGGACGCACACCATCAGCGCAAGCGGCGTAAACACCTGCACGCAGGCAGTATTGGATAAAAACTGGGTCGAAACAAAACACACCAGCGTAAAGACGATGGAGATGACCCAGGGATTGGTACTGCCGCCGATCAGCATCACGATAAAATCAGCGATTACGTCGCTGGCTCCCGTATTGGTCAGGGCCGTCGCCAGCGGCAGGACACCGGCAAAGAGGAAGATCATTCCCCAGTTAATTGAAGCAACCGCCTGAGCTTCCGTCAAAATACCAAGCGCCACAATCAGCAGGGCGCTCGCACATGCAATCATCGTTGTGTTGATGGACAGCGTATTTGCAAAAATCATCAGGACAACCGTTCCCACCGCAATGATATAAGCAGCGGTCTCCTTCCAGGGCGCCATGGTACTTTTGCTTACTTCCCGGCCCAGATCCTGATCCACGTTCATAGAAGGCTCTTCAGGGCAGATCCGGGGCAATACAAAGATAGAAAACACGGTCGTGGCAATAATCCCCGGAAGACGGAGAATCGTCATATCGAACAGGCCAAAACGGAAATCGCTTCCATAACTTTCCATATATCCGTTCATCTGCGCGTAGGTCGCCGCGCCCTGTCCCACCGGCAGCCAGAAGATAAACGAGAGGGCAATCACCATTACCGGGAAGATCACTTTCGTCCTTTTAATATTCAATTCTCTGCACATACCATTGATCAGAGGCAGCAGACAGGCCACAGCCACGAAAGCGTTCATAAACTGCGAAAGCGCGCCGGCAATCAGCCCGAAGCCCGCCACCAGGGCAATCTCACTCTTACCGACTTTTCCCACCAGGCCCACGATTTTCTCGATCAGATGGGTCTTCATCAGCCCGGCGCTTAAGATCATCATACAAAACATGATCGCCACATTGCTGTTTCCGAAACCTGACAGCGCTTCTGCAGGCGTCAGGATTTCTGTGAACATCAGGATCACAACGATCGCTCCGCCTACCACGCTGTATGGGACCTTGCCGCTCAGCAGTGCAATAAAGACAAACAATAGAATAAGCAAGGTAATAACCAATGGGGACATATTCTTTCCTCCTTTTGTCCCGGCAGTGAAACTGCCTTCTTTTTTCCTATATTCTACTGATCCTTTGTGCAGTTGTGAAATATTGTTTGTCTATCGCGTTATTCTCCTTGGGTATTATTTGTAAATTTCTTCTTATTTTTACATCTTAATTGGTCATTATACACAGTTCTCCCGAATGTAGGCCGGATATTCCTTTTTGATCATTTCAACCAATTGTGCAAAGCTTCCTGATCGCCTGGCGTCTTTTCGATAGGCAAGGCCCACTTCAATGGTTAATGGCGGAAATACAGAGAGAACCGGAAGATCCGTCACCTGCTCCACCGCATATTCCGGAATAAACGCCAGCCCCAATCCTCCCCGGACACTTTTAACCGCCAGCTGCGCATTGGGATGGTATTCCATCGTCGTCATGTTGCATCTCGGCTTGAATCCCGCCTCCCGGCACCGGTCCAAAATGATCTTTATGAGAACGGAATCTGTATTATCGAAGTCCATACAAAACGTCTGGTCTTTCAAATCATCGAATGTAATCTTTTCCTTGAAGCGCAGCGGAGATTCGGCCGGCAGCAGCAGAACCGCTTCCTGGGTCTCAAGCGGAATATATTCTAGCTCATCCGGTATCTGCCGCTTGATCAGCCAGCCCAGATCCAGTTTACGCTCCGTCAGCCGTTTGCAGATCTCACCGGAAGACAGTTCCACCAGGTTATAGAGCGGGTCGCTGCTGAAAAATCGTCTGTCATTCAACATTTGTTTCAGCTTTGCGCCCGACATGGGCGAAATGCCCAGACTGGTCACTTTATAAAATGCTTCCTGAGAAACCGACACTTCATCCACCGCTTCTTCCAGCTGGGCCAGAATGCTTTTCACCCGCAGATAAAACTGCTCGCCTGCTTTGGTAAGGCCCAGAGGTTTTTGTTTCCGGTCCACCAGCTGCACGCCCAGCTCACGCTCCAGATGATGGATCGCCTTCGTGACAGAGGGCTGGGCCACCCTCAGATTGTCAGCCGCCCTGGTAAAGTTGCGTACTCTGCACAGTTCCACGAAATATTCCAGCTGCCGCAGTTCCATCTCTTCCCCTCCTCGGTTCGTTCCATGCCATATGGCGGTGGAACACGCTTTTCTGACTAAAATAATATCTTTTTTCCTGCAGATTGTAAAGCCGGGGATTCCGGGGCGTATGTTCCGTCATAACCAGACTGCATTTTTTTATAGCCAAAATTTATTTTACAAAACATCTGACTTTCCCTACAATAAAGGCAGAATCAGCCGTCAACAAAACGCCAGGAGGAATATCAATGGAAAATTACCGTTTGGAACACGACACCATGGGAGAAATCTATGTACCCGCCCAGTGCCGCTGGGGCGCGCAGACACAGCGCAGCAAAGAAAATTTTAAGATCGGCGGCCAGCGGCAGCCCAGAGAGATCATTTACGCTTTTGCGTTCCTGAAAGAAGCATGCGCCAGGGCCAACGCTTATTTCGGCAAGCTCACTTCCTCCCAGGAAGCGGCCATCTGCCGGGCCTGTGAAGAAATCCGGGACGGCAGGTGGGATGAAGAATTCCCCCTGGTCGTGTGGCAGACCGGCAGCGGTACGCAGACCAATATGAACGTGAACGAAGTCATTGCCCATCTGTGCGCCGATCAGGACGTACCGCTTCATCCCAACGATCAGGTCAACTGCTCCCAGTCCAGCAACGACACCTTTCCCTCCGCGCTCCACATTGCGGCGGTTCTGGCCGTAACGAAGGATGTGCTTCCCGCCGCGCGCAGGCTTGAGCATACTTTTGCGGCCCTGGAGAAGAAATATCCTGATCTCATCCGCATCGGCCGCACCCATCTGCAGGACGCCACCCCTCTGCGCTTCGCCCAGGAGGTATCAGGCTGGAAGGAACTGATTGCCGCTCCCTGCCGGATGCTGGAAATGAGCCTGACAGAACTGAGGCGACTTGCCATAGGAGGGACAGCGGTGGGGACGGGCCTTAACGCTCCCGCAGGCTTTGACCGCAGGGTATGTGAGGAGCTTTCGCGCCTCACCGGCACAGAATTCCTTCCTGACGCCAACAAATTCCACGCGCTGACCAGCAAAGACGCCCTGGTCTTCGCCCATGGGGCGCTGAAAGCGCTGGCATGCAACCTGATGAAGATCGCCAACGACATCCGCTTCGAGGCCAGCGGCCCCCGCTGCGGCATGGGAGAACTGCATATTCCCGAAAATGAGCCTGGCAGCAGCATCATGCCCGGCAAGGTCAATCCTACCCAGTGCGAGGCTATGACCATGGTGGCCGTCCAGATTATGGGGAACGACACGGCCATCACCGTGGCTGCCAGCCAGGGAAATTTCCAGCTCAACGTATTTCTGCCTGTATCCGCCTATAACTTCCTCCGCTCTGCCAGACTGCTGGCAGACGCCATGGAATCCTTCCGTGTCCACTGCGCGGAAGGCATCGTTCCTGACGAGACGCGGATGACTGAGAATCTCAACAATTCTCTGATGCTGGTAACCTGCCTCACTCCCAGGATCGGCTACGAAAAGGCCGCTCAATGCGCGAAAAAGGCTCTGCGTGAGGGCACCACACTGAAAGAAGCGGTCCTGGCCCTGGGCTATCTGGACGAAGCCGCTTATGACGAGGCCGTACAGCCGGAGAAGATGGTCTGAGGGCGGCATGCCTGCTGCCATTCAGGCAATCTTTACCAAAGGGGCAAAACCGCAGATATGCGGATTTTGGCACCGTGATAGAATCTTGCTCTGCGAGAAACACTCTCTACCTATCGCGGATTTTCGGGCGGTTTTACCCCCTGTTTTGCGGCGCGTCCGAAAAAATCTCTCAAAGTTATTTCATATCAGTTGAATACAAATATATTTGAATCTTCGACATGCTCAAGAAATTTTCTTGCCGCCAGAGACAGTGTTTTTCTGTCTTTCCAACAGATTGCAACATTGCGCTTCGGTCTTTCTTTTATCGGACGTATAATTAAACCGTCATCAAAGCCTCTCAGGATGCGCTCATATAGCATAGACACCCCCAAGTCCTGACGAACCATTTCCATAACTGCATAGTCGTCATAAACTGTCAGTTTCAAATTCCGAGGTTGCACACCTGCATCTTTGAATGCCGCCAATGGATATGAATACCCCAACTCATCCATAAGGATAAAAGGTTCCTTAGCAAGGTCTTTCACAGAAACAATATCTTTTTCTGCCAAAGGATGATTAGATGGCAATACCGCAAGCAATTCATCCTCATACAAAATATCATATTCCAAATCCTCTGCGGTATCTGTACTGATAAATCCCAAATCAGCTTCTCTTGCTCTGACTGCCGCTGCATTTACCTCATATCCACCCTGTAGCAGTTTGAACTCTACAGAAGGGTATTTCTCTTGAAAAGTTTTCATCAAGATGGGTAGATATAACCTGCTTACACTCGACCAAGCTGCAATGGATACAACACTACTTTCAAGACCTTCGATTTCTTTTTTCTTCCCGGAAAGGTTTTTTTCCGCCGCATAAATGGCTTGAATAAAGGGATAGAGATTTTCGCCATCTGACGTCAATTCCAGACGGTTTTTCTGTCGCAGGAGCAATGTTACCCCTAATTCCTCCTCAAGAGATAAAACTTTTTGGCTAACTGAACTTTGCGTATATCCTAATTCCTCCGCCGCTAAACTGAAACTGCCTAATTCAACAACACGACAAAACACCGTGTATTTTGATGTTTGGATCATTGTTGCAACCGCCCTCCTTGTATCGTGTTTTCTAATACACACATTATATCTATTAATTTTGCAAATAGCAAGGGCGCAGCTATAATAAAAGAAAAACAAACAAGGAGTCTAACGATGAATAAACAAAAGGCAACATTTTTAGCGTTCACTGTACCGCTTGCATGGGGTACTTCCTATATTTTTATGGCTTATCTAATGGATGGGATTCCGCCGGTTACCATTGTTGCCCTTCGCACAGGAATCGCCTTTCTGGTCATGTTTGCTCTCTTTTTCCGCAGAGTGTGCCGCCCGGATCGTCAAACCTTAAAAGCAAGTGCAATATGCGGAGGATTACTGGCAACGGTTTTCCTGTGTCTTTTGTTGGGTGTACAATATACATCTGCCTCAGAAACAGGTTTTCTGCAAAGCACGACAGTCATTATTGTGCCTATTATCATGGCCGTTCTCCGCAAGCGTATGCCGGAAACTAAAATCGTGATTGGTGTTATTGCTGTTACAGCTGGTCTCCTCCTGCTCAGTGGCGGTGTTGGACAGTTTTCTATCGGAAGCGGTATCATGCTGTTTTCTGCTTTTGTGTATGCTGTTCATATTGTGGTCAGCAAATCCTTTGTGGAACGAGTAGACAGCATTTCCTTGGGCATCTGGCAAATGCTTTTTGCTTGTATCTATGCCACCATAGCAGCCTTCATTTTTGAAACGCCAGTTCTTCCTCAAACGGGAATCCAGTGGGCGAGTTTACTTGGTTTAACCTTGATTTGCTCTGCTTACGGTTTTGTCATGCAGGCTTATGTGCAGAAATTTGTCAGCGCTGAAACAACGGGATTTATGTTTTCTTTAGAACCTGTCTTTACTGCGGTATTTGCATTTGCTTTTCTGGGTGAGCGACTGAATCTGATGGGCTACATTGGTGCATTACTGATTCTACTCGGTGTCATGTGTGCAAATATTTGTTATAAACCTCAGAAATAACGAAATGGGTATTATATATAAGGACAATCTTTGACAGCAAATTTGGAGCATACAATTCCCGGTCCCCAGATTGCATCATATCCAAGCTGCATGATGGACATAGTCCCAACCGGTGCCACTCCATGATGGATGCCAAACATGACCATAACAGGGAAAAGCGATCCTACAATAAAATAAGATGAAACAATACCTGTCTTCTATGCAAGCGACTCTGGAATAGATTTTTGCATCTTGAAACAATTTTCTATTCTAAATATTATCTATATCTCCTTCAGCATAAAAAAATCTCCGTCATTTTCTGCTTAAATGACGGAGATAATGGGGCAGCTACTTTTCAAGACACTGTGGATCCAGCAGGAAATCATAGATGTTGATAGTTAAAATGCCATACTCATCGTAATATGGCTGAACAATATCTTTGGTAATGACGATTTTCTTGAAAGAATCGTCAATCTTTCTGAACGGTCTGGTTTCCTGGATGCGCTTTGCCTCATCAGGAATAGATTTTTGCAACCTTTAAAAATGGATACTAAAAAGCCCGTAAATTCAACATTTACAGGCTTTCCTAACTCCCCCTGTTGGACTCGAACCAACGACACTGCGGTTAACAGCCGCATGCTCTACCGACTGAGCTAAGGAGGATTATTTATTATCTTTTCAGGTTCTTGTACCTTCAAAACTGCATACAGTCTATACACATTCTCTACTCACTTCTCTCCATCCGTCTCCAGAACCTCTTGGTTAAGCCCTCGACCTATTAGTGACAGTCAGCTGCACACATTGCTGTGCTTCCACCTCTGCCCTATCTACCTCGTCGTCTTCAAGGGGTCTTACTACTTGCGTATGGGATA
>CALWLW010000018.1 GCA_944381625.1 uncultured Lachnoclostridium sp.
CCGCTGTTCTGTGTCAGCGCGTTGTAGGCCGCCGCCTGCTCCGCCGCTTTCTTCGTCCGCCCGCTGCCTTCGCCGATCACCTGGCCGCCCAGCTTGGCCTGTACAACGAACAATTTTTTATGGTCCGGCCCTTCCTCCCGGATCAGCTCATAGTGGAGTCGTTCTGCGTGGCAGGCCTGGATCCTCTCCTGAAGAATGGTCTTACTATCATAAAAGAGCTGCTTGTGTTCTATATCGTTCAGAATGAATTTCAGGATAAATTCTTTTGCGCTAGTAAAACCACCGTCCAGATAGATGGCGCCGATCAGGGCCTCACAGGCATCCGATGTGATGGACGGGCGTTCCCTGCCCCCTCCGGCTTCTTCTCCCTTGCCCAGCAGGATATAGTTCCCCAGACCCATCTCTCCTGCACAGAAAGCCAGGCTCTGCTCGCATACCAGGCTGGCGCGGGTCTTGGTGGCGTCTCCTTCCGGCATCTGCGGGTAATTCATATACAAAAATTCGCTGGTCACCAGCTCCAATACCGCGTCTCCCAGAAATTCCAGCCGTTCATTGGACAGGAGTTTTCCCATGTGCCTCTCGTTCACATAGGAACTGTGGCTCATGGCCTGTCTGAGAAGTTCCCGGTTCTGGAACCTGTAGCCGATCTTTTCTTCCAGCTCTGCCAGCCGTGCATTGTCTCTCATGATGTTCTCCTCTCATCTGCCAATACTTACATAAGACATAAGTAAACAAAGTACCCGCAGCAAGCTGCGGGTAACCATCTAGTTTATTGCATTTTTGATCTGCTCTACCGCATCCCCCACCGATACGATCTTCTCCGCATCCTCATTGGAAATCTCGATGTCAAATTCTTCTTCGATGCCCATAATAATCTGAAAAATATCCAGGGAATCCGCTCCCAGATCGTCCACAAATGTGGTGTCCATCGTAATCTCGTCCGCATCCACGTTCAACACTTCGGCGATGATCTCTTTTAATTTTTCAAATTCCATGATCTCAATCCTTCCTAACTCTCTTTTTCTCCAATTCCGGCTTTGATTTTCTCATTGATCTGCTGCTGCTTGAAGGTCACGCACTGAATGATGGAATTGCGGATCTCCAGGGCTTTGGAATTTCCGTGCGTCTTAACCACCAGGCCTTTCAGGCCCAGCAGCGGGGCTCCGCCGTGATCGCTGGTGTCAAAACGCTTCAGCGTCTCTTTCAGCGCCGGCTTCACCAGAAGCGCTCCGATCTTACTTCTGAGAGAACTCATCATCCCCTTTTTCACCATGGAGATGAGCGTTCCTCCCACTCCTTCATACAGCTTCAGAATGATATTGCCCGCAAATGCTTCGCAGACGATCACGTCCGCGTAGCCGGATGGGATATCCCGTGCTTCGATACTTCCTATAAAATTGATATCCTTGCACGCTTTCAGCAGAGGAAATGTCTCTTTTACCAGGGCGTTGCCCTTTTCTTCTTCTGCTCCAATGTTCACGATCGCCACCCGCGGGTTGGTGATGCCAACCACATGCTCCATATAGATGGCCCCCATCTTGGCAAACTGCACCAGATGGGCAGGTCTTGCGTCCACATTGGCGCCGCAGTCGATCAGGAGAGAAGCGCCCTTCTCCGTCGGCAGAAGCGGTGCGAGCGGGGGGCGTTCCACGCCTTTGATCCTTCCCACAATCAGTTGGCCGCCCACCAGGATGGCTCCCGAACTTCCCGCTCCCACAAAAGCGTCCGCCTCTCCGTTCTTCACCATCTTCATGGCCACCACAATAGACGAATCCTTTTTGGTGCGGATCGCCTGAACCGGCGGTTCCGCCATCTCGATCACTTCCGTGGCGTTCACCACTTCGATTCTGGAAGCGTCATACTGATATTTCTGCAATTCCGCACGTACTGCTTCCTCCTGTCCCACCAGGAATACTTTGATATCGTCCCTGCTGTTTACAGCTTCCACAGCACCTTTTACAATCTCCAGCGGCGCATGGTCTCCACCCATGGCGTCCACTGCAACTTTGACCAGCTCCTGCATCCTTACTCCTCCTTGTTATCTATATCATAATACGAAAACCATATCCCGAAGTCAATACCTTTTGCCGTTTTCCGTAACAAAAGGTATATCCATATGAAGATTTTTCTGTTATGATAGAAACAGATTTTAAGATTCTGCGCACGCAGAGAACAGGAGGGATTTTATGCTGATTCAAAGCAGGAAGGTCTGGATCGCAGACCAGTTTTTTGAAGCTATGATCGAAGTGCAGGGGGGCAAGATCACAGGCGTCCTCCCCTACGGGAGCAGGCCCGCGGACGTGGATTATGGGGACTTAAGAATTGTACCCGGATTTTTGGACATCCACTGTCACGGAGCCTTTGAGTTCGACACCAACGACGCCAATGAAGAGGGCCTGCGCCGCTGGTCTAAAAATATTGTCTCTGAGGGCGTGACCGGCTTCCTGGCCACCACCATCACCCAGAGCGAGGAGGTTCTGACCAAAGCCGTGGCCAATGTGGCAAAGGTCATGGAAGACGGTTATGAGGGAGCCGAGATCCTGGGCATCCATTTTGAAGGCCCGTATCTGGACATGAAGTACAAGGGCGCACAGCCGGAGCAGTATATTGTAAAGCCCACCATCGAACAGTTCCAGCACTATCAGGAGGCGGCAAAAGGAAACATCCGCTACATTACCATGGCCACGGAGACCGACGAAGATTTTGTCCTGACCCATTATCTCTCCCAGCACGGCGTGACGGTCAGCATCGGACACTCCGCCGCCACCTATGAGCAGGCGGTGATGGCCTACGCCAACGGAGCCCGTTCCATGACCCATGTCTACAACGGTATGTCCCCGTTCAACCACAGGGAAAACGGGCTGGTGGGAGCGGCTTACCGTCTCCGCACCATGTACGGAGAGATCATCTGCGACGCCTGCCACTCCACTCCGGCAGCTCTGAACAATTATTTCATGAGCAAAGGCCCGGACTATGCCATTATGGTCTCCGACGCGCTGATGGCCAAAGGAACGCCGGTGGGCAGCCATTATCTGTTCGGCGGCAATGAGATCGAGATCTATCCTGACGGCAGCGCTCATCTGGTGGATTCCGGCAAGCTGGCCGGTTCCACGCTTCGTCTGAACCAGGGACTGCGCATCCTGGTGGAAGAGGCCATGGTGCCCTTCAACTACGCGCTCAACGCATGCACCATCAACCCCGCCCGCTGCATCGGCGTGGACGACCGCAAAGGCTGCATCGGCGTGGGCATGGACGCGGATCTGGTGGTACTGGAGGCAGATTACAGCGTCCGCCAGACTTACTGCATGGGAGAGGCGCAGCTTTGTGAATGATGCATGCGAATTGTAGCTATTGCAAAACACATTGCAAAACACATTGCAAAACACATTTACAGAATTTATCGCATCCGCTCTTGATAAAAAGTAATCTTTCGCATATAATATAAATGAAAGAAGAAGTTCTTTCCTTCGCTAAACGATGACGAGTGACGGTTCTGACTCGTCGGTAAAATAAAAACTGACCGAGCGAAGATGATGTGTGACGGTTCCGACACATCGGTAAAATAAAAATTGACCGAGCGAAGAAGTTCCCGGCGAGGTTGACCTCAACTGGTCAGCCTCGTTTTTTATCCTATGAGGTGTTGAAAATTGAAATATAGTTCAGAATTATTGCTTTTATCATCCAAATTCATTCAGGATTATCCTCCTGATACATACCCTGAACTGATGTACAAACATGGGCGTCCTTATGCCTGCCTTTTGATTGAATCTCATGATGATTATTTTATCTGTGTTCCTTTCAGATCTTCCATCGGACATAAAAATGCATTTTCCCGCCCTGAGGACTTTTACCCCATACGAAAATCCAAAAAATTTTCCATTAAAAATCGGGAGCCTGCTCACGCAGACTCCCGATTCGTTTGCACATTAGTCAACTGCAACAATCTCTTTCTTATTATAAGAACCACAAGCTTTGCAGACTCTGTGGGACATCATAAGAGCGCCGCATTTGCTGCACTTCACCAGATTCGGAGCGCTCATCTTCCAGTTCGCTCTTCTCTTATCTCTTCTTCCTTTGGAAGATTTATTTTTCGGACAAATAGACACAGGTTACACCTCCTCTATGCTTTTCTCAAAATTCACACTTTTTACATTATACACACCGCATGAGGGGATGTCAAGCACTTTTCACTATTTAATCAGCGCCAGGGTCTCTCTTGCAATCGCAAGCTCCTCGTTCGTGGGGATCAGCATAACCTTTACTTTGGAGTCCGGAGCAGAGATCACTCTTCTCTCGCCGCGCACATCATTGGCCTCGTCGTCGATCTTCACGCCCAGGTAGCCCAGGTATTCGCAGACGGCCTTCCTCGTCTTCTTGTCGTTCTCGCCCACACCGGCGGTGAATGCGATGGCGTCCACACCGTTCATGGCCGCGGTATACGCGCCGATGTATTTCGCTACTCTGTACACGAACGCCTCCAGAGCCACTTCTGCCAGGTGATTGCCCTCGCTGGCCGCTTTCTCGATATCACGGAAGTCGCTGGACACGCCGCCGCTCATACCGAGCACACCGGATTTCTTATTCAGGATGTTCAGGACTTCATTCACGTCCTTGCCTTCCTTATTGCAGATGAACTGTACTACTGCCGGATCGATGTCGCCGCTTCTGGTTCCCATGATCAGGCCTTCCAGAGGAGTCAGACCCATGGAAGTATCTACACATTTTCCGCCGATGGAAGCGGAGATGCTGGCGCCGTTTCCAAGGTGGCAGACAATGACTTTGCCCTTTTCCGGATCCAGCCCGCCGAATTTCAGCGCCTCGCCGGACACATACAGATGGCTCGTGCCGTGGAAGCCGTAACGGCGGATGTTGTATTTCTCATAATATTCATGGGGAATCGCATACATATACGCTTTCTCCGGCATCTTCATACCAAAGCCCGTATCCCAGACTGCCACGTTGGGCGTTCCCGGCATCGCTTTCTCACAGGCCTCGATGCCCATCAGGTTGGCCGGATTGTGAAGCGGTCCAAGGTCGAAGCACTCTCTGATCACGCGCTTCACATCTTCATTCACGATGATGGAATCGCTGTAGGTGGTGCCAGCGTGCAGTACGCGGTGTCCCACAGCCGCGATCTCGCTGGTATCCTTGATCACGCCGTAGGTGGGATCCTGCAGCGCGGACATAACCATCTCGATGGCGGTTACATGGGTCGGCATCTCTTTCTCTACCACATAGTCTTCTTTGCCGGCAGCCTTATGGGTCAGCTTGGAACCCTCGATACCGATTCTCTCGCAGAGGCCTTTTGCCACAACGGACTCGTTATCCATATCGATGAGCTGGTATTTTAACGAGGAACTTCCGCAGTTAATCACTAAAATTTTCATTTCTATGTATCTCCCTGTTTATATTCTTTTTTCGCGGCTTACTTTACGATTTCGCCGTAAACTTCGCGGCCGCAGCCTGCTGCGTTGGATTCGTCGGTGTCAATGTGCATAGCCAAAGCGAATTTCGGGCTGACGCGCACTACCACGTCTCCGAATACCAGGCTTCTTCCGTCAGTGTCGATCTTCACGGAAACTACGTCTTTGTCCTGAACGCCCAGCTTCTCAGCATCTTCCGGAGTTGCATGGATGTGGCGCTTTGCAGCGATCACGCCTTCTGTCAGATCTACCTCTCCACACGGGCCAACCAGCTTACATGCGCCGGAGCCTGCGATATCGCCGGACTCGCGGATCGGAGCGGCAATGCCGATGGAACGGGCATCCGTCAGGGAGATCTCCACCTGGCTTGCAGGTCTTACCGGTCCTAAGATGGATACGCCTTTCAGCTCTTTCTTCGGGCCTACTACCGTCACTCTCTCCTCACACGCATACTGTCCCGGCTGGGAAAGGTCTTTTTTCTTGGTCAGCTCATAGCCTTTGCCGAACAGGATCTCCAGATGCTCCTGTGTCACATGCACGTGGCGTGCTGATGTCTCAACGATGAATTTCATAATACTCATTCTCCTTTTATAATTGTATATTATGGTAATGCTGCTTCGCAGCTTTACTGTCTTCTTGCCGGGCCTTAAGGCCCTCCCGTCTTATACCCCGCCGATCTCCGAGACCAGGATACAGTTGGGGGTCTCCACCTTCAGAGGTTTGCCCCACAGGCTGAAATATTTTCCCTCATAGTTCATGCGGAAAACCGTCATGGTATTGGATTCATGGTTCAGCGCCATGATATGGCGGTTGTCCGGGAAGAAATCCGCCGCTTTGGGGTAATCCCCGCTTATAGGCAGGATACAGATCTTCTCCAGCATCCCTGTCTCATTGTCAATCCTGAATATGCCCACGCTGTTGTCGCCCGCGTTGGAACACATGACGTATTTCCAGTCCCTGGAAAAACGCAGTACGCAGGCCGCGCTGTTGGCAGAGTGGTAATTGTTCAAAGTAGATATGGTCTGCACCAGTTCAAAGACAGGCCCTCTCGGTCCCGCCGTGTAGGAGTAGACGCTGATATAATTCTTCAATTCACAGATCAGATAGGCAAATCTGCCGTCCGGACTGAACTTGATAATCCTCGGCGCGCTCTCCTGCTCGCACCGGAGCATGTCCACCAGCTTGATCTTGCCCGTCTCACGGTTGAATTTATAGATCTTCACCTGATCCACGCCCAGATCCACCGCGCACAGATAATTCTGATCCGGTGTGATGTTCACGCAGTTTACATGGGGACGAAAATTCCTCTCCGCCACGCTTCCCAGTCCCTTGTGGAAAATCTCATCGGTCATCTCTCCGATGGTTCCGTCTTCGTTCAGACGCATAATCGTCACTTTTCCGTCGTGCCAGCCCCCGACAAACAGGTATTCATCCGTCTTGTCCGTGGAGAGGTAACATCCCCTCATTCCATATATGGACGCGCTGTTCATGGGTTCCAGATCTCCATCCGGAAGGATCCGGAAAGAACGCACGCCTTCATCCGCAATAGAATAGAGATACTTGCCATTATGGGATTTTTTGATATAGGACGGGTTATTAATCGGTACTACTTTCCTCTCCTGAGCGCGGCCATTCTCCACGTCCAGATCGTAAATATAGATGCCTTTGCTGCTTCCGTGGGTATAGGTTCCCACGTACGCTACATATTTTTTCTGATCCATATCCGGCTGCTCCTCTCATGGGACGGCTGCTGTTGTCCGTCCGCCCATAGCTATAGAAAGTTTAACATATTTTTATTATTTTGTTAATAGTCTTTGAGCTATTTTTTCCAATGTGAACTGCAGTTCTTCATCGGTATGCGCCGCGGAAAGGAACATGGCTTCAAACTGGGACGGGGCGATATAAATACCGCTGTCCAGCATATATCTGAAATAATTCTTAAATGCTTCTGTATCCGATTTTTTCGCGCTGGCGTAATCCGTCACCGGATCAGGAGTGAAGAACAGGCAGCCCAGGGAAGACACATGGTTCACCTGGCAGGGAAGGCCGTTCTCCCGACAGAATTTTTCCATGCCTCCGTACAGGACTTTTCCTTTTCGCTCCAGTTCTGTATATATTTCCGGATGCTCGTTGAGGTACGTAAGCTGGGCCAGCCCTGCCGCCATGGCTACCGGATTGCCGCTCAGTGTCCCCGCCTGGTAGACATTTCCCACCGGAGAGACTACTTCCATAATCTCCCGGCGACCGCCGTAGGCTCCCACCGGCATGCCTCCGCCGATAATCTTCCCGTAAGTTGTCAGATCCGCCTGGACACCGTAATATTCCTGGGCTCCGCCGCGAGCCAGACGGAACCCGGTGATCACCTCGTCAAAGATCAGCACCGTACCGTGTGCCGTGCACAGTTCTCTCAGGCCTTCCAGAAAACCGGCGGCCGGAGGCACCACGCCCATATTGGCTCCCACCGGCTCCACGATCAGGGCCGCGATCTGTCCGTCCCAGGCTTCAAACAGTCCCTTCACGCTGTCCAGATCATTGTAAACAGCCAGGAGCGTATCTTCCGTGCAGCCCTTCGGCACACCGGAGCTGTCCGGCACGCCCGCCGTCATGACACCCGACCCGGCCTTCACCAGCATGGCGTCGCTGTGTCCGTGATAGCAGCCTTCAAATTTGATGATTTTATTTTTCCCGGTATATCCTCTGGCGGCGCGGACGGCGCTCATAACCGCCTCCGTACCGGAGTTCACCATACGGATCATCTCCACTGACGGAACCATGCCGCAGATCAGCCGCGCCATATCCACTTCCGCCTCCGTGGCCGCGCCGAAGCTTAAGCCCTTCCGGCAGGCTTCCTCCACCTTTTCCAGCACCGCGGGATGGGCATGTCCCAGGATCATGGGTCCCCAGGAACCCACATAATCCAGGTAACGCTTCCCGTCCGCGTCCGTCATATATGCGCCTTCAGCGGAAGCGATGAACCGGGGGGTCAGCCCCACCGACCCAAAGGCCCTTACCGGAGAATTCACGCCCCCCGGAATCAGGTTCACCGCTTCTTCAAACAACTGCTCCGATCTGCCCATCAGCCGATCCTCCCTTCATCCATGAAGTACGCCAGTTCCTTAGCGAAATACGTCATATATACGTCCACGCCGGCCCGGTACGCGCAGGCCGCCATTTCGCACAGGATAGACGCTTCGTCCACATACCCCAGCTTCGCTCCCGCTTTCACCATGGCGTACTCGCCGCTGACGCTGTACGCCGCCATGGGAACGTCCGTGGCATCCTTAATCTCCCGCACCATATCCAGATAGGACATGGCCGGTTTTACCATAATCAGGTCCGCGCCTTCCTCGATGTCCAAAAGCGCCTCCTTCATGCCTTCCCTGCGGTTATGATAATCCATCTGATAACTCTTCCGGTCTCCGAAAGCAGGTGCAGATCCGGCCGCATCCCGGAACGGGCCGTAAAACGCGGACGCGTATTTCACCGCATAAGACATAATAGGCGTGGTGACAAAGCCGTTCTTGTCCAGGGCTTCTCGGATCGCCTGAATATGGCCGTCCATCATATCCGACGGCGCTACCATGTCGGCGCCGGCCTGCACCTGGGACACCGCGATCTGCGCCAGCTTTTCCAGGGTCAGGTCATTGTCCACATATTCCCCCTTCAGGATTCCGCAATGGCCATGGCTGGTGTATTCGCACATACACACGTCGCCAATGTAAAACAGACCCGGCACTTCTTTCTTCGCCTTTTCCATGGCGCGCTGGATAATCCCGTCGCAGGCATACGCCTGGCTTCCCGCCTCATCTTTGTGATCCGGGATGCCGAACAGCATCACGCTTCCCACGCCCGCATCCGCGGTCTCGTATAAGATCTCCGGCAGACGGTCCAGGCTCCAGCGGTACTGCCCCGGCATCGTCGGGATCTCTTCCTTAATGTTCTCCCCTTCTCTCACAAATATGGGATATACCAGGGAGCTTTTATCCATCCTGGTCTCCCTCACCATCTTTCTGAGCTTAGCCGTCGTTCTGAGCCTTCTGGGCCTGATCGTCATTTCCATCTCTTTCTACCTCTTTCCGTATTCTGTCTGTCCACTTTTTTGCCAGCCGGTGGTCGCATCCGCCCGCATTGATCCCGATGACCACGTCGCCTTTCAAGGCGATCCCCGGAAACTGGAAATCACAGAGGCTTCGGTCGCTGCACACATTGACCAGTATGCCCTTTTCCCTGCACTCCCGCCAGATTTCCTCATTGACGGCGCTGTCGTCCGTGGCCGCCAGCACCATACAGGCGTCAGCAGGAACTGCCCCCGCCTCATACCATCCCTGAATCCAGGTCAGAATTCCCGCATCATGGGCATCCCGGATCACCTGGGACGCCTCCGGCGCAATCACCGTCAGACACGGCGAAAAATCCAGCAGAGTCTTTACTCTCCTGGATGCAATCCTGCCTGCGCCGTAAACATATATTTTTTTGCTGGAAATATCCAGAAAAACCGGGAATTGTCTGGACATGCGCTTCTCTCCCATGCCGGCTGTTCTTTTCGGTTCTATTGTACTACGGTTTGGTGGAAAAGACAATGTGAAAGTGAATGGGGAGGGGAAATCGGCGGCGCGGCGCACGCGGGACGGTTGCATCTTTAAGCTGTCCATGCTATACTGAGTCTGTCTGAATATAGATCAAATAGCGGATCGCCAAATTTTTCCACATTCCAGCAATCAGCATAGGCAACTAGAAGAAATTATCATGCCGCTGAACGAACATATCTCATTTACCGTTAAGAAAGAAGGGGATACGGTGAAAAAAACTGCCCTGATTACTGTACAGGATGTTCCTGTCACCGTAATGCACATTGATCAAAGTGATTATATCAGCCTGACGGATATGGCAAAAGCGCGTACAGATGGATCGCGTGCTGCCGATGTGATTAAGAACTGGCTGCGGACGCGTTCGACTTTAGAATTTCTCGGAACATGGGAGATGATGTATAACCCAGATTTTAAAGTGGTCGAATTCGACCACTTTAAAAGTGAAGCCGGATTACATACATTCACGCTTAGTACAAAAGAATGGATTGAGCGCACCAATGCGATTGGAATCTACGTTCAGGCCGGACGGTATGGCGGCACCTATGCCCATAAGGATATTGCCTTTGAATTTGGTTCTGCGATCAGCCCAGTATTTAAACTCTACTTACTAAAAGAATACCAGCGGCTAAAAGACGAGGAAAATGACCGCCTAAAGCTGGAATGGAGCGCCAAACGATTCCTTTCCAAAAACAACTATATCATTCACACTGACGCAGTGAAGAACTATGTACTGCCAAAACGAAACTACAAAAAAGATATGGAATGGCTGGCGTATGCGGATGAAGCAGACCTCTTGAACGTGGTTTTATTTGGCTGCACGGCAAGAGCATGGCGCGAAGCAAATCCGGAGTTAGCGAAACACAGCAATATCCGGGACTATGCTTCGATTCCGGAGCTGACGGTTCTCTCCAATCTGGAAACGCATAACGCAGAGCTCATTAAGCAGGGATACAACAAAGAAAAACGCTTTGAAATACTTCTGCAAATCGCACAGTACCAGTTGAGGGTGCTCACAGAGGCGGAGCAGATTAAGCAGCTTCCGGATCAAGCAAACATCAATAAGTAAGAGAACGGGCACGGGCAGCTATCGTGTTCGTTTTTCTTCCCAAAAATCACGCATATTCCCGATACATTTAATAAGGATAGAACCCCTCTACTGCATAATATTCATCATCTCTAACCCACATTTCATCATAATTTTCTGTAACTGCAACCATATAGGTGCCATCTACTTGGTTCTCAAAAAGATGAGGCAGATTATCATAATTCCATAGCATTGCTTCTGGACATCGTTCTCTTGTAATTTTTTCCAGGATTCCATCTTTGGCTGTAATTGGAGACCATTCACATCTTTGTGCTCCATAAGGACTGAGGTTTATCAGTGTCATTTCTCCATCCCAGAGTCCATTATGATAAGTCCCCTCCACATAACCTTCCTGACCGTCTTCATATAACCAGAACTCCCTCCCGCTGCCGTTTGGCGCATCATCAGACCAGGTTCCTTCAAAAATATAGTACTCAGCAAACTCAGGTGTCATCCAGATTCCTTCGCCGCTTCGTTCCATATTGTCCCACTGGCCATAGTAACAGTAAACCTGATTATCGATAAAATAAAGACCTGCCCCCATATTTTCCGCATCAATCTGATTATAGCATTCATCTTCTGACAAAAGGGAAAGTACAAACTGACAGGATTTCTGCGTCATAAAAGCGTCAGCCGCTTCTATATTTCTCTGTCCCATATAAGTACGCATCGTCTGAATCATATTCAAGGGTTGCCCGTGATCCCATTCGTCTTCATAATAATAGGCTTCTCTCTCAGATGTTACATCATCAAAACCAATCCAGTACAGGCAGCCGTTTCCATTCCATTCTTCCCCATCCCAACTGCCATAATAAAAGAATCCCTTTCTTCCTTTTTCCTGATCCAACGGATAGAATGCCAGTCTTTTCTCATCATCCGACTGATAGTAGATCACTTTCTGATCCATAACCGTACGCATCATGTCATAGTGTTCCTGCTCATTGATCCACTCTTTGATTTCTTCCGGGTTGTTTTGGATGCACAAATCTTTCAGTTCCCGAAGCATATCCCGGGTACTCCGCTCTTCTATGATTCTGCCGCTTTCATCAGTACATTTAAGCGCTTCTGCAATATTTACCAGACGTTCTTTTAGATCCTCACTACCTGTCGCTTCCACTCCCATCTTAAGAATATTCTGTGTCTGTTCATAATCGCCAATCTTTTCGTACGCTTCACTTAATCCTGCATAGGCTTCCGGCCTTTTCTCATCTACTTCGATCGCCGCCGCAAACGCCACAACTGCTTCCTCATAATTTCCCTCTTCCAGGTACTGCATACCCAGGTCATACTGTTCCTGCCAGCGGCTCTGCTTTGTACAGCCGCAAAGCAGGAGCATGCTCAGTATCAGCAATAAACCCAGCTTTTTCATCTTTATCACCCTCCTGTCCCTGTTCCGATTCTGATCATTTATCGTAAAAGGGCCGCCACTACCTGTCATACCTGATCTCTTCTTCACTGATCAGATTGCCCTCTTCGTCGTACTCAAAAAGTGTCTCGCAGGTTATATTTCCGCTTTCGTCATAATCTGTTACCTTTGTCAGATTTCCCGTATTGTCATACTCATAGGTACTGTACCAGGATAATTCGCCTTCACCATGGTATTGAGCCGCATATATGGTATTCCCTTTTTCATCCCTCTCATATATGGTTTCCAGTCTGTCTTCTCCGCCGAAGGTTTCCACCTGTTTTATGAGATTTCCCTGTCCATCATATTCGTATTCCATATGAGTATCCATATCATCCAGGGATAAACCTCTGTCCTCACTTATGACATTCCCCTGTCCGTCATATGCCCGCAATGTGATTTCTTCCAATTCTCCATCCGAATCATAGGAATCGATCCTGACTGCATTCCCGGCTTCGTCGTATTCATAACGGTTTCTTCCCAGTCTTCCGTCCTCATAATTATAGCTCCAGTCTTCGACAACATATCCCCGCTCGTCCACCACAGTGCTGGCACGGTCGATCTCCGTTCCATCTGCAGCATAAGAGACAACGCTGCTCTCTGCACCGTCTCCATAACTGTATATATAATAGAACATCAGGGAGCCATCTCCGTCATAGATTGATTCCATTCTCAGATTTCCTGCAGAATCGAAGATATAACCCGCTTCTATTTCTTCGATCTTCCGCCTGAGTCTTTCATCTTCCGTCTCATGAAATCCCATTTCCAGAATCGCTTCCGCCCGGTCATAGTTTCCTCTTCGAATGCAAACATCCGCCGCTCCCAGGTATGCCTCCACATTTGTGTTGTCCAGTTCCAGCGCCTGCTGGTAATCCTCCAGAGCCGCGGCAAGGTTTCCATCCGTCTCGTCGCTTCCAATATACGCATCGCCTCGGCCCACATACGCCAGCGCCTGATTCGGCTCGATCTCAATCGCCGCTGTGAACGCCACCACAGCCTCCTTATAATTGCCTTCCGTCAGGTACTGCATACCCAGGTCGTACTGTTTCTGCCATCTGTCCTGCTTTCCGCATCCGCAAAGCAGGAGCATAAGCAGCATGAACATCAAACATACTTTTTTCATTTCTTGCCCCTTCGTTTTTTAAAGCTATGGTCTACTCCTCCTGCCCCGCCACATCATAATGCTCGAAGCCAGCATAGGTTCCGTCCGCATTCCACAGATAAATCACATAATAATCCAGATACAGTTCTCCATTCTCATCGGGTACATAACTGTTTCCCCGGGTTCTCACCATATTCTCATCATGTTCTATGATAAAACGGTCTATCAGCGTATCCTCCGGGCTGTACTCATCCATCGTCTTGGTCCTTGCCACATCGTCATAATAAATGATCTCATAGCCCAACAGTTCTCCGGTATCCAGATTCGTCCTGGTGTTCCGGATCTCCCGCCCCTGACCGTCATATTCATAGGTAGTCCGTACCCGCCAAAGCTCCTGGGCCTGTCCGCCTGCTCCTTCTTCCGCTGCGTCTGCATCATGGATTCTTTCTTCCACGGATTCTGTCATATGCCCATTGACGTCATACGTCTTCGTTTCGGTATTGTCCCAGCTCCCATCCGCTTTGTAGCAGATGGTTTTTATATTGTTTCCCGCTTCATCATACTCGTACAGCCAATACTGAATCAGTTCCCCATTTTCAAAATGACTGCTCATTCTGGTTTTTCCGGACGCATCAGTGATCGTCCCGCTTCGAATTTCTTCAATTTTCTGCTGAATTTCTTCCGCTCCGGTTTTATCAAAACCAGTCTGGAGGATCTCTTCCGCCAGGTCAAATTCTCCCCGACGGATGTACACATCCGCAGCTCCTATGTATCCGCCCATATCCATATCGTCCAGTTCAATGGCTCTCAGGTAATCAGACAGCGCCGCTCCCAGATTCGCTTCCGTTTCACCGCTTCCGATATACGCGCCGCCTCGGCCCACATACGCCAGCGCCTGATTCGGCTCAATCTCAATCGCCGCTGTGAACGCCACCACAGCCTCCTCATAATTTCCTTCCGTCAGGTACTGCATACCCAGATCGTACTGTTTCTGCCAGCGGGTCTGTGTCCCGCAGGCAGTCAGAAACACGGCTGCCAATATACAAAATACCAAAGTTCTGATTTTTCCCCTCATCAATACCGTTTCCCCATCTCTTCCATAATCTTTCGTTTCGATCCCTTCGCCGTCGCCGCAATCCATATTGCCAGAATCAGCCCCGCCGCGCATAAGACCGCGCCTGCGCCCATCATCCATAATCCTGCACTCATATTTCCTCCTGATCCTACAGCCAATTCCCATCTCTCAGATCCTGGATCAGGTTATCCAGCATCTGCATTTCCTGATCGCTGTCCTGCTCTTCACAAAGTTTTTTTGCCTGGTCGTAGTATTCTTTCATCTTATGGTAATCCCGGTCCGCATTCTCTTTCTCCTGCTGCCTCTCTGCTTCCAGATAGGCCAGCCGCTTATAACTCACGTAGGAATCCGGATATTTCTCCGCCATGGCAAGCAGTATCTCCTCCGCCTGCTCATACGCTCCCAGCGCCTGATATACGATTGCAATATTCTCCATCATCTGCCTGGTGGCATAGCCGTCCTCGTACAAAGCCAGGAATTTCTCCAACGCTTTTCCATAGTATTCCTGCCTGGCTCCGGCATCTGCCTCCGCCTTTCTGGCGTAAGCATCCGCCAGGCGCTCTGTCAGATTCCTGGCGGACGCAGATCCGCCTGCCCGGCTTTCCTCCTGCTCCAGAAAAGCGATCTCTTCTTCCAGGTAATCCGTTCCCATCTCCCGGTATATCTCATCGTACAGAAGCACTGCGCGCCGTCTCAGTTCCTCCTCGCCTGTAAGCAGAGCCTGCTCCAGATACTCCCTGGCCTCCTGGAACTGTCCCCTGGAGAACGCGATCTCTCCCTGCACCATATAGATCGAATCTTCTCCCAGGCCCAGCTTCACGGCTTCGCGCAGGGAAGCCTCCGCGGCGTCCGTATTTCCTCCTTTTGCCTGGGATATGGCATAGTCCCGGTAATACACGCTGCTGCCCTGGTCCATCGAGATGGCTTTCTCCAGATTCAGTACGGCATTGGAATAATCCCCCAGTTCCATGAAAGCCCGCCCTGCAATATAATAAAGATCCGCCACAGCCAGCCCGTCGCTTTCATTTTTTACCAGATAAGGAGGATTCTGCAGCAGGCGCGCCGCATAGTGGACGCACTCCTCATATTCCCCTTTTTGATACAGGCAGAGCGCCTTTTTCCCGTATGCCTCCACCCGGCGGGGGAATATCTTCTCCGCCTCTTTCAGACAGGCTTCTGCCTGTGCGAAATTCCCGGTTTCTATCGCCTGCGCGGCTTCTTCCACGTTCCGGACATACGCCGTATTCTGTTCATGACAGCGCACGGCTGTTCCGGACAACAGAAGCAAGGCGCCGGATGCCAGCAGCGCAGCCGCCGTCAGTTTCATCCCCCGCCTTTTTGCCCGATAGGTTTTATATTCTGTATCCAGTTCATAAATATGCCGGAATGCTTCCAGCAGTTCTCCTCCGTTCTGGTACCGGTTCTCCGGCCGCAGCTGCATCATCTTGTTCAGGATGGCTGCAAACCCTTCGCTCAGTGCCAGATGGTACTGGTCAATGGGCACGATCTTCTCAAAATCCCGGTCCGGTTTCACGCCTGTCAGAAGGTGGTACAGCGTGGCGCCCAGACTGTAAATATCCGACCGTTCATCCACGCCCCGTCCAATGATATCCCGTATGCCCTCCGGCGCCGTCTCCTTTTTCTGTTCCGCCAGCACAACCGTCTCGCTGGCTCCCTGGGTATCCCGCACCCCGGAGAAGCTCTGGTACATGACCATATTCCGGTACTGCTCCGGGGGCGAATATCCGCCGCTGATCCCTGTAGAGGTCTTCAGGCTGCTGTCGAAGGCCAGGGAGATATTAAAATCGATCAGGCAGATATCTCCCTGGGGCGTCAGCATGATATTGGCCGGCTTGATGTCGCTGTGGATCACCGGCGGATCCTGGCGGTGCAGGTAATCCAGCACCTCCGCCAGCTGAACCGCCCACCGGTACACCTGTTCCGGCGGAAATTTCCCCTGCTCTTTTAACAGTTTATCCAGGCTTTTGCCGGGAATGTAATCGATCACCGTATAGATCCCGCCGTCGATTTCCAGGAAATCATATACCCGGGGAAGGTAAGCATGTTTGAGGTTTTTCAGGATATCCGCCTCCGCGCGGCTTTCCAGAATCCCTTTCACACTGTCCCTGATCTGTTTTACAACCACATAGACGTCCAGGCGTTCGTGATAAGCTTTATATACGACGCCCCCGCCGCCCGCCCCGATCTCTTCCATGATTGTATAAGTGTCATTTAATCTCTTCATCTGCCGTTTACTTCCTTAAAAAGCCGGTGCGTTCCCGACAATGCTCCTTTCACTTCTCTCATATGCGGCGGCCGCGCTGTCCAGAGCCCGCCCCATCGTTCCTGCCCGTCCCGCTTCCAGGCTAACGTTTATCACAGTATAATCCAGATAGGTTTTTACTGCGCCGGCCGCCAGTCCATACATGGGAAGCGAACGACGTATTCTGCTGATATCCTGAGCAGCCCGGGAGAGTTTTCTCTGCATATTGCCCAGCTCGTCGGCCCCATGGCGAAGGACTCCAATATCTACGGAAAAATCTCCGCTCCGGATAATGGGCCTTCCCGATATCCTGGATCTCACCCAGTCGCCGATCTTCTCGAAAAATTCAGCCACTGCTTCCAGACACTGCTGGAGGTATTCGCCGATCTGCTTCAGAAGCTCGCCCAGCTGCTCGATCACAGCCAGCGCATTGATCGCAATCACGATCCCGGCCACAATCACTGCCGCCGCTTTGATGACGGGGATTACAATGGGCGCAACCACCGGCGCCAGCAGGACAGCCGCCAGCAGCTTGCCTCCGGTCTCCCATATCCCGTGTTCTTCCACATAATTCAGCACGACCGTCTTCAGGATTTCAAGGAGCGCCTCCCTGCCTTCTTCCGTCCCGATCACGCTGTAAAGGATCAGCGGGATACCCATATCCACGAAGAGAGCGGCGTCGGTGAAGGAAGCATGATCCCCGTCATAGCCGATCATGGTCTCCTCCGGAAATTCGATCAGCTGCATGACGGACACAGCGACCGCATCCCTGAGGCCTTCCGGCAGGTTCATGAGGATCTCCGACAGCCTGTGCGCGTATTCTCCCAGGGTGCCCTGATCTGTTTCTCCATTCAGAGTATAACCAAAAGAACCGTCCCCTCTGTGGAACAGATATTCCAGCATATGCGTCGCTCCCAGCTGTGTGGCGTCCGCGTTCGTTTCTATGTACATAATGTTCTCATCAGGAATCACCCGGATCCCCAGCTCGTTCACCACATCGTTTTCCCCGTTGATCCCGTACATTTTACTGCGCTGGTCCTCGTATCCCGGCATGGAACTGTACCGTTCTATGGCCGCATCCGACATTCCCTGTCCGTCGAAGGAATAGCAGCCGTCGATCAGCGCCCGGTTCTCTGCGTTCAGCGTGGCTGTCTGCGCGTTGTTTCCGCCCTTGGAATGGCCGGTTACCACCACATGGGAATCATCGTCCAGACCGCAGGCTTCCGCCACCCGGTCAAAGAAATCGCTGGCCTGCCGCTGGGATTCTGTCAACGGCTCGGTCATCCCTCTTCCATTGTCGATCCACTTCCCGTCCCCGGTACCGCGGTACGCCACATATACGTCGTCCCCACAGGTAAACGCATCCGCCTCGATGCCGTTTCCATGATCCGACATGGTCAGCTTCAGATCCCCCAGTCCCGGTATATTCTCCAGTCCTTCCTTCAGGATCCCCAGCATCGTCTCCTTGCTCTCCGTCATCTGGGAAGGATTGTTCCTCAGGTAATCCTCCGCCTCAGCCACCAGCGTCCTCAGGTCTGTTCCGTAAGTTCCCATATGATAATCCAGATATTCAAACAGATTCAGCATCGCCGCAATCTGAGCGTCATTGGATGAATATGCCCCTGCCATATCCTCACCTCCAGTTCTCGCTGATCAATGTCCCATGCTCCAGGCGGAAATTCACCTGCGCACAGACTCTGTCTTTACCGGCCAGGAATTCATCCACATTGTCTTCTGTGATTCCCGCCGTCTCTTCTCCCTCCGGCGCCTGGGCTGCCAGGCCCTTTACCGAGATCCCGCTGTCCGTAAAACTTCCGGCCAGCGCCTGGAATACCTCTTCGTCCAGTTCCTCCTGCGTGATGATATAGACCGTCTTGCAGGCAAGCGGATCATCCATATAATCCTCCAGGCTGTATGCTCCCGGATCCTCGATGGTCAGCAGGACGTCCGGCGTAGCGAAGATCAGCCGGTATTCGGAAAACACCCTGCCCACGGCTTCCTCCAGCTTCTCATACGTCTCCTCGTGATAGCGGACCGCCATATAATTATCCGCGTAATATTCTGTGCCGTCTCTTTCCAGCCAGGATGCCAGGATCTCTGCCTCCGGATCATCGGGACAGGACAGGCGGGCCGTAAACGCCTTGCTGCCGAACGTCCCGTTCGTCTCTCCAATATAGGTAAATGTCTTCCCATATCTTTCTTCCATATAAGATATCAGTTTATTATTCTTGCTCATACATCCTCCCAGATTCACCGCCAGCATACCAAGTATGGCTGCCAGGAAACATTTTGTCCCGATCTTCTTCATCCGCTTCCCCTCTCAGAAACTATGCGGGACAGCCTTCCGGCTGCCCCGTATACGCTGCATCCTGCGCTTAGACAATCACATCCGAAGAAAGGCTCTGTGTCAATTCCACCACCTGGCTCTCCGCCGTCCTGTACGCTTCCGCCATCTCGTTCAGGTCGGAAGAATGCTCCTGGATCATGCGGATCATTTTCTGAATATCGTCCTCAAGACCTTTAAATTTATTGATATAAGCCGTAGCGCCTTCGCCCTCCCAGGTACCGGCCAGCCCGGTCACCAGATTCATCATCTCCGTGGTAAGGCTCCCTACAGTCCCTGCTTTGCTGGAAAACTCGTTGGAAGTAGTGATTAACTGTTCCGGTGTAACTCTTAATAATCCATCCATGATTGATCTCCTTTTCTTTTCTGACTATAAATTTTCTGTTTCGCTGCCTGTAGCCGGTATGCCCGCTCCAGGGTTTACTTATATGTTCTCTCTGCCGCCAGATTGTAGCTGGCCGTCTCTGCCTGGCTGTATTTTGCCGCGTTTGCCAGAAGCGCCTGGACATATGCCTTGATTGCGTTGTAGAAATTGTCCATCTGGATCTTGTCGCTGGAGAACGCGCTGTGGAACGCGTCCTTTGCCTCGCCTTCCCACATGGTGCCCAGCTGCTGCTCGGTCGCCTCCAGATCGTTGACCTGGGATTTAAACTGCTCGTTCAGGCTCTCCAGCTGCTCCGCCTGTGCTTTTAACTGTGACATGGTTACACGAATCTGTGCCATAACTTTGTTCCTCCTGTTATTATATATTTTTAATAAGTTCTTCCCTTTGCGATTGCCAGCGCCGCCATCTCCGCGCCCCGGATCAGGCGGGCCGTCCTCCTGACTTCATCTGCCCCGGATCGGATCCGTTTCACAGACTTCTGGATCTGTTCTGTCAGTTTTGCGCTTTTGGTCTGAAAATACTCTGCGTTTGCCCCGGTCCAGTCGCCTGCCAGCTGTGACATGGACTCCGAGTAGCCCCGGTTCAGCGCTCTCTCCAGGTCGTCTGCGATGGCGTCCAGTTCATCCGCGCTTGCCATGGCCGCCCGAAAATTGACTTCAATTGTCTTTTTATCCATACATGCCTCCTGCCTATACGATCACATCGTCCGGGAGCGTCAGATCCAGTTCTTCTGTTTCCCGTTCCGCCGTCTCCCAGATCCCTGCGATCTGAGCCAGATCGCCCGCCTGTTCCTGAAGCCTTTTCAGCACCTCTTCCTGATGGGGCTGCATCTGGCGGTACGCTCTTCTGTGCGCCTCTCCCGCCTCTCCCAGCCAGTATCCTCTGGTGCGGTCCATGGCCTCCGTCATGGATTCAAACGCGGCCTTCAGGCTGTTTACCTTTTTCTCTATGCTCTGCGAGGCATCCGCCAGCTTTTCTGTACTGATTTTTACAGTTAAATCTTCCGCCATACCCATCACCTCATATTCTGACGGCGGCTATGATATCCGCCACGGAATTCTCACATTCCACATATTTCTCATCGGCAAATCCCAGGCATTCCAGAAGATCCGCCGCCTCCTTCAGCACTTCTCCCAGAAAATTCAGATCCGATATGATTTCCTGGTTGAACCTGCTGTTTGCTGCTCCTTCCCACTGTCCATCCAGCGTGCGTACAATATCGGAGACCTCCGTCAGACATTGTTTCGACCGTTCCATGCTGTCCTTCAGTACGTCCATGTCCTGTTCCAGCCTGTCCGTATGAATCTCGATAAAGTTTACGCTCATTTTCCCACCTCCCTAGAATTCCATAATCTCCGCCCAGATCCCCGGGGCTTCCGGTTCCGTATACGTCAGCATCCCGTCTTCCAGACTGTTCTCCCCGTTCTCCAGGCGGTCCAGGATCTGTTCTTCACAGCTCAGGTAAACCCGGATGGCGGATTCCAGAGCCGATCCCAGGTCTTTTACCCGGTCTGCCTGTTCTTCCAGATCCTCTCCTGTGCGTTTCAGCCAGGCAGTGATCTCTGAAAAACTCTCCATCCTGTCCAGCGCCCTTGTCTCATCCTCCAGACGCTGCGCCAGCTGGTTCATCCTGACTGCAAACTCTGCAATCTCTGTCTGCCGGTCTTTCATCCGGTTCAGTGCCGTCTGAAACATCTCTTTCCCTCCTGTGACTATACCTTACCACAGCCCGCTTTCCAAAAGTGCAAACCCTGACGAACGACATATCCTGTCGGATAAACGGCATTTATACCAGGATCAGCAGATGTCCGTCCGCCACGCCGCCCTGTGCCAGCGTCTTCCCATGGGGGATCATACACTGCTGGCTGGCGTCAAACAGGAAAAATGTTTCCTGTCCGCCGGAAATCATCTGTTCTTTCTGCTCCACCATCTCGCTGATCTCGCCGATCAGCACATCCGGACAGCAGGATTCCTCCAGCCGGAAATCATACATCTGCTCTATCGCCGGTATATATACATCTACCAAAATCATGTTTTATCTCCTTTCGCGGCCTTTTCCCGCACTTCATCCCATTCGTCCAGCAGCCGCTCTAAAAACCGTTCTTCCGTGTACGGCTCCAGTTCCGGCTTTTCTCCCGGAAATGTCTCCAGCACAATCTCTTCTCTGAACCTGTTCCGTATGATCCCGATCCGTTTTTCCGTCCGTTCGGAACCGCTTTCTGATACCAGAGCCAGCAGCCGGATCCAGGGATACCCTTCCAGGTCGCTGCGTCTGGTGATCTGCTCCGGCAGTATGCTTCCCATCCCGGCCGTATAGGGCAGGGGCTCCCAGCTCTCATCCTCTCCCAGCAGGCCCTGTTCCTCCAGATAGGTTTTCAGGCCGCACCGTTCCAGAAACGTCAGCCGCAGCATGTGTTTTCTGCGGGAGACCTCCTGCACCGCCAGAACCGTTTCCCCCGGATAGAGGAACACCAGCTCCTTTTTCCGGTTCCCGTGGCACATCCCTATTGTCCTGGCGGAGCCGGATATCTGTTCCACAGCCCTCGCCATGATTTTTTCAACCCGGAACCGTTTCCCTGTGTTCTCAATCCATCCTGTCCGGTACAGCCGTTCCAGGATCTCCCTGGAAGAGCCCTTATCTTCCGGTTCAAAAAAAGCCGGGCAGCTTTTGCAGCCTTTGCAGGCCAGAAGGAAATACAGGTCCTGCCTGTCTATGATCATTCCCGTTTCCAATCCAAAAACCTCTCTTTCATCTCCTGGCGGTAGCTTCTCGACACGGGAATCTCCGCTTCCGAGCTGAGTACGCAGATCCCGGAAGCAGCCTGATACCGTTTCAGATGCTTCAGGTTGATCACATAGCCCCTGTGGCACCGGAAGAACCAGGACGGCAGCCGTTCCAGCAGATGGTCCATGGAATCATAAAAACCATATTCTTCGTGTTCCAGCGCCGCGTAAATTTTCTTTGCCCTTGCTTCAAAATACAGGATATTTCCAAGAGGCAGCCTGAGCTTTCCCTCCCGGTCGGCGATGACAAAGATCTCGTCTTCCTCGCTGTTTTCCATGGGAAGATAGGCGATCGCCTCCCGGATGCTTTCTTTCGCCTGCTGCTCCTGAAACGGGCGCAGCAGCACCGACGCCGCCATGATCGTAGGGCGAAGATAGGACAGGGGAGACAGCTTTTCTGATATAATCAGTACCATATAGACATTTTTCCATCTGCCGCGGATCTGCTCCGCCGTCTGGATTCCTTCCTCAGACGTGACGTCCAGATACGCAATATCCATGCCCTGTATACTGTCCGGTTCCCAGTCCTCCGCGCGCAGGATCTCCCACCGCTCTTCTGTCAGAAACGCCGCCTGCCTGTGGGCTTCCTGTTCCAGAAGCAGCCCTTCCTTTTTCTTCCGGTCCAGAATCAGCATAAAGATCATAGATCGTTTCTCCTCACCAGCGGAAGCATCACCGTTTCCGCGGCGGCGCTGTCTTCTTCAGACGGCACAAGGCCGCTTCCCGGTTTCACTGCCCTGCTCTGCTGGATAAAGGAAATATTGCTGAAATTAAAGACCTTCTGAGAAGACAGGTTTCCTCCCAGGTGGATACCCGTTCCATGATCCGCAAAACAGCGGAACACCTTTCTTCCCATCTGTTCGCCTTCTTCTTCAGAACGGATACAGCCAAAGAAATAGATATTATGGCATTTTCCTTTTTCCGAAATATTTTCCACAAATCCCTGCATACTGGCTCCGTCGGGAAGTGGGCGGTACACATCTGACAGATATCCGGACAGATTGGAGACGCAGATGAAGATCATCGGCTCCTGCTGCATCCTTGCAAACACTTCTTCTTCTGCCAGTCCTTCCGCCAGGTACTTCTGCTTCAGCTGGTTCCTGCGTTTAAATTCCGGCAGAAGATCCCGGAAATATGCGAACAGTTCCTCCTGTGTGGATATATACCGTCCCTGATAATGCTCCGTAAGCTCCTTAAGCTCTCCTCCGCCGTTTTCTACTGTCACCAGCTGCACTCCTTTCCGCGCGCCCAGAAGCAGGATCAGTTTCAGCACATTCATCTTGCCGGTATCGTTTTTCCCGGAGATCAGGTAGGTATAAGTCCTCTGCAGGTCGATGGAATAGATGGAAGCGTCTTCCTTGCGGTACCCGATTGTCACATATCTCTGATCCTTCAGAAGTTTCTCCACAGCCCGCTCGCGGATAAATCCTGCAAATTCCGGGTTCTCCGGAATCTCCGGAAGCCTCTGCGCCCGTTCCCCTTTCCAGGTCCGGCCAAGCTCCCGGCTGATATCCGCAAGCCGGCTTCCTCTCTCAAAATCATCTTCCGCTTTCACCGCTAAAGCCGTCTGGAACTCCAGGATCTCCCCATTCACAACCGCGAGTCCTCTTCCTTTCACTCCGGCCTCCGGCAGCACCTCCGTGCGGGACACCCTCAGGATCTCGCCGTATTTGAATTTATCGCCCATTTCCAGCGCAAATACCGACTGGATATAGTCCGCCAGTTTGGATGGGATCTCGCTGATGCCGAACCCGGAGGCGCTCATCAGAAGAAAGATTCCACAGCTCACGCCCTCCTTCGCCAGTCTCATGACGGATGCATTGTACACATCCTGCGTCTTCTCGCGGAAACCTGCATAATTATCGATTACAATCACCGCCGCCGGCAGTACCGGCCCCTTTGCCCGGATGTACTGGCTGAAACTGCCGCCCTGCAGTGCGGATTTTCTCTCGTTCATCATCCGCTCCAGCATGGCGAAAAAGATCCGGAGACGGTCGCTCTCCCCATCTCCAATCAGCGCGCCCACGTGTGGGGCCTGATCAAAACAGGACAGCATCCGGCTGCCAAAATCCAACAGATATAGCTGCAGGCGATCCGGTGAATAAGACCTGATCAGGGAATAGACTGCCGTCTGTAAGAACGTACTCTTCCCTGAGGCCACTCCGCCGCACACCGCATGATGCCCGTTCTCCGCAAAATTCAGTTCCAGGATTCCCTGATCCTGGTTGGCCGGATCATCGTACATGCCCACCGGAACCTTCAGTTCAAAGATATGGCCATAGTTACGGTAATCTTCCGGAGGTTCCAGACAGAACTGTTCCGGCAGCACCGGCATCCACAGCTTCTGCGGGTTGGCATAATGATTTTCAGACGCCACCTTTGCCACATATTCAATGACCGCGTCCAGCTGGCTGATCTCCTGGCACTCCGGCAGTTTCGTCCCCATCCCTTCGGACAAAAGCATCAGGGCGTCGATTCCCGCATGCATATTTCTGGCAAAGGTTTTCAGGCGCACAACATTCTGCGGTTTGTTTTCGTAGACATAGCCTGCCCCGGCGATCCTCCGGAAGATGCGCTCCAGATGCTCGCCGTCCTCACCCAGCAGGTCTGCCAGGTGTTCCGGACGGGTTCCGGAGGCTCTGGCTTCGTCATTCAGGATCTCCGCCAGCGCAGTATACCACGCCCTTTTCTGCCGTTCCCTGAATTCCCTTTTCGCCCGGCTCCCCGCCATGGCTTTCCTTCCGGTGATAGTCAGCATCTCGGCGATGGTATCCCCCATCTCCTGCCCATCCTCATAGACCGCGCCGCTGTATCCGGACTGGAACTGCTCAAAGATCTCATCATTTCCCACCTGCAGATATCCCCGGCCGGCCTGGGTGATATAGGCCGCATCCGGCCTGTGCAGGATTCCCATACTGTCCTTTTTATCCTGCACGCGCAGGCAGAGCCGGAACTTGGTGTTGCTCCAGATGTTTTCATCCACAGTACCTTCCGGTTTCTGTGTGGCCAGGATCAGATGTACGCCCAGGCTTCGTCCCACCTGCGCCACACTGATCAGTTCTTTCATAAATTCCGGTTCTTCCCTGCGCAGCTCCGCGAATTCATCGATGATAATCAGCAGGTGAGGCACCGGCACAGAGGTCTCCCCATTTTTATAAAGCCGCGTATAGCTGTTGATGTTGTTTACACTGTTGTCGTTAAACAACTTCTGTCTGCGCCGGTTCTCACTCTTGATGGACACCATGGCCCGATGAACCTGATTGCCGGACAGATTGGAGATCTGCCCCGCCAGATGCGGCAGGTTCGTGAACAGGTTCGCCATGCCGCCGCCTTTAAAGTCAATGATAAAAAAGCTCACGTCGTCCGGACTGAAATTCACCGCCAGAGATAATATGTAAGTCTGCAGTGTCTCGCTCTTTCCTGAGCCGGTGGTCCCCGCCATCAGTCCGTGAGGGCCGTGATATTTTTCATGAATATCCAGATAACAGTCCTGTCCGCCGCTCTTCTGGCCGATGGGCACACGCATGCTCTCATAGACTTTATTCTTTTTCCATCTCTGCAGTACGTTCAGTTCCTCCAGCACAGAAGCCCGGTACATTTCCAGAAATCCCAGATTTCCCGGTATCTCCCCGCCTTTCTCTTCATCCGACACCTCCAGCGCGCAGATCCTTCTGGACAGGTTCCGAAGAGAAGCGCTGCTCACCGTGTCGAACTCCACTTTCGCAAAGCGCTCCCGGCCTTCATATACATTGAACAGACCTTCCCCGAATTGATCGTTCTGGATGATTTCCTCACAATTATTGGGCAGATCCTCATAACGCTCCCCCAGCCAGAACGTGGTCAGGCCGTATTCCGGCTTCGGATCTTTCACATACCGGCTGATCAGTTCCCCTTCCAGCATCTCCGGACTGATTAAAAACAGGATGTACCATGGCCGCCTGATTTTTCTCTTCTGGTCAAAAGCGCTGCCCTCCTCCGCCCGGCTCCGCAGGATTCTTCCCAGGGTATAGCTGATATCGCCTACATCCGCCTTCGTCTGGGCGATGTAACGTGTTTTCAGATCCTCCGCCCATACATGGGGGAGCCATTTCACAAACTCCCACCGCTCCCGCTCCGCACCGGTGCTGCCGTCATAGATAAAGATCATTTTCACATCTGTATAAGCGTTGTGGGCGGCCAGCTGGGCGATAATATTGCGGATCACAATATAGCCGCCGGTCTTCCCGCTGCCGCCGATCACTCCCACCATGGGATACTGCAGCAGATCCAGGCAGATGGGCACATGGTACAGCGTGGTAAAATTGCTCTTTACCATTCCCGGCTTTTCCATCAGTTCATCCGGCAGAAGCTGGAATTTAAGCTTGGGAATCTCAATCTTCCCCTGGAAAGGTATGTCTCCGCAGCCCAGCCGCACCGTAAGGAAATCTGCCTGCGTCTGGTTCCGGTTCCACAGGCTTCCGTCCTGGGCGGAGACATTGCAGCACTCCTCTCCCGACGGATGGTTCAGGAACAGCACCCTGCGGTTGTCGTCGTAGATCTGCCGGATTCTTTCCGTCATCTCTATAATATAGCGTCCGTATGCGTCATACCGGAGTTCTTCCTCGTTCCTGGCTTCTTCTTCCGCATAGCGCATATTGGTAAAAGCCCAGAGCACACCGAACACCGCGGATCCGGCTGCCGTAATCAGCCCCGTATACATGAAGGCCCCGCCGCCCCCGCCGGACCTGGACGCAAATATGGCCAGGGAACTTCCCAGCAGCATGGGAATCACCATCGTAAACGAAGGCCCTATGGTCATCAGAAGCGGTTTCTTCTTCACCTGTTTTTTGGCCGGCGGACCTTCTATCTCTATCACATCCTCGAACAGCGGCTCTATGGTCCTGGGGGCACTTTTGTAATACTGCTTTTTCATCTTCCCGCGGATTCTCTGCGCCGCCTTTTCCTGTTTCACCGGTTCCAGGCAGGGCAGTTTTTCCCTCCGGACAGTTCCGCCCACAACAGAGCATGCCAGGATATCTCCCAGATAGATCAGTTTCAGTCCAAACAGCGTGACGCAGTCGCCGAAATGCAGTTCCTGATGGTCCTGTATCCGGCGTCCGTTGACAAACGTCCCGTTCCCGCTCCTGTCAAAGACCGTCCAGCGTCCTCCTTTCCGGGAAAATACCGCATGGTTTCTGGAAATATAATTCTGGAACGTGTAGCAGATATGGTTATCCTCGCCGCTTCCCACAGAAAATCCGTCCAGCCTGGAAATATCATATTTCCGGCACCCGATTCCCGCCTTTTTCCAGCTTACCACCATCAGCGATATGCGCACGTCCCCATGAGCGGGAACCAGCGTATAGAGGCTCCCGTCTTCCAGTTCGCAGCTGTCGGGCTTCCATTCATTCCGGAAGGCGTACGCCTCGTCCGGCCGGATCCTCCAGACTTCGTCCATGATCTCCAGTTTCAGCTCCAGGTCCTCCTGAAGCCGGAATATTTTCTTTTCCAGCCGGATCTGACAATCCGCATTATGTATTCCCGGAAGGAAAAATTCATGAAAGCCCTGTTTTGCCCACGCCATAACGACTGTTTTCATCTTCGTCCTCCTATCCGAACAGTTCCTGCTCGCCCATGAACAGCCTGACCGTGATCTTCACCGTTCCCACAATCAGGCAGTCCTTTGTCTTAAGACGGATTCTTTCTCCCGGCTTTAAAACCGACGTCCACAGTTTTCGCCGGATCTTCACCGGATTTCCCACGCCGTCTTCATCCGCATAATATACGCCGCCATCCTCCGCCCAGATCCTCCCCTGGTACCTGGATACCATTCTGTCCTGAATACAGACCTGATTCTCCTCCTCGCTCCTGCCCAGGAACACCGCTTCGGAAAGGTCATAGAGATAACGGATCTGCGGCCTGGTGTCCCTGATCTCCAGGTACAGAAACAGACTGCGGTTCTGATGATACCGTTCCGCGCTGTTCCCCTGTCCGTGGATGACCAGACGCATCACATTATTCTGCATCATCTCCCGGATGGCCTTTTTAATATCTTCATCTTTTCCTCTGCCCATGTTATCCCCAATATTCTGAAAGAAACTCCACCTGATAGGTCTGGTTGGCAAGTTTCAGCATGTCCCCGGTCTGCAGAATGCCGGAATCTGTAATCTTTTTTCCGTTTACCCATGTATGATTGGCGGAACGGCAGTCTTCCACCATGAAGCTTCCGTTCTCCTTATAGATCCGGCAATGTATGCGGGAAACTTTCGGATTGTCCAGACAGAGCATCCCCGCCTCCCGGGAAGACGCAGAATGCTCCCTGCGTCCCACCAGGAGCTGAGATCCATGGAATCTTCCCCGGTACACAGCCTGGCTTTTCAGTTCCGTCAGGCAGAGGATATATACCTGCCTTCTGTTTCCCTTCTTCCGGACCACCGTGTCATCCCGTCCCATATCCTCGCGGATAATGCCGTCTCCTGCCGCGGCCGCCTCCGGGTTCACATTCTTCCCGCCGTGCAGGATAATTTTTTTATTGGTCCTGCTGATTTTCTCTCTTCTGCGCTCCCTCAGCAAAAGAATCAGGACCACCGTCAGCACCGCCAGCAGCGCCGCCAACAGGATTAGCCATATGATTCTGCCCATTATTCGCTCCCATACTGCCTGCAGATATTCAGCGCAGGGTGTTAACCGCCGTAACCTCTCCGTTCTCAATGCGGAATACATCCCACCAGATCCCGTCACCCGAAGGAACCTGGTACACGGAAGGCTCTGCCTGTCCCGACAGATACACCTTCACCACAGCTCCCGACTGCCCCAGCGTGGCCGAATCATAGTTGGCTGAGTAATTATGTACGCTGAACAGATAGCTTCCGCCGGAGTCGTAGATCGTAGTCGTCTCCGGACCAAATCCTGTCGTATCATCCAGATCCAGACTGGCTACGCCTTCCTTTTTCAGATTCCTGTAGCTGATGCTCACATTTCCTCC
Source organism: uncultured Lachnoclostridium sp. (assembly GCA_944381625.1). Classification (GTDB taxonomy): domain Bacteria; phylum Bacillota; class Clostridia; order Lachnospirales; family Lachnospiraceae; genus Hominiventricola. Next base: position 29,419 of record CALWLW010000018.1, read on the forward strand.
CTGGGAATCCGTTCCGTCCAGATGAGAATCCAGATCTCTCGGAGCCTCTCCCCATATGAGGACGATGCGGATCTCACCCGTCTCCAGTTCCGGTGACAGGGTAAAACTAAGCCCCTTTAAATCCGTTCCGGAAACCACCTGGATTTCCTCATAGGATGTGATAAATCCGGTCGCCCGGATCTCTACCGTATACTGTCCCGGCTGAAGCTTTACCTCGAAGCTTCCGTCGCTTCTGGCGGAAGTCTCCTGCTCCACATTTCCATAGCGTCCGCCGCTCAGAAAACGCAGGGAAGCGGTCACGCCTCCTCCGTTCACCGCATTGACAATATAGCCGGATGCAGTTCTCTTTCCTTCCTCATCCGCTCCATCCGAATCCCCCAGCGCCTCCGGATCCGGAGCCAGAACATTGTCCGCATTCCCATATATATTTCCGTCTCTGTCACTTTCCAGCGTAATGATACAGCCATGGTAGGCGAAGGATACATGATATTCGTTTCCTGTTTCTCCTGAAGCTGCCTCCAGATCCATCTCACTGCCGAACAGTTCTTTAAGCTTTTCCGCACTGGCGGCGCCTTCATAATTGCCCAGAAGATCGGAGACGCTCTCAAAAGTGACCGCATCCGCCAGCTTTTCCCCATAAGAGCGGTTCCTGAACGATACCGTCCCGGCGAACCCGTCAAATCTCACATCCCGTCCTCCGTAATCATTTTCTTCTGAAAATACCGGCTCCCCGTACGCTCTTACATAATCCCGGTACGTATATGACGCCACCACATCAAAAACCGTAGAGTCCAGCGTGAGTCCCTCCGATATACGGATCAATTCTTCCGCCGTTATATTCTCTGCGCTTATCTCTGCCCTCTGCGCGTCCTGAAGCAGCTGGGATACCCTCTGGTACGTTTTCACCAGCACATCCGCATTGGTGCAGCGGATTCCCCTGACCAGAAGTTCTTCCGCTTCCGCGTATCTGCTCTGGGCTATATAAATCCCTGCCAGTTTTTCATATGCTTCCGTCTTTTCCGGCACTTCTTCCGCCGCCCTCTGAAACACCAGTTCTGCCGCCTCATAATCCAGCTGGATCAGACAGCGGTTCCCTTCCGCGATGTACTCGGCGTAGCGCTTTTCCATCCTTGCGTCTGCCGTCCCGAACCATACGCCCAGGATCACCGCCGCCGCTGCCAGCACGGCTGCCGCCGCACCCAAATAAGCTTTCCTTTTTTTCTTTTTCCTCTTTTCTGCGCTCTGCTGATAACCGTCCTGCATCTTCGATCCCATACATCCTCCCATTACGCCGAAAGCTGACCCAGCAGTTCTTCAAGCCGGACCATCTGTTCATCGCCGAATTCTTCCTTATAATATTGAAAAGCCAGTCCGCCGTAATACAGGACCGGGGTCCAGCTTCTGTACTGCGCGGCTTTTTTCAATTCCAGACCATAACAGGCAAACGCGGCTTCCCTGTATGCCCGGTAATCCTCAGGGAATTCCCTGATCAGCTGTTCCAGTACCTCTCTCGCTTCCTGATATTTCTCTTTCAGCTGGAGGACAACCGCATAATTCAACCGGTCCACATACCCTGCGTTTGCCTGCGCGTACAGTCTTTCATAGCACCGTACCGTGCTGTCCAGCGCCTTTTCACGGACCTCTCCGTCCGTTTCTTCCTGCGCAAGCTTAAGGTACCCATCCCCGATCCGCCGGTATACAAGGACGGTATCCACATACTGTTCCGCGCGCTCCAGATAAGCCAGGCGCTTCCCGTATTCCTCCGTCCCCTCCAGACATTCTGCTCCGTACAGGCAGCACCGCAGGCAGATCTCCCGGTCTTCTGCTGTACAAAGGAGACTGTCAATCTGCTCCAGGGCTTCTTCCCGTCTCCCCTCCTGTACCAGGAACTCCACTTCCACATAAGACAGCGTATCTGACGGCAGCGCCGCCTGATAGATCTCCAGCTTTCTCTGCGCCTCTTCTGCCTCTCCGCTTCGGATCAGCGCAAGTATCAAATCCCTGGCGTCTTCTGTCTCTTTCGCCGGATCTGTCCGAAGGGAAAGCGCCTCCTCATAATATCCGGACGCTTCTTCATAGCTGCCTTCCTCGTAATATCCGTCGGCGATCCCTTCCAGCACCACTGCCTTTTGCGCCGGCTTTTCCCCAAACTGCGCGGCAAACTCTGTCCGGTTCAGCAAAGCAATCCCTTCTTTGATCCAGGCCTGCGTATCTCCCGACGCCCTCAGATCCACATACTCCATGTAAGCCGCCGCAAACGCTTCCTCTTTTTTATTCCGTATATGAAGCATCCCGGCCGCGGCGCCCAGGATCACCGCCAGAGCTATTCCGCTTACAGCCAGGCCCCTGCATATTCTCCAGATACGGTTTCTTCCCCGTTCCAGCGCCTTTCTCATCTGTCCGGCTGAAGCGTATCTTTTCTCCGGTTTCCGGGACATGGCTTTCTGTATCACCCGAAGCAGGCTGGAAGCGTACGCTGTTTCTTTCAGCGCACGGGCCTGCTCTTCGGAAGAACAGTCTCTTGGATGAATTCCCGTCGCCACATAGAAAAATGTCGCTCCCAGACTGTAGATATCCGATCTGGCATCCAAAAGGACTGCCTGTCCGTCACAGGCGCGGTTCCGAATCATTTCCAGCTGCTCCGGGGGCGCATAATGATAGCTGTACCCGGAAATATTCTCCCCTTCCGTCGGAAGAAGAAATATTAAAATCGATCAGGCAGACGTCCCCATTCTCCCTGATCATGATATTTCCCGGTTTTATATCCCTGTGGATCACCGGAGGAATCTGGCCGTGCAGATATTCCAGCACCTGGCACAGCTGTATCAGCATGCGGAACAGTTCCTGTTCAGAAAACGCGATCCCTTTCTCCACATACCATTTCAGATCATGTCCGTCCACATAATCCATCACCGTAAAGATTTCCCTGTCCACCATCAGGAAATCATAGACCTGGGGAAGATACGGATGGTGGAGCTGTTTCAGGATATCCGCTTCCCTGCGGATATTCAGATATCTGCCCGCTTCTTCTTTCAGCTTCTTGACCACCACATATTTATTCAGCCTCAGATGATAGCCCAAAAAGACGACGCCGGCTCCGCCGTCCCCGATCCTGCTGATGATCCGATAACTTCCGTCCAATACATCCCCAACCGACAGCATCCTGTCATCTCCTGTCCTGTTATATGATTTCATCCGTATGGATCTCCAGGAGATCCTTTATAATTATAAATTTCCCCATCGCCACCTGGCCGTCCTGGAAAAGCAGCGCCGTCTCATCCCCGCCGTATATATCCTGCTCCTTATCCCCGCTGTCGCAGGGAACCTCCTGCCCGGTATCCATGCCTGCGTACACGGCAGGCTCCGGTTCCGGCTGTACCGGCTCCTTTTCCCGCCTGATAAACCCTCCGGACAGCAGTTTCCCCAGGAATCCCTGTTTCCTGGCCGCTTTTCCTTCTCCGCCGGCATTTTCTCCGTACACGGACTCCAGCGCCCGGTACACTTCCTCACAGCTCTGATACCGGTCTTCTGGCTCGAACTCCGTACACTTCAGGATGATCTGCTCCAGTCTTTCCGAAAGCTCCGGATTCCACTGCCGGATCGGCATCACCAGATAAGGCGGCTCGCACGGGTTCTTTCCCGTCACCAGCTGGTACAGCGTTACTCCCAGACAATAAATGTCGGTGCGGGCATCCGACTGCCCTTTTCCTCCATACTGTTCCGGCGCCGCGTAACCCACCGTTCCGATATTTATGGTATCTTCCTGGTTGCCGGTCTTATATTCTCTGGCCGTCCCAAAATCGATCAGCACAATGTCCCCATCGGCTTTCAGCATAATATTGGCCGGCTTCAGATCCCGGTATATGACAGGCGGGGTCTGGCTGTGCAGATAGCCCAGCACACCGCAGAGCTGCCTGCCCCATCGGATCACGTCTTCCTGGGGAAACACGCCCTCCCCGCCCAGTTTATCTTTAAGAGAGATTCCTTCAATATAGTCCATGATGATCAGGAATCTGTCTTCATTTTCTATTACATCCACAATGTGCGGCAGATTTGGATGGTCCAGCCGTTTCAGCATATTGGTCTCCGTAATCAGCCCCTGCTCCACGACGCGGAAATCCTGTACGCCCTCTCTGCGCACCTCTTTTACTGCCCACTGCCTGCCGTCCGTCCTGTCTTCCGCCAGGTAGACGACGCTCATGCCTCCCTGGCCCACTTTTCGGAGGATTCTGTACCGTCCGTTCAGCAGTTCGCCTGTCTCCAGCATATTTCCCCCTCCTAAAATGTCCGAATGAGTACGCCGGAAATATTATCTTCTTCCCTGCGGTACTTATTCAGTTCTACAATATATCTCAGATTTTCTTCCATCTCCTGCTCCGTACATGCGGCGCCCGGCCCCAGCTTCTGGAGCAGTTCTCTCTCGCTGATCACATGCCGGAAGCCGTCGCTGCACAGCAGGAAGTGGCTTCCCGGCCTTACCTCCCCAAACACGAATTCCGGATCGATCACCGCGGAAGCTCCCACGCACTGCAGGAGAATATTTCTCCTGGGATCTTTTTCCGCCTCTTCCGGCGTCAGATTTCCCAGGTCAATCTCTCTTTGCACCACCGTCTGGTCTTTGGTAAGGCGGCATACGCGGTCTGTCAGCTCATAGACCCTGGAATCCCCCACGTTGATGATATAATACATATTTCCGCTGACCAGGAGCGCCGCCGCCGTAGTCCCCAGCATCACCTGATTCTGGCTGCTGTACGATCCCAACCGGTAATTCGCCTCATAAATCAGCTGCTCCCAGTTCCTGCGCAGATATTCTGGAGAGATACCCCTGTAAAGAATCTCCGGGAATTCCTGTTCGAACCATTTGGAAAAAAGACGGATCAGGGTAGCGCTGGCAAGCTCTCCTTTGGAGAGTCCTCCCATGCCGTCACATACCGCCGCAAAACATACCTCTCCATAATCTGTGTCGGCCATTTTGATCATCAGCGAATCCTGATTCGTCCTTTTTTTAATTCCTATATCTGTACACGCCGCCGTTAAAAATCTCATTCAGACCCTGCCCCCCTGCCATTTTGACCCATGATTCCAGGAAAGCGGCATCTTCATGCCGCTTTCCATATCTTTTCATACATCAGCACCGGAATTCGAATTCCTCGTCCGACAGCTTGATCTTGTCGCCGTTTCTCAGCTTGGTTTCCTGATTGGCCGCAAGCTTGTTGCCGTTCACATAAGTATAGTTCGTGGATTTCATATCCGTGATATAGTAATCGCCGTCACGGTATGCGATCTGTACATGCACTCTGCTGATCGTATTGTTGTCCGTAATACAGTAATCTACCTTCACGCGTTCTTTACCGATCTTAAACATCTGTTTCCTGATCTGGATCTGCTCTCCGTTCTTGGTGCGTACCAGAGTGGCCGCTACCGCCGGAGCTCCCGCGCCCAGGATGCTGGTCTCGCCGCTTCCCAGAAGAGACGTAGCTCCGTCTCCGCTGTCCAGAATGCTGGTTTCACCGCTTCCAGAGTTCATATTGCCTGTGCTGCGGCTGTACTGGCTGCCCGTGCCGGTGTAAGCCTGACCGCCGCCTGTTCCCATATTTCCGCGGGGCGCCTGCTGGCTCACGGGCTGGCTGTTTGTACGACTTTGCTGTGAGGAAGCGCCTCCGCCGTAGCTGGATTCCGCGGCCGGTTTATTCTTCCTGCCCATCACCAGCACCAGGATCACTACAACCACAATTACGATCACCGCGGCTGCGCCGATGAGCAGAGCCATGGGGATTCCCTGTTTTTCCACCAGGCCGTTCTGTGCTTCCGTGATTGCGGCGGCCGCCGCATCGATCTCTTCCTGGGAAGCGTTGGCGCTGTTCAGTACGATCTGTCCGTCAGCCACTGCGTCGCTCAGCGCCGCCGCGGAATCTGCTTCGTATCCGCTCAGATCCATAGCTCCCGCTTCGGTCACCAGCGCGGACAGAGCCGTCTTATCCACCGTTACCGCAGGTTCTTCCTCCGGAGTCTCTTCGGACACTTCTTCCGGTTCCGTCACTGCCGGTTCCGTCTCCGCTTCTTCCACTGCGGAAGTATAGTTGATGCCCAGCGCGTTCAGCACTGCAGTCACCTCGGAAATCTGCAGAGAATAGAAATAGGTAGAATCAATGCCCAGCGTATTCACACCCACCACGGCGCCTTCGCTGTTCAGCAGCGGGCCGCCGGAATTGCCTTCCGTCATGGTTGCGCTGTGACGGATATATTTTATACCGTCGATGGATGTCTTCGTGGATACAATACCGTTGATAATATTCACGTCAGAGCTTACATAGAACGGCGTATCCTCCACCAGTTCAATGGCGCTGGGGAAGCCCAGCGCATAGACTTCCATGGTCTCGATCAGGTCGTCATCATTGTCGTCGATGGACAGCGGCACACGGTCATAGATCGTCTGTTCCAGGCGGAGGATTGCAAAATCCATATCCACGCTCTGGTTGACAATCGACGCGTTGATGACCACATCCCTCTTCACTACCACCTGGATCTGAAGGTTTATATTATTCGTATTGCTGAAATCCACCCCAAATACTTCCGAGGCTGCGGCTTTTACATCATCACCCAGGTTCACCACGTGCGCGTTCGTGATCATGTATTCCGCGCCGGTCTCGTCTCCGATCAGGAATCCGGTACCGCCCTGGATCACATGCGCGTTGGAATTCTGGTCAATATAGGTCAGATTAATCTGAAGCACGCCGTTTCTGGCATCGTTGACCGCTTCGCTGCCCGCTACGGTCGTTTCCGACGCGTATACGGGCATCACGGTCATGACAGCCAGAAGAAGCGCCGCCAGAAGTCTGGCAATTCTCTTCTTTGCTTTCATCTTCATACTCCTTATCTATGCATGGCTGTTCTTCTCTTGTAAATCACCGCGCCTGCCAGAGCCGCACAGGACACCAGTGCCAGCAGCATCCAGCTGGCCGGGTCGGACACGTCTCTCGTAGCCGGCGCAGAGGTAAATACTACATTGGAGAATGCAAGCGCACCGTCCGCCAGCCTGACAGTTACGCTGATTGTGGTACCGCGGGGCGCGTTAAATACATCCCCGTTCAGAGATACCGTGCTGTTCTCCCAGATCTCGAAGGCTTTGGACGCCAGCACCGTTCCATTCGCATCCTTTACAAACAGCTGATGCTGTCCAAACTCCACGTCCGTGAACAGGAAGTTTCCGTTTGCGTCCGTAGTCGTAACGCGGGGCGTAGAGTGAAGTTCCACCGTCATTCCTGCCAGCGGATGATTTTCGGCATCCACAAGGCGTCCGCTGATCGTCACCACTGCCGGCGCCGTGCTTCCGCCGCTTCCTCCGGTGCTTTCCTCGTCAGAAGAACCGCCGCCGGAGCCGGAGCCTGAACTCGATCCGGAGCTGGAACCAGAGCCGGAGCCGGACGAGGTCTTGTCCAGATGGAAGTTCTGCGCGGTACGTCTCAAATCTTTATCCATATCTCCGTCCACACGGAACTCTGCGGCAATCGTATTGTTTCCGGTCTGGGCCGCTTTGTTCTTCAGCGTCTGGGAGCTGACCGTAATCCTGGTACTTCCGGACTCAGCCGTATAATCCACGCCTCTTTCCAGCTTCTCTCCGTTCAGCCACAGGTCGATGAATTCATTGTAGAGACCTTCGGATACAAACAGGGTATCCGACTTATTCGCCAGATAAAAGTCGTAGCTTCCCGGCGTGGTCTCCACACCGATGGGGGTCTCAAGGGAGTAGCCGTACTCTGTATCCGTCTCGTTGTATACGTTGGCGTTGGTGTTTTCTTTTACTGTGAGGGTAAGTTCTGCCTCCGCATTCGGGAATCTGTAAGATTCTCTGTTGCTGGTAAATGTAACTTCCACCACGAACGTAAAGCTTCCGCTTTCCCTCGGAACGCCGTAAAGTTCTCCGTTGGTCTTGATCTGCATGCCTTCCGGCAGCGTGCCGCTTACCAGTTCATAAGAAGCCTGAATCCAGCTGTACTTGCTGCTGTTCTGGATCATGGTTCCATACGGGACATATTTGACCGCATCCGGCAGCTCATCTGTGATAATACACGGATCTCCCACCACGCCGGTCAGAGTCAGTACCATCAAAATTTTGCCGTCAGACTTGATGGTCAGTTTTCCGGAGATATCGGTACCGTTCTCCACGCCATCCTTCGCGCGCAGGCGCAGTTTCGCCAGATTGGGAAGCTCCCCTTCCAGGTCTGAAGAATACGACGGAGTTTCCACCGTACTCATTCCCTGCAGATCCTGATTGCCGCTCAGCGTCCAGTATTCATCCAGCTCCACCACATCGGACGTCAGCTCCACGGACAATTTCGGCAGAGCTTTTGTCCCCATGTTTACCAGACAGATGTCATGAACATAATTATGGTAAGAATCCAGCATAATCTCACGTGTGGAATAGATCACGCCGTTTTCTTTCACCGTCTCTGCGTCCGGATCTTCCAGGCTGCTGATATACAGAGGATACTGGCTGTCCGCATCCACCTTTTTCATCTGCACCCAGTAGTTCTTATAATTTGTGCCGTTCTCTGCTGATACGGTGTACTGTACCGGTTCCGCAAAGCAATGGAAGGACTCTCCACTTACTTCTTCGCTGGAACTGCCTGCGGCATACGCTTTGGCATTTTTTGACAGATCAAAAGTCGGCGCATATTCCTTGCTCAGATCCACATCCTCTGCTACCAGAATCGTAATAAAATTCTTTTCCGCGTAAGAATCATCCGTATCGCTGACCACATAGCACGGGATCCTTTCCCCTGTTTTTGCTATCAGCGTATTGTAAAAATATATGTAAGAGCCGCTTTGCAGATAGGGGTCGTCAGAGGTTGTATAATTTCTGGTCTTCACACAGAACGTATAGGAAGCCTGATTGGCATCGCTGTCTGCACCTGCAAAGACACTGAACCAGATTCCCTGGCTGTAATCAGCAGTATAGCCTTCCACACTGTCAATGGTCCCTACTACCCGGTCCTTGATATTGGCCGCGCCGGCAGCCTCTGCTTCCGCAATGCTGGCATACTGGCCCGCATACACATTGGTGATATCGGAATACTGCCCGCCTGCATTCTTTTCATAGGACATAACCATGGTATAAGAACCGTTCAGCGCATAGCTTTCATCGATATAGAACGTTCTGTTGGAAGACCGCCCTTCGTATACGTAGACGCTGTCCAGTTGAGTATTGTCAGATTCTGTCTTATCGTAAAGCTGGAGATAGACATAGTTCTCCTCTCCGTATATATTCCAGTCAAAAGACATATACCCGATAATCGTCCCAGACGCGTCATATGCGATCATCGTCAATTCATACGGATTGTCGTAATAAGTGTAGTCAATCTGATAACCGGCCATGGTCTGTGTCATGTCTGTACACAGCACACTGGCGGTCACATCTTTGGACGCCAGCGCAGCGGCCGCTTCCTCCGCTGTTTCATAATGTCCTTCAACAACCTTCAGGCTGCTGAGCCTGCTGTCTGCATAATTTGTACCGTCTGTCTTCAGGCTGGCATAAACCGTCTTTCCTTCCGTCTCTTTTACAGACAACGTTGTAGTCATACGTCTGGAAACATCCAGCCTGCCCGCTTCTGTATCTCTGTATTCGCTGTAATAGGAATCCAGCACAGTCACAGCCGAGCGCGTACCCGCGCCGTCCTGTGCATATACGTCAGCCGTATTCAGCCAGTCGGAAGCGGACGTCGTATACACATACACAGAATACCGGGTATTTTCTGGATTCAGCTGATCCCCGTCGCCTACGATCATCTCCCACCGGCCGCTTCCTCCGCTGAGATCAAACACACCGTCGGACGCAGTCACTGTGTAAGCGTCATTCGAATCATTATACTGTTTCCACGATATTTTCGAACCTGATTCTACTTCATCTCCCAGAACTGCGTTCACTGAAATCATCGTCAGCTCAATGGGGGTATAACCTGTCAGATCCACAGAAGCAAGAGAGACCGATGGGAGCGGAATCAGCGACGCCGGCGCGACTCCTCCCGCCTCATCGTCTGTGAATTCCTTCGCTTCCGGATAGACCACCACGGTCTTTCCGCCCACCTCCAGGCTCAGCTGGGTCAGGGCCGTTCCATCCATGTATGCGGACACGTAGAAAGTATGTCCTCCCACTTCCACGCTGTCATCCGGCGACATAAACCATTCGTTCACAGTCTCTCCATCGTGGGTAAACTGGACCTCATACGGAAAGAAAGGATTGGCCTCCGGGATATTGATGGTGTAGCTTCCATCTTCCTCGAAGCATATATCCCCGCCCAGACCGGCATCGAACGCTTCCTTATTCACCACGCTCCACGCATGGTTTCCGGTGTTGAATTTCACCTCGTCCAGTTCGGTCTGGATCGTTTCACCGGTTTCTGCGTCCTCTTCCGAAGCTTCTGTCTCCTGAGTCTCTGCCCCTGAAGCCTTCGTATCCTCTTCTGCCTCCTGGGTCAGAATATTATTTTCCGCAGCAGGAACGGTCTCTTCCTGAGACTTTTCCTCTGCGTCCTCCTCTTCAGCTACAGTCTCTGCGGCTTCCGGATTCGCTGACTCCGTAGTTTCCGTCTGAGTCTCCGTCAGCTCCACAGTTTCCGTCTGAGTCCCGGACAACTCTGTGGTTTCCGTCTGGGGCTCCGCCGATTCCGGAGCCTCTGTCTGGGGCTCAGACACTTCTGAAGTCTCTGTCGGTTCTGAAGTTTCCGTCGGTTCCGAAGCCTCCGGCTGAAGTTCCGCTGTTTCCTCTATAGCCGCCGGATTCTGTTCCGCCGCCACAGAAGAAATAGAAGGTACCGCCAGCATGACCGCCAGGGCGCACGCCAGTACCCGTTTCATCAATTTCACTTTATGTATCCTCCTCGCTACAACGTAGTAGTTTTTACCGTCCCTCTCCAAGGACATTCTGAGCAGCCTCTATAAGCTCCTCTATATCATAAATGTGCGACTGTCTCAAATCCCCTGAGGGATAATCAAAAATCAGCACATTATTGATCACATCACACAGATACGGCAGTTCCGCCAACACCTGGCAGTCTGCGTTCAAAAGCTGTCCGTAATAATATCCGTCTGCCGTTATAAACTGTGCCACGAAATTTTCCCCCGCCGGGGTTACATAGGTCAGATAATCATCCTCCGACAACACTCCCACCTGCTTCCCGGTCTTTTCCTCGTACGCGGCAGGCGTCCCGTGCAGAGGCGACTCGATCCGAAGCCCGTTCACATGGAACTCTTCATAAAGCGTGGGATCCGGCGGCGCGTTTCTGTTCTCCTGCACAAGAGTCCCGTCCTTCGCGCTGTAGATCCGCGACAGCCCGTCGTTATAAAGGACTTCCAGATAAGATCCCTTTTCATCCCTTCGGAACTGCTGGTCATAGACCTCATCCGCATCCGGGATCTCCGTCTCTTTTATCAAATTTCCATCCCTGTCATAAATCTGGAATCTCTGCCAGGAAAAGAACATGATCCGGTTTCCGTCCGTGCTGACCCGTGCCTCGTCATGAGCTGCAGACGGGTCATAGGAAAACACTTCCGCTTCTTTATGGTCTGTATATCGCATCAGGCGGATCACCGGCGCACTCCTGCTGCCCAGCGCCGCCACGCCCTCTGCAAGCCCCACAAAATCTGTCCCGTCTGTCTTTTCAAACCTGCCGAGCTCTGCAGCTTTCTGATTGTAAAAAGCAAACGCGCCGTCCACCGCAATCAGCACGCCGTCCTCGCTGACTGCATAAGACCGAATATCATCCGACGCGGTAACCAGCGGCGTCTGCTCTCCGGTTACGGGATCAATCCTGACCAGCAGGTTCTCCGTCTGAACACAGATCCCTGCTTCATCTGTCTTCACACTGAAACGACGGTCTGATTCAAAACCGCCCGTCTGCGCCATGGCCTCCACATCAATCACTGCAAAAACGGACTTTTGGGCATTGGAAGCTGAAAATGCGAAATAATTCTGATAAAAACCGCCTTCAAAATGCGTATACCCGGACGTACCGTCATAAATAACAACGTCCCGTCCTCTGCCCGTCAGATCGAACAGTTCCAGCGACCCGTCGGACATGCTCACGGCCAGGAATGTTCCGTCCGTATTCAAAGCCAGCAGATTATCGTTGGGATTGGCAAAGACGTCGTTGACCGTCACCGACTGGCTTCGGTTTCCCAGATCGACGGTTGTTACCAGCCTGCCATCCTCCGTATCATAAACGGACACATGGCTCTCATCTTTATAGACACCTGCCGCTCGTTTCCCATCACCGGAAACCGCCAGCCCCGTCGCGGCCTTTCCTGTCCACAGGATCGTACCGCCTGAGATTTCATACCTGCTGATCCCTTCTTTTCCCGCATATAATATGGTATCTTCGTCCAGGTATGCCACCTCGCTGAGGGCCGATTCCGCCGCCGGCAGTTCAGCCAGAAGCGTACAGGACTGCGTATCGTAAACTGCCGCTGCGGAAGCGTATACGCAAGATAATGTGGAACCATCCGGCGCCATTTCCATGTATAAAGGAGCAGAGGGCAGTTCTATCGTCCCATACGCCTTGTATCCATCGGCCAGATCGTATATTCCCAACGCTTCCGCCAGCGCCTCCTGCGGTTCTGCTATGTATTCCGGCTGAATCATGAACGCCTCTTCAGGAAATGCCTGCAGCGCATAATCCAGCGCGGCTTTTTGGTCTCCGTCCTGAAGAGCGTTCTTCGAATATTCCGCCAGTTTTTTCCAGTTCTCTACGGTTTCCATTCGCTTTAAACCGATAAAAGAGGTTCCTGTCCCTATGAGACAGAGAACGGTAAGCGCCGTGCAGACAATCCGTCTTTCCAACTTCATGCGCAGGACGCGGACGTCATGCTTTCGGATTTCCCTGAATGCTTCCAGCATCTCATCCGCCGTCTGATAGCGGCGGTTCGGATTGGGCTCCATGGCCTTTTTGATAATGCGGACCAATTCCGGGCTGTAATCCTTTTCAGAAAGGGGAACCACTTTCTTGGCATGCGCCGCAGGACGCCTCCCGCTCAGCAGATGGTAAAGCGTCGCCCCCACACTGTAAATATCAGACCGTACATCAGGGGTCGTCAGGCGGTAGGAGGAGCCCGCCGTACCGCTGGTTGTGCTTGTCTTCCTGAACGATCCTGTACGGAGCAGAGGGGTATCCTCGTCATCTCCGGAAAAATCCAGTCCATAATGCTCCGGCGAAGCGTATCCCTCGCTCCGGCCTATGATCGTCTCTTCTCCCAGGGCCAGTGAAATATTAAAGTCAATCAGACAGATATCGCCGCGGGGCGTCAGCATCAGATTCGCCGGCTTGATATCGCTGTGGGTATAACCGTGAGGCGGATCACCGTGGATTGGGCTGTGCAGATAAGAAAGCGCTTCCAGAAGCTGTTTTCCCCATTTGATGACCTGGGTCTGGGAAAAGCTCTCTCCTCTCTTTAGAGCCCTGTCAAAGCTCTCGCCCTCGATATATTCCATCACAGTGTAGACTGTGCCGTTTTCTTCAAAAAAATCGTATACCTGCGGAATGTACGTATGGCTTAAATGCTTCAGCACATCCACCTCTATGCGCAGAAGTTCCGGGCGCGTGGACAGCTTTCTCTTGTCCGCTTTCAGAACCACGTTCTTATCCAGACGCATGTGGTACGCCAGAAAGACATTGCCTCCTCCGCCGCTGCCGATCTGCTTTATGATCTGGTACATTCCACTCACAATTTCCGGCATTCTCTATTTCTCTCCGTCTCTTCCGTATTCCTCATCCAGACGCATATTCAATCTTTGTTTCCGCAGTCTGAACAGCAGCAGGTATACTGCCAGTCCGGCCGCGCTCAGCGCAGCCAGTGCAATCCCCCCGTAAAACATCATCTCATTCGTTATCCCCGCCATATCTGCCGCTCCCTCATAAAGCCATTTATGTACCGTTCTGACATCTGCCTCTGTCTTCTGAACGCAGCCTGCTCAGCGTCACCGGACTCATCTCCAGAAATGATGCAATATAACGGTGTGTCACCTGGTCGATCAAACCTGGGTATGCGGTCAAAAACCATTGATAACGTTCCCTCGCCGTCTGTTTATGCAATGCATTTTTTATTTCCCAGTGCCGCTGCAATGCGCCCACAAGAAACCGGTTATAAACCTGCACCGCATACGCGCTTTCCGACAACAGTCTGGAGACTTCGTCCATGGGAAGACAGAGAATCATACTGTCCGTCAAAGCCTCAATCGTCACAGTGGCCACCGCATCCAGACTGAAAGAAGCCATTACCGGATCGCCGCACTGAAACCCAAAGCAGTCTGTGATGTCCCTGCCGTTAACGTCCAGAAAAAATCCCCGGAATATGCCTGATAGAATAAAGGGAATATAAGAAGCGGGCTGCCCCTCCTGTATCAGAACTTCTTTCTTTTCTACGCTGCGCAGCTCCGTCATAGAAACCAGTTTTTGAACAAGTACCGGATCTGTCACATCCAGTACCCGTTCATAAAACTCGCCGATATTGATATTCATAACACATAAACTCCTTTTTCGGCTCCCTCTCCGAAATATTATATTCCATTAAAATTACTGCCGCATTATCACATGATAACAGAAATGCCCAAAACACCAAAACTATTTCTTCAATTTTCACATTTTTATATGAGTGTATATTATATTGTATATAAATAGTTCTATTTATTGGAGAAAAATCATCTTCTTTTTCTTCGTTATCTTCTTGCAGGCGACGATGCCTTTACATTTTCCTTTACATATTCTGATTCCAATCCGGCCATACTATCCTGGAGGTGTATTATGGAAAAAATATCAGACAATTATACCGCCAATGTGGAACGGCTCCGCTCCCTGCTTGACATTGACAAAAGCTTCGATATCATTGAAAAACGTCTGGTTGTGGGAGGCCGGCGAGCCAGCCTCTTCTTTATAGATGGGTTCGTGAAGGATGAGATTCTGGAGAAAATCCTGGAATTTTTTTATGGATTGAAGCCGGAAGAGCTTCCCGCCTCTCTGGAAACCTTTCAGGCAGAGTATCTTCCTTATATAGAAACGGAAATTTTGGAAAACATGGAAGATGCCTTGCAGAACCTGCTGTCCGGCGTGCCCTGCCTGTTCCTGTCCGGCATGGAAGGCTGTCTGGCCATCGACTGCCGGACTTATCCCGCGCGCAGCGTGGAGGAGCCGATGAAAGACCGGACGCTTCGGGGCTCCCGCGACGGATTTGTGGAGACCATCGTGTTCAACACCGCCCTGATCCGCAGACGCATCCGTTCTCCCAGGCTCCATATGGAGATGATGAACGCGGGAGACAGTTCCCGCACGGATATTGTGCTCTGCTATATGGAAGGGAAAGACAATGGGGACTGTCTGAATCTGCTTCGGGAACGGATTCAGGGCATCCATACGGATGCCCTGACCATGAACCAGGAAAGCCTGGCAGAACTCCTTCTGCCAGGCCCCTGGTATAATCCTTTTCCCAGATTTCGTTTTACAGAACGGCCGGATGCCGCGGCCGCGTCGATCCTGGAAGGAAGTATTGTCGTACTGGTGGACAATTCCCCTTCCGCCATGATCTTTCCCGTCAGTCTTTTCTCCATCACTGATGAAGCGAACGACTACTATTTCCCGCCCATTACGGGCACCTACCTGCGTCTGTCCAGAGGATTGATCACAGTCCTCTCGCTGGTTCTGACGCCGTTTTTCCTGCTGCTCATGCTCCACCCGGAGCTGGTTCCCGGATGGCTTTCCTTCATCCTGGTGCAGGACACCATATACGTCCCGCTGCTTCTGCAGTTCCTCCTGCTGGAGTTGGCCATAGACGGCCTGAAACTGGCCGCCATCCATACGCCGGACATGCTGAGTACGCCGCTCTCCGTCATTGCCGGCCTGGTCATCGGAGAATTCGCCGTCAATTCGGGCTGGTTCAACTCTGAGGTTATGCTCTATATGGCCTTTGTGACCATTGCGAACTATTCCCAGTCCAACTATGAACTGAGCTATGCCATCAAATTCATGCGCATCCTGCTCCTGATCCTGACCGCCGCTTTCGGTCTTCCCGGTTTCCTGGGCGGCCTGGCCTTCGTCTTTGTCAGCCTGCTGCGGTGCCGCACCTTTTCCGGGCGCGGCTATCTCTACCCGCTGATCCCCTTTTGCTGGGAAGACTTAAAGCGGAGCCTGTTCCGCACCCGGCTGTAAAAACCGCAGCTGTAAAAACCGCGCCTATGATAACATGAACTTTTCTATGATCTCAGCCACCGCCGAATGATTATTGTCGCATTCGCAGATATAATCGGCCCCGGCTTTTACCTCTTCCACCGCGTTTGCCATAGCGCATCCCACGCCGGCCGCCAGGAGCATGGGCAGATCGTTCTGCTCATCTCCCGCCGCGATGGTATTGGACGGAGCGATGCCGAACATCTCACAGTAGGCTCTGACCGCATTTCCTTTATTGATCCCTTTGGGAACGATCTCCAGAAATTCCCTGCTGCTGAAATACATCTCCACCTTATCCCGGCTCCACTCCTCCATGGAAGCTTTGTATCTCTCCAGCCGTTCATGGTCGTGCATATCGATCAGCAGCGCTTTTCCCGGCTCCCGCTCCAGCACTGCCATCATGTCAGGGACCACAATGCGTTCCATCCCGTTCTTTTTCGCATAGAAGTCCAGACCCTCGTCTTCTTTTTCCGCCACCACTTTGTCTCCGGCATAGGTCTGGATGAACACATCCTGCCTGCGGGCCTCTTCCACCAGATCTCCTATCCATGGAAGGGGAACTCCTCTGGAAAACAGGATTTCCCCTGTCTGATAATCCAGGATTGTTCCGCCGTTATTGGCGATCACATACCGGCAGCCCACCCGGTCCAGCCGGTACTTCTCCACCAGCTTCCTGGCGCTGGCCTCCGGCCGTCCCGTGGTAATGACCACGTCATGTCCCGCTTTCACCGCCGCCTCCATGGCCGCCAGATTTTTTTCCGATATCTCATGACGGTCGTCCAGCGTCGTCCCATCCATGTCCAGAAAAATCACTTTTTTCTCCATGAAGCTATTCCTCCATGGGCTCCGCCGGCACAAACACCCGGTCGTGAACCGGAACATCCTGCGGCTTATTCAGATTTTTAGCATATTCCATGAAATATTCCTGGGAGCAGAGCGCCGGCTTTCCTCTCCGGTCAATATGCTCATAGGTTCCATCGGGCTGCTTCATCTGCGCTTTTATGGTATCCTGCAGCTGGATCTCCAGCACATGGAACGTTTCTTTTTTCAGATTCTCATTTTCTATCGGGAACAGGATCTCCACCCTGCGGTCCAGATTTCTGGGCATCCAGTCCGCGCTGGAGAGATAGATCTCCTCCTGTCCTCCGTTCAGGAAATAATAGATCCGGCTGTGCTCCAGAAACGTTCCGACGATGGAGCGGACGCTGATATGGTCGCTGATACCGGGAATTCCCACCTTCAGGCAGCAGATTCCCCTCACGATCAGATCGATCTCCACTCCGGCGGCGCTGGCCTCATAAAGAGCAGCGATCAGTTCTTCGTCGCACAGAGAATTCATCTTCGCAATAATCCGGGCCGGCTCTCCGCTGCGCGCATGCTCCGTCTCTCTGCGGATCATGGTCAGGAAACGATCCCTCAGCCACAGGGGCGCCAAAGAAAGTTTCTTCCAGCCCGCAGGCTCCGAGTATCCGGACAGCATATTGAAGACAGCTGTCGCATCCTCCCCGATGGCCTCAGAGCAGGTCAAAAGCCCCATGTCCGTATATAATTTTGCAGTAGAGTCATTGTAATTTCCGGTTCCCAGATGCACGTACCTGCGGATGCCGTCGTCCTCCCGGCGCACCACCAGCGTAATCTTGCTGTGGGTCTTCAGCCCCACCAGGCCGTAGATTACGTGGCAGCCCGCGCGTTCCAGCATCTTTGCCCAGGCAATATTATTCTCCTCATCAAACCGCGCCTTCAGTTCCACCAGAACAGATACCTGTTTCCCGTTTTCCGCCGCCTGGGCCAGCGCCGCGATAATCGGCGAATTGCCGCTGACGCGGTACAGGGTCTGCTTAATCGCCAGTACCTGCGGGTCTTTGGACGCTTTCTTCACAAAATCCACCACCGGGTCGAAGGTCTGGTACGGATGATGCAAAAGGATATCCCCTTTTCGGATCTCCTCGAAAATATCCGGCTTCCCGGTCAACTCCGGCACCGGCTGGGGAATATACCGCGGCTCTTTATAATCGTCAAAGCCGCTGATCCCATACATCTTCATCAAAAAGGTCAGATCCAGCGGACCGTTGATCCGATAAATGCCGTCTTCTTTGATCTCAAATTCCTTTTTCAGCGTTTTCAGGAGCCGTTTATCGATCTTCTCCTCCACCTCCAGGCGGATAACCTCTCCCCAGCGGCGCTTTTTCAGCTGCTTCTGAATCTCCTTTAACAGATCGGAAGCATCATCCTCATCAATGGTCAGATCCGCATTGCGCATGATCCGGTACGGATGCACACAGACTACATCGTAGCTCAGAAACAGTTTGGACATATTGCGCTCGATGAGTTCTTCCAGAAGGATAACGGCCCTCTCCCCGTTTTTCTCAGAAGGGATCTCCACAATTCTGGGCAGCACCGAAGGCACCTGCACAGTAGCGAATTCCAGAATCCCGTCCTCTTCCCCTTTCTTTTTCAAAAGCGCGCCCAGATTCAGCGTCTTATTGACAATCAGCGGAAACGGTCTGGAAGAATCCACCGCCATGGGCGTCAGCACCGGATATACATTTTCCATGAAGTAGTGATCCGCATACCTGCCCTGTTCCGGGGTCAGATCCTCATGATTTTCAATCACCTGAAGGCCGCACTGGGCCAGTCCCGGAAGCAGGGAACGCTTCCAGGTGGAATACTGAGTCCCCACCAGGGCATGTACCCGGTCATGAATGGCGTCCAGCTGCTGCTGGGCAGTCATCCCCGCAATGTCCTTCTTCGTATATCCGGCATTGACCATATCTTTCAGGGAAGCCACCCGGACCATAAAGAACTCGTCCAGATTGGAAGCGGTAATGCTGAGGAATTTCAGGCGTTCAAACAACGGATTCCCTTTGTCCCGGGCTTCTCCCAGAACCCTTTCGTCAAATCCCAGCCAGCTTAATTCTCTGTTTTCAAAATACTCCGGCTTTCTAAACTCTTTTCCCACCGTATCGTCCTCCCGCTATAATCTTTTTGCTTTCAGCACCGGATGGATACTGAACACTTCTTCAAAAAGTTCTGCTTTTTCCATAAACAGCGCCTGCTCCAGCGTCAGGTCTTCCAGCGTATCCACCAGAAGCTGCATGGTATGGGCGTCCTTCCAGGATACTCTCACCTCTTTGATCTTCTGCTTATGGCTCCGGTCCAGGGCATTGGCCAGCCGGAGGATCGCCGTCAGCTTGACGATGATCATATAATCCTTTCCTTCCAGAGTGGACGCCGACGCCAGTTCCTCGTAACCCAATACCTGTCCGCTGTTGAACCGGACCACATTGGCCACGATCTCCCGCTCCCTGTGGGACAGTCCGATGATCTCCGTCGCCATAATAATATTGTAAGAACATTCAGAAGATTGGGCCATATTGATATATTTCCCGCAGTCATGAAGCAGCACCGCGATCTGCAAAAGCAGGCGCTCCCGTTTTCCCAGTCCGTGTACCTGCTTCATCTTGTCATACATGGCAAGGGATATCTTCTCCATCACCTGGGTGTGGCTTCGGTTCGTATGGTACCGCTTGGCAATATTTCTGGCCGCTTCGATGATATCGTTCTCGAAATTATGGCTTGACTTCAATATCTTCTGCTGTTCCGCGAAATCATAGGCCAGCCCGTCTCCCAGATCCATCCCCACCGTAACGACCTTTTCCGCTCCTGATTCCTCCAGAAGCCTTTTGTAAATCACCAGCGTGGGAATCAGCAGGGAACTGTTCTCCAGGGAGATCCCCAGTTCCTCCGCCATAGTCTCGGGATCTTTCTGCATAAACATATCATAGAAGGTGATAAACTCCTCTTTGGAAATCTGGTTTCCCTTGGTGCCCCGGTGAATATACCGGTCGATTCCTTCGATATAATCGCCCACCAGCATCAGGTAACGGATGTTCCTGTCTTTCAGGTAAAGCCTGCGGTATGTCCGCAGTTCATTGTTCATAATCTCTTCCAGCACGTCGGAATAGCGGATCGTCCGCTGAGCCACGTCGCTGAGCCTTTCTCTCAGCCGCAGGGTTCCCAGGCGGATATTCTGGGTGGTCACCAGATTGTCTTTATCAAAAAGGGAGATCTGGATGCTGCCTCCGCCCACGTCCACCACAGCAGTCCCTTTCTCAATGATCTGCTGAAAACGTTCAGAGTTAAAAGCTATGGATTTATATCCCAGAAAGCGCTGTTCGGAATTGCTGAGTACCTCCAGGCGGATACCCGTCCTCAGATAGATGCGGTCCAGCAGGATCAGCATATCCTTCGCCTCACGGATGGCGCTGGTGGCGCAGGCCCGGTAACGGTCCACCCCGAATTCTTTCATAATTCTCTGGAAATCCTGTAGAACCTGGCAGAGTTCATCCACCATCTCCACACCGATCTTCCCGGTGGCGAAAGTGTCCTTCCCCAGCTCCATCCGGTGCCTCACATGATTCACTTCCCGTATCCCTTTGCGGGCAGACATCTCATAGATCTTTAAATTGATTTCGTAGCTTCCCACATCGATCGCCCCGAACATCGTACACGCCATGATCTTTTTCCTCCGTCTTACTGTTTCCCGGTGCTTCCAAAGCCACCCCTGTTATTTCCCGGCAAATACCCGGTCTCTTCAAAATGGATCTGCGGCTGATGTTTCTCAATCCGAAACTGGCAGATCCGGTCGTTCATGCAGATCTTCGTATCCTTCACGGCGAGAGCCGGAAAAAACCACTGATCCTCATCCCCACAGTAGCTCTCATCAATCAGCCCCATGCTGTTTACCTGAAGGATCCCAAAATTTTTAAAGGTACTGCTCCGCGGAATCACATGGGCCTCATAACCGTCCGGCAGCTTCATGGCCACCCCCAGCGGAATCAGGCGGAATTCCCCCTGCTTCAGTTCCACATCCTCTGCCGCCCTCAGATCGATCCAGTCGGATTTTCCCTCCACATAACATAGTCTTTCTATCTGATCCGAAAAATATTTGATCTGTATGGTCAATGGAGCGCCGTCCCCAGAGACATGTAACGCGCCCTTCCCGCCGGACAGGAGCCGCTCCTCCAGAAGCATAAACGCTTCCGCCGCCGCCTGCTCTCTCACCTGTCTGCGGCCGCCCTGGAAATGATATTCTTTCACTGTGGTTTCTCCGGCCACGCAGCAGCCAATATAGACCAGCCCCGCAGGTTCTCCGCGGCTGCCGCCCTCCGGTCCGGCATATCCGGTGACGCTCACCGCCGCGTCCGCGCCGGCAGTCTGCGCGCCTCCCAGCGCCATCTCCCTCGCTGTCTCCTCGCTGACCGCCGTATATTTCTGCAGGGTCTCTTTCTTCACTCCCACAAAGCTATGCTTGGTCTCGTCCGAGTATGTGACGAATCCGCCTTTGAACACCTCAGAAATTCCCGGGACATCCGTCAAAAGCTTGCTGATCAGCCCGCCTGTACAGGATTCCACCGCCGTGACCGTCATTCCACGTTCCTTTAAAAGCGCCGCCACACGGCCGGATAGATCCTCCAACGCTTTTTCCATGTCAGATATCTCCTTCCAGAATCACATTTTTATTCTTTACCAGGTAATCCACAAGAGACACAACGGTCAGAATCAGGGCTGCCCAGATCAGGATCTCCCCGATCAGGTCAAAGACGCCTCCCAGATCCAAAAACAGGACGATGATCATCAGCATCTGGAACGTGGTCTTAAATTTTCCCCAGTAACTCGCCGCAATAACGACCCCGTTGTCCGACGCCACCAGCCTAAAACCGCTGATGATAAATTCCCTGCTGATGATCACGATCACAATCCACGCCGGAAGCCGCTCCATGGACACCAGGCAGATCAGTGCGGAGCATACCAGCAGCTTATCCGCCAGCGGATCCATAAATTTTCCAAAATCCGTAACAAGATTATATTTTCTTGCAAGCTTCCCATCCAGCAGATCCGTAAGGCTGGCGATCACGAAGATGGCCACCGCAATATAATTACTGTATCCGGGCACCACATCCGTCAGCGCGAACAGCACAAAAAACGGGATCATCAGCACTCTCAGCACCGTCAGCTTATTCGGTAAATTCATCTGCTATCTCTCCTATCAAATCATATTCTTCGGCGCCGGTCACCCGCACCTTCACGAAATCTCCGGACATGAGTTCTTCCATGGTCTGGATAAACAGGTATCCGTCCACGCCGGGCGCGTCCCTGTAGGTACGGGCCACATACGCGTATTCGTCCGCGATCTTCCCTTCCACCATGCACCACAGTTCTTTTCCCACCATGTCCTCCGCTTTTTCAAAAGCGATCTCCTGCTGCAGCTCCATGATCTCGTCCCTGCGTTCCTGCTTGAGTTCCTCGGGAATCTGATCCGGCATGGAGGCAGCTGGTGTGTCCTCTTCCGCGGAATACGCGAACACGCCCAGCCTGTCAAATTCCATCTCGTCCACAAAGGCCATCAATTCCTCATGATCCTCCTGCGTCTCTCCTGGGAAGCCGCTGATCAGCGTGGTGCGAAGGCAGATATCCGGGATCTCCCGGCGCAGGCCGTGGATGATCTCCCTTAAATCTTCCTGAGTGGTTCTCCGCCCCATCCTCTTCAGAATCCGGTCCGAGGCATGCTGGATCGGCAGATCCAGATAGTGACAGACCTTCGGCTCCTTCTTCATAACCTCCACAAGCTCCGGATAAATCTCCTCCGGATAGCAGTACTGAACCCGTATCCACCGGATGCCTTTGACCCGGCACAGTTCCTGCAAAAGCCGGTGCAGACTCTTCTCACCGTAGAGATCCACGCCGTACAGCGTGGTCTCCTGTGCCACCAGGATCAGCTCCTTCACACCCTGTTCAGCCAGCTTCTGCGCTTCTGCCGTCAGGCGTTCCAGAGGCACACTCCGGTAGGAACCTCTCAGGCTGGGGATGATGCAGTATGTACAGTGCTTATCACACCCCTCCGCGATCTTCAGATGCGCATAGTGGCCTCCCGTTGTCAGAATCCGCCCCGCATCAGACAACACCAGCCTTCCTGTATCCTGGCACAAGAGCAGATGATTCCCTTTCAGCGCCTCCTCCACAGCGTCGATGATTCGGTCATAGGCGGTGGTCCCCAGCACAGCGTCCACTTCCGGAATCTCATCCAGGATCTCCTGCCTGTAGCGCTGGGCCATGCATCCGGTCACAATCAACGCCTTGCACTGGCCGTTTTTCCGGTATTCCGCCATCTCCAGGATTGTATTGACGCTCTCTTCCTTCGCGTCCCCTATGAAACAGCAGGTGTTGACCACAATCACGTCCGCTTCTTCTTCATTATCCGTAAAGCCGTATCCCTTCTCCGTCAAAAGCCCCAGCATCACTTCGGAATCCACCAGGTTTTTATCACATCCCAGGGATACAAATAGAATCTTCAGCATAAACAACGATGTCTCCTTTTCCTGTCCTTTTTCATACTGCTCCTATTATAATACGGAGAAAGGGGAAAAAGCAACGGCTAATAGATCATCTCTCCGTCAATTCCCCTTCACGCTTCTCCCTGTCCGGCGATGGCTGCCCATAACAGACCTGCTGAAACTGGATTCTCTCATATACGGGATCTTCCGGCCTGATATAGTACTCCATTCCCCAGGAGGACACCCGGAACATACCGTCTTCGGTCACGCCGGTCACGGTCACAGCATGGCCGCCTTCCGCCTCAAGCACCTTATTTCCTCCGCTGTCAAAAAGGACGCACGGGCTGATCCCCACAATCAGCTCTCCTTCCCAGGAAAGTTCTTCATAGCTGTCCGCCGTCACCTCCACTGTCCGCACATCCACCGGCACGCCATGCTTTTTCAGATAGGTCTCCCATATCTCCTCCCGCTCTTCCCTTGTGGTTCCTGTTTTTTCAGGATCATCCTCCGAGCAGTACAGATCCATGACCAGCAGATCCGTATTCAGTTCCCCCGAACTGCTGTACATGGGAAACCCAAATATCTCCGCAAACTGCTCCTCCCTTCCCACATACTGTCCGAACAGTGTATTGGCCAGCGCCACATATCCGCAGCCTTCCAGCTCCAGATCTCTCACAAGCTTTTCCATCTGCCGGTCGCTGTACTGGGGATAATGGGATCTGATGATTTCGCAGAGTTCCTGGTATGTTTCGTCTTTCTCCTCCAGAAAGACAGCCAGCGGCGCAGTCTGGCTGCCTCCGTACCTGCCGTCCTCATCATATGCCGGATTCTCTTCCCCGGTCTTCGGTACTTTCAGCCTCTCTTCCAGCTCCGTATACCGCGCCGCCGCCTCTTCCAGCGCCTGCAGCAGTTTTTCCGCGTCCTGGGCTTCCTCCTGAAGCCTTCTGCCCAGGTCTTTCAGGGAACGGCATACCCCGGTCATTTCCTCCCTGCGCAGTTCCTTTTCTATTTCTTTCACCGACTCCCTGTGAACCTCCAGGTCCTTTTTCCACCGTCTCAGAAGTTCCATGCGCCACGGTACTTTCCGTGTATCCATACGGAATCTGCTCATATGATCACGTCGCCTGCCAGTCCCGCAATCTCTTCCTGATTCACGGTCTCCGCTTCCCGGTACACTCTCGCCATGTCGCTTAAGTCCGCCGCGTGTTCCTGGATCATACGGACCATCCTGCGGATATCTTCATCCAGCTTTCGGAAACGGTTGGCATAAGCCAGGGCCGCCTCCCCTTCCCATACTCCGCCAAGGCTTTCCACCGTCTGTACCATCCGATCCGTCAGGCTTCCCACCGACGTGCCTTTTGCCGCAAATTCTCCCGACGCCGTTTCCAGCTGTTCAGGCGTCACCAACAAAATACCTTCCATTCCGTTTTTCCTCCTACTGATAATTCCTCGCGGATGCCGTCTGTATATTAGCCTGCTCTGCCCGCTCATATTTTGCCGCAATCGCCAGCAGCGTACTCACATATTTGTCAATCAAAGCCGAAAAATTTGCCATCTGTATCCGGTCCCTGGCAAACGCCTGATGAAATGTTTCTTTTGCCTGTCCTTCCCACATGGCCGAAAGCTTCTGCTCGCATACCTCCAGTTCCCCCGTCTGACTGTCAAACTGCCGGTTCAGGCCGGTCAGTTCTTCCGCCTTTGCACGCAGCTGTGACGCTGTAACTCTGATCAATGCCATTTTTTTTCCTCCTTTTAAATGTTATCGTCTTTTCAGATTTCATAGGTTCTTTCTTTTGCCAGCCTGTACGCCCGCATCTCCGCTTCATAGACCCTCTGTGCCGCGGAACGCAGCGATGACGCCGTGCCTGTCAGTTTGTTCCCCGTCTCCAGCACCTGCCGCAGGGTATCTGTCCCCGCTCTGTTCCACGCGGACGCGGCTTCCCCTTCCCAGAAAAGCTCCGTCTTAAACGCTTCCGCCCCTTCCTCTCCTCCCATATTTTTCAGATCTTTTCCAATATCCTCCAGCCGTTCCGCCAGGCGGACGGCCTTTCGGAAATCCATCCGAATCCTCGACGCTGATTTCATAGTCCCTCCCTTCTACGGAATCAGATCTCCCGGAAGTTCCTCCGCCTCTGCAGTTGCTGTTTTCTCCGTCCGCATATACAGTGCGTTGATCTGCCTGAAGTCAGAAACTGACTTCTCCAGATACCCCAGGAGTATCTCCGTCTGTCTCCATCGCTTATCAAAACTTTTTCTGTGCGCGTCCCCCGCTTCTCCCTCCCAGAATTTATCCGTTCTTTCCACAGACAGCTTCAGGTCTTCCAGCGTTCTTCTTAAACGCTGCAGTTTCTGCCGGATCTCCTCCGCTGTCCTCTCCGCCGCTTCCGGGTCTATGCTCAGAGAAGCTCCGGATATTTTCCTTCTTTCCTGTATCAAAGCCTTCCCACGTACACCTCCATCCCCTGTTCCGTCCGGTCATATTCTTCCCTGGCAAACTCCAGGCAGGCCGCAAATCTACTCATCTCCCTCAGATATTCATTCAGGAACGCCATATCTCTTTCCGTCCTCGCGCGGAATGCTTCCCTGGCTTTTCCGCTCCAGGCGCCTTCCAGCCTGCAGAATTCCTCCCGGATCTCCTCCATACTGGTCCTGGCTTCTTCCAGGCAGATCCGAAATTCCCAGACCATATCCGCCAGTTCCCCTGTATCGATCATAAAACAGATTCCGTTCATCCTTTCCACACCCCCTCTCTACAGAAACAAAAGTCTTGCGCCGTCCCGGATTCCGGACTGCCACAGCGTCCGGGAGGGCGGCAGGATTCTCTCATATTCATAACTGCACAGAATCCATTCTTTCTGCATGCCCGGAAACAGGATACCGCCCATCTCTTTTATGAGGGACGCTGTGGGCAGATTCTCATCCAGACGGAAATCATAGACGGCCTGACAGGCAGGCACCTCCACTTCCACTAAGATCACTGCCAGTCCCCTTCCTTTCTTCGTTCCACCAAAGGAAGAACCACCTTCCTCGTCCTCTGTTCTCCCTCCCCGGGCGGAAGCCAGCCAGTACCCGGACCCTGCGGTTTTGCCTGCTCCGTATACGGAACATCAGGAAAACGGAAAAGCCTCTGGCTGGACACGTCTCCTCCCAGATGAATGCCTGTCCCATAGGCGGCCATATTCTGAAACACCCGGCTGTTCCAGACCCTGGCCGCGTCCTCCGGCCTCAGCATTCCAAAAAAGTAGAAACCCAGCCCGCTTCCCTTTTCCGTAATATTTTCCAGATACGCCCGCATGCTTCCTGTTCCTTCCGCCGGATGCTTCACCGCTTCTATAAAGCCGGCCAGATCGGAAAGGAAAATAAAGACCGGATGCTCTTCGTCCATCTGCCGCGCCGTTTCTTCCTGATCCATCCCTTCTCCTTCCAGTTCCCGCTTTTTCCGGCTTCTTGCCCGAACCATGTCCACGCTGTCCTGAAAGAATCCATAAGCGGCCATTTCATCCCCAAGATATCCCGCGCCGAGCTTTTTGGCCTCCCCTGCCAGCCCCTTATCCTGAAAATCAATCAGATACAGCCGGGCTTCTTTTATACAGGACGCCCCGTTCATGAGGATTCTCATCACATTCTTTTTCCCCGTCCCGTCTCTTCCCTGGATCACCCAGCAGAAGGTGCGCCTAAGATCCACGGCGCAGATGGAGGCGTCTTCCTGATCGTATCCCAGCGGCAGGTATCTCCTGTCTGCCGCCATTTTCCGATACAGCTCTGTATTCTTGAACTCCTGGAAGGTCAGTCTGTCCGGAATGTGCGGGACCAGCCTGGGCCTCTTTCCCGTCCAGACCTCATCCATCTTTCTGCACTGTCGCTCCAGTTCCCGGGAACTGGAGAAGCGGTCCCATCCTCCCGCTGCCGCGGCCTGAAATTCCAGGATTCTTCCCCCCACAGATACAATCCCCCTTCCCTTGATCCCTCTTTCCGGCACGGCAAACGTCCCCGCCGCACGCATGATCTCCGCATATTTGAACCTTTCATTCACCTCCAGGCACACCGTCGTCCGGATATATTCTCCGATTCCCCTGGGAATCCCTCCGGTTCCAAAACCATTTCCCGATACAAGCAAATACATATGGTTCGCCTGCCCTTCCCTGGAAAGACGCAGTACCTGTTCTTCGTATTTCCCCCCGGTCTTCTCCTGGAACCCTGAGAAATCATCCAGAATCACCAGCAGAACCGGCTGTGTCCCTTCCCTTCCGTTTTTCCTCTTCCTGTCCTCCTTTCTTTCTTCCATAATCCGGTCCAGCAGCAGAAAAAGCCTTCCTGTTTCCTCCGTTTCACCATCTGCCGCCACTCCGCCGCAGTGGGGCGCATCCCTCAGGCTCAGAAGCAGGCCCCCACTGTAATCCAGTGCGTAGAACTGCAGTTCCTCCGGCGTGTACCGCCGGATCAGAGCAAAAACCAGTGTTCTTAAAAAGGTACTTTTCCCGGTTCCCGACATACCGCAGACAGCCAGGTGCCCGCTGTCAGGATACACAATCCTGTAAGTTCCCTGTTCCTGATGCTCCGGGTCGTCATAACGACCCACCGGTGCGGACCGCGCCCCGATCTCTTTCGCTCCCGGCCATATCCCGTCGTGGAATCCGAATCCGTCCTCCAGCTCCTCCAGCCGGAGCTTTTGTGGCAGCGGAGGCAGCCAGAGCGTCTGCGCCCTGCCGTACCTTCCCTCCTCTGCCTGCAGCGCAATCCAGCGCACCAGAACCTTCAGCTGGGACTCTCCAGGAGGCTTCCGGCTGATTTCAGACGGCGGCAGAAGTTCTTCGCCGGTAAGGCTGATGGGGATGACCCCAGTCCCTGCCGTTTTTTTCTCCTCTTCATACAGCGCGCCGCTGTAGCCGGTCTGGAATTCTTCGTAAATCTCATCGTTTCCCACCTGGAGATAGCCCCGGCCCGTCCGGGTGATATACGCTGCATCCTTTTTGTGAAGCATATCCCTGCTGTCCTGACAGTCCTGCACCCGCAGGCACAGACGGAACCTGGTGTTGCTCCATATACGTTCGTCCACCGTCCCCGACGGTTTCTGAGTCGCCAGAATCAGATGAACTCCCAGGCTCCTCCCCACCTGTGCCACACTGATCAGTTCCGTCATAAACCCCGGCTCCTCCTTTTTAAGCTCCGCAAATTCATCCACAATGATGACCAGGTGAGCAAGGGGCTGATCTGCGCGCCCGTTTTTATACATCCGTATGTACTGGTTGATATTGTTCACGCCATGGGCGGCAAGCAGGCGCTGTCTGCGCAGATTCTCGCTTTTGACGGACAGCAGCGCCCTGGCGGTTCCATTGCCCGACAGATTGGTGATCCGTCCTGCCATGTGGGGCAGGTCAGCAAAAAGGTCCGCCATCCCCCCTCCTTTAAAATCGATCAGGAGAAACGTCACCTCCTCCGGGCTGAAGTTCACTGCCAGAGAAAGTATCAGCGTCTGTAATAACTCGCTTTTGCCGGAGCCGGTCATCCCCGCTGCCAGACCGTGGGGGCCGTGGTATTTTTCATGGATGTCCAGAAAACAGAGTCTCCCTCCTGCTTTCTGCCCTATGGGGACACGCAGGCTCTCTTCGCTCCGGTTCGCCTTCCATCTGCCGCGCACGTCCAGAAGCTCCGGCGTACAGCCTCCATACAGATCCAGGAAACTCAAAGCTTCCGGCACCGCCTTCCCGCCTGTGCCGTCGTTTACCCTGATCCCGCAGATCCCCCTTACCAGACGCTCCAGCGCCTCTGCCGGCACACTCTCAAAATGTTGAATTCTGTCTTCCGTCTCTCCCCTCATATCCACGATCTCCTCTGTCCCCCCATCCCTTCGTATCACGTATTCACAGGTGTAAGGCAGATCCTCGTACCGTTCTTCCAGAAGGACGCACGTAACCCCGTACTCCGGCCTGGGATGCAGAAGAAACGATTCCAGAAGCTCCCCTTCCAAAAGTTCCCGTCCGTCCACAAAAAGTACATAATGAGGAAACGGGCTGTCATTTTTTCCGGCCCCGTCCGACGCCCTGTCCCGGAACACACCGGCCAGTTCGCAGCTCAACTCCCCGATCTGCCTCTTATCTCCTGCAAGCATCCGCCTCCTGCCGTCCTCCGTCCATACATGGGGCAGCCATCTGGCAAAGGACCATACCCCGTCCCTTCCTTTCTCTTTTTCATAGATAAACGCCATTTTCACGTCGGTATAGCAGAAAGCCGCCGCAATCTGGGCGATTATGTTCCGTGCGGTTTCATAGGCCCCTTTCTTTCCGGCTCCGCCCAGGAGCCCAATCACGCCTTTCTTCCTCAAATCCACACAGACAGGAGCGCAGCGCAAAATCCGATACTGCTCCTGCAGACCAAACGCCCGCTCTGCCATGCCGTTGCTGCTCCATGCGCGAAGTCCTCCGGGCATACGTATCCCTGCCTGAAACGGAATCTCCCCTGTCCCCAGACGAACGCAGAGAAATCCCTCTCCATCCCCCCGGCGGCTCCACAGCAGCCCTTCATCGCCTGCAGCCATCTTGCAGCATTCGTTCCCGGACGGAAATCTTCTCAGCAGAATACGCCGGTTTTCTTCCTGTTTCTTCCTGAGAAATGCTTCAAGGCCATCCAGATAATACTCATATTCCCGCCGGACAGTTTCTTTTTCTTCTTTCGCTGTTCTTCCCGTATAGGCCAGTCCGGCCGCCGCCCATGCCGCGCCGATCAGAGCGGACGCGGCGGCAGTCACAACTCCCGATACCATATAAAATGAGTTCACGGAACTGCCGTACACCGCCATCATACCCCCCAGCAGCATGGGAACCGCCATTGTCAGACTGGGACCCACAGTCAGCAGAACCGGCTTTTTAACTGTCCTGGGCTCCGCCGGGGGCGCGTCTATCTCCACTGAGACCGTGTACAGCGCGGAATCCTTTCCCGGCATACGTCTGAAAAACTCCCTTTCTCCCTTCCGCTCTTCTTTTCCTCTTTCTTCCTCCTGTTCTGCTTCTCTCCCCTCTTCTCTCTGTTCCGGAACCTCCGCCAGCGACAGGCGGGGAAGGCTGTGTTCATCCACCCTGCATGCCCCGAATCTGTTTCCCAGGGCCAGACAGTTCCCAAGCCAGACAATCCTGAGGCCGAACACAGCGATCTGGTCCCCAAACCTCAGGGGTATCTCACCTTTTACCTTCACCCCGTTTACGTAGACGCCATTGCTGCTCATATCCCGAAGCAGCCAGCGGCCGTCTTTCGGATACAGCACCGCATGTTTTCCGGACACATACCCCTGGAAACTATAGAACACGGCATTTCCCTCATCCGAACCTATCCATATGCGCTCTTTCTTTCCCGGCACATGCGTGCGGAACATGGAGGCCATATCCCTGCATACGGCGAACAGAAGCAGCAGCTGCCACCCTTCGGCGCTCTTCAGAAGCAGAAGCATCCCATCCTCCAGGATCTTCCCTGCTCCGCTGCTCCCATCCTGCAGAAAAAACGTGTAAGTTTTCCCGTCCCTGAAACGGCTGCCCTCCTCCGACCGCTCCAGCAGAACTGTGCAGTCCCTGCCCATCCCCGCCAGTTCCCGGCCCAGCCTGATCTCACAGCAGGCTTCTCTGTGATCCGGAAGAAAATACTCCCGATACCCCAAAGACCCGTACGCCAGCAGCATCTCCTTCATCTTTGTATTCCCCCTTGCCGATATTCCCGCCATTTCGACATTTCCCGTCCTTACAGCCAGAAATCCAGTTCTTCATCCGCCAGACGGATTCTGTCTCCCGGCTCCAGCAGCGCCTCCTCCCCCGCCTCCAGCCTTCTGCCATTGAGCCAGGTGCCATTGGTGGAATTACGGTCGATGAGATAATACTGGCCGTCTTTGCAGACAATCCCTGCATGGATCCTGCTCACCGCGTCATTGCCCTCCATATGGAGATCCGCGCGCTGCCTGTCCTTGCCGATCAGGAACAACGGTCCCCTGATATTCGCCCTGGTTCCTGTCTGTCTGCGAATCAGAATGGCGGGCGGAGGGGAAAATCCCGCTCCGAAGACGCTCGTCTCCCCGCGTCCTGCTCCCCGTATGCCAATCTCCCGATATGCTCCGGCTCCCAGCACGCCGGTCTCCGCCGCAAAATGCATCTGCATGTGCTTCTGCTCCTGCGCAAATTTCATCTGCGTATGCTTCCGTTCTTTCTTTTGCTCTCTTTTTTTCTGTTTTCTGGTGATCAGGGCGGCGGAAACCGCCGCTCCTGCCAGCCCGGCCGCCGGCACGGCGGCCAGCGCGATTACCATCCAGACGTTGATGTCTGTCACCAGGCACCGCCTCCCATCTCCACTGCAGCCTTCCATATGGTTCCGGCCAATACGAACGGCGCAAACGGAATCCCCTGCTTCCATCCCGCCTTTTTTCCCACAGCCAGTATCAGTCCCCAGGCAGCCGCCAGGAAAAGGCTCCGAATGATAACATCCCAGATCCCTGTGCCCAGATAAGCACCGGCCACTGCCATGAGTTTCACGTCCCCTGCCCCCATACCTCCCCGGGAAAGGATATAGACGACAAGGAAAACGCCTCCTCCTAAGATACCGCCCAACACCAGCGGCCCCAGCGTCTCCGTCCACGCTTCGGACATACAGATCAGCTCCGCCATGGCCAGAAGCAGCCTGACTGCCAGAAGCCTCGCCAGAATCCGATTGGGAATCAGCCTCCTGGCGCAGTCCCAGCAGGTAAGCCGGACAAGACCGCAGATAAGCGCCAGATAGCGCAGCGTCATAAATACTGTCACAGCCGCTCTTCCTTCCGCTCCTGCCTGGCATTGCAGGAATAAATAAAATTGTAAAATAGGAATCACCGGGCGAATGCCCTGAATCAGAACTTCATGAAGGTTCTATACCATATCCGCTCCGCGGATATGCCGCCTCCGGCGGATGCGCCTGGTTTTCTGCGGCGAGCGCAGAAACCAGTATGCGCGAAGGTATTATTCGCGCTATGCGCTCATTATACCTTATTCCGCAAAAAAATCAACCCCCTTTTTCAAAAATGTGAAAAAGGGGGCCTCCGCCTTACGCGTCCTTTTCAGAAGATAAAAGGATGCGGTCGTTATCCAGTTCTTTTCCCGCGCCCACCCGGAATTTCTCCAGAAGTCCGGCCACGGTCATGTTTTTGCGCTCTTCTCCCTGAATATCCAGAACGATACGTCCATTGTCCATCATCAACGTCCGGTTCCCCAGCGTCAGGGCCTGGTGCATGTTGTGGGTCACCATCAGGCAGGTGATCTGATTCCTCCCCACGATATTTTCCGTCAGCTCCAGCACCTTTTCTGCCGTCCCCGGGTCCAGCGCCGCCGTATGTTCATCCAGGAGCAGAAGCTGCGGAGTCACCATGGTAGACATTAAAAGGGTCAGAGCCTGGCGCTGCCCTCCGGATAAAAGTCCCACCGGCTGCTTCATCCGGTCTTCCAGCCCCATATTCAGCAGGGCAAGCTGACTGCGGAAAAATTCCTTATCCTTCCTGGAAACACGGCTGAGCGGAGCCTTCCCTTTGGATGCCCTCAGATACGCAAGCGCCAGATTTTCTTCAATGGTCATATGGGGAGCGGTTCCTTTCAGCGGGTCCTGGAACAGATGTCCGATCACCTGGCTCCTGCGGTATTCCGGCGCGAAAGTAATATCATTCCCATCCAGCACAATGGAGCCTTCGTCCACATAAAAGCTGCCGGCTACCGCGTTGAGCAGCGTGGATTTCCCCGCTCCGTTGGAGCCCACGATGGAAGCGAAATCCCCGGGCTTTAAGTGGAGCGAAATGCCGTCGATGGCGCGTTTTTCATTAACCGTTCCCGGATTGAACGTTTTTCTGATATTCTCAAGTTTCAGCATATCAGCGGCCTCCTTTCCGGGATGCGGCAATCTTCCGTTTCTGGAACGCCGCCCCTTCCTTCAATGTGGGCATGGCGATGGCCAGCCCCACGATAATGGCCACCACCAGCTTCAGGCAGTCGATGGGGACGATCTTCGTGGTCAGGATAATAGCATAAATAAAACGGTAAGCGATGCTTCCAATCACAGCCGCCGCCACACCTCTGGCCACAGACCGTCTTCCCGTCAGTGTCTCGCCGATGATCAGGCAGGCCAGGCCGATCACCACGATGCCTGTTCCGCTGTTGATGTCCGCCGACTTCTGGTACTGAGCCACCACCGCGCCGGACAGGGCGGTCATGGCGTTGGCCATACACAGACCAATGGTGATCATCAGGGCAGGATTTACGGACGAGGCGCTTACCATGTCTTTATTGTCTCCGGTGGCCCGGATGCTCAGACCCAGCCTTGTTTTCAAAAAGCCGATTAAGAACAGGCAGATCACAAGGACGATCCCCCCTGAAAGCAGGATCTTGTACCACTCCCCGCCAATCCCCGTATCCTTGAGCAGCGTAAAGAGAGTATCCTGTCTTAACAGGCTGGCGTTGGCGCTCCAGCCCATGGCCATCAGGTTCACCGTATACAGCCCCGTATTGGTGACGATGCCCGCCAGGATCGACGGCACTCCCATCCTGGTCTGCAGGAACGCGGTCACGAACCCGGCGCAGGCGCCCGATATCAGTGCCGCAAGCACAGCCAGTATCGGATGTCCGGCGGCGGTGACCGTCACAGAGACGGCCGCCCCCAGCACAAAACTCCCGTCGGTGGTCAGATCCGCAATGTCCAGAACCCGATAACTCAGGAACAGCGCCAGCGCCACCAGCGAATACATAAAGCCCAGCTCCAGGGCTGTCTGAACTACGTAAAGCATGCTCTCATCCTTTCCTGACTCCGGGGATTAATCCTCGGTCGTCGTTACCTCCACTAATTCGCCCATCTCGCCGAACATGGAATAGTCCGCTCCCAGGGTTTCGGCAGTCTCTGTATTGACCGTAATGATTCCGCCATCCATCAGATAGTAATCCTCCAGTCCGTCCATTCCGGCGGTCATGGCTTCATATGCCAGGTCCGCGGTCTCATATCCCAGATCCGTGTAATTTACGCCGCAGGTGGCGAAAGCTCCGTTGCGGACAAAGGAGTCTGCGCCCGTATAATGGGGGATGCCGGCCTCTGCCAGATCTTCGTAAATAGCCAGTTCCGCCGCCATAACCACGTTGTCGGTGGGAGTGAAGATGGCGTCCACACCATCGGCGATCAGCGCGCTGGCCGCGGCGATGACCTCATCGTTGGTATTTCCGGTCATCTCCTCGTAAGCGATTCCCTTTTCATCCAGATACGCTTTTGCCTCTGCGATGGGCGTCTCGGAGTTAGCTTCGGACAGGGAATACAAAAGCCCCACCTTCTGCACATCCGGGTTCTGTGCCAGCATCATATCCAGGATAAACTCCGTATTCAGCGCGTCGGACGTGCCTGTCACATAATCGATCCCTGTCATCTCCGCGCTCTCCGGATCGGAGATCGCCGCGTACACCACCGGCGTCTGCGTCTCTTCCGCACACACTGCCATTACCTGAGCCGCCAGCGTCGCCACCGGGATCACCGCGTCCACACCGTCAGCAATCACCTGCGTTCCGATCTGGTTCAGCACTGACTGGTCGCCCTGTCCGGAATACACCTCGTACTCAATGGTCACGCCGTTCTCCTGGGCCAGCTGATCCAGCTCCTCGCACACCGCATTGGCAATCTCATCCAGGGAAGCATGATCCATCTGCTTCACCACTGCCACCTTGTACGCTCCGCCTTCCGCTTCCCCGGAAGCCGCCTCTTCGCCGGAGGTCTCCTCCGCCGCTTCCGCCTGTTCTGCGTCCTGCGCGGAATCCGTGCTCGCTTCTTCCGTACCTGCTGTGCTTCCGCATCCGGAAAGCGCTGCCGCCGTCATTGCTATGGTTAATAAGATGCTCACTGCTTTTTTCTTCATTTTTCATTCCTCCAATGATTCTAATAATTTTAGAAATGAAGAAACCTGGTTGTGGAGTGGGCCGTGATTTGTAAATAAAATCCTGCCATGCAGGATTTTCCGCTTGCGGCGGGCCGCCCATGCGGCATCCTTCGTTACCACCTCTGCGCGAAAATGAAAAACCGCCTCAAGCTAATGCTTGAGACGGTTATAATAATTCTACTATAATCGCGGTACCACTCAAATTGACGTTCGTCCACTCTAAACGTACTATCATACGCTCCTCATTGATAACGGGTTTGGTTCCCGGCAGTTCCTACTCTTTTCATTTCGGGCTGCCCTCGAAAGTCCATTCAGCAATCCGCTCCATACCGCAATCCCACCATCTGCGGCTCTCTGTGATCTCGCTGGAGAGCTTACTTCTCTTTCTCAACGGTTTCTCTTCTTTCTGCTCTATATTCTATGCCGGATGCTCCCGTTTGTCAACTGTTTTTTGCAGAAGCAAAATATTTTTACTTCGTCAGCTCCGCCACCGCCTGGTTGATCACCTTGCCGTCGGCCTTCCCTTTCAGCTCCGCCATCACCGTCTTCATGATCATGCCCTTGTTCTTTGTGGCCAGCACGTCCGCGAATTTCGTGGTCAGGATCTCTTTGACCTCCTCCGCCTCCAGAAGCTTCGGCGCGAATTCATTCATCACCGCATATCTGGCCTGGTACTCCTCCAGAAGATCCGTCCTGGAGGCGGGACAGGTGTCGATCTGCTCCTTCACCGTCTTGATCTCTTTTAAGACCGCCTGGTTCACCAGCTCTTCCGGGATATCGTCCCTGCAGCCGGCATCGATCCCCGCCTTTTTCACTGCGGATACCAGTACGGAGATAGATTCCTTGCGCGCTTTATCCTTGGCCTTCATGGCCTCAATCATGGCTTTCTGCAATATTTCCAGCTTCATAAGAAAATTCCTCCTTTTGATTTTTTACATATGCGTCATAACAGAACCGGATGATATCTTTCCTCGTCACGATCCCGATGAAGATCTGTTTGTCATCCGTTACCGGGACAAAGTTCTGGTTCATGGCCGTCTGTACCAGATCCTCCATGGTGGCATCGATGGAGACCGGCCGCACGTCCATCCTCCGTTCCACAGCCAGGATGGATACGTTCTCCGCATCCTTCAGATTCATGTTGTATCTCTTTTTCAGGGTCCACAGAATGTCCCCTTCTGTCACGGTCCCTATATAACGTCCCTGCCGGTCGATCAGCGGAATCGCCGAATATCCGCTGCGTTCCAGCTTTTCAATGCCCTGGCGGAGCGTCCACTCCTCATGCAGATGGGCCACCTCGCTCTTTGGCGTCAAAAAAAACAATACGTTCATAATTATTTTATCCTTTATCCTCTTCCCCTTTGTCTTCGTCCCGGAGGCCGCAGACGGCCGCTCCTTTTTTACATCAGCGGGGCCAGCACCCGCAACACGGAGGTAAACAGGTTACCCAGAAGCCCCTGCCTGCAGTCTCCCAAAGTCACCTGGTGGCACTTTGGGAAACATTCTTCCATATCTTTTTTCACATCCATCACCGCTTTGCAGCCGTACAGGTAAGTGCCGCACTCAAAATGCAGGTACAGACTCCTGAAATCCATGTTGATAGTTCCCACCGTGGCGATCCTGTCATCGCACACGTAGGACTTTGCATGCACGAAGCCCGGCGTATATTCATAGATCTGCACGCCTGCGTTCAGCAGCGGCGGATAATAGGATTTCGCCATGAAAAATACCGTGGGCTTGTCCGGGATTCCCGGCATCAGGATGCGCA
Source organism: uncultured Lachnoclostridium sp. (assembly GCA_944381625.1). GTDB lineage: Bacteria > Bacillota > Clostridia > Lachnospirales > Lachnospiraceae > Hominiventricola. The sequence goes on from CALWLW010000018.1 coordinate 66,631, forward strand.
CGTCCACGCCCCGTTTCGCCGCAAGGCAGAGCGCGCTCTCCATCTCATCGCTGATCAGCAGGTACGGGGTGGCAATATAGACGTAATCCTTCGCCTGGTTCAGGATATTGATATATACATTCTCACCCAGTTCCTCATTGTCCAGCGGAGTATCCGCGTACGGGAGCACGTAGCCGTCGCTCTCAAACGGCCCTTCATGCCATCTGTGCGGACTGAAGACACTGTAGTCCAGATCCGGGGTTCGGAAAGCGTTCCACACCTCCAGGAACATCAGGGTAAAGCTGTACACCGCTTCCCCGTAGAGCCGCACGGCCGTGTCCTTCCAGTGGCCGAAACGGACCACCTCATTGATATACTCATCCGCCAGGTTGATCCCGCCGTTATAGGCGGTATGCCCGTCAATCACCAGAATCTTCCGGTGATCCCGGTTGTTCATTACCAGGGACAGAAACGGCACGAAACGGTTGAACGCCATACATTTGATCCCTTTATCCTCCATCTGCCTGTCATAGTGGAACGGCAGCTTGGACACAGACCCCACGTCGTCGTAGACCAGGCGCACGTCCACGCCCTCCTTCACCTTCCGTTCCAGGATCTCCAGAATGGAGTTCCACATATGGCCTTCTTCAATGATAAAATATTCCAGGAAAATATAGTGCTGCGCCCGCTCCAGGTCCTGAAGCACATCCTCGAACATGGCTTCGCCCACCGGGTAATATTTCACCTGCGTGTTTTTCCAGACCGGGTAGGGGCCGTACTCACCGATATAGCGGACATTCCCCGCCGCGTCCGGGGCCTGCGCCTCCAGTTCTTCCAGGATCTTATGGTTCTGCACCAGCTCTTCGCTCATCTCGCCCTTTACCTGCGCCATCCGGCCCGCCAGGTTCTTGCTGGGTTTTTTATTTCCAATCAGCAGGTACAGGATGCCGCCGAACAGGGGCAGGCTCATGATCAGGATGATCCAAGCGATCTTGTAGGCGGAACTTTCATCCTTGCGGATCAGATACAGAAGAACGCACAGGCTGGCCACACGGAAAAACCCGTTGATAAATACAGAATAAGTAGTCAGGCGTTCCATAAAGAAGAAAAACCACGCCAGCTGCAGGAGGATCGCTATCCCCACCAGCGCCAGCCGGCTCGTCAAAAACCTAGTGATTCTTTTCATGTCCGTTCACCGCCAGTCTGTTGATCTGCGTGGCCACATAGCCCGCTCCGTAGCCATTGTCAATATTGACCACCGTGATGCCGTTGGAACAGGAATTGATCATGGTCAGCAGCGCCGAAAGCCCTTTAAAATTGGCCCCGTATCCCACGCTGGTGGGTACGGCGATCACAGGCACATCCACCAGTCCGGCCACTACGCCGGGCAGGGCTCCTTCCATGCCCGCTGCGGCAATCACGCAGTTGGCTCCTTCAAAGCTTTCCATATTGTCCAGCAGCCGGTGGATGCCCGCCACGCCCACGTCGAAAAGGCGTTCCACTCTGGTGCCGAAAAACTCCGCGACGCTGGCGGCCTCCTCCGCAACCGGGATATCCGCCGTCCCTCCCGTACAGACCACGATCTTTCCGATCCTCTCTGTTTCACGGAATACGGCCTTCAGAATCCTGGATACCGGATCATACTGAAACTGGGGCGCCGCGCTGATCACCGCCTCCGCCTGTTCTGCGGACGCTCTGGTGCCCAGCACGTTGATCCGCTCCTCCGCCATCCTTTTACAGATGCCCACCAGATGCCCGGTCTCCTTTCCCTGGCAGTAGATCACTTCCTCAAATCCCTGCCTGAGCTTTCGATGCTGGTCGATCTTGGCGTAACCCAGGTCTTCATAGGGCAGTTTTTTCAGAAGCGCCTCCGCTTCTTCCACCGCCATCCGGCCATTTTTCACATTGTTCAAAATTTCATTTACATCCATGGTATTACCCTCGCATACTTCCATAGTATACCTTTTTCCCCGCGGATTTTCCATAAAAAAATCGTGAATATTTTTTTAAGATTCCTTTTGACAGCCGCAGTGGAGGAAGTTTATACTTTTCTTGTAAAAGGCAAAGGAGGTATCTCTTCATGAGCGCATCAAAAGTTTACTACACCAATCTGAGAGTACGGATCGGGGACACCCTGCAGACCAAGCTGGAACGGCTGCTTCGCAAATCCGGGCTTCCCACCATCGATTTTGACGGGAAATACACCGCACTCAAGATTCATTTCGGAGAACCCGGCAATCTGGCTTATATCCGCCCCAACTATGTGCGGACCGTCGTGGACATGGTCAAATACCTGGGCGGGAAGCCTTTCTTAACTGACTGCAACACCCTGTATGTGGGCGGGCGAAAAAATGCTCTGGATCACATCGAAAGCGCGTATCAGAATGGCTTCAACCCCTATAACACCGGGTGCCACATCCTGATCGCCGACGGGCTGAAGGGCACGGACGAGACTTATGTGCCTGTGGAAGGCGGAGAATATGTGAAAGAGGCCCGCATCGGGCGCGCTGTCATGGACGCGGACGTTTTCATCACCCTGAACCATTTCAAAGGCCACGAGGCCGCCGGCTACGGCGGAGCCCTGAAGAATATCGGCATGGGCTGCGGTTCCCGCGCAGGAAAAATGGAGATGCATTCCGCTGGCAAGCCGGAGGTTCACCAGGAGGACTGCATCGGCTGCGGACAGTGCATCAAGATCTGCGCCCACGGCGCTCCCTCCATCACAGGCGGGAAGGCTTCCATCGACCCGGACAAATGCGTGGGATGCGGCCGCTGTGTGGGCGTCTGTCCCAAAGACGCGGTACAGCCGGTCTACGATGAAGCCAATGAAGTCCTCAACTACAAGATCGCAGAGTACAGCAAAGCAGTCCTGGCAGGACGGCCCCACTTCCATATCAGTTTCGTCATGGACGTATCGCCCTACTGCGACTGCCATGCGGAAAACGATTTGCCCATCGTGCCGGATGTGGGGATCTTCGCGTCTTTCGACCCGGTCGCCCTGGATATGGCCTGCATCGACGCAGTCAACGCCCAGCCGCCCGTGGCAGGAAGCCTGCTGGAAGAATCCGGCCGTCCCTACATAGACGACCACTTCACCTCCGTGTCCCCGGACACCAACTGGCGCTGCTGCATCGAACATGCCAAAAAGATCGGCATCGGCACCGACGAATATGAATTGGTGGAGATAAAATAATCTCAAAAAATCAGTCCCTCTGAAGGTGGACGGACATCTGGGGGAACGGGATCTCGATGCCGGCCTCGGTCAGCCGGTTATTCAGAAGTTCCATCGTTCTCCATTTCACGTCCCAGTAGTCCTCCGCCTTCACCCAGGGCCTTACCAGAATGGTGATGGCGCTGTCATCCAGACTGTCCACCGCCACTATGTACGCGGGATCTTTCAGGACTTTCTCATCCGCATCCAGGATGCTTTCCACAATCTCACGGGCTTTTTTCAGGTCCGTTCCATAAGCTACTCCCACGCTCATATCCACCCGCCTGGTATCGTTGGCGGAATAATTTACAATATTGCTGTTGGCCAGGGCGCCGTTGGGCATAACCACATTCCGGTTGTCCGCCGTGTGCAGGATCGTCCCAAAAAGCGTGATCTCCGTCACCGTGCCCTCATGCCCGTTGGCCTGGATATAATTTCCCACAGAAAAGGGTTTGGTAAGAAGAATTACGATCCCTCCCGCAATGTTGGAAAGGCTCTCTTTCAGGGACAGGCCCACCGCCACGCCTGCCGTGCCCAGAAGGGTGATAAACGACGCCGTCTGGATGCCGAAATGAGACATAACGATCAGCGCCAGCACCACATAGGACACAATCTTCACCAGTGCGTCCAAAAACTGCGCCACACCTATGTCCACGCTGGATCTGTCCAGCGCCTTGCGCAATACCCGGCGCAGCATGCCCATAACTTTCAGCCCGATGAATAAAACCGCCAGCGCCCAGACCAGAGACCAGCCGATCTCCAGCGCCTTGGGCAGCATCTGCTGCAAAGTTGTCAGTTCATTGATTGCCTGTTCTCCCATACTCTATTCCTCCTGCCTGTCTGTTGATAAATAACGGTCCATAAAGTCCTGTTCGGAAAGGATCTCCACGCCCAGTTCCTTGGCCTTTTTGTTCTTCGACGATCCGGAAGCGGTATCGTTGTTGATCAGCAGGGACGTCTTGGACGTCACGCTCCCGGTCACCTTGCCGCCCCTGGCTTCAATAGCTCCCTTGAGCGCGTTCCTGTTCTCAAAATGTTCCAGAGAACCGGTGATCACGATATTCATGCCTTCCAGGTTCCTGGGCTGTCCGGAATCCGCCTCTTTCTGGATATCCAGCTCTTTTAACAGGTCGTCCAGCCAGCGGTTGTGTTCGTGATCCGCGAAATAATCCGCCACACTGGCCCCGATCACCCCGCCGATCCCCGCGATCCTGCTCAGTTCTTCCGCGTCCGCCTTCCGGATGGCGGACAGGTCGCCGCCGTACTCTCTGCACAGCACTTTGGCGTTGGCCAGCCCGATATTTGGTATCCCAAGGCTGTAGATCACCCGCGGCAGGGTGGTGCGCCGGGACCGATCCAGGCTGTCCATCAGGTTCTGAAAGGATTTTTCCCCGAACCCTTCCATCTCCACGATCTCGTCCCGGTGCCTGTCCAGGTGGTACAGGTCCGCGTACTCCCGGATAAATCCCGCGCCGATGAATTTTTCCAGCGTCATCTCCGAAAGCCCGTCGATATTCATGGCATCCCTGCTCACAAACAGAGTGAACGCTTTGATCTTTTTCGCCTGGCAGTCCGGGTTGATACAGTATAACGATTCCACGTCGTTCACCTTCTGGATCTGCGTGGCCTGTCCACACACGGGACAGGCGGAGGGGATCTCCGCGTTTCCGCTGCCGGTGAGATTTTCCGCGATCTGGGGAATAATCATGTTCGCTTTATAGACCGTGATCCGGTCCCCGATCCCCAGCTTCAGAGCCTTCATGATACTCAGATTGTGCACCGACGCCCGGCTCACCGTCGTTCCTTCCAGTTCTACCGGCTCGAACACCGCGATGGGGTTGATAAGGCCCGTTCTGGAGGGGCTCCACTCAATCTGCGTAAGCGTCGTCTCCCTCACTTCGTCCTTCCACTTGAACGCGATGGAATCCCTGGGGAACTTGGCCGTCCTGCCCAGGGAACGGCCATATGCGATATCCTCGTAGACGCATACCAGTCCATCCGAGGGCAGGTCGTTGTCCTCAATGGCGGCGGCAAAGGCTTCCACCGCCTGCGGCACGCCTTCCCCCGTCACCTTCCGGTATTCCACCACGTCGAACCCCTGCTCCTTCATCCACAGAAACTGCCGTTCCCTGGAATTGGCGAAATCCACGCCGTCGGCGCGCACCAGCGCAAACGCGTAAAAATACACATTCCGCGCGGCGGTTACCTCATTGTTCAGCTGGCGGACGGAACCGCTGCACAGATTCCTGGGATTCTTGTACCGGGCTTCTTCCTCCGGGATGCTGGCGTTCATCTTCTCAAAATCCGAATACCGGATCACCGCCTCCCCCCTTAAAACCACTGTGGAGAGACAGGGGATGGAAAGGGGCACATTGCAAAACACCCTGGCATTGTTGGTGATCACCTCTCCGATCTCTCCGTTGCCCCTGGTCACGGCCTTTATAAGCTTCCCCTGTTCATAGGTCAGCACCACCGTCAGCCCGTCCAGTTTCCAGGACATCAGCACCTCATGCTCCCCAGCGAAATCCGCCAGTGCCCCCACGTCCTTGGTCTTGTCCAGAGACAGCATGGGCGTTTCATGGCGTTCCTTGGGCAGCTCGTCCACCGCTTCATATCCCACTTCCGCCGTAGGGCTTCCTGCCAGCACCACCCCGGTCTCCTTTTCCAGGGCCGTCAGCTCATCATAGAGGCGGTCATAGTCCAGGTTGCTCATAATCTCGCGGTCTTCCTGATAATAGGCTTTGGACGCCTTCCTCAGCAAATCCGTCAGTTCCCGCATCCGTTCCAGTCTATCCATTCTGTCTGTCCTCCCTTTCCTCTCTGTCCAGTTCTTCTCCATCACCCTCTGCCGAAGCATCCAGCAGGGCCAGCAGCTCCTCCAGCTCCCGCTCCGTCACATGCCGCCAACCTCCGGTCTGCAGGTGTCCCAGGCAGATGTTCATGATCCTCACACGCTTCAGCTCCTGCACATGGTATCCCAGCTCGCCGCACATCCTGCGTATCTGCCGGTTCAGTCCCTGGGTCAGTACAATCCGGAACTTCCGTTTTCCGATCCTCTCTGCCCTGCACGGCCGGGTGGTTACATCCAGTTCTTTCAGGTAGACGCCCTCCTCCAGCGCCCGAAGGAAGCGGTCGTTGAAAGGCCTGTCCACTTCCACCTCATATTCCTTTTCATGGCCGTGCGATCCCCGCATCATACGGTTGATCAGATCTCCGTTGTCGGTCATGAGCAGCAGCCCTTCCGAGTCTTTGTCCAGTCGTCCGGCATAAGTAATTCTTCTGGGATAGTTGAGAAATTCAATGATATTCATGTCGCCGCCCTGGCTGGCTTCCGAACAGACAATTCCCCTGGGCTTGTTCACTGCGATCAGCGTAAACTTGTCCCCGGCTTTTTTCCGGACCTCCTGGCCGTCCACCGCCACAGCCTGACCGTCTCCGATCTGCATCCCCACCTGGGCCGTCTGACCGTCCACCGTCACACGTCCCTCCTGAATCAGACGGTCCGCTTCCCTGCGGGAACAGATTCCCGCTTCGCTCAGATATTTATTTAAACGTATCATGCGTGTCTCCTCCGGTCTTCCTTTTCTCTGACCATCTTACCAAATTTCCCCGGAGAAGTAAACATTCGAAGTGCCGCGCCGGACGCTGCTGTTTACAGGATCGCCTGTGGACAGCGGCGTCCGGCGCAATATACCCCGGCGTCTTTATTTCAGATATGCTTTCAGCTTCTCGATGTTTTTTTCTTCAAAATCCATCAGTTCCTGGGCCAGTTCATAATATTCCTTCTGGACGCTCTTATTGGCCTTGACTACCTTCATAAGATCCGTGATGCCTCTTGTATTCCCCTGGATCATCAGATCTGCCAGGTGTTCTGTACTGGCGTTCAGCAGGGTGTTCATCTGGATACCTCCCCAGAGCATCGTCTTGTTGATGATATTCTCCTCCGGCGGCATCTCTCTGGCCTTTTGATACTCTTTCTGCATCTTTTCTTCCATCTGGACAAATTTGCAGGCCTGTCGGTTCAGATCCAGCGCCAGATCGTCGTCTTCCACTTTTCCGATCACCACGTTGATCGCTTCTCTGCCCATCCTGGCGTTCCGGTAGCTCTCGTTCAATACCGCCCTGTCAGCGTCTGTAAACATAAAAAAACTCCTTTCCCTGGTAATTGCTACTAGGGTATGGAGCTTTTTTTTATTTATTCATGTCTTATTCTATTCCTGTCTGCGCCGCAGACAGGAAACCTGCGGCGCATATTTCTCTATTCCAGGTATTCCGTCATCAGATAACCGGTCTGGCCGTTGTATTCCACCTTGCTCCAGCCGTTATCATAGGATTCCACCTCTGTCACGGTTTCTCCCGGATAAAGCAGAGCCAGGCGTTCAGAATCCGAAGACGCCTCCGCGCGCAGATTCACGCTCTCCAGCACTCGAGTCTGACGGTTCCGGGAAGTTCCCTCTTCCGCAGATGCCTCGCCGCCTTCCTGAGAAGTCCCGGCAGCGTCCGAACCGCCTTCCAGATACTCGGTCATCAGATAACCGGTCTGGCCGTTGTATTCCACTTTGCTCCAGCCGTTGTCATAGGACTCGATCTGGGTCAGAGCCTCTCCCTGGTAGATCAGGGCCAGGCGCTCAGAATCCGTAGACGCTTCCGCGCGCAGATTCACGCTTTCAGCTGCGCGGGTCTGACGGTTCAGAACCGCCCCGCCGCCGCTCTCTTCTTCAGACGCAGTCTCTTCGGTCTCCTCCGCCGGTTCCTCTGTTTCCTCTGCCGAAGCGGTCTCTTCCGGCTCTTCTTCTACAGGTTCCGCCTCTTCCTCTGTCTCCTCCGCCATCTGTCCGCTGATTCTCTGAACGAACTCTGCCAGCGTGGGATCCTGTTCCTGCGCCTGCTGATATCTGGTTCTCACATCGTCATACAGCGCCTGTACTTCCGGATCTTTCTCCAGTTCCGCCACGTAGGCCTGCATACTCTCGTCGATGCCGCCATAGTGGATCAAACGGTTTCCGCTTTCATCTTTCGGGCCCACATACAGACAGATAATATCCGGCGCGCTGGTCTCAATATTGATCAGCTTCATATCGTAGCACACAAACACAATGAAGGAATCGTCCACCGGCCCGTTCTTGGTATAGCATGTCACATTCTCATAGGCTTCGACAAACGCCGCCCTGCTGGCAATGCTTTCCTTATCTTCGTCTGTCAGCACATCCACAATCTCTTCCAGGGCTTCCACGTCCCCGTTCGCCATGCATTCACAGTATTTCTGAATCAGACGCTCGATGGAAGCATGGGAGTTTTCTTCCAGGATATTGGGTTCCTGTTCCTCCACCGCTTCACTTTCCTGCGCCTGCTGGGTCTCTTCTGTATTTTCCTGTCCGGCGGAGCTTCCGCCCCCTCCTGCCAGCGCCGCTATCACGATCACAAGGACCACAGCCGCCACGCCGATCTGAATTTTATATTTCATAAGTAATTCTTTCCACTTTATCTGTTCCATGCAAGACCTCCTTATATTCATTCTGGTATTTTAGCTGTTCTCCGGTACTGGCCGGGGAATTTTGCATATGAAAAATGCACCTGACAAGATTCGAACTTGCGACACCGGGCGTCGGAGGCCCGTGCTCTATCCAGCTGAGCTACAGGTGCATGGCTTATTACCTCAACTATAATACACTATGTTGAGGAAATAAGCAAATGTTTTTTGTAATAAAAATGTAATATTTATATTTTTTTTATAATTTCAATTCTCCAGACCCGGAGATATAGCGGTAAACATGCCCGCTCAGATAGTCTTCCCGGCTGATGCAGGACTCGTTGACCTCCCTCACCAGCCCTTCCAGCTCAGCCGCGCTGTCCGAACAGCTGGCCGGAAGGAGGATGACTTCATGAATGCTGCTGGGCAGTACATAATACTCTTCCCCGATCCGTTCAAAGCACATGCGAAGGACGCCGGGATTCAGCATCACCGCGGCTCCGTACTCCCTGCCCCGTATACCCAGCACATACATGCCGCTGGTTTTACTCTCCAGGCCGCAGTCCCTGAGGATCTGTTCCATGGGCTCCAGCATCACCGGAATCCCCGCCATATTTTCCGCCGCCGTCCGGTACAGTTCCTTTATATCAATCCCCCACCGTTCCATATGGCTGTTGTGGATCAGCGCGGTGGCGTTGTCTATGATCTCTTCCGGAATTTTCAGATAGAATACAATGGCCAGATCCAGCCAGAGCAGATGGGGCACGTCCCGGAGCAGTTCCTCGTTCATCTCTCTGGAAATCAGGCGGTAGAAAATCCTCCCTTTCATATTTTCATATTTCAGCACCTGCAGAAGCTCCCCGCCTCTGGCCAGAAGACTTTCCTTTTGCACCTTCAGGATCTGCCCCGCCAGCTTTTTCAGATCTCCCGGACGCATATCGCCGGAAAAATAATGGTTCACATACACGGTGGGCTGTTCCCTTCTCCCTTCCACACAGCAGGAAAATCCGTCCAGCTTTACACCGTTGTTCTTCAATACCCGCACCCTGCGGATGCTCTCCCCCTTTCCTGTCAGCAGGCAAAGTTCCTGTTCCAGCCTGTCCAGAAATTGTTCATACGTCATGATTACCCCTTTCTTCTCTCTGCCGGCTGTATATTCAGTTGTATCCTGGTGGAAACGCTGCGCGAACGCGCAAGAATGTTTTATATCTGTATTACAGTGTAACGGATATGGGAACGGATTGCAAGTAGAAAAGCCCGGATTTTCAACGCATCCGGGCTTTTTGTCTTTGAAATCATTCAGTTTTCATTAAACGCGGGATAATGTTATCATACATATTTATAAGGGAAAATAGCATTTTTGTTGCCGACCTGTTGCCCACAGAAAATTGTGGAATATAGTTAATCCATTTTCAAATCTTCCAACGCTTACCGCAATTTAAGCAAACCGCATAGCCCTTCTTTCCAGTTAAACCACCGAGGACTGCTCCTGTTCCTCCAGCAAGAATGCCGCCAACTGCTGCCCGGCTATAGCTTATCTTATCTTGATAGCTGATGCTGGTAGATTTACACCTGGGACAGTGCGGAACCTTGGAACGCCCGAATGCATTACCCAGCTTCTCAAAGTTCTCAACTATCTGTTGGTTAAGCTGCTTCTGTTTCTCTTTATTCTCTGCATGTATTCGCTCTCGTTCTGACTTAACTTCCGGACTGAGATGTTTCTGTTGTATCAAGAACATTGCCTGTTTATATTTCATCCCTGTCCGTTTTTGTAATTCTTTAGCGGCATTCGATCTATTACCATTGCATTTGCAATAAACTTCGTCAACCAGTTCCTGCAAATTTGTATTATCAGGTGTCATTTCCGATGTTGGATATCCGCACTCCGGACAAACTTTAGCCGCATCATATAATAAACATTTGCATTCGGGGCACATAATCAATTTCATAGTTCCACCACCTTCCGATGATTTTATTATACCAGTTTTCGGTTGGGAAATAAAGAAATTTCAAATCAGATACTAACTAATAATCTGTCCTCTTTATCTTCAAAATTGGGAGTTTATGCAATTTCCATATATGCAAGCAGTACAAACACTTTTTCGTTTCAGAGCACGTTCGATCATATTGGAGGTTCTGGAGGAATGAGGCAAACAGTAAAAATCTTTGGTACAGCTAATGCCAAGACCGTTGATGGAGTGTTGACCCTTTACGATTCAGGCGATTGCATTTGGACTGGAACAGGCACCGTAACAGCGACTATGAATTCTTCTGGAATCGTCACCGTTACTTTGCCCGGGACAGCATATGACAGTTTCGCTCTCATATCAGCGCAAAAGATTTCATTATAATCTATAGGTTATTAGGATACCGAAATGGTTTTCCAGGCATACCAAGTACCATGCCAATAGCTTCTTATACTTATTGATGGCACATTAAAATTTGTATTAATTTGAAGAACACGATTTTCATTTAAAGCAAGCACTAAAAGATATCCATTATCATGTAGTAGATCCGGCATATTATTTGTTGTATAAAATCCTGAGCTTTTCAAATTATCTGGATTTTTGTCTGATGGGTTTACACCCCAAACAAAAGAGTTTTTTACCAAGGACAGATTATTATTTAGTTAAAGCTGGCCTCTCCCTCCATGAAAGGCCAGCTATCAATCATCATACTGGTCGGAAATTCCATCCTCTCCG
>CALWLW010000019.1 GCA_944381625.1 uncultured Lachnoclostridium sp.
GAGCCCTGTGCAATACAGGATTCAATCCTCATCAGTTGCGTAGCCACAATTTTGTCTAACTTTTTGGGGTCAGATCAAATGCCAGACTGCCGGAAACTGGCGAAAAGCTGATAAACTGTGCAACACTGGGTACAACCGGGTACAAATCTGCCAGGCATAAAAATAAGGAAAAAGCTTGATTTTAAAAGCTTTTTCCTTTATCTTAAAGAGCACGAGACGGGATTCGAACCCGCGACCCTCGCCTTGGCAAGGCGATACTCCACCACTGAGCCACTCGTGCATATATGTAAAACCCTTTCGGGTGTAAGCGGGTGATGGGAATCGAACCCACGTATCTAGCTTGGAAGGCTAGTGTTCTACCATTGAACTACACCCGCATATATGTAAAAACCCTTTCGGGTTGTTTACGAACCTGTGTTGGAAACGGTTCCGTTTCACAACAATGTGTATTCTACTATGGCCTTTCATAATTGTCAAGTACTTTTTTATTTTTTTCGTGGGACTTAGAACAGCTTAGAATATACGGAACACCGCCAATACTGGCAAACTCCGAAGAAGGAGCGCCGGCGCATTCCGCCGACGCTCTGCACAGGGCAGGATCATTCAGACAAAAGCTCGCCTTCCAAATCCTGCAGCATCACATCCAGGGCAGTCACTCCGCCCTCTGCCGTATACCATACGGCAGGATGCTCCAGATACACAATATTACCGTTCTGATAAGCGTCTGTTTCCATCACCAGTTCATTCTCCACAATTTCCCGGGCAAGCTGCGCCCCTTCCGTGGCAATGGCGGCATCCCGGTCCATGACAAAGATATATTCCGGATTCTTTTCCACTACAAATTCAAAAGAAGCCTCGTTTCCATGGGTGGAAGTCTCAATATCTGCATCTACCCCAACATTTTCAAAACCAATCTCTCTTCCAATAATAGAGCAGCGGCCATCGTTCCCCAATACATTGAATCCTCCGCTGGTACACAGTCCCACAATAGCGGTCTTCCCCTCCGCAAAAGCCGCCAGCGCCTCCACGCGGCCCGCAAAGTCCGACATCAGATCGTCCACTTGTTCCTCCAGCCCAAACATGGAAGCAATGATACCCGCATTTTTTTCTACGCTCGCCACAACCCCAGTCTCTGTATCAGTGGTCAGATAAACAACAGGGGCGATTTCACTGAGCGCATCATAAGAAGACGCAAGACGTCCCCCGATAAAAATCACATCCGGTTCGCATGCCATAACCGCTTCCAGGTCTGCTTCTTTAATCGTCCCTAAATTCGCTATATTTTCATCATTGACATAATCCTGCAGATAGTCCAGGCTGGTGGATGCGGTTCCGACTACCCGGTCCCCCACTCCCAGCGCATCCAGAATGTCCAGGCTCGCCATATCCAGGATCGCGATCCGCTCCGGATTATACGGGACTTCCAGCTCCGTCTCTTCCTGATTTCCATTCAGACTCTCAATGAACAGAGTTTCCTCCGTCTGATCCGGCTCCGTTTCATCTTCCGCCGGCGTTTCGTCCGCTGCTTCCTGTACAGCTTCTTCCTGAGCGTTTTGTCCGCCGCACGCGGTCAGCCCCAGAGCCATCATCGCTGCAAACATCATGATCATCCACTTTTTCATATTTTTTCTCCTTTATGACAAATTTAATAGTAAATAGATAACGGTTTCCCGGAAATCTCCAGAATTTCAAAATCTACTTTGTAAATTGCTGACAGCGTCTCCTTGGTCATCACCTCCTTCACAGTCCCAAATTTTGCAATTTTTCCATCCACAAAAGCACAGATATAGTCCGAATAAAACGCCGCATAATTGATTTCATGCAATACGAGAATCACTGTTTTCCCCAGCTCATCACAGAGCCTGCGCACGATCTTCATCATATTCGTAGCATGATAGATATCCAGATTGTTCGTTGGTTCATCCAGCAGAATATATTCCGTATCCTGGGCGATCACCATGGCGATGTACGCCCGCTGCCGCTGACCGCCGGAAAGCTCGTCGATGAATTGATCCTGAATATCCTGCAGCTCCATATACGCAACCGCCTTATCGATGATTTCCTCATCTTCCTTCGTCCGACGGCTCCCCGAATAAGGGAACCGTCCGAATGAGACCAGCTCCCTCACGGTCAACTTCATCTGTACGTGATTGCTTTGAGTAAGAATCGCCAGCCTCCTGGATAAATCCCTGCTCTTCCACTTTTTAATATCTGTCCCCGCAAACGATACCTGGCCGCTGTCTCTTGCAATCAGCCGGGATATAATACCCATAACCGTCGATTTGCCGGCACCGTTCGGGCCGATCAGAGACAGTACCTTTCCTTTGGGGATTTCAAAGGTAACACCATCTACCACCGTTTTCCCGTCGTATTTTTTTGTAAGCTCTTTAATTCGCATATTATATCCCCTTATTTGACAGAAGCAGATAGAGAAAATAGATTCCGCCTCCCACAGTAATGAATACGCTCACCGGAACTGCATAAACAAATACATGCTCTACAATCAGCTGGCCGCCCACCAATACTATCATACCGAAAAAGGCAGACCCCAGAATCAGCAGATGATGGCGGTATGTTTTCAGAAGCTGCCGGGACAGATTCGCGATAATCAGCCCCAGAAAAGAAATGGGGCCAACCATGGCGGTTGCCACGGCAATGCACAGCGTCACTCCCAGCAGGAGCCGGCGAATACTGCGGTCATAATCCACACCCAGATTTGTGGCCTGATCCTTCCCCAGCGTCAGCACATCCAGCAGTGCCAGGTCTTTGCGCAATATAAAGATAACTGCGGCCAGGACGGCAAGCGAAAGAACAATAATCTCTGTATTAATATTGCTGAAGCTGGCCACAAGGCTGTTCAGAAGGCTGTCATATTCGTTTGGATCCATAACACGGGTCAACGTCGTCTGTATGCTGGAAAAAAACGAGGTCAGCACGGTTCCAACCAAAAGCACATACAGCACACTGTGATTCGTTTTCCGAAACAGATAGCTGTATATTACCGTCGCCGCAGCTCCCATCAAAACTAAATCTATAGCGAAGGACAAATTGGCGTTGGATGCGGCCATGCTTCCTGCTCCCAGGAAAAACACCACTGCTGTATGGATCAGTGTATACAGGGAATTCATCCCCAGCAGACAGGGCGTCACAATACGATTATTGATAACAGACTGAAAAACGATCGACGCGCCTCCTATGGCAAACGCAGTGATCAGCATAACAATCAGCTTTGGCGTACGTATCTTCATGGCATAACGAAACAGCTTTTCATTCCCGAAATCCACTTCCGCAAACATATATGCGGCGGCAGCCAACAATACCAGTATCAGCATGATTCCCAATTTTCGGATATTCGCCTGATATGCTTTTACATTCATGATGACTCACCTCCATCCACAGATCCTGCGGATGCGCGGCAGCCGCCGTCCCACAGATTTTTCAGACGGACTGCTTTTCTCCCATGTTTTAACCGATAGAACAGCAGACCGATAAAAAGCAGGCTTCCCACAATCCCCACAATCAGCTCGATGGGCAGTTCATAGGGCGCAATCATTATCCTTCCTGTCATATCGCACACCAGCACGAAAATCGCTCCAAACAATGCGGTATCTATCAGCGCGCCCCGGATTCTGTCGCCCTTAAACATCGACACGATATTGGGTACGATCAACCCGATGTAAGAAATGGAGCCGACTACAACTACAACCGACGCCGTAATCATAGCGGCAATAGTCAGTCCCAGGAAAAGAACCAGGAGATAAGGTACTCCCAGATTCCTTGAAAAATCTTTTCCCATCCCTACAATATTAAAATGATTTGCAAAAACAAAAGCGAGGATCACCAGCGGCACTACCAGATAGACAATCTCATACCTGCCTCTCAATACAAGGGAAAAGTGTCCCACCAGCCAGGAAGACAACGCCTGTGTCATCTCATATTTGTATGCCAGATAGTTGGTCACACCACCGATCACATTGCCGAACATGATCCCCACCAGCGGTACCATTACCACATCTTTGAACTGTACGCGCTGAATAAACCAGACAAAGATCCAGGTGCCCAGAATAGCCGCGGCGAAAGCAAATACCGCTCTCCCCCAAAGCGTCGATTCCGGCATAAACAGAAGTGCCAGCAATATCCCCAGCTGTGCGGAAGATATGGTGGCTCCGGTGGTCGGTGAGACAAATTTATTCATGCAAAGCTGCTGCATGATCAGACCCGCCACGCTCATTCCCACGCCAGTGCATAAGATGGCAAGCAGCCTTGGCAGGCGGGAAACAAGAAAGACGCCCCACTGTTCCATATCTCCGGCCAGCAAAGATGCCGGATCTAAATTTATGACGCCCACAAATAAGGAAAGAAACGCCAGAATCAGCAGAATGACTGCCAGAATTGCGGTCATAGACCGTTCTTTCATATAGGAAACCTCCACAAAAAGTTAGATAGCGCTAACTATGACATGGAGTATATCATGAAAGGGAGAAAAATTGCAACACATTTTTCTCCCTCCTATTTAGAAATTTTCTCACTCCGCCGCGTAACCCTTCTCCAGATTCACCCGGTTCACCAGCTCCCGTCCAGCCAGATAGCGCTCCAGATTCTGGGCGCAGAGCTGTACTACCCGGTTGGCCGTATCCCTGGAATAGCCGAAGCTCTGGCCCGCGATGTGGGGTGTCAGGATTACGTTCTTCATCTTCCAGAGAGGATGATCCGCAGGCAGCGGCTCCGGTGTCACCACGTCCAGTGCCACGCCGCCCAGATGCCCGGCCTCCAGCACCTCCACCAGCTCGTCCGTGGGGATCAGGCTCCCCCGGCCCACATTGATCAGGAAGGCGTCCGGCCCCATCATACAGAGCCTGCGGATATCCAGCAGCCCCCTGGTTTCCTGTGTATCAGGCAGGCAGCCGATCACAATATCCGCCAGCGGCAGTTCCCGATCCAGCGCCTCCGGCGTCACCATAGCGTCATAACAATCAGGATAATTTCGGTCCGTCCTGCGCATCCCCGTCACATGGACGCCGAATGCTTTCAGCCGTTTTGCGATCCCGGTACCGATGTCTCCCGCGCCCAGGATCAGGGCCCGTTTTCCGTAAAGCAGGGTCTCTTCACCCAGAGGATGCCAATACCCTTCCCTCTGCTGTCCCGCATATACATTCAGGCGGCGGCAGAGACTGAGCAGAACAGCCATGACGTACTCCCCAATCACCACCTGGAAGCATCCGCTGGCATTCGTCAGCAGGATCTCCCTGGGGAATCCTTCCCTGGAGGTATAGATGTCCGTTCCCGCCCAGCTCATCTGTATCCATTTCAGACGGGGACACTGGCGAATCTCCCTTAAAGACGGCTGTCCCATGACCACCTCCGCCTCCCTCAGCAGGTCCAGGCGCTCTTCCTGTCCCATCCCATCGTCAATATAATGCCATTCACAGCGTTCCGCCCCCGCGTCCTTCAGCAGTTCTCTCTGCATCCGGTCCAGCGGCAGCATAACCGCCACATTGACTTTTTCCATACGTTCCCGTCTCCTTTCCACGCATCCGCCGGGGCGCCCGGCACCGGCCTTCACAAAACAAAGCTGTTCCATTCCTGCTTCTTCGCAGCAGAGCCGCCCCGCACTCATAAAAACGGAGCTGCCGCCCGTTTTCTTTCAAAAACACTCTGCGACAGCTCCACATCATTCGTAATTATTATTTCAGCGAATCCACAGCCGCTCTCTCGATGGGGAATCCGGCTTTGTAACGCTTGATAAACTCGTCGAAGCCTTTTACGTCTTCCGGATCTGCGTCCATCTTCTCGCCCTCGTCTCCGCCGAAGACCTTGTTCTGCAGATAATCCGCCAGATCCTCGCCTGCTTCCTTCTGAATCATATAGGAAGCCAGAAGCGCGATGCCCCATGCGCCGCCTTCGCCTGCCGTCTTCATGACGGATACGGTGGCGTCCATGGCTCCTGCCAGGATCTTCTGGCCTACGCCTTTGGTCTTGAACAGGCCGCCGTGTCCGGTGATCCGGTCCACAGCCACGCCCTCTTCTTTCAGAAGAATATCCAGGCCCACCTTCAGCGCGCCCAGAGAAGTGTACAGATTCGCGCGCATGAAGTTGGCAAGATTGAACTTGCTGTCCGGAGTTCTCACAAACATCGGGCGTCCCTCTTCAAATCCGGTGATATGCTCGCCGGAGAAGTAGTTGTATGCCAGCAGACCGCCGCAGTCTTTGTCGCCTTCCAGTGCTTTATTATATAATGTACCGAAAAGCTTGTTCATATCCACGTCGATGCCGAAGCTCTCTGCAAATTCTTTAAAAATGTTCACCCACGCGTTCAGATCGGAGGTACAGTTGTTGCAGTGTACCATGGCCACTGCGTCGCCGCTGGGCGTGGTCACCATATCGATCTCTTCATGCACTTCTTTCAGCGCCTTCTCCAGCACGATCATGGCAAATACAGAAGTACCCGCGGATACATTTCCGGTGCGCTGCTTCACGCTGTTGGTGGCCGCCATACCGGTGCCTGCGTCGCCTTCCGGCGGGCAGAGCGGGCATCCCGGCTGCAGTGTGCCGGTGGGATCCAGCTTCTTCGCGCCTTCCGCCGTCAAAAGGCCGGCGTTGTCGCCTGCCAGCAGCACCTTGGGAAGCAGGTTCTCCACTTTCCAGGGCATTCCCTTTGCAGCAGCCAGCTCGTCGAATTTGGCAATCATGGATGTATAGTAATCTTTTGTATCGGAATCAATGGGGAACATACCGGATGCGCTACCTACACCCAGCACCTTTTCGCCAGTCAGCTGCCAGTGGATATATCCGTCCAGTGTGGTAAAGAAGTCCACGTCCTTCACGTGCTCCTCCCCGTTCAGGATCGCCTGGTACAGATGCGCAATGCTCCATCTCTGCGGGATATGGAACTGGAACGCCTCCGTCAGCGCTTCGGACGCCTCCTGGGTAATGGTATTCCTCCAGGTACGGAACGGAACCAGAAGCTCTCCGTCCTTGTTGAATGCCAGATATCCGTGCATCATGGCGCTGAAGCCGATGGCTCCCAGCTTCTCCACCTTTACGCCATACTGCGCCTGCACATCCTCCGTCATCTTCTTGTAGCAGTCCTGAAGTCCCGTCCAGATATCCTCCAGAGAATAGGTCCAGATCCCGTTCTCCAGACGGTTCTCCCAGTCATGGGCGCCGGAAGCAATCGGCGTATTGTCCTCGCCGATCAGTACTGCCTTGATCCTGGTGGAGCCAAACTCGATACCCAGAACCGCTTTGCCATTTACAATGGTATTTTTCACATCGCTCATAAGTTTCCCCTCCTGATATAAGCCTGTCTTAGATTCGTGCTCTGTACTCATTATACCATATCTGCTCCGCAGATATGCTGCCTCCGGCGGATGCGCCCGGATTTCTGCGGCGAGCGCAGAAATCGGTATGCGCAGGGTATAATGAGTACTCTGTACTCATTATACCCTGCCTGCCTCTATATTTCAAAGAGAATTTGGGCAAAATCCACGAAACTTTTAATTTTTTTCTCAAAAAAGAATACATCCTCGCCATAAAAAGCGAAGATGTATCTATTTATAAACATATCAGAATCTGCTCTGCCAGAAAGACCGCCGCGCAGGCCCCTGCCGCCACGGTCAGAAGCCCCTTGCCCCGGAATGCCAGGGCCACCGCCGCGGCTGCTCCGGCCGCCGCGCTGATGGGACTGCGGGTGGCATAAAAGATCCCCGGAACCGTCATGGCGGTCAGGCAGGCATAGGGTACATAATATAAAAACGACTGAACAAACCGGTTCTCTATCTTTTTTCGGAATACGGTCAGAGGAACCGCCCGGATCAGGTAGGTCACCCCCGCCATCACCGCTATGTACACATAGATCATGCTTCGCCGCCTCCTTCCTCTTTGATCGGGAACAGGACGGCCGCGGCGGCGGAAGCCGCCACGGTGGCCAGAATGATCGCCGTGCCTGACGAGACGCTTTTCAACGCCGGCACATAGTAGAACAGGCAGCTGAGCGCCGCCGCCAGCGCCGCCGCGAACAGCACCGGCCTGGATCTGCGAGCCGCGGGCGTCACCACTGCGATGAACATCCCATACAAAGCCACATTCAGCGCGCTGCCAAGAACCGGCGGCATCAGCCCGGATGCCGCGGCGCCCAGCATGGTGCCGCTGGTCCAGCCCAGGATGGGCAGGAGCTGCAGTCCGATCATATAGGAGAAGGTCAGGCTCTTCCCGCGGCTCATGGCCGCCGCGAAGATCTCGTCCGTATTGGCAAAGGCGATGACCAGCCGCTGGCGGAAGGTCACACCCTCCGACAGTTTCTGAGAGAGCGACAGGCTCATAAGCGCGTATCTCAGGTTGATAATCAGCTGAGTCAGAGCCATCTCCAGGAGCGTCCCTCCGGCGATGATAACCTGCAGACCGGCAAACTGGCCGGCGCTGGTCATGTTGGTAAGGCTCATGAGCGCCCCCTGGAAAATACTTAAACCGCCGTTTAACACCATAATACCGAAGCTGAAGCTGACGGACAGATACCCTGCCGCGATAGGCACGCCGTCCCCCAGCCCCTTTCGGAATTCCTGTATATTCATCATATTTCTATCCCCGTGTATTTACATTTCCCGTATATTTACATTTAAACAGGGAGCCCTGCCCAGGGCTCCCCGAGAATCCTGCAAAACAGAATCCTTTTTACTTATCCTTAATCGTGCGCAGGATCATGGAACAGACCGGCGGAACCTTCAGGTAGAGGATGCCTTTCTTGACCTCATAGACTTCCCCGCCCGTGCTGAACCCATTTTCCAGAGTCAGAAGCAGACGCTCCATCACCGCCTCTCTGGGGACGGATGCCAGCCATACCGGTATGTTGATCTCTTTTTCTTCTTTTCCGTTGTTGATGACCACCACAATCTGATCCTCTTCACTGAACCGCCCGTAGCTGAGGAACTGGTACTCCGCCGCCAGGAAGCGGGTGGAGCCGTGGGTCAGCACCGGATTCTTCTTGCGGATATGGATCGCCTCTTTATGGAAAGAGAGCAGTTCCTGATCTTCCTTGCCCCAGGGATAAGTCCTCCGGTTATCCGGATCTGTAAAGCCGCATACGCCGGCCTCGTCCCCGTAGTAGATCGTGGGCGCTCCCACCCAGGTCATCTGGATCACCACCGCTTCCCTGAACACACCTTTGTTCACATTCTGGCTGGCGGCGTCCGCCCCCAGCGTATGGATACGCCCCACCTTCTGGTTGGTCCGGGTCAGGAAGCGGGAGTGGTCGTGATTGGACAGCTCGTTCATGGCCGTCTGCAGGGAGGGGCCGTAGAAATTCGGCATCTGATAGGTCATGGCCTTCACAAACGCCTCCGCGTTGCCGTACATATCCTCCCGGTAGCTGTCGCTGTGCTTTTCCATCCCGGTCAGGAACCAGGTTACCGGCTCCATGAACGCATCGTAATTCATCAGCGTATCCCACTGGTCTCCCAGCAGCCATCTTTTGGAATTGCCGTAATGCTCCGCCAGGATCAGGGCGTTCGGGTTGGTCTCCTTCACTGCCCTGCGGAACCGTCTCCAGAACTCATGGTTATACTCCTCAGAGAATCCCAGGTCCGCCGCCACATCCAGCCGCCAGCCGTCCACGCTGTACGGAGGAAGCAGCCATTTTCTGGCCACGCCCAGGATGTATTCCACCAACTCCTCAGAAGCTTCATAATTCAGCTTGGGGAGAGTATTGTGTCCCCACCAGCCCTCATAGAACTCATTGTACGGCCAGTCATGCTCATTGTTAAAACGGAAGAACGAGCGGTACGGGCTGTCCGCCGAAATGTACGCGCCTTTCTCATACCCTTCCGCATGCTCATACAGCAATTCCCGGTCCAGCCATTTGTTGAAGGAGCCGCAGTGGTTGAACACGCCGTCCAGTATGATCTTCATCCCCCTGCGGTGTACTTCCTCCACAAACCTGGCGAAAAATTCGTTGCTCGCCTCCAGGTTCTTTTTGTTCACCACCCGCTGGATATACTTGCTGGCATGACTGTTGTTGTCGTCTCCTTCCGGCAGACACTCCCCTCCGTCCTCCACAATCACACCCAGGTGCGGATCGATATAATCATAATCCTGGCTGTCGTATTTATGGTTGGACGGGGACACAAAGATCGGGTTCAGGTACAGCACATCCACGCCCAGATCCTGCAGGTAGTCCAGCTTATCCCAGACACCCTGAAGATCTCCCCCATAGAAGGAACGCACATCCATATAATCAGGAACCTTTTCCCAATCCGTTACCCGGTGCACGCCTTCCTTAATATAAATATACTCCCGGTCCAGCACATCGTTGGAGGGGTCCCCGTTGCAGAAACGGTCGGTGAAGATCTGGTACATGACCGCCCCCTTCGCCCAGCCCGGCGTTTTGAATCCCGGAACAATCCCGAAGGAGTAGACCTCCTGCAAGTCCTTGGATACACCCAGCTCGTTATAAAAACATCTCTGCCTGCCCGTATGAACCTCAAAATAATAATGCAGAGTCTCCTCTCCCAGCGGATCAGTAACATACGTGTAATAATCGAACGCCCCGCTGGTGCAGGCTTTCTGCATCAGAACCTTGCGGCTTCCGCAGATGATAAATACATAGTCCACATTATCTCTGGCCGTCCTGAACTTGATCGTCACCCGGTCGCCC
Source organism: uncultured Lachnoclostridium sp. (assembly GCA_944381625.1). Lineage (GTDB taxonomy): Bacteria > Bacillota > Clostridia > Lachnospirales > Lachnospiraceae > Hominiventricola. Next base: position 10,649 of record CALWLW010000019.1, read on the forward strand.
ACCTCAGGCTCAAACGGGATCCGGTAATTGGCCGTCTCATCGCTGAACAGCGCTTCCTTATTCAGAACCGGTCTCATATTCAATGCATACTGCTGCACACGCCTCGCTTTCGCAATCTCTTTCTCGTCCATGTGACATCCTTTCTGCATTTACTGCATACCCATCATACACTGGATTCCCCCTAAAACACAAGCCTTTTCCCTAAAAAAGCATAGTAAAAAAGACAGCGGGGGTTGTTGCTGTCTTTTTTAGGAGAAGGTATTTCTTATTTCTTATGGGGTGTAGCAAAAACTATATAATGTATTGGGGGTTTTTACGTTAATTATAATAGCATAGTTACCCCTTGAAGTGTGCACAAACTTTACAAAAAAGCCATATGCTTTTTAGCAGTTTTGTACAAACAGTGCCTCAAACTCATCCCGGGTGATTTTCTCTTTCTCAAGCAGAAGCTCTGCGCAGGCGTCCAGCACAGTTCTCTTGGACGTAATGATCTCTCTCGCCTTCTGGTAGCACTCGTCCACGATGCGCTTTACTTCCCCGTCGATCTGGCCCGCCACCTGCTCGCCGTAACTCCTGGTGTGCGCCAGATCCCTGCCGATGAAGACCTCCTCGTCGTCGCTGCCGTAATTGATCAGGCCGATCTTCTCCGACATGCCATACTTGGTGACCATGGCCCTGGCTGTGGCGGTCGCCTGTTTGATGTCCTGGGACGCTCCCGTGGTAATGTCGTCGAAGACCAGCTCCTCCGCCACGCGTCCGCCCAGGGACACAATAATATTCTGCAGCATCTTCCCTTTGGTGTTGAACATGTCGTCCCGCTCCGGAAGCGGCATGGTATATCCGGCCGCCCCCACGCCCGTGGGAATGATGGACACTGTATACACAGGTCCCACATCCGGCAGCACATGGAACAGGATCGCATGACCCGCCTCATGGTATGCCGTGATCCGCTTTTCCTTATCCGAGATCACGCGGCTCTTCTTCTCCGCGCCAATCCCCACTTTAATAAACGCCTTGCGGATATCCTCCTGCACCATATAAGCGCGGGCGTCCTTGGCCGCATAGATCGCCGCCTCGTTCAGAAGGTTCTCCAGATCCGCCCCGGTAAAGCCCGCCGTCGTCTGCGCGATCTGACGCAGATCCACATCGTCCCCCAGAGGCTTGTTCTTGGCATGCACCTTCAGGATCTCTTCCCGGCCCTTCACATCCGGCCTGCTCACTGCGATCTTTCGGTCGAACCTTCCGGGACGCATGATCGCCGGGTCCAGGATATCCACACGGTTCGTGGCCGCCATGACGATGATCCCTTCGTTCACACCGAAACCGTCCATCTCCACCAGAAGCTGGTTCAGTGTCTGCTCCCGCTCGTCGTGGCCGCCGCCCATGCCGGTGCCTCTCCGGCGAGCCACCGCGTCGATCTCATCGATAAATACGATGCAGGGGCAGTTCTTCTTGGCGCTGGCGAACAGGTCCCTCACCCGGGAAGCGCCCACGCCCACGAACATTTCCACGAAATCAGATCCGGAAATGCTGAAAAACGGCACGCCCGCTTCGCCCGCCACCGCCTTGGCGATCAGGGTCTTGCCTGTTCCGGGCGGGCCCACCAGCAGTACGCCCTTGGGAATACGCGCCCCTACCTTTGTATATTTTCCCGGATTGCGGAGGAAATCCACAATCTCTTCCAGTTCTCCTTTTTCTTCGTCCAGGCCCGCCACGTCCTTAAAACCGGTCTTCGTGTCCCCGGTCACAGACATCTGCGCCCGGCTCTTCCCGAAATCCAGCATCTTTCCGTTGCTGCCGCCGCTGCTCCGTCCAAACGCCATAACGATGAAAAACAGCATGACCCCGCACATGAGAAGCGTCGGCCCGAATGTGATAAGGAATCCCGGTTCCTCCACATCCAGCACATCCACTATCACGCCCGCCTCTTCCAGCTCCGTCATGGCGTCCTCCGTATTCAGTACGTGGACGATCCGGGCCGAGCCGTCCGCCAGCGTATAGCTCACCGTACCGGTGGGCGTCTCCTCATTGGGCTGAATCTCAGCATATACAATCTGGTCCTCATCCAGCCTCTGCATAAACATCTGGTAGGAGTCCGTAGAATTCAATATGCTCCTGTTTTCAAAAAACACCAGCAGTACGCACAGCAGCGCAAATACCGCCAGGTAGCTGCCGATGTTCTTCCATTGTCCGTTCAATCTTTCTTATCCTCCTGTCAGTCAAATTCCACCACGCCAATATACGGCAGGTTCCGGTACTGTTGGTCATAGTCCAGGCCGTACCCCACCACAAATTTATCTTCTATCTGAAATCCGATATATTCCACATCCACGTCTGAAACCCTCCGGTCAGGCTTATCCAGAAGCGTGCAGATCTTCAGGCTGGCCGGCTGCCGCTGTCCCAGCAGTTCTTTCAGATGCGCCAGCGTGCGCCCGGAGTCGATGATATCTTCCACAATAATCACTTCCCGTCCTGTGATCGGCTCATCCAGGTCTTTGACAATGCGCACAATCCCGCTGGACTTCGTGGCCGCCCCATAACTGGAGCACTGCATAAAGTCCATGGTAACCGGCACCGTTATTCTTTTTGCCAATTCGCAGGTAAAATATACGCTTCCTTTCAAAATACAGATCAGATGCACGGTTTTTCCCGCATAATCCCGGCTGATCTGCTCTCCCAGCTCTCTGATCCTTTTGTTGACTGTCTCCTCATCCAGCATAATTTCAATATGATGTTTCTCCATCCTTCGTCCCTCCGTCGCTTATCCTTCGCACTTTTAATACCCGTTTCGTCTGATCCGTCACCTTGTATCTCTCGCTGATACGCATGCCCACCGTCCAGATGATGTGGCTGCCGTCCGCCAGAAGCGTCAGGCTGTCCCGCTCTTCCCTGGGTACCTTGCAGTCGATCAGGTAATCTTTCAGTTTTTTATGCGCCCCGTCCGCCACTTCCATATAATCGCCCGGCCTGCGGGTCCGCAGGACAACGCCTTGTTTGATTTTATCATAATCAAACCACTTCGTATAGCAATTTACGGGAATTTTCTCCTTTTTCTCCCAGTCCTCCAGCGTAAAATAAAAAACACCGCCCCTATAATGATATTCCCCGCCGGGGATGCAATATACCTCCCGCTCCTCTTTTTCCTCCCCGTAGCCCCGTTTCAGGACGACGGCGTCGTAGCCCAGCACGGCGCACCAGCCGTCCGGCAGCATGATCCTGCTCCCCCGCCTTCCCTGGGGCAGCGCGCTGATCTGCTCCGCATGCACCGCCTGAAAATCCTTCCTGCTTCCATACGCCCGCTCCAGACAGTCCAGAACCGCCTGCTTCTTCACCGCAGGGTGCAGCGCTTCAAAAGGCTTCAGAAGAATCCTGGTCTCCCCGTCTATCTCCCGCACACATTTTTCCCGGGCAGCCTCCGCTTCCCGCTTCAGGAAATCTTCGATCTCCAGCAGCCGTTCCGCAGCCTCCGCCATATGGGCGGCGCTTCCGGGGCGCAGCGCCTCCATGGGCGCGATCACCTGATGCCTGAGCCAGTTCCTGGTATACTCCGTATCCCGGTTGGTGCAGTCCTCCATCCACGGGATCTGCTTTTCTTTGAGAAAGGCCTCAATCTCCGTCCTCGCGGCGCCAAGAAGAGGCCGGATATAGGGGAGCCGCACCGGCTCCATTCCCCGCAGGCCGCTCAGTCCGCTGCCCCGCATCAGATGGAACAGCACCGTCTCCGCCTGATCGTTCTGATGATGGGCCAGCGCCACCCGGTCTGTCCATCCTTCTTCCACCAGACGGGTGAACAGGCGATAGCGCACCTCCCTGCCCGCTTCCTCCAGACCCGTCCCGGACGCGGCCGCCCAGGCGGGCACATCCTCCTCACAGACCTTCAGGGGGATTCCTCTCTCCTCACAGAAGGAGACACAGAAACCCTGGTCCCTCCGTGCCTGGTCCCCGCGGATCCCGTGGTTCACATGCAGCGCCTTTACCTGGATGCCCAGACGTTTCCGGCAATTCCACAAAAGCCACAGCAGGGCCGTGGAATCCGCCCCCCCGGAAAATCCCACGCAGACCGTAATCCCCGGCTCCGTCATCCTCCACCGTTCCATATATGCCAGCACTTTCTCTTCCATCCTGCATCTCCCCGCTTTCTGCCTATAACTATATAGAATGCCGGAAAAAAATGCAAACGCTTTCTACCGCTTCCAGATCCCCGCCACCAGCACCGTCATATCGTCCTGGGCGCCGCCATAGGCCTGTACCTGCTCCAGCAGGCGTTCCGCCATCTCCGAGGGCGTCCCCGGCGCCAGGCCCTGGATCAGCGATTTTAAAATCTCCTCCTCCTGTCCTTCCGGCAGCGCGCTGAGCACGCCGTCGGTCACCAGAAACAGGAGGTTTCCATCGTACATGCGGACACGATAAGGTTCGATGGGCAGACTGCTGCTGGCTCCTGCAGGCAGGCCTGTCCCCCGGATGCATTCCACCTTGTTCTCTCTTCTCATGAAGCTGGCCGCCGCCCCGATCTTCAGGAATTCGCACACGCCCGTATAAAGATCCACGGAGACAAGGTCCACCGTGGAAAATACCGGCGAATCCGGCTGAAGCACAATGGATGAATTGATCATCCTCACCGCCGTCTCCTTGCTGAAGCCGGCCTCCAGAAACTGCTCCATCAGATCCAGCACCAGTTCACTCTGAGTGCAGGCCTGGAGCCCGGAACCCATGCCGTCGGAGACCCCGGCGTAGAAATACCCGTCAGGCAGCCAGAACACGGAGAAATTATCCCCTGACACCGCCTCGTCTTTTCTGGTAGCCTTTTTCACTCCATAGAGCGCATTGTACGCCATTCCCTCCACAAACAGTACCGTCGTCCGGTCCTGGGTGACAAAGGAGCGGCTGTCCCTGGCCGGCATCATCTCGCATTCGGTCACCTCCGACAGCACCTGGGCGATCTTTTTCACCGGCACGCAGGCCTTTTTTCGGGTGCGCATGGTGATATAGAGCTGCCTTCGTTTTCCCTTCACCCCATATAAGAATACCCGCTGCACCAGAATACCCATCAGACGCAGGCGGCTGCCGATCTCCTGTTCCAGCCCCGCGTCTTCCCTGGTACCATAGATGCGCTCCATGGCGCCTTCCAGGATATTTCCCATCTCCTGAAGCTGTCCGGCCGCCGCCATACGGCTCTCCGCCAGACGGCTCTGCCAGATCCGGTCCGCCCGGTCCAGGCCCTGGACCGGGGAAGGCACCATGCAAAAGCTTCTTGACAGCTGCGCAAAGCTCTCCTGATAATCCTGCATCCACTGGCGGACCGGATGAACCGCTTCTTTTTCGTCCAGGACCTGTCCTCTGGCAGCGAGCCATTCCTTCCCGTAGCCCAGCAGCACCAGAAACGAAAAAAAAGCCATTCCCCTCAGTACGCTCACCGCCATCTCCCACAGTTCCCGGTTCCATATGTACTGCACCACCAGGTCCATGGCCGCCAGGCCGATCCCGGCTCCCGCTCCCAAAAGCCATTTGTTCCTCTTATGCCCCTTCTTGCCGAACAAAAGCAGCAGGCCCCCTCCAAGCGTCAACGACATCACATATTTGGTCCATTCCATCTTTCATCACTCCTCCTCCGATTTGGTAGGGCAATTATAGGAAGAGCCGTCTGAAATCTTTGTCATTTAGAAGTGGCTCGAAAAAAATTCGTTCGACAAAAAAAGATCCGCCCGGAAAATCAGCTTTTCCGAACAGATCTCATGTCTCAGTCATCTGCCTTAAAAATAATCTCATCCTCGTAGACAAGCCCCAGCTTGTCTTTCGCCACATCCTCCACGTATTTCTTCGTCTTCGTGTAGGCTTCCAGCTCCTCGATCTCCGATGCCCGTTCCTCTTCCGCACCGATCTCGTCCTCGAGCGCCTGCTCCCTGGCCTCATACGTGCGGTTGCGCTGCCTTAAACGGATGCCGCCGATGGTGCTCACGGCAAACACGGCCAACACAATAAACAGGATCGCCAGCGAACCCAGATGTTTTCTCTTTTCCCGTATCTTTCTGCTTCTCGTCTTGTCTGCCATACGCCTCACACTCCCCTGTATGCCGGCATCAAGAGAATAATATTATTATAAACTCTTTCAAACCTTTTTTCAATTTCTTTTTGTAGAATCTCACCGCCGTCCGCAGTACTTGTACCAGTTTCCTCCAGGCCATGCGGAATGGTTTCAGGATCACGCCCAGCACCTTGTTTAGGACCCATGAGATCCCCTCCACCAGCCGGTTCCCAAAGATCTGATGATACAGAAGCATGCCCGCGCCCACTGCCAGCAGCGCGTATCCCCGCAGGGCTCCATCATTCTCCCGGTACAAAAGCTGGAATATGAGAAGGGCCGTCCCCACCCAGTAGCACAGATCCTCCGCCGCCACTGTCCAGACTCCGTGGGGCGCCACCCTCCGGACAATGCGGATCACGTCATAAAGCGCCAGAATGAACATCCCCCGCAGAACTGCCAGCCCGAAAAAATGCAGTTCTTTTAAAATCCCCGGACTCATGGGCTCACCGGAACAGCCGGTTCAGCAGAGATTCCCCGCTCTTCTTCAGGTCAGAGACCTCCGAATACTGTACGCTGTCGATCCTTCCCTCCAGATCTATCTCCCCTTTTTCCAGAGACAGGCGGTTCACATGCAGATCCGCGCCTTTGATCTGCAGCATCCCCAGTTCCGTCTCCAGCAGCACCACCGATATATCAAAGGAGATAACGTCCGACACGCCGCTGATACTCACCGCCCGCCGGTTCATCAGGGAAATTTTATGAGCGCCCCTCCCCTGCGGGCGCTCTTCCACCGTTCCCGTTTTTATCATAGCAAAAGACCTCCTCTATATTCTACTCAAATATATTAGGAGGTCTCTTAAAATATTCCTTATAAATACCGGTAAAGCTCTTTCGCTTCCTCTTTTTTCACGGTCTCCTGCACGTTCAGAACCTCTGCCTTCACAGCTTTGGCGCCAAACTGGATCTCGATCACATCCCCTTCTTTCACGTTCAGGGAGGCTTTCGCCACCTTGCCGTTCACCAGGACGCGGCCGGCGTCGCAGGCCTCATTGGCCACCGTGCGCCGCTTGATCAGCCGGGAAACCTTAAGAAATTTATCCAGTCTCATGCGTACCTATTAGTTCAGGGCATCCTTTAAAGCTTTTCCTGCTTTGAACTTCGGAGCCTTGGAAGCTGCGATTGCCATCGGCTCGCCCGTATGCGGGTTTCTTCCTTCTCTGGCTGCTCTCTCTGCAACTTTAAATGTACCAAAGCCCACTACCTGAACTTCCTCACCTTTCTTCAGCTCTTCTGTAACTACATCAACGAATGCTTTCACTGCCTTCTCAGCATCTTTTTTCGTCAGTTCTGATTTTTCTGCCACTGCTGCTACTAATTCAGCCTTATTCATTGTTTATTTCCTCCTGATTTTTCCTAAATAAATAGTGGTTTCACATGTATCAATAGTTATATCGTGTTTCCTTTGGTTTGTCAAGCTATATTCCCCGGTTCTTCGCTTTTTTCCGCATTTCTTTCGCCTCTTTTTCTGCTTTTTTAATCTCTTCCCAGCGGAGCCGGTTCTGCTCCGGGGAACCGTACTCCTCATTGCCGAAGACGTGGGGATGGCGGCGGATCATCTTTTCCGCCAGCATGTTTACCACGTCCTCCATGGTAAAAAGTCCCTCCTCTTTGGCAATCTGGGCATGGAGCAGCACCTGAAGCAGCACGTCCCCCAGCTCCTCGCACAGATTCTCTTCATCCTTTTTCTCTATGGCCTGAACCACTTCCTCACATTCGTCCCTCAGGCACGGGATCAGGCTCTCATGAGTCTGCGCCTTGTCCCAGGGGCAGCCATGGTCTCCTCTCAGTTCTGCAATAATTCCCACCAGTTCGTCATAACTGTACATATATGTCCTCCGTCTTAATCTTCCGCGTATCCGCGGCCCATCACGAAAGGGGCGCCCAAAAGCGCCCCCTTCTATCATCAGTTTCCCATATAATCCTGCCTGTCCGCTTCTGCGGCGGAATCTTAGATCATACTATTAATCATGGAGAGTACGGCGTCTCCCAGAGCGGCGCTCTTAGCGTCCGCGTCTTCCAGGGAGGTTCCCTTCACTCCATAGTAGATCTTAACCTTCGGCTCCGTACCGGACGGTCTTACGCATACCCATGCGTTGTCCGGCAGATCGTAATAAAGCACGTTGGAAGCGGGAAGTCCGGTGGGCTTCACCTCTCCGGTGGCCATATCCTTCACCGTATCCAGCTTGTAGTCCCTTGCGGAAACCACCGGGTACTCGCCCAGCTTCTCCGGCGTATTGCTTCTCAGGGAATCCATGATCTTCTGGATCTTCTCCAGACCTTCGATGCCCTTCAGCTCGATGGACTTCACGGCGTCTTTGTAATAGCCGTATTTCTCATACATGGCGATCATGGCATCCCACAGGGTCATGCCTTTCATCTTATAGTAAGCGGCCGCTTCACACAGAGCCACCGTAGCGGAGATGGCATCTTTGTCGCGGGCATAAGTGCCGATCAGGCATCCGTAGGATTCTTCCAGGCCGAACAGATACGTTCCCTTGCCGGTCGCCTCGTTCTTCAGAATCTGCTGTCCGATGTATTTGAATCCGGTCAGCACTTCCACCAGCTCGCATCCGTAATTCCGGGCGATGGCGTCCACCAGGTTCGTGGTCACGATGGATTTTACCACCTGGCCGTCCGCCGGAATCTTTCCTGCCTCCTGCTTCTGGCTGAGTACATAGTCACACAGCAGGGAACCGGACATATTGCCGGTCAGCGGAATGTATTCGCCGGATTTGGAATCTTTTACATACACGCCCAGACGGTCTGCGTCCGGGTCGGTGGCCAGCACCAGATCCGCGTCGATCTCCTTCGCCAGCTTCAGTCCCAGGGCAAACGCTTCCGCCGCCTCCGGATTGGGATAGCTTACCGTCGGGAAATCGCCGTCCGGAAGCTCCTGCTCCTTCACCACATAAACATTCTCGAAGCCCAGCTCCTTCAGCGCTCTTCTGGCCGGGATATTGCCCGTGCCGTGGAGGGGCGTGTAGACAATGCGGATATCCTTCTGCATCTTGTCAATGGCGTCCTGATTCACCACCTGCGCTTTTACATGGCCGATGAACTTGTCGTCGATGGCCTGTCCGATGATTTCATATTTCCCTGCCGCAACGGCTTCGTCATGGGACATGGTCTTCACGGTGGACAGATCGGTGATCGCCAGTACTTCTGCCGTCACGCCTTTATCATGGGGCGGGGTAAACTGTGCGCCGTCCTCCCAGTAAACTTTATAGCCGTTGTACTCCGGCGGATTATGGCTGGCCGTGATGTTGATGCCCGCCACACAGCCCAGCTCCCGAACTGCGAAAGACAGCTCCGGAGTGGGACGGAGAGATTCAAACTTATAAGCCTTGATGCCGTTGGCCGCCAGCGTCAGAGCCGCTTCCTCTGCAAATTCCGGGGACATACGCCGGGAGTCGAACGCGATGGCCACGCCCTTATCCTGGCCTCCCTGTTTGATAATGTAATTTGCAAGGCCCTGGGTCGCACGGCGTACCACATAAATATTCATACGGTTGATGCCAGCGCCGATCACGCCGCGCAGTCCGGCGGTTCCGAATTCCAGATCCTTATAAAACCGTTCTTTTATCTCTTTGTCGTCATCTGCAATCGCTCTGAGCTCATCTTTGGTGGCTTCATCGAAATACGGATTGGCAAGCCACTCCTCATATATCTCTCTGTAGTCCATTTTGCACAATTACCTCCCGTTTTTTGTATTGTAGTTAGAGTTATTATACAATACCTCCATGGAAAAGGAAACTCTTTTTTCCCGCTGTGCCAAAAATTTTTCCAGTTTTTCCACGTGTTTTCCGGGGATCCATGCTTTATTTGTGCGGTAATAATAATTCGCCAGTTTCCACAGCTTTTCCGGGTACCGCAGGCGGCAGCTTAAGTACTCTCTTTCCGCCCGGCTCAGAGGCTTTACGCGCTCATACGCCTCCAGCATCTTCCTGCCCAGGCGGCTGTCGTAATTCTGTTTTTCCAGAATTTTGCGCATAAAAAGATACAGGTCGCTGATCTGTACGTCCAGAGAAAATTTTTCAAAATTCACCACCGCCATCCTGCCGTCCTGCACCAGAATATTATGGTGCACATATTCGCCGTGGCACAGGTGCCCTTCCTCCATGGCCCGTTCCCGAAGCTCCCGGTAGCCGGAGCCTTCCACCAGCCGCTCCGTCTCCTGGGCCTCGTCGATCACTTCCGGAAAGCAGGACAGGCAGGCGGTCTCAAACATATTTTTCCGGTTCTTCCTGCGGATAAACGCGTAGATCTTCCGCAGTTCCCGGTTGCGCCGCTTCATCTCTTCCAGGATATCCGGCCCGCCCAGGCGCTGCCGGTCCTCCTCCGTCACGGGAAATACGCCCCGCATGGCCCCGTGAAGCCCCGCCAGCATGGAGATGGCTTTCAGGATCTCGCTCTCGCTCCTGGTGTCGCACTCCCGCCCGCCGATGTATTCTTTGACCACATAGCGAAAATACTCCCGGTAAACCGTGGCCAGCCGCCCCTCTTTGTCCGGCTCCATCCGGTCCACCAGGAAGCCCTGCTCCCGCAGATGGTCTAAAAGAAGCTGCTCCCTTTCTAACTTATATGTGCTTCCGGAAAATTCCTTTATCAGCCGTTTCCCCACGCTGGTTTCCAAAAGAAAAGCGCCCCGGACCCTGCTGCTTCCTTCCACAGTAAACGGATATTGTTCCAGTACCTGCAGTTCTCTTTCATTCATAGAATTTCCCCCCAACACACGTCTTCTCGTACTTTCCATCTTATGTGTGCCGGGGGGAATTTATGCCTGGAGCCTGGGCGGTCGGCAACATGTCCGCGCGAACGGCCCAGGAACGGAGAAAGGGCCGCGCGCGGAACGATCCGTGCACAGCCCTATTTATCCGTTTCTTCTTTCCAGCGCAGCGCTTCTTCCAGAAGCCACCTGCGTTCATTCCGTCCGGGGTCCTCGATCACCTGATCCAGCAGATGATTCAGGGTCTCTCCCAACAGCGGCCCCGCCGCGAAGCCGGCGTCCATCAGTTCTCTGCCGCTCACTGCCAGATCCTTCAGCGTCAGGCAGTTCTGTTCTTCCAGGATCTGATGATATACCGCCTCCACCTGGTCCAGATTCTCCAGCTTCTCCTCCAGGAAGATCCGGCTCTGAGCCAGGATATCCGCCCGCCTCAGTTCCAGATACATGGGAAACAGATCGCCGCCGATCCTGCTCACTGCCCGGCGCACCGAAGCGGCTTCCGCGGACGGACGGCAGTCGTGCCAGTATACCAGGCGCCGCACCTGGCGGATGGTATCGTTGTCAAATTTCAGACGCCGGAGAATCCGGCCCGCCAGCTCTTCGCTGTACGCGGCGTGTCCCTGGAAGTGATCCACGCCCTGGCTGTCCGTCGTCCTCATATGAGGTTTCCCGAAATCATGGAGCAGCGCCGCCAGACGCAGCACCCGGTCCGTCCTCACGCCCTGTATCACGCGTATGGTATGCTCGCCCACCCCATACATATGGTGAGGCGTGTTCTGCCTGCACTCCATACACCGGTTGAACTCCGGGAGAAACACAGCGGTCAGCCCCGTCTCCCAGGCGTCCCGGAGCATCTCCGGGTGAGGGGAGAGCAAAAGCTTCATCAGCTCGGCCTGAACGCGTTCGGCGCTGACCTTCTCCAGATTCCCGGCCATCTGGCGGACCGCCTCCCTGGTCTCCGGCTCCAGAGAAAATCCCAGCTGGGCCGCAAAACGCACCGCCCGCATCATGCGCAGCGCGTCCTCCGTGAACCGTTCACGGGCGTCGCCCACACAGCGGATCAGGCCGCGGCGCAGGTCTCCCACACCGTCAAATTCATCCACCAGTCCCGCCTCGTCATTATAAGCCATGGCGTTGATGGTAAAATCCCGGCGCTTCAGGTCTTCCAGCAGACTTTGGGTGAAGCGCACCTCCGTGGGATGGCGGCCGTCCTCATAAATGCCGTCGATCCGGTACGTGGTGACTTCAAAACCTTCCCGTCCCAGCATCACCGTCACTGTCCCGTGGCGGATGCCGGTGTCTATGGTTCTGGGAAACAGGCGCTTAACCTCCTGGGGGGAAGCGGACGTGGTAATATCCCAGTCCGCCGGCTCCCTTCCCAGAACCGCGTCGCGCACACACCCGCCCACCGCATAGGCTTCATACCCCGCACAGGTCAGCGTACCGATTATTTTGTTCACTTTCTCTGGAATCTGAATCTTCATCATAGCTTCTTCATATAAAAGGTTAAACTCAAACGCACCGGAGCATATGTTCCACATACGGCCGGGCGCCTGGCCTCACAGAGATTAATATGCCTTGCCCCAGTACACCAGCTTCTTTGCCGGTCTGCCGCAGCAGACGCATTTGTCGGACAGCTTATGCTGTTCAAAGGGCATACAGCGGCTGGTGGCCGTGGTATCCTCTTTGATCTTGTCCTCGCAGGCCTGATCCCCGCACCACATGGCGCGGACAAATCCCGGCTTCGTGTTGACCGTCTCCACAAATTCTTCGTAGGTCAGCGCGTCATAGGTATGCGCGTCCCTGTGGCTGCGCGCTCTCTCCAGCATATCCTTCTGCATGGTCTCCAGGATCTCGGAAAGCTTCGCTTCCAGTTCATCCAGGGATACAACAGTCTTTTCCCTGGTATCCCGGCGCACGATCACCGCCTGGCCCGCTTCGATATCCTTCGGTCCGATCTCAATACGGGTGGGGATGCCCCTGACCTCCTGCTCCGCGAATTTCCAGCCCGGGGACTTCTCCGAATCGTCCACCTTCACCTGGAACTGTCCCTGCAGGCGGTCTCTCAGCTCATATGCTTTCTCCAGCACGCCTTCTTTATGCTGCGCAATGGGAACGATCATGGTCTGAACCGGCGCGATCCTGGGCGGCAGTACCAGTCCGGAATCGTCGCCGTGTACCATGATGATGGCGCCGATCATACGGGTGGTCATGCCCCAGGAGGTCTGATGTACATATTTTAACTGGTTGTCTTTATCCGTATACTGGATATTGAACGCTTTCGCGAATCCATCCCCGAAATTATGGCTGGTGCCGGACTGCAGCGCCTTGCCGTCGTGCATCAGAGATTCTATGGTATAGGTGGATTCCGCACCCGCGAATTTCTCTTTGTCGGTCTTCTGTCCTTTGATCACGGGAATCGCCAGAACCTCCTCACAGAAGTCCGCGTAAACATTCAGCATCTGTACCGTCCGCTCCTCGGCTTCCTGAGCCGTGGCATGCGCCGTATGGCCCTCCTGCCACAGGAACTCTCTGGAACGCAGGAAGGGGCGGGTGGTCTTCTCCCAGCGCACCACCGAACACCACTGGTTGTATACTTTGGGCAGATCCCGGTAGGAATGGACCTCATTGGCATAAAAATCACAGAACAGCGTCTCCGAAGTGGGGCGCACGCACAGGCGCTCCTGCAGCGGCTCCGTGCCGCCGTGGGTTACCCACGCCACCTCCGGCGCAAAACCTTCCACATGGTCCTTCTCCTTCTGCAGAAGACTCTCCGGGATAAACATAGGAAGATACACATTCTCCACGCCGGTCTCCTTGAAACGGCGGTCCAGTTCTTTCTGGATATTCTCCCAGATCGCGTAGCCCGCCGGCTTGATGACCATACAGCCTTTTACACTGGTATAATCCATCAGTTCCGCTTTTTTCACCACATCCGTATACCACTGGGCGAAATCCACATCCATGGAAGTAATATCTTCCACTAACTTCTTCTCTTTTGCCATATCTATGGGTTCTCCTTTACTGACTTTCACGTTGATTTTCATTGTAAAAAGGAACGCCGGGTTTGTCAAGTATCTTCGCTTTTACCAATACTTTACCGCCATACTGGAACCGTTTTTGCAGATACTGTAATCGGAGGTAGAGACCAATGACACAGCAGAAAAAAATATATCTTCAAAAAACAGGCATCCTTCTGGCAGTCTACCTGTTCCTCAGGTTCCTGCTTCCGCTCGCCCTGCCCTTCTTCCTGGCCTGGCTCACCGTCCATTTCCTGGTCTTCCTGCAGAAATGGGTGCGCCTCCGCCTGCTGCCCCTGGGCGTGTGTTTTCTTGCCGTATGCATCCTGCTGGCAGGCTGCGCCGTCCTGTGCGGATGCGCGCTGTTATATGAGCCCTGCAGGGAATTGATCCCGGTCTGTCAGGAATATTGGCATCGGTTTTCCGACTATCTCGGCTGGATTCCCGAGTCCATGTCCGGCTTCCTGATGAAACAGGGGCCGGCCCTGTTCTCCTGTCTGTTCGGCGTCTTCATCTATCTGATCTCCGTCCTGCTCCTGGCCAAAGACTGGGAACAGGCGGAACGCCTGCTGCAGAAACTGCCCTTTTTCACCCCCGTCTCCCGCGCTTCCCGCCGCATGACGCAGGCACTGCGAAGCTGGGTAAAGGCCCAGGGCAAGATCATGCTGGTGGTGTCGGCGGAGTGTGCCGCAGGCTATTTCTTCCTGAACGTGCCGTTCTTCTGGTTCTGGGCGGTCCTCACCGGTTTTGTGGACGCCCTGCCCGTCTTCGGCACCGGCGTGGTCTTCGTCCCCTGGATCGTGATCCAGCTTCTCCAGGGGCATTATACCATGGCCCTGTGGCTGGCCGCCCTGCTGGCCGTCACCTGGCTGACCCGGGAATTCCTGGAGCCCCGGCTCCTGGGTGGAGGGCTGGGTCTTCTTCCCATCGGTTTTCTCATGTCGGTCATCATCGGCCTTCAGCTTTTCGGACCCTTCGGCCTGTTCTCCGGCCCCTTCGGCGTCCTGCTGGTCAAGGAGCTGTGGGCGGAACTGAAAACGACGGTTTCACCTGGAACGTCAGGGGAGCCTTCGTCCTTGGATGGACAAAGCTGATTTTACAGGAGCAGAGCGCAAGCTGCTGAAACTGCTCTTCCTGCTTTCCATATTTGGTATCTCCCACAATAGGCGTCCCTGCGCTTGCCATCTGCACCCGTATCTGATGATGTCTCCCCGTCATCAGCTGGATGTCCAGAAGACTTTTATCTCCATAACTTTGTATCACCCTGTAATACAGTTCGCATCTTTTGGCATCCTTCGTTCCCTCCGGGACCGCAAGAGACAGATTAGAGCATCCTGCCTTCTTCAGATAATGGACAAGGCGCCCCTCGGGTTCCTTTGGCCGTCCATAAACCAATGCCCGATATCGTTTCTCCACCCCTGATCTGGCACGGAACTGTCTGTTCAGCTCTTCCGCCGCGTAATGATTGCGCGCTATCAGAAAAATACCTTCAACCGGCTGATCCAGCCGGTTGATAAGATATAATTCTGTATTTTTTTCATGATGGTTCGCCAAATCATTCCTGAGCATACTCATTACGTCAGGCACTGAAGGCCGTGCATTCTGTATGGCCAATCCAGATGGTTTATACAGAACAAATAAATCAGCGTCTTCGTATAGGATCTTATATTTTCGCATCCGTTCACCCTTCTTGCATTTTCTGGATATCAGTATACAAAATCCGGGCAGGCAATGCAATTTTATTTTCCGTTTTTTCTCCTTTCCGAAACTACGTTAATAATCATTACCAGTATAAGTACCGCTCCCCATATGAGATTCTTGTAATAATCCGATATATTCTGGAACAGAGCAAATCCGGAGGAAAGCATTTGCAGAATAATGACCGCCAGCACCATTCCGCTGACTTTTCCTTTTCCGCCGTTAGGATTTACCCCGGCAAGTACACAGATCAGTATGGAGGGCGTCAGATAGGATTTCCCAAAGTCTGATCTTGCCGAATTAAAATGCCCGCACATCAAGATTCCGGATACGGATGCCAGCATCCCGCTGATGATATACGTCATGGTCAGCACTTTCTTGTTATCCACCCCGGAGTACTTCGACGCGTCCTTATTCGAACCAATCATATAAATCTTGAATCCGAACGCGGTCTTATTCAATATAAACGCAACCCCGCCGGCGCAGATGGCAAACAGCAGCGTGGGAACCGGCAAAATACCGAAAATACGGTAATTGACAGCGAGATTCAGGATCTCCGGAAGTTCTTTTATCGAAGAACCTTTTGTAATTCCGACTGCCAGCCCAAGAATAATATCCGAAGCTCCCAGGGTGGCTACCATTGCCGGAATCCCAATTCTGGCAATTAAAGTTCCGGTAAATGCCCCGCATATTCCTCCCATAATCATGCCCGACAATAATATGACCAGAAGAACGCATAACTGAACCGGAAGGGAAGCATCCGCAGGCATCATCGCTTTCAGCAGAAGACAGCTCAGAATCCCTGTCAAATCCGCTACCGCCACTACAGTCAGGTCAATTCCTCCGCTGATCATCGCCAACATCATCCCCAAAGACATGACGCCCATTTCCGGGAACAAATACGCCACCAGCTGCATCTGGTTCACGCTCAGGAAAGAACCTCCCGTGGCGATCGCAAGACCGGCCAGAGTAATCAGCAGCATCAGTAAAAGCCTTGCATTATTGCTCTCTTTATTCAAATATTTTCCTATACTATTCATGAGCTGCCTCCTCTCCGTCCGCAGCTTTTAAGATATTGGACGTTACCTTTCTTTCAGCTGAAACCATCTTATATGCAGACACACAAACTCCGAGAATGATCAAAACTCCCGTCATCAGTTTGCTCCATTCTGTGGGGATTCCCAAAAGAATCAGGTTGTTTGATATCAGCTTCATCAAAAGGACTCCGAGGAATGTTCCGAAAACGCTCCCGCTGCCGCCTGCGATATTAGCTCCGCCCAAAACTACCGCCGCTATGATCGTCATTTCATAGCCGTCAAAGAAATTGATCTGGCACATTCCAGATAAGGTAACCTGCGTCAATCCTGTCACACCGCCCACAAGACCACAGAAAGCGAAAACAAACACCGTAATTGCCTTCACATTAAACCCGACTCTCTCTGCTGCTACCGGATCGCCTCCTACTGCATATATGCCTCTTCCCAGCATCGTATACCGCATAATAAATCCCACGATCAGCAGTGTCGCTATTAAAAGGAATATACTTATATGCATGGAGCTTCCCAGATTTGTCGCCGCGCTTCTGACCGAAAACAGATTTGTGTTCGCCATATCTGCAAGGGGCGCCGGAAGGACAGAGATAACACTGCTTTTGAGGACTCCCTGTGTAAAGCCAAGGTAGATGGTGCAAGTGCCCAGAGTAATAATCAGCGTAGGAAGTTTTAACCATGCCGCCAGAACTCCATTTACCGCCCCCAGCAAAGCCCCGATCACAGCAGCCAGTATAAATCCCAGAATTACAGGCCCTTGATAATCCATGATCTGAAACAACTTTGTAATGGAGAACATGCAAAGCATAGCGGTATAAGGAAACGACACGTCTATATTCCCCGAAGCAATCACCATAAAAAGTCCTGACGCCATCATCCCTGGAACAATCAAACTCCTGGCCAGATCCACCAGGTTGTTGGCCGTAAAAAACTGTCCGCTCTTCGCATGAATTAACAGTGATAAGACCACAATAATTAAAGCCACATAAAATTCATTTCTCTTCAACAGTCTTTTTACCTTCATACTGCCTCCGCCCCTTCTCCCTCTGTGATCAGAACCTGGAGTCTCGAGCTGTCCAGATCTGTATTCTTATATTCTCCCGTAATACGGCCGCTCTTGATAATCAGAATTCGGTTGCAGTTCATCAAAATCTCATTGATATCATCAGAAATCAATAAAATAGCCATGGTTTTTTCTTCTGCAAGCTTCCTCAGATAATTGTGGATATCATATTTTGCCCCAATGTCCACTCCAACCGTAGGGCCGTTCAGGATCAATACTTTTGGACTGGTCTCCAGCCATTTCCCCAGCACCACCTTCTGCTGATTGCCGCCCGAAAGCGTCTGGATTCCATCCTTCAGTTCATGCAGTTTAATCCCAAGGCTTTTAACCCAATACTTTGAATCTTCGTTTCCTCTTTGGAAATCTACAGTTCCTTTTTTCTTCCTGAGCCTGTCAATATTGGATATAATCATATTGTTTTCAATGGACTGCGTCAGGAAGAGACCTTCCGTCAATCGGTCTTCCGGCACATATGCCACCTTCAATTTGAGCGCGTCCATGGGCGATTTGATTTTTACTTCCTTTTCCTCAATAAATATCCTGCCTGAGTCCGCAGTGTACATTCCAAATAATGTTTTTGCCAGTTCCGTTCTTCCCGACCCTAAAAGTCCAGTGATCCCCAGGATTTCTCCAGGATGTATCTCAAAGCTGATATTTTCAAATCCATTTTTCAGGCAGAGATTCTCGACACGGAACAATGACGAGCTGACATCCGCATGATCCGCCGTAAAATATTCTTCTTCAATGTTTCTGCCCGTCATATAAAATACAAACTGCTCGTTGGTAATATTTTTCGCTTCTTTAGAAACAATCAGACGGCCGTTCCTGAAAACAGTAAACTGATCCGCAATCTCAAATACTTCATCCAGCTTATGGCTGACAAAAAGTATGGAGATCCCTTCTTTTTGGAGCTGACGGATAACCTTAAACAGTTTATCAACTTCCCTCCTTGTAAGAGCTGACGTGGGTTCGTCCATGATAATCAGCCTTGAATTATACAAAATGGACCTGGCAATCGCTATCAGCTGCTTGTCTGCAATGGATAAGCTGCCGACGGATTCATGTAATGGAATATCAATCCCTATATGGGCCAGCGCCTGCTTTGCAATTGTTTCTACATTTTTCCAGTTTACCAGCTTTCTTCTGTTATAGAGCTCATAGTTCATGGCTATATTCTCGGCCACAGTCAGGTTGGGAAAGATCGACATATCCTGATAGATCACCTGAATGCCCAGCTGAATGGACTGTTTTATGTCCAACGAACTATATTCTTGTCCGTCAAAACAGATCGTTCCGCCATCCGGCTTATAGAAACCGGAAATAATTTTAATTAAAGTCGATTTCCCGCACCCGTTTTCGCCAACCAGACAATGGATCTCTCCTTTCCTTATTGTCAGTCCGACTTTATCCAGCGCCGTCACTCCCCCAAAATGTTTTGAAACCTCTTTTATCTCCAATAATATATCGCTCATCTTACCTTCGCCTTCATTATAAAGTAAATCCGCGCATCCTAAAAAGGATGCGCGGGCATAAATGTTCAAACAACCTTTTTAAAATGCATAGTCCGCCATGTTTTCTTTGTCAATCACCAAAATTGCATTTCCGCTGATGTTTGTGCCGTCCACCGTCACACTATTGTAGCCTTCAATTCCCAGATCCAGTCCTGTCTGAATCTGATCTTCATTTCCTTCCAGGATCATAACCGCCAGCTGACACATGGCTTTTCCTGACAAGGCAGGATCCCAGCAGAGAACGCATGGATTCGACCCTGATTCCAGATACGGCTGTGATACCGAAGGAACACCTGTACCAACCGCATGTATCTGTCCTGTCATTCCCAATTCGTCAATCGCTTTCGCTGCTCCTGGCGGGTCATAGCTGGAAGCCCCTAAGAAGCCTTTGATGTCCGGGTATTTTTTAATAATTTCCTTTGCTTTATTGTATGCCATGTCCATGTTGTCTTCGCATTCGATTCTTTCCTCCGGGATCAACTCCATATTGGGATAAGCCTCTTTTTGATGAGCCACTGCCGCATCCATCCACTGGTTATGGGAAGTGGAAGACAGGAACGCAACCATTGTCACATACTTTCCTTCTTCTCCCATAGCTTCTGCAAGTTCATCCATCATGGCTTCCCCGTACTCCTGGTTGTTGAATGCTTCCAGATCGTAATCGCACTCCTCAAATCCTTCCGCTTCATGGGTGATAACAACAATTCCCTTTTCTCTGGCTTTGGCGAGTACCGGCTTACATGCCTCAGGGTCGATCGGAACCACACACAGTGCGTCGATGTCCTGCTCTATCAGGTTTTCCAATACCTGGATCTGTTCTGCCGAATCCGTTTTGGACGGGCCCTTCACATAACAGTTATACCCTGTCTCTTCTGCATATGCTTCAACCCCCTCCTGATGGCGCAGGCACCACGGATCAGACATATCTTTTACAACCGTCGCGATTGTATAAGATTCCCCTCCGTCTGCCGTATCAGTGCTCTCTGTTTCGCTTGTCGTCCCCGTACTGGCCGGCGTCTCCTGTCCGCCGCACCCGACAGTCATCGCCGCAATCAGCAGCACACATAACACCATTGACATCAGCTTCTTTTTCATATGTTACCTCCTTTGATAATATAATTTTACTCATGATGCTTTGTCTCCGTCCGAAGTTCTTTTAAGCCTTTCATAAAAGTGTTTTTGGTTCCAAAGGCATCATGTAGCATTTCATAATAAGCATAGATTTTATCGTACCGTCTTCCGTTTTCCATATCCGGACTGTAGACCACGGCGTCTTTAGGAACCAGCCTTTCTGACGCTTCATGAAAATCTTTGCATCCCCATTTTTTATCTGTTTTTCCAAGAGCGACCGCCGCACAGACTGCCGCTCCCCTTGCGGGCACATTATCCAGCTGCGGTACAATGACCTCTCTGTGGAAAACATCCGCGCACATCTGCATAATCCAGGGACTTTTTCGGGCAATGCCTCCCACCGCATAAAGATCGTTTATATGGACGCCGTTATTCTCATAATTTTCAATGATTTTTCTGGAACCAAATATGTTTGCTTCCACAAGCGCCCGGTAAATCTCTTCCGGTCGGGTTTCCAGAGTCAGACCGACGATCAATCCCGATAAATTATAATCTGACAAAACGCTTCTGTTCCCATTCAGCCAGTCCAGAGCCACCAGGCCGCTTTCTCCCGGCTTATAGCGCTCTGCCAGCTCGCCTAAGAACTGCAGCAGGCTTTTGCCCTCTTTTTGAGCTTTCTCCGCATAAGCCGAAGGCACGCAGTTCTGGGCAAACCATGTGAAAATATCTCCTGTGGCCGGCTGTCCTGATTCGTATCCGTAGAGATCCGGCACCATTCCTCCCGCCGCTATGGAACATACCCCATCGAATGGATGAACATCTTTATACATCATCTGATGGCAGGTAGAGGTTCCCATAACCAGCATCATGCTTCCGCTTTTCGTCACTCCCGCGCCGCAGCCGGCTACCGCTCCGTCGCTATGGCCGGCAGCTACGACAGCCCTGGACGTTATTCCCAACAATTGCGCCATCTGATCTGTGACCGTCCCCACACAGTCACCGACTTTTACGATTTTCCCCGACAGTTTTTTATCTGCCGCATCCTCCAGCAGAGGGTTCAATGCTTTCGCGAATGCCGGGTCCGGATATCCTCTGCCTTCTATCCAGAATGCATTTACCCCAAGTACCCCGCTGTTCCTGCTGTTCTTCCCCGTCAGTGCCATAACAATGTAGTCCACCGCTTCCATAAAAAGGTCGGCTTCCTTATACACTTCCGGATTTTCTTCCGCTACCTGAAGCATTTTGGGATACACCCACTCCGACGATACGGAATTTCCAAAATACTCCTTCAGCCAGGCAGTGTTTTTCTTCGCATACGCCTCTATACGCTCTGCATAAGCCTGCGCGCCATGATGCTTCCAAAGTTTGGGCCATGCATTGGGAATATCTCTGAATCTGTCCAGTTTGCAAAGGGGCGTTCCATCCTTTTTGACTGGCAGCAGCGTACAGCTGGTAAAGTCCGTACCAATTCCGGCCACCTCTTCCGGGCTGATATTCCCCTTTTTCAGCATCTCCCGGGATACATGGATCATGCTCTCAATCCAGTCGTCCGGATCCTGAAGGAACCATTCGGATTCCAGTTTAATCGGCTTATGATGCATCATGCCCGAAATCACGCCATGTTCATAATCTCTTTCTGCAGTAGCTGCCATCTGTCCATTTTCCAAATCCAACGCGACACCCCTGCAGGACAAAGTTCCAAAGTCAAATCCCAACACATATCTGCTCATAATTTCGTACGCCCGTATAAATCTCTGTCTACTACGACCACCGCATCTTTACATCCCTTTAAAATACTGCAGGGAAACATGGGATCTATCGTATCGTCCATAAACAGTCTTTCTATCGCTCCCGCTTTCGCTTCGCCCGTGGCAATCAAGACCACTTTTCTCGCTTTCAGGATTGCGGACATTCCCATCGTTATGGCACTGCGGGGAACATCTGATTCCTTTTCAAAGAAACGGGCGTTCGCTTTTATCGTCTCCGGTTCTAATTCTGTCAGGTGTGTCTGCGCATGAAAAACCGTATCTGGTTCATTGAACCCTATGTGTCCGTTATTCCCTATTCCCACCACAAGAATGTCTATCGTATTATCGTCAAGGAATCTATCATAACGGTCAATCTGCTCTGCGGCTGAACCGGTTCCGTCTATCAGCATAATATTTTCAGCGGGCACGTTCACTTTTGAAAACAGATGCTGATCCATAAAATAACCAAAACTCTGGACATGCTCCCTTTCCAGGCCTGTATATTCATCTAAATTAATCGTATGCACCTCAGAAAAATCCACTTTTCCTTCCTGATAATCCTGCACCAGATAATGATACATCCCCACAGGAGAGCTGCCTGTAGGCAGTCCCAGCACCGCATCTTTCTTTTCTGCAATAACCTGCTCAACCATATCCGCCAGAATGCGGCTGCTTTCTTCGTAATTTTCCGTTACAACCAGTTTCATTTTCATCCTTCTTCCGCCAGCATGGCCCCGACGCCCCCCGCCGGATGAACTAATTTAAAATAATTTTTATCAATGCCGTTATAAAGCATGCAGCCTATGGAAACAGCATCGAACAGTGCGAATACCGCCGTTACAGAAGTTGTGGACAGGCACTGGTAAGGGCAGGCCTCCGGCCCTGTATGCAGAATGAGACTAAGATCGCTCTCCTTTACAATGGGCGAGTCGGGATTTTCCGTGACAGCGATGATCTTGCCTCCCCTCGCTTTTGCAACAGGAATCAAATTGATCATCTCTGCGCTCTTGCCGCTTTTCGAAATGATGATGATAATATCGTCCGGGCGGATCATCCCATAATCGCCATGGGGCGCGTCTGCCGGGTTTAAAAACTGAGAAGCCCTGTCGACACAGTTAAATACCTGTGATACCTTTTTGGCGCAGGCGCCGGACGTTCCGCACCCGGTTGTGATAATTCTGCCTTTGCATTCCGCAATCATCCTCACTGCTTTCACATAACATTCCCTGTCCACCGTATTCGCCAGTTCAGCCACCGCATGGGCTTCATTTGCGAAGGTACTCAACGCGCTCTCATATATCTTTTCGTCGGATATCATCTAATTACCCCCTCTGAAATTCTTCACAACATCCATAAATTCTTTTACGCGCCTGCAGTCCACCTGGTTTTCAAATTTTCCATCATATTTGAAAGTGGTCGCCACGACTGCTCCATCCGCTATCTTTAACAAGTCCTCTATTGTTTCTTTTTTGCATCCGGTATTGGCCAGAACCACCGTCTCCGGAACGGTTTCTTTTACCTCTTTTAACAGAGACATGTCTGTGGGCGACCCTGCCGTCAATCCGGACACACACAAAGCGTCCGGCCTGCAGTTAAACACCGTCGATTTCGCCACCTCTTTAATCTCTCTGTCTGCCAGATACTTGGCTGCTTCCGGTACAATGTTGAACAAGAGCTTTACATCTTCAGCTCCAATCTCATGCTGGTGCCGCACCACTTCTCCGCAGTTTGTATTCCACAGGCCAAAATCACTGGCATATACGCCTGTAAAAATTTCCCTGATGAATTTCGCTCCTACCGCAACAGCCAGATCCAGAGAAGCTTTCGGATCCCATAGCACATTGACTCCATAGGGGACAGATATGTAAGGCTTCAGTTCTCCGATCACTCTTGCCATGGCCGCCACCGTTTCGGTTCTGACTGAGGTAAGGTACGGAAGACTGTATTCATTGCTGAACATAATCGCATCCACGCCGCCTTCCTGGAGCGCTTCCAGATCCTCTTTCGCCTTTTCGACGATCCACTCCATCCCTTTCCCCTTCTCATATCCCGGGTCTCCCGGCATTGCCTGCATGTGGAGCATGGATATGATAGGTTTTTCCTTTCCAATTACTTCTTTTAACCAGCTCATTTTGTCTCCTTTCTATGCTGTAATTAAATTTACTGATTTGTTCCGCAGAATTTCTTTTGTTTCCTCGTCAATCCCGTCATCCGTAATAACCGTTTCGAATTCCTCAATATCACATACTTTCGTCAGCGCCTTAGTCTGAAATTTGGTATGATCGCTCAGGAGTATCCTGTGTTTCCCACAAGCTATGGCGCTTCTCTTAATTCCTATTTCTACAAAGTTGCTGTTAAATACGCCATAATTGGGATTGATGGCATCTGCCCCCAGAAACGCCATGTCAAGGCTGAGTCTGTTTACCAGCTCTTCCGCAATCTGCCCGATTAAAACGCTGTATCCGTCCCTCCGAATCCCCCCTGTCACAATTAACGTGGAAGATTTGTCCAGCTTTATGCTGTATGCAATATCCAGATTATGCGTGACGACGGTCAGATTCTGAAACCCCTGAAGCATTCGGGCCAGCAAAAGAGTCGTCGTTCCAGAATCCAGAAAGATGCTGCATCCATTTTTTATCAGCCCTGCAGCTTTTTGTGCTATCCTTGTCTTTTCAGGAATCATAATCTTCATTTTTTCATCATGTTCCCTCTCAAATCCGGTTCCTCTTTCTAAAACCGCGCCCCCATAGGTACGTTCCAGAAAACCCATACCGGACAGTTCATCCAAATCGCGTCTCGCCGTCGCCTCTGATACTTTACAAAGATCCGCCGCTTCCTTAATCGTTATGCTGCGTCTTATATTTAAATATTCCATTATATTTTGCTGACGTTTTGCCGGCATGGAATTTGCCATCTGACCCATGACTCTCTCCTTCCTTTAAAAGGATCATATCATATGTTGCAATATTTTGCAAGTTTTATTGTGATTTTTTGCAATTTTTCTTTTAAATTATTTCATATAATTACATATTTTTACATATTTTTCCAGGTATAATTTTCCTTTCTCATTAAAACTGCTATTTTCATGGCAATAAACAGCAGACATTCCAGACGGCTTATCCACTCAATAATCCCACAAAAAAAGCTGTGCCCTTCAGCACAGCTAAACATTCTGTTTATACGCAAATCAGTTTTAATGGCCCTTCTTTCAAAAGACCGGCAGTTTCTTCATCCAGCCCCTGATCTGTGATCACCATATCAAATTCCTCAATATCACACACCTTTGTCAGCGCCCGCTGCTTGAATTTTGTATGGTCTGCCAGCAATATACGGCTTTCACCGCAATGAATAATGCTTCTCTTGATTCCAATCTCAAGAAAATTACTGTTATACACCCCGCTTCCGGGAATGACTGCGTCTGCCCCCAGAAACGCAAGATCAACCCTCAGTTTATTAACCAGCTCCTCGGCAATGGAGCCAATCAGCACACCGTAATCGTCCCGTCTGATTCCTCCTGTTACAATCAGCGAGGACGATTTGTCCAATTTTATATGATAGGCAATATCAAGATTATGGGTAACCACCGTAAGATTTTTAAATGGCGAAAGCAGGCCTGCCAGAAGCAAGGTTGTCGTTCCCGAATCCAGAAAAATACTGCATCCATTTTTAATCAGTTTTGCCGCCTCTTTCGCAATCCTGGTTTTCTCCGGAATCATTACCTTCATCTTCTCTGCATGAACCATTTCCAATGCGGTTCCTTTTTCAAGAACAGCTCCCCCATGTGTCCTTTCCAGCAAACCCTGAACGGATAAATCGTCCAGATCCCGCCGGGCCGTAGCTTCGGATACCTGGCACAGCGACGCCGCTTCTTTGATTGTTATACTGCGGTTTACAGATAAATACTCCATAATATTCTGCTGGCGTTTCGCCGGAATTGTATTGGTTATCTGCCCCACCTTCAGAGACCTCCCTCCCATAAGTTGCTCTTATGTACATATATTTTCTTGCTGTTGGATATGAAAAAGGGGCATCGCATCCCTGCGATGCCTCCTTATTATAGATGTCCGCAAATAATATTACAGCCTCTTCAAAAGCTCCTCGCGTTCTTTCTCGTAGCCCGGTTTCCCAAGAAGCGCAAACATGTTTTTCTTGTAGCTCTCCACACCCGGCTGGTTGAACGGATTCACGCCCAGCATGTATCCGCTGACGCCGCACGCGAACTCGAAGAAATAGAACAGCTGACCCAGGGAGAATTCATCCTGCGCCGGGATCTTGATCATCAGGTTCGGCACATTCCCGTCCGTATGGGCCAGGATGGTTCCGTTCATCGCGCTCTTATTGATAAAATCCACATTCTTGCCTGCCAGATAATTGAGGCCGTCCAGATCCACCGGCTCTTCGCCCATGACGATCTCCTGCTCGCAGTTCTCCACCTCCAGCACGGTCTCGAACATGATGCGCGCACCGTCCTGAATGAACTGTCCCATGGAATGCAGATCTGTGGTCAGATCCACAGACGCCGGGAAGATTCCCTTCTGATCCTTGCCCTCGGACTCGCCGTAGAGCTGTTTCCACCACTCGGAGATATAATGAAGGCTGGGCTCATAATTTGCCAGGATCTCCGTGGATTTTCCTTTTCTGTGGAGGATGTTGCGGATTGCCGCATACTGCACCGCGTCGTTCTCCTCATACGGAGCGTTCAGCGCCTGCTCGCGTCCGCTGGCCGCGCCTTCCATCAGTTTCACAATGTCCGCGCCGCTGACTGCGATGGGCAGAAGTCCCACTGCGGTCAGTACAGAGAAACGGCCTCCCACGTCGTCCGGCACCACAAAGCTCTCATAGCCTTCCTCCGTAGCCAGGTTCTTAAGCGCTCCTCTGGCCTTGTCGGTGGTGGCGTAGATCCTGCCTGCCGCCGCTTCCTTGCCGTATTTCTTCTCCAGCATCTCTTTGAATACGCGGAACGCGATGGCCGGTTCCGTGGTCGTACCGGACTTGGAGATCATATTGATGGAGAAATCACGGTCTCCGATCACATCCACCAGATGGGAGATATAACGGGTAGAAATGCTGTTGCCCACAAAATAAATCTCCGGCGTGCCCCCGCGCTTCTCCTTCGGGATCATATTGTAAAAGCTGTGTCTTAAGAATTCAATGGCCGCGCGCGCTCCCAGATAAGAACCTCCGATACCGATTACCAGCAGCACCTCGGAGTCCTGACGGATCTTATCCGCTGCTTTCTGAATCCTTGCAAACTCTTCCTTGTCATAGTCCACCGGAAGATCGATCCAGCCCAGGAAATCGTTTCCCGCTCCGCTGCGGTCCACAAGCACCTTCTTTGCCGCTTTCACCTGGACTTTCATGTTTTCCACTTCTTCAGCGCTGATAAAACGCCCTGCCTTGGAATAATCAAACGTGATTTTAGACATGTTTTCTGCTCTCCTTTTTTATGGGAGTACCCCTTCATTGATATGTCCATTCTAGCATTGATGCATGACAAAAATCAAGTGGACGAGCCTAAAAAGTCGGACAAAACCTCCCGGAAAAGCTGTTCCTCCTCCTTTTCCAGCACAACCCCTTTTTCCCCGTCCTTCTGTACCCGGTTCCGCGCTCCTGGCGCGGTGCTCAGATCCGAGGCTGGCACAGCCTTTTGTCCTGCCATCCCCGGCGCGTCGCTCTCGCCCGCTTCTCCCGGCGCGGCGTTCCGCCCCGCTTTCACCGGCACAATTTTATGGCCAGATGCATCCGGTGCGGCGGCCTGGCCCGGCTCCTCGTTCCCTGCGGCGGCCTCGGCCTCAAAGCCTTCGTACTCATGGTGCTGCCTGGGATAGAGCGTATTGGCCACATAATCTCTCAGGCTGTTCTCCGCCCGCGCCCACAGGCTGTCCGACTCAAACACAAGAACGGCGGTCTGCACCGCCAAAGCGGCCAGCGCCGCCGTTAATACCCGGTCCAGGCAGAACAGAGGATCGTTGCCCAGAAAGTAAAGGATCAGCCCTTCCGCCGCGCCTGAGTACAGAGTCAGCCTGCCCCAGCGCTCCGGGAGCCTTGTCCATCTCCCCAGAAAGACTCCGAACCGTTTTTCCTGGTATAAATACTTCCTCACAAAAGCGGAAATATCGTGTATTTCCACATGTACCTCATAGCTTTTCTCAAATTTGAGCGTCATCTGCCGGAGCATCTTCCCCTTGCTCCCGCCACCCAGGGCCGCCTCTCTGCAGAGCTTCCCGAAAATGCACCTGCGCGTCAGAGCCAGCACAAATCCCCAGACGCCCAAAAACCAGAACTCCGCGTAGTTTCTCCACATGTCGTACCATAATGCATACATCCCAAACGCCTCCCCTTTTTTGGATGCCTGCATCATACCATGAACTTTTCCCCGTGGGAACCGGAACTTGTCGACCTTTTACGCCAGCCGTCCGACAAAATTACGCACCAGGGCCACGCTGTGGGCGATGGCCTGACGCTCAAACGCTGGATAATCCATCGTGGCGCTGTCGTCCGCTTTATCGGAAATGGCGCGAATAATCACGAAGGGAATTCTGTTCAGCCACGCGGCCTGGGCGATGGCCGCCCCTTCCATCTCCGTACACATGCCGCCGAATACCTTCGCAATCCGGTCTTTCGTCTCACGGTCAGATACGAACTGGTCTCCGCTCACGATCCTTCCTGTAAACACCTTTATTTCCGGCACTGCTTCCCTGCACGCAGCCACAGCCGCCTCCACCAGAGCCTTATCCGCCTCAAAGCAGCTGGTCTCCATTCTGGGAATCACGCCCAGGTCGTATCCGAACCCGGTGGCGTCCATATCGTGCTGTACCGTATCTGTGGATACCACAATATCTCCAATATCGATCTGCGCCGCCAGGGAACCGGCGATCCCCGTATTGATCACCGCGTCCACGTGAAAGACATCCGCCAGTATCTGGGTGCAGATCCCCGCGTTAACCTTTCCAATCCCGCTGCGCACGATCACCGCCTCACGCCCTTCCAGCACGCCGGAATAAAAATCCATGGACGCGCGCGTCATCTTCTCCGGGTGCTCCAGCTTCGCCCTGAGAGCTTCCACCTCTTCCTCCATTGCTCCAATAATCCCTATCTTTCTTATCATCATCTGAAACCTCCGCTTAATACTGTTTTTAAGTATAACCGAATCCGTCCCGTTTGACTAGAAAAATCCGCCGTTTTCTGCTATACTGATACCAATTCGTTGCTGTACACGGAACGTCCATGGACAGCGGCGCCGGTTCAGAAGGCTTCGTGCCCGATGAAAATTCAATCATTATTCATTAAGGAGGCATTTTATGATCTTATATCGTACCAAAGGCACCTGTTCTCAGGCCATTGAAGTAGAAGCTGAAGGCGAAATCATCAAATCTGTCAAATTCATTGGAGGCTGCGCAGGAAATACCGCCGGCATTTCCAAACTGGTGAAAGGCATGAAGGTGGACGACGTGATCCAGAAGCTGGAAGGAACCACCTGCGGACACCGCCCCACCTCATGTCCGGATCAGCTGGCCAAAGCGCTGAAGCAGTGGAAGGAAGAGCAGGGCTGAGAATACAGGAAAGTATACAGAAAGAAAAACGCCGCGGAACCGTCTTTTGCAGGAGAGGGTTCTGCGGTGTTTTTATACCTTTTTATCCCATCAGCTATGCTGGGTTTTCAGCCGCACCGCGTCCAGCAGTACCGCCACAAAAATGATCAGTCCGTTGATCATCTGCACATAATAACTGGATACGCCCAGGATCTGAAGTCCCACCTGGATCACCGTCAGAAGCAGGACGCCTCCCAGCACGCCAAGAACATTTCCCTGTCCTCCGCTGCAGGCCACGCCTCCGATGACGGCGGCCGCGATGTTATTCATATCGTAAGAATTTCCGAAAGTGGAGGTTACGGCCCCCATATACGCCGACAGCAGAAATCCGGAGATACCAGACAGCAGGCCGGAGATGGTAAACGCAATGATCTTGACACGATCCACCTTGATTCCGGAAGTATGCGCCGCGTTTTCGTTTCCGCCCACCGCGTAAAGGCTCCGCCCATATGGCGTCTTATTCCAGAGCACATAGACGACCACAAATACGATGGCCAGGGCAATAGGCAGCGTGGGCACCGGGCCGATGCTCCCCTGGCCGAACCACTTATAAGAATCCGGCATATTGGTAATGGCCCGTCCCTCCGTGATTACCAGGAACGCTCCCAGCAGAGTCAGCTTCACAGCCAGTGTCTCCACCAGCGCCACTGCTTTCAATTTGGCGATCAGCAATCCGTTCATCGCGCCCAGAAGCGCGCCTGTGGCAAAGATCACTGGAATTGCTACCACAACCGGCGCTCCGCGCTCAATGAGAAGAAGTCCCATCGTGGCGGAAAAGGACATTACCCCCAGCAGGGAAAGATCGATCAACCCCAGCATGATGGCGAACGCCTGGGCAAAAGACAGGATGCCCAGAACCGTTGCCTGAGACAGCACATTGCCAAGAATCCTGGGCGTAAAGAAGGAAGGTTCCATACCCCCGATCAGGACAACAGCAATGAGAAGCAGAATCCAGACAATATTATTCAGCAGTTTTCTTCTTATCACAAACCATCTGTCATTCATATTCTTCCTACCTCCTCCGTTCTTTTACCGGCATCCGTCCCCACGGCGTCCCGGATCTGAATCACATCTTCATGGCTTAGATTTTGGTTCCTTACGTCCTGAAGCAGACGTCCGTCCCGGAAAAACAGAATCCGGTCCACAGTTCTCAGCAATTCGTCAAAATCATTTGTCAAATAAAGAACAGAGGTATTCTTTTCTTCCGTAATCTTGTTCACGTTTTCAATAATCTCTTCCCGGCTCTTTATATCGATTCCTATGGTTGGCTCGTCCAGGATCAGCAGCTCCGGCTCAATACTTACGGATTTGGCCACGACCACCTTCTGCTGGTTTCCTCCGGAAAGGCTGTCCAGGCGGTCTTCCGTGGAATTTGCCTTAATATGAAATTCTTCGAAATATCCGGAAGCCATCTGCTCCGATTTCGTCTTGTCGATCAGTCCCAGCCGGTTCTTCAGCTTCGTGTTAAACAGCGACATCCCGATATTTTCCCTTATGGACATCAGTCCCACGATGCCTTCCTTATGACGGTCATAAGACACATACGCGATCCCTCTGGCAATGGCGTCCGAAGGGTTCTGTACCCGTATTCTGGACCCGCCTTTTAATATTTCCCCGCCGGTCAGTTTTTCCATGCCAAAAAGCGTCCGGCAGAGTTCCCGCGCGCCGGAGCCCGGAAAGCCCACCAGGCCCACGATCTCGCCTTTATAGAAGCTGATGTTCACATCTTTCAGGATGTCGCCGGTCAGGTTCCTGCATTCCAGCAGCAGTTCTCTCTCCTTATCATGCTCCTTCGGATCGCGGCACACCAGCTCCACGTCCTCTCCGGCGATAAGATTCGCCAGTTTTTCCTCGTTCAGAACCTCACCGTCGGCTCCCGGGAAGGATTTCCCGTCACGGATCACCGTCACGTCGTCGGATAGATCCACCACTTCCTGCAGATAATGGCTGATAAAAATGAACGCCGTACCTTTTTTCTTCAGCTCGTTCACGAAGACAAACAGCTCCTCCCTCTCCCTGGAGGACAGCGCCGTTGTGGGTTCGTCCAGAATGATCAGTTTTGCGCCTCCGTGCATGGCGCGTATGATATTTACTTTTCTCTGGTCGACCCCATTTAAGGAGCCGACCTTCTTCTTAGGATCTACATGCAGTCCGTAGCGGTCCAGTTCTTCTTCCGCGTCTTTGTACAGACGCTTCCAGTCCACAAATACCCGCTTTTTAGGCCATACGCCCAGGAAGATATTCTCTCCCACCGTCAGATCCGGCACGATGCTGGCATGCTGGGGAACAATCTTGATCCCCATATTCTGCCGGTCAAACACAGAATATGAACTGATCTCCTTCCCCTCCAGCAGTACAGAGCCCGTATTCTGCCGGTATATGCCTGCAATGATGTTGACCACGGTGGATTTCCCCGCGCCGTTTCTTCCCAGCAGCGAATGGATCGTGCCTTTTCGAATGGTAAAATTGACATTCTTCAGGGCCTGGGTCATCCCAAAATTTTTACTGATGTTTTCCACCTGTAGAATAATGTCTTCCATATGTATACCTGTCCCTTCCAATCCGGCTGTGCCGGCTTACCCCCTGGAAAATCCGCAGAACTACTCACTGGCTTCCAGCGCTGCCGCTCCCCAGTGTCCGCTCTCATTTACATTGGAAGCATCCATCGCATACGGAGGAATCTGAAGGATCGGGCCGGTCTCACCTTCCATGAATTCTGCCGTTTTCCAATAGTAATCTTCATTGGTATAGGTTCCGCTGGTGGGAACAGGCTCTCCCTGGAAGACATATTCCTTAAGAAGCTCCATGGCAATCGGGCCGTATGCGTATGCATCTTCCACAATAATGGCGTCATAGTATCCATCCTTCAGATACTGCACAGCGTCCGGTTCCCCATCGCCGGTCACCAGGATCACGTGATTTTCGTCTCCTACCGGGTACCACAGGCCGGCAATCTGGAGCGCCTCCGCACACCCAAGGCCCGGATCATCGGACGGACAGTGCACGGCATCGATCTCCCCATTATACTGCGCGATCACATTCGTAAGCGCTTCCTGGGATTTCGCGCGGTCGCCTTCACCGGGAACCTCAATATACTCGATATCCGGATACTGGCTGATCACCTCGTCGAATCCTTCCTTACGGAGTCTCCAGCACTCAGAACTCATGGCGCCGTACACATTGACCAGTCTTCCCTGAGCCGCCCCGTATTTTTCCGTCAGCAGTTCCACAATCCTCTCGGCAGCCATTCTCCCGCATTCCACATTGTCAAATTTTACGGAGCCGCTCACAACCGCCGTGGACGCCGGATTATCCACCATGATCACGGGAATCCCCGCTTCCATGGCCTCGTTGGTCACATCATTC
This sequence comes from uncultured Lachnoclostridium sp., assembly GCA_944381625.1. Taxonomy (GTDB): domain Bacteria; phylum Bacillota; class Clostridia; order Lachnospirales; family Lachnospiraceae; genus Hominiventricola. The sequence continues at coordinate 43,575 of CALWLW010000019.1, forward strand.
AGCGCGTCGGAATCCACCGCATTGGCTATGATCGCCTTAGGGTTCTTGGATATAAAGTTGCGGAACTGGTCGTTCTGAAGAGTGGAATCATTGTTGCAGTTCGCCACTTCCACTTCATAGCCTGCTCCCAGGACCGCCTCTTCTACTTTTTCCTGAAGAGCCACATGGAAGTACTGGTTCATGGTTTTCTGCGTATAGACAATCAGGCCGCTCTCTCCTCCTGCAGACGTGCTTTCTGTACCCTCTTCCGCCGGAGCGGCCGTCTCTGCCGCGTCTTCTTTCGAAGCACTTTCGTTCGTACTGCTTCCGCAGCCTGCCATCGAAACAACCATAACCCCCACCAACAAAATGCTCCACAATCTCTTTTTCATACTCTTCTCCTTCCTTATCATTGTGTTAGAAACATGTATAAGCGCCGTCGATGCGGAAATCTGCTCCGGTCGTATAAGAACTCATATCACCCGCCAGATATACCGCGATCGCCTCCAGCTCCTCCGGTTTCCCCATACGGTGTACCGGTATCAGCTCTTCCCATTTACCAATCAGGGGCTCCAGATTGGGATCACTCAGCGTCATCTCCGTGGCCATGTAGCCGGGACTTATGGTGTTCACCCGCACATTCCGGTCGGCCCACTCTACCGCCATATTCCTGGACATGGCGATCACCCCCGCTTTTGACGCCGCATAAGAACATTCCTTCTGCGGGACATTGGTAATATGCGCCGACATGGATGCGGTATTGATGATAGATCCGCCGCCCTGTTTCAGCATCACCCTTCCCGCCGCCTGCGCTGTTAAGAAGGTGCCGTTCAGATTTACATTGATCACTCTGGACCAATCCTCCAGGGTATCATTTTCGATCTCCACATTGTGTCCGATTCCCGCGTTGCAGAACGCTGCGTCCAATCTTCCGAATTCCTTCAGGATCGTGCCGATCATCTGATCCACCTCCTGAGGGCTTGTAATATCCGCTTTGATTGCGATCATCTTATTGTGGTTCGCCTGCTGAATCTCATCCGCAGTCTTCTGGGCTTCCTCCAGGTTCACATCCACAATCGCCACATCTGCCCCCGCTTCCGCAAGCGCCGTCGCAATCCTCTTCCCGATCCCCCTGGCTCCTCCGGTCACAAACGCTTTCTTGCCATCCAGCCTCATTTTTTCAATAATCCCCATAGCATCCTTACCTCCTGATTTTTATTCTCCCACAATCTGTACACGTACTGTACGCTCCCGCGCTCTGGTCTGATCCATATCTGAAAAATAGATCCGTCCAAACTCTCCCAGGGTCATCTCCCCGTCCAGCAGAGGAATCGTCTCCGATCTGCCCAGCAAAACCGAGCGGAGATGTCCGTCCGTATTCAGCAGCCATTCGCTCTTCTCATCTCTGAGCCTTTTCGCGTTTTCCGTATGGATCGGGCCGGGATGAAGATACTGCCCCTCATATTCACAGGAAGGAATGATCCTGCCCAGCACATTCACCATATCCTGCAGTAAAAGCGGAATATGATTATAGGTCAGATCTTCCGAGTCTTCCTGCAGAAACACGCAGCAGCTGGTGTGCTGTGAGAACACATTCACCAGTCCGTTGCTCACGCCGGACCGTTTTACGATCTCCTGTACCTTTTCCGTCACATCTTCGAAGCTGACCTTCTGCCCGGACGCGACTTGAAATGTTTCATGATATACTGCCATATTACTCCTCCTGTTCATCTTTTTCATTTCATGACCCGACGCGCTCGCTCCAAGCTTTTGCCACGGCCGCGATCATTTTTTCCATCATTTCCACGGGATCGTCCGCTTTCAGAATTCCGCTGGTGGAACCTGTGGCGTCCGCCCCGGCCCGGATGATCTCATAGACGTCCTTTTCGTCGTGAATCCCGGCGCCATGAAGAATCGGCATTCCCGGCGAGATTCGATGCACTGCCTGGTTAATCCTGCTGATTTCTTCCATATCCTGAGGCCCGCGCACCCCTTTCCCTATCAGGGCCGGTGATTCCGCCAGGACAATATCCGGTTCCAGACACGCTGCGGCTGCTGCTTCTGCCGCGTCTCCGGCGCAGACCAGCGTCATAAGCCCCACTTCTTTCGCCCTTCGGATGCATTGATGCAGATCTGCCAGGGAGAGCGGGCGTTCCGCATGGTTCAAGAGAACACCTTCGGCCCCGGCTTCCCGGATGGCTTCCGGAAGCACCGCCCCCACCCCTCTGCCGGGATATATGGGATCCATATGCTGGGCAAACAGATGGATGTGCTCCGTCTCCCCTGCGATGGGCGCCAGGTCCGTATATTGGGCGGAGAATATAATGTCCACCCCATATCGGCTGCTCAACCGGTCCGCCTCCCTGGCGAGGCGAAGCGCTTCCGCTCCATACAGGTACGCCTTAGGCCCAATCTCAAAGAATGGTTTTTTTATCTCTCGTCTTTTCTCCATCTCAGTCTATACCATCAGATTCCGTAAATAATTGACAGTTTCTGGAAGAGTTTTTTCCGGATCGCCGCAGGTACTGCACTCCAGGCTTAAAAAGCCGTCATAACCAATTTCCCGAAGGGTATCCAGGCCCTTTTTCCAGTTAACAGATCCTCTCCCGGGAAGCAGCCGGTTGTTTTCCCCCAGATGCACGTGGCATATGGACGTCCCTCCATAGCGAAGACTTTCCGACACATCTGCTTCCTCTATGGACATATGGAAAAAGTCCGCCAGCAGTCCGGCATTGGCATCTCCCAGTTTGTCCACAAGATCTTTACAGTCCTTCAGGCTGTTCAGATACGGGCTTTCATACCGGTTAATTCCCTCCAGCAGCATCCTGCCCCTGGTCCCTCTGAGCGGCCCGGCCAGCTCCCGGTACATTTCCAGGAAAGCCTCTTCCTGTGCACTGCTCATTTTGGCATAAGGATGAAACAGCGGAAGGGGCGTCTGGGGGCCGTATGCATACTCCAGCTCTGTCACGGCCCCAATCTCACCGCTGACCAGAGCCGCCAGCTTATACATTTCCCTGGACTTTCTCCGCACTTCCATGTCCTCATCCATCAGATGTCCGTAAAGACGGTCTCCAAATGCGAACTCGCATGGCACAATCCCTGTCCGTTCCTCCAGCTTCAGGATCTCCTGGTGCAGTTCCTCATTCCAGTCTTCATATTCCACAAATACGCCGATCCCGTCGTACCCCCAGTTCTTCAGCTTTTCCGCCTTCTCTGTCAGACTGTTTCCCGGAATCATTGTACTTGTACAGGAAATTTTCATAATTTCACCTCTTTCCAAGTTATTACAACGTTGTAATTTTGTTTTAAAAAAATTTACCCTAAAACCATATGCAATTTTGTGACTTCAAACGTTGTAATTATCATACCTTGACCATAGGCTTTTGTCAATATTGATTATTCGCACAAAATACAGCCATATTTTTTATGCAATTTGTTGAACGAGCGCGAAAGCATGGCTTTGCGAATGGCGCAGATGGACTGTCACATCTTATTATTTACAACTATTTTTACAAACATTTCTTTATTGACAACGTTGTAATCTTAGAGTACCATAAGAGTGGAAGTTAAACGAAGAGAGGTCTGATCATGAGCAGCGGTAATAGGCCCGTCACCATCAAATCCATCGCACAGGAACTGGGAATCTCCTTTTCCACCGTTTCCAAGGCATTGAATGGAAACCCGGCGATAAAAGAGGATACCCGGCGGATGGTTGTCAAAAAAGCCGAAGAGCTGGGATATACTCCCAATTCTCTGGCAAAGGGACTGCGCGGCAATTCCACGAAAACCATCGCCGTAATCTTCAATGATATAGAAAATCCGGCGCTGACATTCATTTTCCGCAGTATCGCCATTGATATGGCCAACTTCGGCTACACAACCATGATTTTTGATTCCCAGTTCAGCAAGGCCAGGGAGCGTGCGAACATTCTCACCGTGCTTTCCCGCCAGCCGGACTTTATCATATTGGAGCCCAATAATACCAACACGGAGAATCTCCAGCTGCTGAAAGGAATGGAGCATAAGCTGATCCTTCAGGGAGCCCGCTATGAATCCATGGCCTGCCACCATATCCATGTGGATTATTTCCAGGGAGGCTATCTGTCAGCCTGTGAACTGCTGTCCAAAGGCCACCGGGAATGCCTGGTCTTTACCCAGCCTCTGACGTTCCCCATCAGCAGATTGTATGTACTGGGAATAAAAAAAGCTTTCGAAGATTATCATATTCCATTTGACGACGACCGGATTTTTGTAATGCCCTCAACCATTGCCGCTGGCTTCAAACGTATGCAGGAATTATGGGACGCAGGGCAAAAACGGTACCGGATCCCTTTCACAGGGATCATGACCTTTGACGACAATCTGGCATATGGCGTATATAAATCTGCGGCTCAAAACGGACAGAAAATACCTGAGGATATCAGTGTCATCGGTTTTGACGATACTCCCATCACTGAATTCTCCGCGCCGCCGCTGACCACAGTCCATCTGCCCAGGGAAAAAATGGCGGAAAGCTACGTTCAGATCCTGAACTCTGCCCTGATCGACCATCAGACGGAGATCCGGACTTTTACGCTGGAACCCTACCTGGTCTCCCGTGATTCCGTAAGAAATCTTTTAAAATAGGTTTTTTAAGGAAAGGGAATTATTATGAATATTGTATCTGTAGACTTGGGGACGACCAACATCAAAGCGGCCGTCTTTGACTGCCGCCTGCAGACCATCCAGGTTTTTTCCAAAGCTGTCTCCTACGACCGCAGGGGAGATATGGTAGAATTTGACGGAGAATCTTATTTCAGGGACATTCTGTCACTGATCCGGGATGCCGCGTCTGCGGGAAAGAAAGCCAACGGGAAAGACACCGTGCAGATCGTTTTCACAGGGCAGGCGGAGAGCCTGGTCCTTCTGGGCGACGACGGCCTGCCTGCGGCTCCGGTCATTTCCTGGCTGGACATGCGCTCCTCTGAAGAGTGCCAGGAGTTAAAACATGCATTCCCCCACGCGCTCTCTTATCAGATAACCGGCCAGCCGGACCTGATCCCCACCTGGCCCATCACAAAAATATTATGGATCCGCCGCCACAGCCCGGAACTTTTTCAGCGCACGGCTAAATTTCTGCTGCTGAAAGATTACATGATATACCGGCTCTGCGGAAACCTTGCCGGCGATTACGCCATCTACAGTTTTTCCCATTATTTTGACATATCCAATAAGTGTTACTGGAAGGAAATCCTTGCATACTGCGGCGTTTCCCCCAGACAGCTTCCTCCACTGGCCCCATCCGGCACTGCTGCCGGTACTCTGCTGGCCTGCCACTGCTGCCCTGGATCCGGCCTGACACCGGATACCAAAGTCAACATCGGCACGCTGGATCATTTTGCCGGCATGATCGGCACCGGAAGCATCCGGGAAGGGCAGGTCAGCGAATCTGCCGGTACTGTATTATCCATCGCCGCACTCACATCCGCGCCGGTGCTGGATCGGGGGAACCTGCCCAACTACTGCGGCCCCTTCCCCGGCTCCTATGTTCTTCTGCCGGTCTGTGAAAGCGGCGGTTTCAGTATGGAATGGTACAAAACCCAGTTTCTGGAACAGACCTCTTATCAGGAGCTGAACCAGATCCTGTCCGCGCGCATGGAAAAAAACCTTCCGGTTTTCCTGCCTTATCTGACAGGCACCAATGCGCCCGATTATAATACCCATGCTTCGGGAGTCTTTTTTGGAATCCGTGCGGAACACGATAAATATGATCTGGCCCTCTCAGTAATGACGGGAGTGGCATGTCTGCTGAAAAAGAATCTGGATTATATGGAACAGGCCGGTATTCCCATCCAAAAGATTATATCCACCGGAGGAGGGGCAAGATCTCCGGTCTGGACACAGATGAAGGCCAATATTACCGGACATACCATCGAGGTGCCGGACAACGAAGAAGCTCCCTGCCTGGGCGCCGCAGTCATGGCCGCGGTGCAGGAGGGATACTATCCCGATTACGATGCGGCAATCGCATCCTGCGTCACTATCGGGCAGCGGTACCTCCCGGCGGAACATCCGGTATACCAGCGCACCTGGAATTTGTTCAACCGCGTCTATGACGGACTGGCCGGGAGTTTTCAGTTCTAATCGTTATTTTATTTAAAAGGCAGAAGGGCGCTCCCTGTTTTTGGAAGCGCCCTCCTGCTTCTTACATCAAACTGCGGATTGTCTCCACGCTCTCCTCCAGTTCTTCCGCGATTACTTCCAGAGTTATCCTATTCGAATAAAAAGCATTGTCTTCTTATTATCACTTTGGGTTTTTACCGCCCCTCCATACTTGTGAACCGCCTTTTGCATAATGTTCAAACTAATTATCTGCTGTGCGGTCATACTTTGCCTAGACCAATAGACTCCGGCACAAGGGCCTTCACATAATATGCTGTATGAACTTTCTCCCTTACATTCGACTGCTATCACCTTATCAGCACTTCTGCTTTTCCCGCATCCCTCCACCATATACTCTATCATGCTGTCGATCAACCGTACCACATCCAGAGAATCTATCCGGTTCAGGCAACAAAAGTCTCCGATAACTTTTATTTGAATCCCCATATCCTGGATTTTCTGTCTTTTCTCCATCAGAATCAGATCAAACATGGCATTTCCTGTTTCTCTGCCCAGCCCGCTGATTCCAACACCAGCTGCAGATGATGTAAAGTTCAGAATATAGTTTTGGTACAGTCTCTGCATGTTAGTTAAATACTGTTCCTGGATTTCAGTTTGGCAGTCCACATCATTTTCTTTCACATGAGATCTTTTAGTAAACAGCAGAAACAACGTACTAAGCGGTAACAGCATGCGGCACAATATTTCCATAATACTGATTTCCGTGGTCCTGGGCTCCAGAATCTCACCTTCCAGCATCAAAAGATACGCCAGCAGTAAAAACATAAAAATCAATACTAATGTGTTATCAACAGAATCTCTCTTCTCCGAAAAGGCTCCAAGAATTTTTCTAAATATCACAGCAAAACCCAGTTCCATAAGCCCTGTTAATATCATAGTGCAGCTGTATCCTGCTATGCTGTCCTGCAAATCCCAAAAATTCTGCCCGGACACAGCCATCACCATATATTGAGCCAATATCAATGCCATAAAAGCTGTTGATGAAAACATAAAACCATACAGCGCCGCGTTCTCTTCACCTCTTTTCATAATATTTCGGATCAGGAATACAATTAATACAACCATGCCGAAATGGATGACCTTCATATCAACAGGCAATATTATTGACAGTATCACATAGATGAAATATATAATAATGATCCATGATCTTTCTCTTCTGGATGTTTTATCATCTTTTAGATAGAACACCAGGGATGCTCCCTGTAAAATATGAAAAAGAAGCTCGGCCGCCGCCATTATTATCATTATGCTCTCCTTCCGTCTCTTATCGGCTGTTAAATTTCCAGGTATCGCAGGAACAGGCACAGGACATTTAAGTCAATCTATTCGCTCCGCAATCCCCGTATTGGGAAGATAAACAATTTTAATTACATCTCCCTCTTCCAGCCCCAGATCATACAAACGCACTCGCAGAACTTCTCCAGTTCCCAGCACTTCTATGTCGATATCTCTCACTTCCTCAGAAGATGGGTTATCATTGTCTGGAGATATAATTTTGCCGACAAGAGTTTCACATTCCTGTTTTCCGTACATACTCAGATCTTCCACCAATGAGATTGTTGAACCCACGCAGGCCCACAATATGATGGCACATATACATATATACGCGAGTATATCCATTATAAATTTATGTCTGGCATAAAAGTTCCTGACCCTTTCACTGGATATTTCTGCAGTTACATCTCCTTTTACTTTTCCAACGAAAATGGTGATAATATCAATGACTGTTTTAACAACATTCCTTTTAGTAAAGAAATTGATCACAAACAAAAGGACTGTCATATAGCAAAAAAACAGTTGAATAAATAATTCACCCACAAGCTGATTCATATTATTTTGATCCTTCTCTATCTGTCTGCAAAACCGCTAATATGCTGTTTCAGAAACTGCATAAAATCCGCTTCCGGCATGGAACGGCATGGCAGAAACCCTGGAGCCAGTCGGCACCGCGGCTGATCAGCGTCCGGTCCTGCCTCTTGGTTTTAACTCTTTTTGTACTTTGTCTCTGAAATTATTTGCTATATAAAGCTTACAGCAGAATAGCGGAAAAAACAATGATTATGCATTTCTCCTTGCATACTTTCCCCAATATTTGAAATACTCTTCTCTATGATTAAATATTTTAGCGGAATTATCGCTAAAATCAAGGAGGCCGTCATATTTTAGGATATCTTTTACTTGAGGTATAGATATGGTATATAAAAGAATCCGAGATCTGAGAGAAGATAAAGATATGTCCCAAAAAGAAGTGGCCGATCTGTTGAAATGCAGTCAGAGAGTCTACAGCGACTACGAACGGGGTGAAGTCCGCATTCCTCCGGATATCCTGATTGAACTCTCCAGATTCCACCAGACCAGTGTGGACTACCTGTTGGATCTGACGGATGAGAAAAAGCCGTATCCCAGACGGGAAAATTCCTGATGTCGCAATCGCCAAATTTCTACATAGTATAAACCAAACCCTAGAAAGGCTTGGAACTATGTACCTTTTATTTGGAATCTTCCTTCTGCTCTGTCTTCTGTTTGTTCTTCTGAATTTCTGGAAGCGCCGGCGGATCATCCGCAAGATCTGCGCTATGGACCCCTGTGATAAAGCTTGTCTGTTAAGCGAACTTTTAGAGCCCTTCGGCTTTTGTTATGTACCGGATCAGGACGCCGTGACTTCCTGCGTGGACGCATGGCAGAGGGAATTTGGATATTGCTCGCTCTTCGATAAGACTGCCGTCCATTTTCAGATGGTATTTGACTGCGAACCGGTCTATTTCTGTCATGACGGCAGAACCTGGATGATCGAATTCTGGAAAGGGCAGTACGGCATCAATGTGGGCGCGGAGATCGGCGTCTACCGGGCGGACGGCATACTTTCCCCCGGCCAGTATGATCATACGCTCTTCCAGAGCGTGCCGGACAGCGAACTGCTGCCCATGTCCATGGAGCTGTTCTACAAAGGAAGCAGCCTGTTCACCATCCGCGGCTGCCACTGGTGGCTCACCGGATTCCGGCCCGGAACCTGGGCCAACCCCGAAGATCTGGTTCTGAACGTCTCCATCACCTTCCCGGATCAGGCCATGCTCAACAGCTTCACCGACAGCCTGATGCAGAACGGCTACCGGGGCTGCGACCTGTGTGTCTGCGGTCTGACCGTTTCCTTCATGTTCGCTTCCCCGCACACCAGACAGCCCCGTCTGAGTTATCGGTTCAGCCTCTGGTTCTCCCAGTGGAAGAACCGCATGTTCTGCGCTCTGTACCGGTGGGCCACCCGCCCCTTCGTCTGCACCTCCGACCGGGTACTGTACCTGTATTTCTTCCTGCCCTACGCATTCCGCCACATGCTCACATTCCGCAGGAACAAAAAGCAGAAATTCCGCCGCAGACGCAGAAAGCACAGATGAGTTTCACCGGGCGTATGGAGCGTACCTTTCAGGATGCACGCTGCCTTCCCCTGAACCGCTGTACCCGGTATATCGTCTTCAGCGACTGCCACCGGGGCATAGGGAACGCCAATGATAATTTTCTGAAAAACGAGTTCCTGTATCTGGCCGCCATGGGCCATTACAACAGGGAATGTTTCACCTGCCTGGAACTGGGCGACGGGGATGAATTATGGGAAAACCGTTCGCTGGACCGGATCAAAGAAGCGCACCAGGAGAGCTTCGAGATGCTGGCCCGGTTCTACGAAGCCGGCCGCCTGTACCTGGTATACGGCAACCACGATATGGTAAAAAAAGACCCGGCGTTTCTGGAAAAGAATTTCCAGACCTGTTTCTGCGACCAGGATCTGTGCGAACGGCCCCTGTGTCCCGGCGTCCGGTTCTATCCCGGCATCATTCTTCGGGACAGTGAAAACAAACAGGATATCTACCTGACTCACGGGCACCAGGCCGATCTGCTGAACAGCACCTTCTGGCGGCTCTCCCGCTTCCTGGTCCGTTATGTCTGGCGGCCGCTGGAAGCTCTGGGCATCCCTGATCCCACCAGCGCCGCCAAAAACAACACCCGGAAAAAACAGTCCGAAAAGCGGCTGTCCCAGTGGGCAGCCTTACGCGGACTGTACCTGGTCACCGGCCATACGCACCACCCCATGATCAAAGATTCCGGCTATTTCAACACCGGAAGCTGCATCCATCCTTCCGGGATCACCGGCATCGAGATCCGGGGGCGGTGCCTGACACTGGTCAAGTGGAGCGTCGCCTCCCGGCCGGATCTGTCCCTTTACGCCAGGCGGGAAGTGCTGGGCGAACCCGTATGGCTGCCGTGACGACGCGCCATGAAAGGCGTTACACTGCGGCAGCTCCGCTTCGCGCGTGCCCCTATACGGCTGCCCCGGCGCGCCTTTTCCGGCACATGAGCTTACAGAACAGGACGCCCACTGCCGTACTCACGCAGGTGGCCGCTATGGCCGGCCCTACGATCGCCGTGGAGTCCACGCTCCCGTACTGGCTCCGATAAGCGATAATATTCACCGGTATCAACTGAAGTGACGAGATATTTACCACTAAAAAGGTACACATCTCGTCGCTTGCCGTCCCTGGGGGCGCGGCCCGCCCGGAGAACCTGCCTTTTCTTCTGTCTTCCTCCAGGGACTTCAGCTCCTCCATGGCCTTCAGTCCCGCCGGTGTAGCGGCCCAGCCCAGCCCCAGTATATTGGCGATGCAGTTTACCGCAATCTGCTCCATGGCCGGGTGATCCTTTGGTATGCCGGGAAAAAGCTTCCGAAGGACAGGGCGGATTCCTCTGGTCATCCTCCCAATCAGCCCGGAAGCAGAACCGATCTGCATCATCCCCATCCAGAAAGACAGCATCCCCAGCATGGTAAGGCACAGCGTAACCGCCTCCCTGGACGAATCCAGCGCCGCCTGCGTCACTTCCGGCACACTCCCGTGCAGCGCGCCGTAAATAATTGCCAGCAGCATCATTGCCGCCCACAGATAATTCATAAAAAATCTCCCGTACTCTGTATCACTACATTATACGGGAGATCCATTTTTTCTATTCTCAAGTCAAAGACCCCGATGCAAACATACGGGGCATCAAGCCAGAAGCGATGCAAGCATCGGGGTATCAGACCCTCGCGGCAGTCGCCGTCATCCGGCACCAGCCTGCGCCGGGCTCCCATCCTCTCTCAGTTTCCTCCTCCAGATCACCGCAATCATGGTGAAAAAGCAGGCGCATCCGCCCAGTACATTGGAGATGGGCTCCGCCAGAAATACGCCGTACATCCCCACGGCGGGAATCAGCGGCAGCAGAAACGTCAGCGGCACCACAATCACAACTTTTCTCAGCAGGGAAAAGAACACCGCGTATTTTGCCTGCCCCAGCCCCACAAATACCGCCTGTCCGGAAAACTGCAGGGCCATAAAACAAAATCCGAAGAAATAAATATGCATGGCTCCCACTCCGGCCTGAATCAGCTCCGCTTCCTCATTGAAAATGCGGATGAAGAATCCGGGGAACAGAAGGGTCAGCGCCCATGCCAGGCAAGTGTAGAGGATACAGATTATGGTGGTGAAACGAATACCCTGCTTGACCCGCCCGTTTTTGTGCGCGCCATAGTTGAAGCTGAGCACGGGCTGGGCGCCGTTGGTCAGGCCGGTCACCGGCATGACCAGAACCTCCCGGATGGAATTCAGGATGGTCATAACTCCCACGTACAGGTCTCCCCCATAGATCTGGAGCTGGCGGTTGCAGGCGATCTGTACCACGCTGTTGGTAAAATTCATCACAAAGCTGGACGTCCCCAGGGACACGATCTGCCGGCACAGGGTGAAATCCAGCTTCGGCCTTTTCAGGTGCAGGTGAAGAATCGCTTTTTTCCCGGTCAGGAACTTCATCACCCAGACCGAAGAACAGAACTGGGAAAAGATCGTAGCCAGGGCCGCTCCCTGCACGCCCATATGCAGTACAAAGATAAATACCGGGTCCAGGATCAGATTGATCACCGCGCCCAGCGCCACCGTAATCATGCCCGTCGTCCCAAATCCCTGGGCGTTGATGAACGGATTCATGCCCAGCCCGATCATCACAAAAAGGCTCCCCAGAAGATAGATGGTCAGGTAGGACGTGGCATAACCGATGGTTTCGCCGCTGGCCCCGAAAGCATACAGAAGCGGACGCTGCAGCGCCAGAAAGAACAAGGTCAGAATAACGCCTGTCCCTGCCAGCATCCAGAACGCATTTTCCATGATGGCTTCCGCCCGGTCAAGCTTCCCCTCCCCTCTGGCGATAGAGCACAGCGGCGCGCCGCCCATGCCGTACAGGTTGGAAAACGCCGTCACCATACTGATAATAGGGAATGTCAGACCCACGCCGGTGAGCGCCAGGGACGATTCCCCGGGAATATGCCCAATGTACATCCTGTCCACAATGTTGTACAGCACATTCAGGATCTGCGCCACCGTCATGGGCACCGCCATGGCCATAATATTGCGCGCCACACTCCCCTGGCCGAAATCATTTTTCTGCTCCGTCATATGCCCGCCCCTTTCTCGTCAATATCCAAACCAGTCCCAACCACAGCGCCGTCCTCTCAATATCCGAACGTGTCCCGTATCTCCTCCGTATACTTCCCCGGCTCCTGAAATATGATCAGCGGTCTTTCCACCGTGATCCTGGGTTTTCCGCCCTTCAAAGCCTCCAACAGCACCATATTGGGCTCCCGGTCCACAAAAGGATGAACCAGACGCATGCGCTTGGGCTCCAGGCCATGGGCGCACAGTCCCGTCATAATCTCCGCCAGCCGGAAAGGACGGTGCACCATATAGAACCGTCCTCCCGGCGTCAGCAGTTTCGCCGCCTGGCTGATCACGTCTTCCAGCGTGCACAGCACTTCATGCCGGGCGATGGCCAGATGCTCCCTGGGATTTCTCAGCCCATGATCCGCCGTCATGTAAGGCGGATTGCAAGTAACCACATGATAAGAAGCAGCCCCGAAGATCCGGGCCGCTTCCTTGATATCTCCTGTCACAATATGGACTCTGTCCTCCAGGCCATTCATCCGCACGCTGCGCCGGGCCATGTCCGCGCTCTCCTCCTGGATCTCCAGACCCGTAAAAGACTCTCCCTGAGTCTTCGCCTCCAGAAGTATGGGGATAATGCCGGTTCCCGTGCCCAGATCCAGCGCCCGCTCCTTCGGCTTTACCTTTGCAAATCCGGAGAGCAGCACCGCGTCCATGCCAAAACAGAAACGGCCCGGATCCTGGATGATCCGATAGCCGTTGCGCTGCAGCTCGTCCACCCGCTCGCCGGGCTTTAATTCCATATCCATAAATACCTCATAAAATATGATGTTCTCTGATGTATTCCAGCGACTGTCTCTGCGCCTGCTCCCCCGCCACTTCCAGCAGTACAGAAGCCCGCACCTCATATCTGCGCATCAGGCTGACGAACTGTTCCCAGTCGATCGTTCCCTGCCCCAGCGGCAGATGAAGATCTTCCTTCAGATTGTTGTCATTGATATGCATATGCCTGATGTAAGGAGCCGCCCCCTGGAACCACCGTTCAATCTGTTTTGCATCGCCGAATGCCATCGCGTGGGCATAATCCAGGCAGATTCCAAATCTGTCCTGGGATTCCAGGGCTTTTCCCAGTTCCGCCAGACTCTGTTCGTCTTCATCGAACATATTCTCTATATATATCTCCCGGTGGGGAAAATCCTCCAGCACACGCGTCCAGAATTCCACATTCTTCTCCACCCATCTCTTCCGGTAATACGGCGCGTAAAAATTACCCACCAGCCCGCTGTGGAATACCACGCCCCGCACGTCCAGCTCCTGGGCGATCTCCATGGATTGATAGATCCTCTTTCTGGATATCTCCCGGATCATGGCGTCCTGGCTGTGTATCGCAAGATCCAGAAAAGCTCCGTGGAGCGTATCCTGGCTTCGGTCCCGGCCAAGTCCCCGGTAAAATTCTATCTTCCTTCTGCATTCCTCTGTCTGATCCAGCTGCCGGGGCAGCATGAAATCATTATATTCAAATACAACTCCATATTCTTCCGTCAGCTTCATCGTACGTTCTATATCGCAGATATCTGGAATGATCCCGATGACGCTTTTTTCCATATGATAAACCTCTATCTCTAATCCATATTCTCAATTTCATCCACCAGTGCCTGATATACTTTCAGGAGGTTCTCATTCTCCTGGCGCAGATTCCGGCAGAGATTCGTGGCGATGAACATCAAAAGCCTGCACCCCACAGCCGGGAACTCCTGGCAGTAACGTTGAAAGTCCTCCGCAGATATGGAAAAAGTCCTGCAGTCAGTCTTGGCTCTGACCGTCGCTGATCTGCGGTCATGATCGATCAGGGCAATCTCCCCAAACACACAGGAATACTCATCCTTCAGAGTAGCGCATACATATTCCTCCCCGTACAGCGTGGTCTTCAGTACCTCCACAGTGCCGTCCACCAGAAGATACATGGTGTCGCCTATATCCCCTTCTTCTATAATACGGCTCCCTGCCGGGAAATTTTCCTGTTTCATCAGTTCAGAAAGGTTTTCCAGGTCTTTGCTGTTCATTTCTGCCAGCATAGGAAACGATCTCAAATCATTTACCATAATTATCCACTCCCTTTGTTTATAATTCCTCCGCCAGGACAATGACGCCGGAATTTCTGCCCACCACATAATCATCCGGTGGGTTTAAAACAGGCGCATTTCTCTCTACCGTACGTACCTCTTTAATCTTATGTACGATCTCTCCGTAGTTCGTGGATTTCTGTGCCTCTGCCAGCAGGGAACGTTTCAGTGTCCTCTCCGCTCCCATATTTTCCAGTATACCGATGGTCATCACATTCTGCTCTTTGTAATACTGGAAAAGCTCTCCAAAGGTCTTATTATGCCATTCTTCTCCAAGTTCAAAAATCTGCACGCTTACTCCGTCTCCATTGTCAAACAGAGATGACAAAACCTTTGCCATTCCGTCGTAACTGGTCGCTGTAGAGAGGATATAGCGGGTATATTCTTCTGAATAAATCACCTCGTCACACTTCTGTGCTTCCAGATAGTTTTTATATTTTTTTGTCTTGACCTCCGCGCATATGTGAATCCTGGGATTGATACCGCGGATCATAAGGACTGCGGCAAACACTCTGGAATCCGAAAGCTCCGGCTCCAGGCCTTCCTGATTCTCCCCCATAACAAGGGCGCGGGACGCCGCCTTGACGTTTGCCCTCTGAAGGATCTGTTCTTCCGAGTAGTCTCCTCTGACATAGCGGATGCCTTTCAGCTCCCCGTCATCCAGCAGCAGCTGCATCCTGGACTCGTCCACATCGTTGATCAGTACAATATCCCCAAAACGGATGGAACGGTTTTTCCTGACAATATCCAGGATCAATGCCCTCAGATCATCCTTCCACCCACATATAATAACATGATTTCTCAAACTCTGCAATTTTTTCATACCTCTCATGGAATTCATATTGCGCTCAATCAGAGCCGATGAAATATATCCGGTGATCGCTGATACTCCGAACATGCCGATCAGCAGCAGCACCAGGCCCAAAAGCCGGCCTGCCACACTGACAGGATAATGGTCGGCAAAATCCTGTCCGAACAGAGTCGCCGTGTTCCACAGGATTACATCCAGAAACCCGGCGCTCATCGCCCCGTCAAATTCCACATACCAGTAAAGAAGACAGCAGAGTATATAAAAAGTGATAATTCCTATCGTCGCGGCCAGATGTCCTCTATGCCGGATCCGGGACAGACACCGTCTTATCCTGCCCCGGACAGCATTCCGTTTTCTTTTCATCTATTCTATTCCTCTACCCAGGTCACTGTAGTATCCTGAGTGACCGCCGTCCCGAAGTCATAATTCCAATGTCCCTGGCTCGTTGGCTGGAGAGTCGGTTCCGCCGCGCTGGCTCCCTCCTCCACCGTCACCGTATAAAACACATTTCCCTGATAGGTAAAGGTCACCGTATAAGATTCGGCTGTTTCTGAAGAGTCATCCGAAGAACTGCTCCCCGAACTGCCGGACCCGGAGGAACTTCCGGAACTGGAAGAGCCTCCGGAGCTGGAGGAACCCCCTGAAGAACCGGAACCGCCTCCCGCATTTCCGCCGGTACTGCTCCCGCCGCCCTGTTCAGGCACGTCTGCCGGTACTGCGGTCTCCGGTTCTATCAGTTCGGGAACCGGCTCCTCCTTTTCCTTCTTTTCTATTTCCTCTGTCTCCTCCTGCACCGGCTTCTTCCCATAGAGAAGTTCGATCCAGGCGTCGATCTCTTCCTCGGTAATGCAGAGTTCTGCTCCGTTTTTAATGCACAGTTTCAGGAATTGCAGAGCCTCCAGCGAGTATCTCTCGAACTGTATCTCCATCATATCATATGGATAATATTCCGAGATCTGTTCGTCTCCGCGGATATTTACCTGCATGCCCGACGGCGCCTGCCGCTCTTCTTCCAGTGTTTCCACCGTTCCGTCCGGGAAGATCAGACGGGAACCCGCAGCGCCCTCCAGCACGGATACACAGGTATAGCTGTCCTGCTTCTCATCATACCGTACTTCCACCCGGAATACCGTTCCCCGGACAGCCATGGTGGAGTTGGGCACCGTAACCTCATAGACCGACTCCTCCGTAAGCTTCTGGGTCAGATGGTTAACCACCGCTCCTTCCTTCAGATGGATCGTCGTCCGACTGTTCTCTCTTGTCCCTTCCGCCACCAGTTCCAGTTCTGTGCCGGATTCCAACAGCACGTATTTATCATCATCCAGATTCAGGATCATATAACTGTCCTCCGGCACAGTCACATAGTCTCCGGATTCCAGCCTCATATTTTCATAAGCTTCCAGTTCTCCCACGGTCTCCCGGTCTATCACGGCGCTCCCTTCCAGCTCCATGATCTCGATCAGCCGGTAGGATTCCTCTTTATTTCCGCGGCCCACAGCTACGGCCAGGCATACTGCCGCGGCCACAGCCACTGCTCCGGGTATCATCCATTTTTTCATTCTTTCTCTCCCACTTTATTCCGTAAACGTATAATATCCGCTGGTCCGCACGTAGAACGTGATCCCGCTCTCATACTGTCCAGCGTCACCCTGGACCTTTGCCCTGAAATCCAGTCCGTACTGCTGTCCGCTGATCAGATAATAGGTACCGGGACCGCCAATCCTGCTGTAAGCTATCTTCCACATGGCCCTCAGTGTCTCATCCATATCCGGCATGATAAAAGTGGCGCCTGCTCCAATCACCTTACCCGTGGAGATCTGCTCCCACCCCGTGAACACATAGCCGTCGCGCACAGGACCCGCCCCGGCCGTTACGGTGGCATTATAATCTGCCTCCTGAGAACCGGGCACGCCCGATACCGCGCCTCCGCCGTCATAATTTACCTGATGGCGGTTCCGCGTCCATGAGGCCGTCAGCACCAGAGTGGCCGTCAGATTCTCGTTGTAGTCTGCCGCCGGAATCTCAAAGGTACTGCCCGCCGGATAAAGGACTCCGCCATACTCCCAGCCCGCAAAAGTATAACCGACCCTGGAGGGACTGAGCGCAGGAAGTTCTATCCGTCCGCCATAATACAGATTTTCCACGGGTGAAGACGGAACGCCCATACCGGCGCCATTCCCGTCATACACAATCTTATATTTGACCGGCGTCCATCCGGCAGTGATGACCGCGTCCCTTGCCGGCATACGGGCTCCTTCAGGGAGCGGATCGTTCTGGGAATAGTACCCGAGCGGACAGCCTTCGATACCCTGGCCGCCGTTCTCCGCATCCCAGCCCAGGAACACATAGCCCGGCTTCACCGGATCTTCAGGAAGTCCCACCTTATCGCCGTAGGAAACCTTTTCTGTGCCGTATGTCTGTACCGTATAATTTCCTTCTATGGAAGGGCTATAAGCATCCGCCTCCCTGTCCTTCCAGACCAGGCTGTACTCCTGCTCCGTCCAGACGCCGTACAGCGCCGCATTCCCTTCCACGGTATAAGTATCTGTATAATCCGGGACTTCGGCTTCTTCGGAGGCCGCCCATCCCAGGAAACGGTATTTTCCGCTGCTGTCCGTCAGTTTCTTTAATCGGAGAGAATTCCCTGTATTTTCCGTCTCCTTACCGGGTGACTGGATCGCTGCATCTGCCTCCGGATAATTTGCGTCAAAGGTTATCTCTCCTCCCCAGACCGGCGTGCAGATGATCTTAGCGCAGCCGGAGGGCAGTTTATCCGTCCCGTTTAATGAAGCGCCGTTCCCGGTCTGGTACTTCCAGCCTCTGAAGGTGTAGCCGGGCCGGGAGGCTGTGACGGATGAGGCTGTCTTCAGGTCTTCTATAGATGTTGTATTATCCACAACAGCAATACTGCTTTGTCCATTTACCAGTTCTATGCTGTTATTATTTGATAAAAAAGCTCCTTCAAACGTTACGTTACTGTCAGAAGACTGGTAGAGCAGTTCTACACAGCGCTGAAGGTCGCCCGCCTTTATTTTAACCGTGTAGCATGATACATTTATTCCGTCATATATAACATCTTCTGGCTTCGCATTATCCAGATTTAAATTACCCATCTGTATCTTGTATGTATGGTCTGTGCTGTACTGTTCATCTAATGTTGTATAGATGCCGACCGGATCTCGTGTTGTACTTCCTGCGGATATTTCAGTATTGCCAATTGTCAAATCTATTCCGGTACTGTTTTCTATTTTAATCAGATAACCGCTGGAGGGATCTGGTTTCCAGTAGGAGACAAAATTGGCCTTGGGATTACTATAAGTAATGCCATATTCATTAGTATTATCAAGATCTTTAATATAATTCTTCACCGAAAATCCTGGCGTAATTGACTCCTTTTCAAAGTTTTCTTCATTCAAAGTCCACTTTACTAAATCGTATCCTTCCTGTTCTTTTTCAGGTTTAGAAATTGAATCTCCTGCTTTATACTGTTTTTCTGTAAGAAGAACCCCATCCACCGTCACTTTAATTTCCTGACACCAGCCTGCAGTTAAGGTGATGACCATATCTTTATTGTCATCTTCCTTACCAAGTTTCTTTAATTCATCTATACCAATCTCTGTACCTTCAGAATATGATGTGTCTTCACCAGCATACCACTTATCAAACACATACCCCTCTGCCGGCTGGCGTGTGCTTCCCGTACCAATCGTAAACGTTCCTGTATCACCCAGTTCGATTTTACCCGACGTTCCCCCTGTCCCATCCGGATAATTATAATTATACACAACATAATAAGTTGTTCCTGCATCAAGCGCCTGCCCCTGGGGACCGCCTTCTTCCGGTCCGCCTTCTTGGAACCCGCCTTCAAGTCCATTTGGGTTAGTCTCTCCATCCCCATTCTGAGGCTGTAAACCGGATTCTCCTCCCGTTTGTCCGCCTTCGTTCTGAGGCGGCGCCCCGTCCAGTACATTTACTCCATTGTTCTCCGCCGCATATCCGGTCATTCCCAGGCCGACGAACGCCATGCAGATGACTAACAGAACAGCCCCCAGTTCTTTCATTCCTTTTCTCATTTTGTAACACCATCCCATATAAAAAATGCACAAATACAATCTCATAATAATGGATAAATCTGAATAATACAAGTCATTTTATTCCAACTTTTCTGCAGAGATATGGTAATATTTTCCATAAGTCCAATACTCCTCGTAAATGTCCATACACCGCCCCCACGGCAGCCTTCAGACGAACGTACCGGTATACTCCTGTCCTGTTATCCGCATAACTATACAACAGGCAGGGAAACTCCCTGCCTGTACGTCTGTTTTTTATATTCAGATGTCTGCCGTCTCAGGTTTCTGTCCTGTCACCTTTTTCAGATCATAGGCGAGGACGCCATGACTTTTTCCCTTCAGCAGAATAGCCCCAATCTGATCAGCTTCCACCCGGTCTTTCACCGCTTCATACACATCCTCGCTGATCAGGATCTGTCCGCTTTTGGCCGCTCCCTCCAGACGGGAAGCCGTATTCACCGTATCCCCGATGGCCGTATAATCCATCCGGAAATCACATCCGATATTTCCCACGACTGCGGGGCCGCAGTGCACGCCGACGCCAAAACTGATCTTCTTTCCAAAACGCCTCAGCAGTTTCCGTTCCAGTTCATCCGCCCCCTCAACAATATCCATGGCCGCGCAGACAGCCCGATATACATAATCCTCCAGATCAAACGGCGCGTTGAACACCGCCATAGCCGCGTCCCCGATAAATTTATCCAGCGTTCCCCCATTTTTCAATATGGCCTGGGTCGCGAGCGTAAGATATTCATTCAGGATTTCCACCACCCTCTCCGGGCGGATAAACTCCGACATGGACGTAAATCCGCGGATATCCACAAACAGCACCGCGATGGAACGGCTCTCTCCTCCCAGTACCAGCTTAAATTCCCCGTCCTTGGACACCTTATCCACGATCTGGGGCGCCACGTATTTCTTAAAAGCGTCCACAACCTCCTGCCTGCGCTTTCTCTCCTGTACATAATTCCACACAATATGCGCCGCATAGGCCACAATCAGCACCAGCGGCAGACTCACAAGGTGGATGATCCAGCCGTGGGATGAAAGCCACACCCCCAGCAGGGTCTCCGCCGCGATCATTAGGGTCAGCAGAATCGCTCCCGTGGGAACCTTTATCCGCCGGATGGCCAGCAGAAATCCCCCTGCCGCGGCCGCCATAATCAGCGCGGACAGGGCTTTTGGCACAGGCAGGGCTGTCTTTCCATGGATCAGCGCGTCCACAATATTGGCATGGATCTCCACGCCATACATCTGCTCCCCTTTCTGTACCGCCACATTAAAAGCGTCCTGCATGCCCGGCGCGTAGGCTCCCACCATCACAATACTGTCTTTAAAAGACCTGACGTCCACCCGGCCTTCCAGTACATCAATAAAGGATACCGTTTCATAGGCTCCGCTTTTTCCGGAATAGAGAAAATCAAACCGGTGATCGCCGTAGAGTACAGGCATCTTTGGCTCCCGGCCCAGATATTCCATGTAGGCGTCATACGTCCGCCATGCCAGACTGTAGACGTTGCCCTCCTCCGTCTCCGCATATACCTTTGCCTGACGGATATAGCCGTCCCGGTCCTGAAGCGTATTGGCAAATCCGTACTTGGACACCTCTCTTAACGCATCATAGGGTTTTTCCACCATCTCTATGTATGCCTTATCCACATAGAGTCCGCCGTCCCCGTCGTCCACCACGGATTTATCATAGACAAGATTGGCCGCGGTGATCACATTCCCGGCTTTCTGGCAGGCCTGCACAAGCCGTTCATCGTTCCCGGCGTCCGTATTGCTGATATAGAGAATATCCAGGGCAATCACCGCAGGCGCGGAGTCTGGATCCTCACACAGCGTCTCCACCAGCCGGGCGGACAGATCCCGATCCCAGGTATTGAAAGGTCCCAGGGCTTCCAGCGTCTTTTCATCGATGGCAATGATCCGTATATTGGGACTGGCGCCGAACGCCTGCTGGTACAATATATCCGTCCACATTTTATCCACTATGTACAGCGGCTGATAGTAGCAGAGTATAAAAGCTGCCGCCGCGGCCAGCAGAGCCGCCAGAAACGCGGATATCCTCTCTTTTTTCATCTCAATCCTGATCTCCGTCTTCATTCAGCAGTTCCTGGTAAATATCCCTTTTGGACACTCCCCGGTCCTTCGCCGCCTGCTTCATGGCCTCCTTGCGGTCCATTCCCTGCGCCTCGTACCGTTCCACATGCTCCCGGACGGACATTTTCTCATACTGGCTCCGCTCTTCCTCTTCCATACTGGAACGGCTGCGGCCTTCCAGCACCAGCACGTATTCCCCGCGGGGCTCCTGCTGTTCATAGAGAGCGGCGGCCTCCTCCAGCGTGGTCTCTGCCACCGTCTCGAATTTCTTCGTCAGTTCCCGGCAGATACTGAGCCTGCGGTTTCCCAGGATGTCTCTCAGCTCCTGCAGGGTCTTTTTCAGCCGGTGGGGCGCTTCGTACAGGATCGTGGTGCGCGTCTCTGTCTTCAGCTCCTCCAGCACCTTCTGCCGTTCTTTTTTATCGGAGGGCAGAAACGCCTCGAAGCAGAAGCGGCGCGTGGGAAGGCCGGAGATGGTCAGCGCCGTGACACAGGCGCAGGCTCCGGGCAGGGACGTGACCGGCACTCCCGCGTCCCTGCACATGCGCACCAGATCTTCTCCCGGATCAGAGATGCCCGGCGTCCCGGCGTCGGTGATCAGCGCGATATTTTTACCCTCCAAAAGAAGGGACACCAGACGATGTCCCTTCTCGATTCGATTATATTCATGATAGCTGGTCATGGGCGTATGGATATCAAAATGGTTCAGCAGCCGGATGCTGTTCCTGGTATCCTCCGCCGCGATCAGATCCACTTCCTGCAGCATCCTCACGGCCCGGAAGGTCATATCCTCCAGATTGCCGATGGGGGTGGCGCACAGATACAGCGTTCCCGTCTTACTTGTCATTTAACTTGGACTTTCCTTCCCTGCGCTCCAGAGCCTCCAGCTCTTTCAGCTCTTTTTCTTCCGCCTGGGTATTTTGAGCATTCTGGTTATTGTGCTTGTTTTTATTTTTCTCTTTCCTGCGTCTGGGCTTAAAACGAAGCTCGTCCACCCGGTATTCCCGGATCTCCTTCTCCTCGTTGTCCAGGGTAACGATCACCTTTACCGTCTGGCGAAGCACGTTCACGGAACTGACCTCGCCTTTGCTTCCGTCGCGGGCGGTCACGCTGTCCCCGATGCCGGGCAGGCGGCTATTCAGTTCCTCGTACGTCTCCTGCTCATGCTTCAGACAGCACATCAGGCGGCCGCACATGCCGGAGATCTTAGCGGGGTTGAGGGACAGATTCTGTTCCTTTGCCATCTTGATGGACACCGGAAGGAACTCCGACTGATGCGCGTGACAGCAAAGCTCCCGTCCGCAGATCCCGTAACCTCCCAGGATCTTGGTCTCGTCCCGGACGCCGATCTGGCGCAGTTCGATCCTTGTCTTGAATACGGAGGCCAGGTCCTTCACCAGCTCCCTGAAATCGATCCTTCCGTCCGCGGTAAAATAGAAGAGCACCTTATTGTTGTCAAAGGTATATTCCGCATCGATCAGCTTCATGTCCAGCCCGTGCTTGCGGATCTTCTCCAGACATATGGCAAATGCCTCTTTTTCCTTCTGCCTGTTGGCCTCCGACTGGTGGTCGTCCTGTTCCGTGGCAAGGCGGATCACCGATTTGAGAGGCTGAACCACCTTCTCGTCATCCACATCCTTGACACCCATGACCACATAGCCGTATTCGATCCCTCTGGCAGTCTCCACAATCACATGGTCGCCAGACCGGATCTTCAATTTTCCGGGTGAAAAATAATATATCTTTCCCGCCGTACGAAAACGTACACCGATTACTTTCGTCATCCTAATTCTCCTTCATCGTCAGAAGCAGAAGTTCCATGGTCAGATCAAAATTTACATTGGCCTTCAGGCGCTGTTTCGCCTTCTCCAATGATTCAATGATCCTGCCCAGTCCTTCATAGGAACTCTCGCTCGCTTTTTTACTGATGCTTTTCAGCTCATCTGAGAAAATCATGCTGTCCGCATCCCTGGTGGCCTTGAACAACAGCACGTCCCGGTACCAGATGGTCAGAAGATCCAGATAATCGTTGATCTCCATCTTATACTCGCTGATCTTCTTCAGATCCTCTATAAGATCCCCAATCTCCATCTCGGATATGTATTTTACCAGATGCAACGCATGCTCCAGCATCTCCCCGAAATTGTCCGACAGCGCCAGCCGCTTTGCCTTGCCCACATTTCCCTGGGCAAACGCGGTACAGATGTCAGCCCGGTATTCGGGAATCTCCAGTTCCTCCATCAGATACTTTTTGATTTTCTGGGAGGGCACCGGCTTCAAATCCAGCAGAACACACCTGGAACGTATGGTGGGAAGCAGCGTCCCCGCATTGGATGTGAGCAAAAGGATCACCGCGTAGGACGGCGGCTCCTCTATGGTCTTCAATAGCGCGTTCTGCGCCTGCACCGTCAGTTTTTCTGCTTCATCAACAATATAAATCTTATAAGGACTGCTGTACGGCTTAATCTGAATATCGCCGTTCAACTGCTCCCTGATATCTTCCACACTGATGGTATTGGGTTTTTCGTGGATCACACGTATAATATCCGGCTGGTTCTGGCTGGCGGCCTGTTTACAGGAACGGCACTCCATGCACGGTTCCGTCCCGCCCGCCTCGCACTGCAGGGTCTGCGCAAAAAGATCTGCCAGGAGCTTTTTCCCCGACCCTTTTTCTCCATTGATAATATATGCATGGGATACCTTGTTCAGCTGGATCGCATGCTTCATATGCTGGATTGTCTGTTCATGTCCCAGTACATCCGCAAATCCTGACATTCCTTTCACCTCCCTGGTTCGCGCGGCACTCATGGATTTCGCACTGCGGCGACCTACCCCGCAGTGCGCCGCTCGACTACGCTTCGCTTCACCTTGCTCACGGGCTTCGCCCTGCGGCGACCTACCCCGCAGTGCGCCGCTCGGTTCCGCTTCGCTTCACCTCGCTCACGGGCTTCGCCCTGCGGAATCAGCCAAAATCGCTGCTGCTCATGCAAGCATGGCATCTGCGTTTTTGTCCGCTTCCGCACTGCTCATGCTTTCCTGCACATTATATCATACCTTCTTCTTGTTTTGTATGAAAACTTTTATTTCCTGCAGACAGGCGTTCAGGCTGGTGTTTTGGAAGCGGCGGGTAATATTGGCTTTTTTCAGGTTTTCTTCGGAAAAATCTTCCTGGTCTGCCAGGAATCTCCGGCACAGTTCTTCGTAGCCGGGTACGGCCTGGCGGCGTTCTCTCTCCAGCGCACGCGCAAGGCGGAGACCGTCCTCCACCTCTATATAGATGGGAACCATGATCGTTTCTCCATAATACGCCCGCATGGCGTTCCAGGATTCCAGGGTTCCGATCACCGCATAATATTCATTCTCAAGATCCAGATCCTCTTCACAGACCGTAAAATATTTCCAGATCCCGTGTACCGTATGATAAGCGCGCAGTTCCACCACTCTTCCTGCCGCTTCAAACTGCGCCAGCTTTTCTTCGTCCACGAAATGATACTCTTCGCCGTCCTTCTCGCCGTCCCGTATGGGACGGGTGGTGTAGGAAACCATACGGCGCAGGCCCAGTTCTCCGTCTTCCATCAGCTTCTTATATATGGTATCCTTTCCCGACGCGCTCTTCCCCATAAGGCAAAAAATATTACCCATACGGTTTATCCTCCTTCCACACCAGAATCCCTCCACGGGAGACTCCGTTCACTTCCAGCCCCTCCCGTATATATGTCCCGATTCGCCGGAGCATGGACTGCTCCGCCAGTTCTCCCGGAGCCAGGATCGGGATGCCGGGAGGGTACAGGGTGACGAAATCCGCGCTGACCCGGCCCGCCGCCTCCGTGAGTAAGCACCACTCTTTTTCATGCTCCTCCGCTTCCAGGAGCGTACACACCCGGCGGGCGGGCAGAACCCCGTCGCTGATTTCCGCCTCCTGGCTTCCGTCCCATCGGTCCGAACGCCTGCTCAGGCTTTCGTCCAGACCAAGGAACGCCCGGCCCAGCCGGAAAAGTTCTTCTTCCTGGTCCGCCACCGACGTGAGCGCGCACACATAGGAACTGCACGCCATCTCCAGTTCTATGGAGTAATTCTCTCTCAAGAGCCGGTGCAGTTCATTTCCGCTGATCCCGGCGTCCTTCACAGAGACCAGAATCTTGGACCGGTCCATATGCGGGCCGTCCATGAGATGAAGCGCCTTCATCCCTCCCAGCATGTTCCTCACATGCTCCAATCCACGGGCATACTGATCAAATACTTCCCGGTGAGTCTCTACCCACTCCACACATTCGTCCATCCCCGCCATCAGCACATAAGAAGGGCTGCTGGTCTGATAGACCGTCAGATATCTTCGGATACGCTTCCGATCCACAAGCGGGCCGTTGATGTGAATCAGCGCGCTCTGGGTCAGGGCCGGAAGTGTTTTATGCAGGCTGTGGATCACCACATCCGCCCCACAAGAAACAGAATCCTCCGGAAAATACTCTGAAAACGGAAAATGCGCCCCGTGGGCTTCATCCACGATCAGAGGCAGTCCATGCCGGTGAACGACGTCGGCAATTGCCCGCACATCCGAGACTACCCCGTCGTAGGTGGGGGAAGTGATCAGTACGGCCTGGACGCCCTCTGTCTCATTCAGGAACTTTTCCACGTCCTCCGGCAAAATCTGCCCGTTTATCCCCCACCGGGAATAAATATGTGGATATTCCGGCGGATCGGACGGGTAGATATACACCGTCTCCAGCCCTCTGAGCATGGCCGCGTGGTAAGCGGATTTATGGCAGTTCCTCGCCATAAGGATCTTTCCGCCAAAAGTGGTACAGCCGGCGACTGCCGCCAGGATGCCCGCGGTACTTCCGCCCACCAGATAATGCGTCTCCTCCGAGCGGTACAGCGCGGCCGCCCGCTTCTGAGCCTCCAGCAGCAGCCCTTCCGCATGATGCAGGTTGTCAAAACCTTCAATCTCCGTAATATCAATAAAAAACGGATTTCCGATACTGCCCGTCCTGCGCTTATGTCCTGGCATATGCATGGGCAGAAAATCAGAATCCGCGTATTCTTTTAATCTTTTCAGTAATTCACTCATGGCTCACATAGAAAAAACAATGATTCCCAGAATCGTAATGAGAATGGACAGTATCCCCCTCTTCGTGGGACGCTCTCCCAGAAACATAAACGCCAGCACCGTCACCCAGATGATGCCCGTGGACTCAATCATGGGCGTCACCTTCAGTTCCACGCCACGGTACGCGAATACATTGATCACCGTGGTTCCCAGCAGAAGCGCATATCCCAGAATAACCCGCCAGTTCAGAAATTTCATAAAAAAATTCTTATGTTCTTTTTCCGCCGACTGCTTCAGGAGAATCTGTGACAGAGAAGCCACAAATACCGCCAGAAACGCCAGCACATAACTAATGTTCATCCATTCCATGCAGACTGATCCCCGCTATAATAATGATACTGCCGATTATGTTGTTGACCGTCACCTGCTCCCCGAACAGGATCACAGACCAGATCAGGATGAGGATATACAGGATTCCTTTCCTGAGATACGCCGTCGTGAGCGGGATCAGCTCCAGTAAGAATTGCCACATGATAGCAAAAAGTCCCAGACATCCCACCGCGACAATATAATAGAAAATAAATTCAGGAGAAAGTGTCTCATACTGTCCCGCATATTTGATAAATACAGAACTGAGGCTCTGAAGCACCAGGGACAGAGAGATCAGAAGATAGATCTTTCCCCGGTTCTTTTTCTTTTCCGCCATCATTCCAGCCCTTTCTTCTCCACATTATAGGTTTCCCGAATCACATACTGCGGCTCTTTGTTCATTCCCAGGAACATCCGCCCCAGATACTCCCCGATCATGCCCAGAAACATAAAATTCAGACCGAAGAAGAAGGTGATGGCACACATGAGAGACGGCCAGCCCATGGACAAAGTGGGATCCACAAATTTCCAGATTACAATAATCAGCGCCGCCAGAAGCGCCGCGCCCGCGCAGAGAAATCCTGTCACCGACGCCACCCGCAGGGGAATCACAGAAAATCCAATGATGCTGGACCACAGACGGATGAGCTGCTTTAACGTATAATTGGACTCTCCCACTTCCCGGTCAAAATGCTTGATGGGTACGCTGGCGATATTCTGAGTACAGCGCATGAACAGTCCCAGCAGATACGTATAAGAGCCATGGTATTCCACAGAATAATCCCTGATAAATTTACGCGCCAGAAAATAGCTGGAAGTACGAACCTCTTTGGGCTTTCGGATCATCAGATTGATGGTCAGGTCATTGAAACGGCTTCCCAGATTGCGGAACCAGTTATGCTTCTTTTCCGGGTAATAACCGTACACCAGATCGTACCCCTGGTCAAAAGTTTCAAACAGCTTTCCCAACTGGGACGGATGCGTCTGTCCATCATCGTCCATGCCGATAATTACATCTCCGTCCGCATGTCTCAGCGCCGCCATCAGCGCGTTATGCTGTCCGGAATTTACCGCCAGGTCGATGACCTTCACATCCGGGTATTTTCCTGCCATCTCCACCAGTTTGGCAATCGTCTTTCCCCCGTCCGGAGAACAGTCGTTGACCAGGACAAATTCCACATTGCCCCTTCCCAGTTTCACCATCTCTTCCCGCGTCATGTTTACCACGTGCTCGATGGTCTGATCGGACCGGTAACAGGGAATGATTACTGAATAAAGCATCTATATCTATCCTCTTTTCTATACGGATCTGTCGTCCAGGTCCTGAATGGTAATATAATAACCGATCCTGGTGGAGCTGTCCGTCACATGCCCCGCATGCTCCAGCTCCAGATCGCTGATCCGGTAGATTTTCTCCGGGTGTTCCGCCTGGAAACGCCGCATCTCCTCCACATCCTCCAGTGTAAAGAGGAAATGGATCTCTGCCCTCGCAGGCTCCCTTCTGCGCTCCAGTACAGGCTCTTTCCCGCAGGCCACGTCCACCACCATCTCCATAAAATCATATCCGGTGGACAGATACACCAGATCGGAACCAATACAGTCCCCACCCATGCGGGAACCGATCTCTATAATCCTGATCTTACCGTCGGGCGTGATCTTAAATTCTCCGTGGGAAGCCCCGTCCGTCACCTTCAGCGCATCCAGCGCCCGGAACATCACCGGCTCGATCTTCTTCAGCATCTGTTCCGAAAGGCCGCTGGGCTGCAGATGCCCCGTCTCTATGAAGTGGGGCGCTCCCGTCGTATATTTCTTTGTCACCGCCAGAGTGGTATGCTTTCCTTTGTAGGAGATCGTCTCATAGCTGTACTCGTCGCCTTCCATATATTCTTCCACAATCGCCCTTTTTTCAAAAGACTGCTCCACCGCTTTTTCAATCGCTTCCGGAAGATCCTTGAAATCCGTGATCTTCGTGATAGCCCTGCTGCCGGAACGGTCAGTGGGTTTCACAATGATGGGAAGTTCCAGGCCGAACAGGTACGGCTCCAGACGATCCACCTTGTAAAACATGGGAACAGGAATCCCCGCGTTCGCAAAGGCTTCCCTCATATCATATTTATTGGTGGAAAGTCTCACACACTCCTCGCTGTTGGCCGGAAGCCCCAGCCCGGCAGCTACTCTGCTCACCGTGATATTCGCCAGATCGGAACCGATGGAAGCCACCGCATCCGGCTTTATCTTCTTACAGGCTTCCAGGATCTGATCCACCTCCACGATGCTCACCGGATAGAAGAAATCCGCGTTATCCGCTCCCACAGCGCCGTCCTTCCAGGCAAATACATGGGTCTCAAATCCCATCTCCTTTGCTTTTAAGATCAGCTGATTCTGGAAATCATTTGCTCCAATGATGACGATCTTCTTCATAGTATTTTCATCTCCGTCTATTGGTAAAACTCTGCAATCTTATCTGCAATATACTGAACCTGTTCTTCTTTCAGCCCGTAGTACATGGGGAGCCTTGCCAGGCGTTCGCTCTCCTTCGTCGTATAGACGTCCTCCCCATGGAATCTTCCAAACTGTTTCCCGGCAGGAGCGCTGTGAAGAGGAATATAGTGAAATACCGCCTGTATTCCGTTCTCCTTCAGGAACTGAATCAGCGCCGTGCGTTCCTTCAGATCTTTCGCTTTGATGTAATACATATGGGCGTTATGAGTGCAGCCCTCCGGCACCACAGGAAGTTCAATCTTTCCCTGATCCGCCAAAGGCCTCAGTAATTTATCATACAGCTTCCAGCTTCTCATACGATCGTCGAAAATCTGCTGAGCCGCTTCCAACTGTCCGTACAGATACGCCGCGTTCATATCGCCGGGAAGATAAGAAGACCCCGCGTCCACCCAGGTGTATTTGTCAATCTGGCCGCGGAAGAATTTTGCCCGGTTGGTGCCCTTCTCCCGGATAATCTCCGCCCGTTCCACGTACTGTGGATCACGAATCAGAAGCGCGCCGCCCTCGCCCATGCTGTAATTTTTCGTCTCATGGAAAGAGTAGCATCCAAAATCCCCGATGGTGCCCAGCGCCTGCCCTTTATAAGTACTCAAGACGCCCTGAGCCGCATCTTCGATCACATACAGATGATATTTGCGGGCCAGCTCCATGATCTTGTCCATCTCGCAGGAGACGCCGGCATAATGCACCGGAACAATAGCCCTGGTCCGTTCGGTGATGGCTTCCTCGATCTTACTCTCATCAATATTCATGGTATCCGGACGGATATCCACAAATACCACCTTCGCCCCTCTCAGGACAAACGCGTCCGCCGTGGACACAAACGTATAAGAAGGCATGATCACCTCGTCGCCTTCTTTTATATCGGTCAGCAGCGCTGCCAGTTCCGTAGCGTGGGTACAGGAGGTGATCAGAAGCGCCTTCTGCGTCCCCGTCTTCTCCTCCAGCCACTCGCTGCATTTCTTCGTAAAAGGACCGTCTCCGCAGAGCTTGCGGTTCTTCACCACCGCTTCCTCCACATATTTCAGTTCATTTCCCACATAAGGCGGGACGTTAAAATCTATCATTTATTATTCCTCCTAACGCCGCTCCATGACAATACCCTGCCGCATTGCCGACGTTTTATAGCCCAGATCCGCAAAATACGCCGCCAGATCCGTGTCCAGTACCTCTTCTTCATATCTGTAAAAATACACCACCGTAGGAAGCTTCTCCGGATGAAGTTCATAATAGATCCGAATCAAAGGATCTGTCTCCAGGGTTTCCCAGGTGGAATGAGAAGCGCATTCCGCATCCGTATACAGATACATCCAGGGCGCGATGCCCACCACAAACAGTTTATCCTGAGCCGTCAGTTCCAGATCATCCATGTCCTGCAGGACGTCCCCGTAAAGCTCCGCATTTTCCTCCGTGGTGCTGACGCCTGCCATGGGGCCTGTCTCCAGACGGGTATTCAGATATTCCAGATGCTCGTCGCCCCACACATAGAAAATTCTCTGCCATATGCATCCGGTAAACTGCACCGCGAACAACACGTACACCAGGATACGGAGCCAGACCGTCGGCTGTTCCTTCAAAACCTTCCATATCAGGAGCATGGACGCGGCTCCGGCGATCATATAGGCCGCCGATACAGTGTAGATCCCCGTGTTCGTAGCGAAATGCGACGTCAGCGTATAGAGCACGCCCGGCACATACCAGCCGTAGAACAGCCTGCGGTCCTTTTCCTCTGACACCACATATGCGATCAGTCCGGGAAAGGCCAGCGGGATCAGCATGTAGTTGATGCCCACCATCTCCCAGAAAAATCCATAATAAATAATATACGGGATGGCCGAGACCGCAGATACCGCAAGCAGCAGCGCGCCGGGAATCTTCTTCTTCCGGTCCGCCAGCCGCAGAACCAGCAGAAGCGCGGTCACATAAACCTCTATCTTATAATAACGGTGAATCCGGATAAAATATTTTGCAAACTTCTCCCAGAAATCCTTCTGGCGCTCCGAATCCATGACAATATAAGTAAATCCGTCCAGAATCTCCTGCAGCGTTCCTCTGGAAAATACAAAGATCACGAACAGGACGAAGATCACGAAGGCTCCCACGCCCATGAAGAAAAACGTGCACAGGGAAAGGGCGGAATCCACCTTTCTTCCCGCTCTTTTTTCGTATATAAAACATCCCAGACAGATACACCCATACAAAACAAATAAAATAACGGAGTAAGGATTGGAAAGCACCGCGCCAGCGATAAAGACGCCGCACAAGACCGCATCCCGCACTCCCATCTCCTCCACCGACGCGACCGTCGCCAGCGTCATAAGGACAAATCCCAATACCAGCGTATTGTAGGACATGGCGTTGATATTGTACGGGGTCGTAACAAAGTAAAACAACGCCGGAAAGATCCTGATCCAACCAAACCGTTTCAGACGTACAAAGCAATAGGTGGATACGGCAGTCTGAAAAGCCAGATAAAGAAGACGGAAAATCAGCACAATGCCATCGTTAGAGTGATGGAACAGCCTCACCAGACAAAACACCGGGTATGTGATAAACGCGAAGAGCTGTCCATTGTTCCACTCGTCGATCAGCATGGCGTCTCCCTGGAAAAATCGGTAGACAGTACTGATATAGAAAATCTCATCATTTTTATTAAATCCGTAGAACTGCCTCCAGCCAAATACCACAAGTCCCAGAAGCAGAAATCCCGCAAATATCCAGATAATATATTTTTGTCGTCCTGTCTTTTCCATCCTAAACCTGCCGTTCCTAATCTAACATGGATGATTATAGCATGCCTACTGGCTCATTTCCACAATATCTTTGATAATCTTCACACATCCGTCGATGCCGAACAGAGAGCTGTTCAGGCATACGTCATAATTATCCGACATACCCCATTCTCTGTCCGTATAATATTTATAGTGGTTGTAACGGGCCTTATCTTTCTTCTTCAGAATCATAGCCGCTTCTTTTTCCGGCATCCCATAAGAATGTATGGCTCTGTCCACTTTATCTTCTGCATTCGCATGGATAAATACGTTCAGGCAGTCCTGCCGGTCGCGAAGTACATAGTCCGCGCATCTTCCCACGATAACACAGGGTTCTTTTTCCGCCAGCTCTTTAATAATCCGGTTTTGGATCAAATACACTTCATCCTGGATCGTCATGCCGTTTCCATAGAATACGTTGCCCGCATAGGACAGGCTGCTGGCAATATTAAACAGAAGGCTTCCCGTCATCTGTTCGCCTTTTTCCTCAATAAAATCTGTGGCAAACCCGCTGGCTTTCGCCACCATGTCCATCAGTTTTTCATCATAGCAGGATATCCCCAATTCTTTCGCCAGCTTCTCACCAATATATCTTCCGCCGCTTCCGCACTGTCTGCTGATCGTAATGATCCTTTTCTTCATGTTTCAAATCCTCCTCCCGGATATGATGATATACGCCGCTGTCCGTTCTTACGCTCAGCAGGCTGCTATTTTTTATTTTAACTCATTTTCTCCTGTTTGTCATCTTTCACAAAAAAAGAATCCTATGAAATAGGATTCTTCTGTGCGTGAAGCATCGGGGATTCGAACCCCGGACAACTTGATTAAAAGTCAAGTGCTCTACCAACTGAGCTAATGCTCCATATCCATGTGTAATTTTTCATGATATACACAATGCCCAGAGCCGGAATCGAACCAGCGACACGAGGATTTTCAGTCCTCTGCTCTACCAACTGAGCTATCTGGGCATTTCAGCACTTACAAGTGTGTGTGCAACCTTTACACACCAATGTATCGTGCAAGTTGCGGGGGCAGGATTTGAACCTACGACCTTCGGGTTATGAGCCCGACGAGCTTCCAGACTGCTCCACCCCGCGTCA
>CALWLW010000020.1 GCA_944381625.1 uncultured Lachnoclostridium sp.
AAAGGTTATGTACCGACAGGTTCTTGACCTTTATGCAACGAGCGTTGACTATGATCCTAAGAGCAGTGAATCTATTGTTTTTTTTAAAATGGTGCAGAACAAATTGCATTATGCGGCACATGGACATACAGCAGCGGAGGTTATATATGAGCGTGCGGATGCGAGCCAGCCTTTTATGGGATTGCAGAGTTTTTCTGGTGACTTTCCTACTTTAAAGGATATAGGTATTGCGAAGAATTACCTTAATGATGAAGAATTAAAAATATTGAATAATATTGTATCGGGATATTTTGATTTTGCAGAAATTCAGGCTATGCGCCATAATCCTATGTATATGGCAGATTATGTAGAGCATCTTGATAATGTTTTGAAGACTACGGGGGAAAAAGTGCTGCAGGGTGCCGGTACAATCAGCCATGCGCAGGCGATTGAGAAGGCAACAGAAGAGTATAGAAAATATCAGGAACAGAATTTGTCACCAGTTGAAGAGGAATATTTGGAAAGCATTAAAAACGTTCAAAGAATAGTGAAGAAAAAAGATAATACCTATTAGAAAGCTTTCATGCAAATATCAAAGTTGAAGAGATTTTGGGAAAATAATGTAAATATTAGAAGGAGGAATCAACAATGAGGAAAAATTTTGGAGCAAAACCGTGGACGTATCCACAGCCGGTGTTTATCATCGGCAGTTACGATGAAGAGGGGAAAGCCAATGCGATGAACGCGGCATGGGGAGGCATCAGCTGCGATACGGAGCTGTGCTTGTGCATAAGCGAAGGACATAAAACGACGAAAAACATTCTGGCCAGGAAGGCTTTTACTGTGAGCGTGGCAACAGCAGCGCAAATGCCGGCCTGCGATTATGTGGGCATTGTTTCCGGTAACAACACACCGAACAAGATGGAGAAAGCAGGCTTCCACACGGCCAAGGCGGAATTTGTGGACGCCCCGGTCATTGAAGAACTGCCGATGACACTGGAGTGCAGACTGATCAGCTATGATCCGGAAAGCTGCCATCTGTTTGGTGAGATCGTTAATGTAAGCGCCGATGAGAGCATTTTGACGGACGGGAAGATTGATGTGAT
Source organism: uncultured Lachnoclostridium sp. (assembly GCA_944381625.1). Taxonomy (GTDB): domain Bacteria; phylum Bacillota; class Clostridia; order Lachnospirales; family Lachnospiraceae; genus Hominiventricola. Next base: position 1,086 of record CALWLW010000020.1, read on the forward strand.
GAAACTGGCTCCTATTACCTTCGATCCGGTGAAGAATTCTTATCATGTGCTTGGGGAAAAGGTTGGCAATGCGTTCCATGACGGAGGAAAGCTGAAGTAAGAATGACAGAAGAAAAAGGCTGACACTTTTGGGGAGAAATCCCCAAAAGCGCCCCCTACAACTCCACCCCGCACTCAAACGCCAGCACCATATATTTTTCCGCGTTGTTCAATCCATACTGAGCCAGATCCCGGATCTCCCATGTTTCTGAGCTGAGATCATCGGCGCCGTATAAAAACTGGATAAACGGAATGTTCCGGTACTTTGCTACAGCCAGCATGGAAGCGCATTCCATTTCCACGGCGAGACATCCCTCCTGCCTGCGTTCCTGGATGGCAGGGAGGGTTTCCCGGTAGATGGCGTCTGAGGTCCATGTCTTTCCTTTCACATAAGAATAACCGCAGTCGGACAGGACTTTTTCCAGTACCTGGATGGAATGTGGATCTGCCTCGATCTCTGGAGAGGGCGCGGCGTAATGGTAGCTGGTGCCCTCGTCGCGGACGGCGGAGACAGGGACGATGATATGATCCTTTACCCTGGCGTCGTCCAGCACGCCGCAGGAACCGAACAGCACGAATTTTTTCGCGCCCATGGCGACGATCTCCTCAAAACCTGTCACACAGGCCGGAGCGCCCACCCTGGAGAGATAGAACGCGATGTCCCTGTCTTTGTAACGGATTTTATAGACGGGGAGGGCGCCGTTGGCCGTATATAGCTTTGCGATTTCCTGGACCTGATCCAATGAGGAAAACTTTTGTATGATATTTTCTGAAAATGTGGAAACACATATTTCAGGGAAGTTTTCGATTCGCTTTGTGGTGTCGGATGGGCTGAACAAGGCCGGTTCGACAATCTCTGATCTTTCGAATACGGTGGTAACCTTTCGCGTGCGTTCCATATAGAATCCTCCTCATTTCAATATTATTTTTTCTTTTTGCGAAGCCTCAGCGAGACCTGACATTCGGCGGCGGCTTCCTGAAGCAGGGCGGCCGCAAGAGAGGCCCGCTCCTTCAGCGTGAGCGTGGAAGTTTCCTGTTCCAGACGGTGTCTGACTGCTGTCAAATGTTCCAGGTCCAGAAGATTGACAGCGGCGCAGAACAGGGTTTTCTTTCTCCCGTCATTATAGTTGTCCAGCAGATACTCCAACAGGACTCTTTTTTGCTGCTGCTCCTGGGTGTAAAGAGCCTTTCCCTGCTCCCGGAATTTTTCCATATCCTGCTTTTGGTGCTGGTGCGTGATAAAGGAATCGTACTCGTCGATATGGTCGTATTTTTCACAGGGGTAGTCCCCGCATTGAAAACAGTATTCCACGTTCTGGCGCTGTAAACTGCACCGGGCGATGGAACAGGACTGATTTCCTTCCCCGCCTCCGCAGCCGGGACAATAGTGGTTGAGACGCATGGGACATAAGCCACAGTTCAGCCCGCACAGAGAAAACCATAAATCTTCTCTTCTGAAATTTTTCATAGAATCCCCCCTTTGAAAACAGACTGGCGCTTCCTTATGGCAGAGGATGCCGTGATTTTGGAAACCGAACAACAGGATTACCAGTATTCTAATATATCCCGCCCAAATAAGAAAGATAAAATTCAGGGAACCAACATAGACGAAATGCAGAAAGTGCAATATAGATCAGGTGAAAGTACCCGGAACCTGCTATAATGGAGCAAAACAAAGAGGTGATGAACAGATGGCAAAATGGAGCGAATATGTCCAGACAGTCATAGACCAGATCGACGCGTGCATAAAAAATGAAGAGGATGAAGCGCTGACTCTTTCGGAACTTTCCCGCAGGCTGGGGTATTCCGATTATTATACGTCCAGAAAATTTCGTGAAATCTCCGGTATGACGCTCAAGGATTATATCAGCGCCCGCAGGCTGGCATTTGCGCTGCGGGATCTGAGGGACACGCAGGACAGTATTCTGAGCATCGCTGTGAAATACGGGTTTTCCTCGAATGAGGCGTTTGCGCATGCATTCAGGCAGGCTTACGGCGTTACGCCCCACGAATACCGGAAGCATCCTGCACCGGCGGCGCTTCGGACAGTTCTTGGGCCTTTTGACTGTTACCTGACGGAAGATGCAGCAGATCTGCGAAAAAAGCAGAATGACAGCGGGGTAAAGACTTATTTTGTGCAGATTCCCGCCCATAAGTTTCTGCATATCAGAAATTATGAAAGCATCGGATACTGGGATTTCTGGCAGAGGCAGAATCAGATCCCTGGTCAGGATCAGGAGACCGTCTGCGGAATTTTGGACGGCGTGGAAGGAAAACTGGACGATGCGGGCGGCCATGCAGAAGGAGCCGGGAGCGGTCAGCTTATGGCCTGGATCAACGAGCCGTCCGGGAGGATCTGCAGTTGGGGGATTCCTTTGGCGGAAGCGTACGGAGTGAGGCTTCCGGCCGGCTATGCAGGGGAAGCGCCGGAACCCCTGCGGCTGATGGATGTGCCGGAGGGAGAATATCTTGTATTTGAGCATGGCCCCTTTGATCCGGCAGCCGAAAGCAGGGATGTGGAGGCGAAGATCGAGGCGGCAATGAAGGCCTTCGATTATGAGGGCAGCGGATATGAGTTGGATCTGACGCCGGAAAGAGTCTTTTATTTTTATTATGACAGCGAACGCTTTTTTAAATATGTCAGGCCGGTGCGCAGAAGGCGTTACTGTTCACAGGTACCCCGTAAACAGTAACCAGAAGGCTGCCAGGCAGGATGGCCGATTCCTTTTTTTAGTGACAAACCTCTGTGAATGCGATATAATATTTTGTCAGAAATATACTGAAATTTAAAGAAAACCATGACGGCCGGGAGCTGTGAAGCGCCACGGCTGATGCACGGGCGGGAATACGCCGGGTACAGAGGATGCATGGGGGAAAGGCATGAAACAATATACAGGAAGTATTTATCGAAAAAAGGTACCGGTGGCAATCAAACTGCTGCTGCTTCTTGCATTTGTCCTGCTGTTTGGCTGGGGAATCTATCTGGTCAGAGAAAAACTTCTGAAGAATGCCAATGAAATGGGGATGAACCTGGCGGAAAGCTACGCGCAGGAGGAGGAAAACCGCATCGAAGTGTATTCCATGCTGTTGTCGGTGGGGGCTTCTTCCCTGAAAGAGAGCCTGCTGAAAGAAGCCTCTGCGGAGGAGATCCAGCAGTGGATGGCAGAATATTCCGCACAGATGGAAGAAGTACTGGGCGCGTTTATCATTGATCCTTATGCGGTCATCGACGGACAGATCGTGGCGGCCGAACCCTGGGCTGGGGATGAAGAATATGATTATTCCAGTACCCAATGGTACCGCCGGGCGCAGGAGACCGTGGACCGGATTGTGTATACGGATGTTTATGAGGACGCGATTACACAGAAAAAGATCGTCACGCTGGCGAAAAATGTGGACGGGCAGGGGACGGTACTGGCCTTTGATATTTTGATGGAGAATTTTCATATCCACAAAAATAAAGCGTCTCTTCCGGAAGCCAGTATTTATATGCTGTTCGACTCCAAAGATGAACTGATGTATATGGCCGGCGCAGAGGAGACGGCTGTGGGACTGGGTGAGGATTATTTAAACGGACTGGTGGAGGGAATCCGCCAGGGCGATATGGCGTCCCATGATTCCATGGTTACCGGGCCGGATGGCAGAGGGTGGAGCGTTTATTATTATGAGATGAACAACGGATGGCTTTCGGTCATATCCATGCCGGTCTCCGTTATCCTGCAGGACGGCTGGGACAGCGCGATTGTGGCGCTGACGGTGGTATGCGCGGTATTGTCCATCATTTCGGCGTCTATTATGATCAGCGGGTACTTCAATGACAAAGAAGCGAAACGGATCGCCCAGACCCTTCAGATGCTGGGAGACTCTTATTACGCGATTTACCGTGTGGATTTGACGAATGAGACCTATACTGCCGTCAAAAGTTCGGCGGATGTGCGGAAGGAGCTGGGCAGCTCCGGCACGTATCAGCATCTTCTGGATGTGGTTAAGGAAGTGGTGGATCAAACCACGCACGAGAAATTTGAAGAGAATCTGTCCATTGAGAATATCCGAAAACTGGTAAGGGACGGCATATATGATTTCGGCGGAGATTACCAGCGGAATTTCGGAGGTACATACAAATGGGTAAATATCCAGGTGCTCTGCAACGAGGGCTCCAAACTGAATGAGGTGATTCTGGCTTTCCGCGAGATCGACCGGGACAAAAGAAGAGAACTTCAGCAGCAGACTCTTCTGCAGAATGCCCTGGCCGCCTCAAAGCAGACGGTCCAGCAGAAGGCCATGTTCTTCAGCAACGCGTCCCACGATATGCGTACGCCGCTGAATGCCATCATCGGCCTGGCAAAGCTGGCTCGCAGGGAAGAAAACAGCAGGGAAGACGTGGCAGAATATCTGGAGAAGATCGAGCATTCCGGCAGGCAGCTTCTGACCCTGGTCAATGATGTGCTGGATATGTCCCGGCTGGAGCATGGGAAAGGCGGCGTACTGGACTATACGCCCATGGATATTCTTGCCTGCGTCCGCGAAGCGGTTTCCCTCTTCCGTGAACAGGCCCGGGAAGAGCAGAAAACCCTGGAAGAAGAATACCAGGTGGAGCACAAACGCGTGCTGTGCGACGGGCCGCGCCTGAACCAGATTATGAATAATCTGGTGTCCAACGCGCTGAAATACAGCCATGAAGGGGCGAAAATCCGGGTGTCGCTTAAAGAGGTCAATCATAAGACCGGACACAGCAAGTACCAGATCGAGGTCAGCGATACCGGTATCGGGATGTCGGAACAGTTTCAGGAGCGGCTGTTTGAACCGTTTGCGAGAGAAGTGTCCTTCGCGTCCCGGAAAGTGTCGGGGACTGGCCTTGGAATGCCCATCGTAAAGACGATTGTACAGCAGATGAGCGGAGAGATCACGGTAAACAGCGTTCTGGGAGAAGGAACTACCTTCATTATCACCATTCCTCTGCAGAATCTTGATGAGGAGAAGGAAGAGACAGCGGAACGCCCGGCGCCGGCGGAAGAGTACAGCCTGGAAGGGAAGACTCTGCTTCTGGCGGAGGACAACGAGATTAATATGGAAGTGGCGGGCGAATGCCTGCGTATGATGGGGGCAAAGGTGCTGGAAGCCTGGGACGGGCAGGAAGCGGTGGACGTGTTCTTGTCGCAGGAGCCGGGAAGGATCGACGCGGTTCTGATGGATATGCAGATGCCGGTGATGGACGGATGCGAAGCGGCCAGGACGATCCGCTCCCTGGACCGGGAGGATGCGCAGACCGTGCCGATCATTGCGGTTACGGCCAATGTATTCGCTGAGGATATTGCCAGGACCACTGAGGCGGGCATGAACGCGCATATTGCGAAGCCCATCGATTTCCAGGAACTGCAGAATGTGCTGCGGATTTATACCTCTTCCGCCCAGACCGGCGGTGAGGATAAAAATTGATAGATGGAGGAACAAAACATGGCGATTAAGATTGGAATACTTGGATACGGGAACCTGGGACGGGGCGTGGAATGCGCGGTCCGGCAGAACCCGGATATGGAACTGAAGGCAGTGTTTACCAGGAGAGATTCCGGGAGCGTGAAGATCCTGACAGAAAGCGCCAGGGTCTGCCCGGTGGAAGAAGCGCCTCAGTGGAAAGACCAGATCGATGTGATGATTCTTTGTGGTGGAAGCGCTACGGATCTTCCGGAGCAGTCTCCCGAATACGCAAAATTGTTTAATATTGTGGACAGCTTCGATACCCACGCAAAGATCCCGGAGCATTTTGCCCAGGTGGACGCGTCTGCGAAAGCGTCCGGCAAAGTGGCGGTCATCTCTGTGGGCTGGGACCCGGGCATGTTCTCCCTGAACCGGATGTACGCAAATGCGATTCTTCCGGAAGGAAAGGATTATACTTTCTGGGGTAAAGGCGTGAGCCAGGGGCATTCTGACGCCATCCGCAGGATCAAAGGGGTGAAAGACGCCAGACAGTACACGATTCCTGTGGAGGCTGCGCTGGAAGCGGTCCGGAGCGGCTCGGAGCCGGAACTTACCACCCGCCAGAAACACACCAGAGAGTGTTTCGTGGTATTGGAGGACGGCGCGGATGCGGCCGGAATCGAAGAAGAGATCAAGACGATGCCCAACTATTTTTCTGATTATGATACCACGGTGCATTTTATCTCTCAGGAGGAGTTGGATCGTGACCACAAAGGTATCCCTCACGGCGGTTTTGTCATCCGCACCGGGAAAACCGGCTGGGAAAAAGAGAACCGTCATCTGATCGAATACCGCCTGCAGCTGGATTCCAACCCGGAATTTACTTCCAGCGTGATTGTGGCGTACGCAAGGGCGGCTTTCCGCCTGGCGTCGGAAGGGCAGAGCGGGTGCAAAACGGTATTCGACATCGCACCGGCGTATCTCAGTTCCAGGACGGCGGAAGAACTCCGGGCATCCATGCTGTAAGGCCGCTAGAACCAGCGGATTTTTTCCCGGATCAAATAAGAGACGGCGTCGGCGAAACGGTCCTCCGTTTTTGCCCATACAACGTCATTGCCATAGATCTCCCTGGCTGCAGGGAGATCTTTTTCATGTCCGGTGCAGACAGCCAGCACGGTCACTCCCTGGCGGCGCAGGCGGCTGACTTCCCTGGCGGCGTCCTGTACGCCCTGTTTTCCGCCGTAATCGTAGTAGAAAGGAACGGGCCCCTTCCGGGAAAAGAACCGGCGGTCGTCGTTGGGGGAGCAGTCGGACAGGACGATCAGCAGGCGGTTCTCAAATTCGGAGGACAAAAGCCGCTGGCCGGCCAGACGTATGGCCAGTCCATCTCGGTTCCAGCCTGCAGAGCAGTATTCGAAAATTTTCTCATTGTCCTGTGGATTTTCATAATCCCGGTAGATGCGCAGGACGGTGCAGCCGTCCACAGTACAGTAGGAAGAGACGCGCACCGGGAGGCGGCAGCGGGTCAGGCTTTCTGCGATGATATAGCCCTGGGCGGCGATGCGTTCCTGACGTTCCAACTGGGAAGCGGAGGCGTCCAGGAGAATATCGACGGAAAGATTTCCTTTGTCGCAGGGGTCGCTGGCAGTGAAGATCCGTTCGTCATGGAGATAGACGCCGCGCCACACGCGTTCGGCCATCAACCGCCCGCTGCGTCCCTGCAGGGGCTGGCCGCCGGTATCAAACTGCAGTACATTGCGGATCTGCTCCGTCATGCGTGCCACGGCGAGCATGTGCCGGGTGAGGCGGGTGTGGTGGAAAGCCAGGTTCCGCGTTTTCTGAAGTTCCATGGCCCGACGGTAGGACGAGGAGGAAAGAGAGGACGTTCCCCGGTATTTCCCATAGGTCACATGCAGATGGCAGGAGCGGTGGCCGCCGGTACAGAGAAGCTGTTCCAGCTCCTCCTGCCCGCGGGAGGTATAGGCCGACATGCCGAAGTTGTCCTCCAGCCAGGTCAGGCGGCGCTGTCTGCGTCCGCCGGCCCGGAGAACCGGAAGCCATACGGTAAACAGCGGGTCTGCTTTCTGGTCTTCGTTTTCCTGAACGCGGGAAGCGGAGACAAAGGACGGGCTTCCGTGGAAGGACGCCATGGCAAAACGGATGGGAAGCCGCAGGAAAGGCCTGCCGCTGCCGCGCTCCGGAAGGCGGCAGCGGAAAAAGTCTTTAAGAATCCCGGTCATCTGTTCCGCGATGGCGGAGGCGTCCAGGGCAGGATCGAACAGCAGCGCCTGATAAAGCCGTTTCTCCCTGCTGCGCAGGCGGGCGCTCGTACCCAGGAGGTTGGCGCAGTAAGCGGTCTGGAGCCGGTCTAAAAGCTCCTGGTCCCAGTAGGCGCGGGCGTGTGCTACGATCCCTTCCGCGTATTTCAGACGCATTTCCTCCAGTAAAGGACGGTCCTGTACGGCGGACGGATAGACGCTGTGGGCCAGACCAAACCACAGAAGATTCTGATAGAAGACGGCCTCGGGAAGTTTCTCCATCCGGGCAAACAGATCCTCCAGCGGCCGGTAATCGTACCGGCGGCGGACCGCCCCGATGATACAGTTCAGGTAAGGGTCCGCCGTGCCGTCGGCCAGAAAGGACATAAAATCAGGAGAAAAGGAATAATCTCCGGCCGCGTTCCATATCATATTTTTCGCTCTTCGTTCTTCCGTCTCTGAAGGATGCAGCATAAAGGTTACTCCGTGAAAATGGTATTTTTGTCCAGTGTTTTGGGGATGCGCGTCTGGATCAGGTCGTCGATCAGCCGGCGCTCATAGGGATCGAAGACCTTGTTTACGATGCCAAGGCTCAGCGCTCTCCAGGCGGGCAGTCCCTTGTGCATCAGGCGTATGGCGGCGATCAGGCCGCGCAGGTCCAGGGCCTTGGCGGATATCTCCGCGCTGGCGCATTTCTCCTGAAGTTCCTGGAAGAGCCGGGCGAACTGCCGCTTCCAGTCAGGGGAGAGGGAAGGGAATTCCCGCCCCAGGAGTTTTTCCAGATTTTCTCCGGAGATGGCTGGCATCTCAATCACAACGAACCGGGAGGCCAGCGCCTCGTTCAGCTCGCGGGTGCCTGCGTAGCCGTAGTTCATGGTGGCGATAAACCGCGCGGCAGGATGCAGGGGAATCCGGTCGTATCCGGGGATATCGATGCTCTTGCGGAAATCCAGCGCTTCATGCAGTACGGCCAGCGCTTCGTTTTTGGCCATGTTGATCTCGTCCAGGACGCCGAAGCCGCCGAAGCGGGCGCTCCTGCTCACCGGCCCTTCCCGGAAGACCACTTCCCCGTCCCGGAACGTATCGGAGCCGATCAGGGAAGCGGCGTCCGCGTGAATGCTCAGGGAAATGTTGAAAACCGGCCGTCCGAAGGCGGCCGCCAGGTTCTCGGCAAAGACGTTTTTGCCGGTGGCCTTGGGGCCGGTCAGCAGCAGATTTTCTCCGCACAGCAGGGCGGAGAGCGCGTCCTCCCAGATCTCGGTCCCATAATAGAAATAACGGGGGCGGTATACGCGGCCGGAGACTTCGTCGTTCACATTATAAGTATCCCGGAACGCCTGAAGCTCCTGGATCAGATCCGGGGATATTCCTTCTTCTTGTAAAAAATTCAGCAAAATGGGTACCTCCTTCTCAAGCCCATTATGTTACAGTTCACACTGTAACCCTATTATAGCACCAGAAGAAGAAAACAGAAGAAAAACTTTAGATGTTGGGGAAATTCGTATATAATGGGACAAGAGGAATGTACAGGAGGCAGTCTATGGACGGATTGAGCAGAAAAATATATTTGGAGCTGGCCGCGCCCACGAAGGAGGATGCGGCGTCTTCCCAGGAAAGGATCCTGCGGGCCCTGAAAGCGGATTATGGAGAAGTGAGGATGCCGTGCAGAATCCTGAGGATGCTGTACCCGCTGTGTGAAGAGGCGGACTGGAAGGTGACGGTGACGCTGGCCTGGGACGGCAGGGGATGGGAGATCATGAATCTGGAAGCAGGCGATGTCTCCGCCAGACATTATGGGGTCTGCGCGGATCTGGGCAGCACGACGGTGGTTCTCCAACTGGTAGACTGTGAAACCGGCAGGGTGCTGGCTTCCACCAGTTCCTACAACCGGCAGACGGCTTACGGCGCAGATATCCTGACCAGGATTTTTTATACGAAGGATCATCCGGAACATCTGGAAGAACTGCGGAAGGCCACGGTGGAAAACTTTCTGGACGCCTTCGCGGAACTGAAGGAAAAGTCGGGGATCGGTCCGGAATCCTATGCTTCCATGGTCGTATCAGGAAACATGACGATGGTTCATTTTCTGATCGGCATGGACCCGTTCTGCATCTTCTCTGCTCCCTATGCGGTGCAGGCGGATCATCCGGATTTTATCCCGGCGTCCCAACTGGGATTCCCGTTTCACGGGTATGTCTATTGTTACCCGGGACGGGCCAATTATCTGGGCGGCGACATCGTAAGCGGCGCGGTGGCCACAGGGATCGCCAGAAGTGAGGAGATCTGCATTTTTCTGGACATTGGCACCAATGGAGAACTGGTGGTGGGCAACCGGGAATTCCTCCTGTGCGGCGCGGGAGCTGCGGGACCGGCTCTGGAGGGCGGAAGCGTGAAGACCGGCATGTGCGCCAGGGACGGAGCTGTCCAGCATATCCGGCTGGATGGGGAGGCGTTCCAGGCGGATGTGATCGGCGGCGGAAAGGCGGAAGGGATCTGCGGGTCGGGGATCGTGGATCTGATCGCGGAGCTTTTCCTGCACGGCTGGGTGGATATCCGGGGACGTTTCGTGCCGGAAGCCTCCGGGAAGATTGTGGAAAGGGACGGGGAGTACGCGGTGGAATATGCGCCGTCCCTGTATTTTTACCAGTGCGACCTGGATGAATTTCTCAGCACCAAAGCCGCCGCGGCTACGATGGTGGAATATATGATGAACTTGATAGGGCTGACCATGCAGGATGTGGGCAAATTCCAGGTGGCCGGGGCGTTTGGGGCCTATATTGACAAGGAAGCAGCCGTCACCATAGGCATGTACCCGGATCTGGAACGCAGCCGGTTGATATCGGCGGGAAATACCTCTTTAAAAGGCGCGTACGAGATGCTGCTGCACAAAGACTGTCTGGAGCAGGTGCAGGATATCCTGTCCCGGATGGAATATGTGCAGTTTGGTGAGGTGGAGGATTTTATTCATCTCATGGGAGCGGCCAGAGCGGTGCCCCATACGGATCTGGGAAGATACCCGACGGTGGTGGAGAAACTCCGTAAAAACGGAATTCATGGATTTTAGAGGACAGACGGCTCAGGGGACATGCGGATATGTCTGCTGGGCCTGCTGTTTGCAGTCATAAAAATGAGCATGTGAAAGGCGGTACAAGAATCTTTTCTAAAAATTCTCATACCGCCTATTGTACTGTAATTTCCAATGGACTTTAAACCTCTTATCTTTCATCTATATTTTATGAATCCTTGCGGATTTCTTTCTGCCCTTCTGTCCATCTTTAAGATGAATATAAGGCGTTCCCCGGTTCGATCACCGGTCCATGTGGTTTTTTATTAACAAGGTATTGTTCCTTTACCTTCTATAAACATCTTTCGTTTTTACCAACAATCCATGTGGTAATCAATTTAATATAAAAATTCTTTATGAAGTTTTTGGAATTAAGTAAATGTGTTCGGTGGTCCGTACCTTCCTTTCCGTTATACTATGGGGTGGAACGTTAAGTTTTGATTGGACTCTCCTCCTTTTCCTGCTCCTCTTCGTCGGGATTTTTTGTTTTTTTCGTTCTTTTGTTTTATGAGTTTATTATAGCATGATATTTTTAAATGTCAACATATTTTTATAAAAAATTTAAATTATCTGAATTTATCCACACAGTTCACTCGTCTGCCAGAACAGTCAGATGCCGTGCTTGCACGGGCAGATGACAGTTTCTGAGCAGACGAAGGGAGCGCCCGCATATGAGCAAAGGTAGCTGAGAAGCAGCGGGGAGCGCGAGAGCGCGTCTTTGCGAATGGCGCGGGTGAACTGCGGCGGTACAGTGGAGCGGTTTACTCGACTGCCAGAACAGTCAGATAACGTGTCCGGTGTTTGACGGGAGCCGGCGGATTTGGTACACTGAGGAACAGACCAACAGGAGCGGAAGGGAGTATGCCATGCAATACAGGACAGACCGGAAAGGAACGAAATTATCCATATTGGGATACGGATGTCTGCGTTTTACAAAGAAGAACGGGAAAATCGACCTGGATAAAACGGAAGCGGAGATTATGGAAGCGATCCGCGGCGGCGTCAATTATTTTGATACGGCCTACGTCTACGGCGGAAGCGAGGCGGCGCTGGGGGAGATCCTGAAGCGGAACGGCTGCCGGGAGCAGGTGTATATTGCCACCAAGCTGCCTCACTATCTGATCAAATCAAAAACGGGCCTGGAGCGGTGTTTCCAGGAGCAGCTGTCCCGTCTGCAGACTGATTATGTGGATTATTACCTGATGCACATGCTCAACGACGCCGAGACCTGGGAACATTTAAAAGAGCGCGGCGTGGCGGACTGGATCGCTGAGAAACGGGCGGCGGGACAGATCCGCAATATCGGTTTTTCTTACCATGGGAACACGGCCCATTTTAAAGAACTGCTGGACGCCTATGACTGGGATTTCTGTCAGATTCAGTACAATTATATGGATGAACATACCCAGGCGGGCCGGGCGGGACTGGAATACGCCAGGGAGAAAGGCATCCCGGTGATCATCATGGAACCGCTCCGGGGAGGGAAACTGGTGGAACTGCTTCCGGAGGAGGCAAAACGGCTGTTCCGGGAGAAGAACCAGGGTTCGCCCGCCCGGTGGGCCTTCCGCTGGCTCTGGGACCAGGAAGGTGTGACGGTGGTGCTGTCGGGGATGAACTCCCTGGAAATGGTAAAGGAAAATATCAGGACAGCCTGCGAAGCGAAGCCGGGGATGCTGACGGAAGAGGATCTGGCTGTGTATGAAGCGGTGAAACAGGAGATCAACCGGAAGCTGAAGGTGGGATGCACGGCCTGCGGCTACTGTATGCCCTGTCCTCAGGGAATCGATATTCCGGGGACGTTCCGCTGTTACAACGAAATGTACATGGAGAAGCCCAGGGTGGGGAAGAAAGAATACCTGATGACCACAGCGTTCCGAAAGAACCAGAATCCCGCGTCCAAATGCATCCGCTGCGGAAAATGTGAGAAACACTGTCCTCAGGGGATAGAGATCCGTAAGGAACTGAAGACGGCGGCAGGAGAGCTGGAAGATCTTCGTTACCGGGCTCTGTCCGCACTGGTGCGGCTGTTGAAAATATGGTGAAAAATCCATTGACAAAAGCGGGGGTTATCCCTGAAAATGATATCAGAAAATAAAAGGGGAGGTATGTGTATGTCAACACCACATAATCAAGCAGAAAAAGGTCAGTTTGCCAAATGCGTCCTGATGCCGGGCGATCCGCTTAGGGCAAAATATGTAGCGGAACATTTCCTGGAGGATGTAAAGCTGGTCAACCAGGTGCGCAATGTGCTGGGCTACACGGGGACCTACCATGGGAAACCGGTGAGCGTCATGGCCAGCGGGATGGGGATGCCGTCCATTGGAATCTATTCGTATGAACTTTACAAATTCTATGATGTGGAGAGCATTATCCGGATCGGTTCGGCAGGATCGTATGATAAAGATCTGAAGGTTTATGATCTGATCCTGGCGGACGGCGCATACAGCCGTTCTTCCTACGCTTTGTGCCAGAACGGTGACACGGAAGAGGTGCAGTACCCGGATACGGGGCTGAATTATGCAATTCTGGACGCAGGCAAACGGCTGAATATTCCGGTGACGCTGGGAAGGATTCATTCCAGCGACGCGTTCTACTGCGAGCCGGGCCAGCCGGGATACGAATATTACCGAAAGGAAAAGAACTGTCTCTGCGTGGAGATGGAGAGCTTCGCGCTGTTCCACAACGCCAAAGTGCTGGGCAAAAAGGCGGCCTGCCTGCTGACCATCTCGGACTCCATGGTGACGCACGAGGAGACGACGGCGGAAGAGCGCCAGAACGCATTTACCAACATGATGGAAGTGGCTCTGGAGGCGGCAGTACGTGGCTAAAGACAATATCACCCTGATCGGCATGCCGGGCGTGGGCAAGAGCACGGTGGGGGTGGTGCTGGCCAAGGTGCTGGGGTACCGGTTCCTGGATTCGGATCTGGAGATCCAGGAACAGACCGGACGGCTGCTCCATGAGCTGATCGAAGAGCATGGGGACGACGGGTTTTTGGAGATTGAGAACCGGGTCAACGCGGGGCTCCAGGTTCACCGTTCGGTGGTGGCCACCGGAGGCAGCGCGGTGTTCGGCAGGGAGGCGATGGAGCATCTGAGGGAGATTTCCACCGTGGTCTATCTTCGGCTGCCCTGCGAAGAACTGGCGAAGCGGCTGGGCGACCTCCATCAGAGGGGAGTGGTCCTGAAACCGGGCCAGACCCTGCGGGACTTGATGGAAGAACGGGCACCTTATTATGAAAAATACGCCCATATCACCGTGGATGAAGAAGATCTGGATATCCGCGGCATCGTGCAGAAGATCACATCAGCGTTAGAAAATATTGGATAAGTCTGTCTCCGTCAGCCAGACCCGGCTGACGGGGCAGAGATCCCGTCCTCTCAGGGTGCCATTGGACGCCGAGGACGGGTTTTTTCGTATGTTCCACTGCTTCGATAACGCCGTCGGGAGCCGTCTGGGTCACTTTAAGATTGCTGCCCAGCCTGCCAAGCCCCTGATGATGGGCGCTGTTGACCAGGCAGGACGGCCCGTAGAGCCTGCCCAGTACGCTGCCGGACACGCACTGCACCGGATGCACCTGATCGTTTCCGTTCCAGGCATGGACGGAGGCGGTGGGAAGATCCTGCAGGATGGAACCGCCGAAATAGACGTTTAAAAGCTGCATGCCCCGGCAGATGCCGAGAACCGGCTTGTTCAGCCGGAGGAAAGCATCCAGGCTGGAAAGCTGGGCCTGATCCAGAGCGGGATCAATGTTGACGGAGCCGCAGTTGTTTTCCCCGAAGAAGGCGGGATCCATGTCGCCGCCGCCGGGCAGCAGAAGTCCGTTATAATCGGAGACGGAGTCTGGCCGGAGGCACACATGGGCTTCAGCCCCCAGGCGGCGCAGGGCGGCCGTGTAATTTTTTGCCAGATCGGGGATACCGGAAATAAGAATACGCATATATATAGTTCCATGGGACGGATGAAGGACAGATCCGGTCCGAAAAAGAGGTTTAAAGTATTGTATTCCGGCGGCGGGAAAAATGTGCGGCCGGGATAAAGGAGGATGGTTATGCAGATTGAAGAACAATATCTGGAACAGGCTGTAAGACTCCACCAAAGCTGCCCGGTGGTGGACGCGCACCTGGACCTGGCGGGGGAGCTTTTGCTCCATGTGAACAACGGGGAGAGGGACGTGCTGCGCAGACATTATCTGGAGGAACTGCGGGAGGGAGGCTTCAATCTGGTGGTATCCTCCGTCTATCTGGAGAATCAGTACCTGCCGGAGATGGGTCTGCGCATGGCCATGGACCAGATCGGGGTGCTGCTGGAGGAAGTGGACCGGAACGAAGAGTTCCTGCTGGTGAAGACAGCGCGGGATCTGGACCGGGCCCTTGAGGAAGACCGGATCGGGATACTGCTCTATCTGGAAGGGATGGATTTCATGGGGACAGATTTCCTTCTTCTGCGCACGCTCTGGGAGATGGGTGTGCGCGGGGCGTCCCTGACCTGGAGCCGGAGAAATGCCCTCGCCAGCGGCTGCTGTGTGGCTTCCAGGCGGGTGCCGGTTCCTGGAGGGCTGACGGACGAAGGCGTGGAAGCCGTGCGCCGGATGGAGGAGATGGGGATGTTCCTGGATGTGAGCCACTTAAACGACGACGGCTTTGAAGATGTGTGCGCGGTGGCGGAAAAGCCTTTCGCGGCCACTCATTCCAACAGCCGGACCATTTATTTTAATTACCGGAACCTGACGGACGCCCAGCTTCGCAGGCTGGCGGAGCGGGGCGGGGTGGCCGGACTGAACGGCTGCAGTTATCTGGTGGGCTGCGGCCAGGGGGACGAAGCCCTGGACTGGCTGTGCAGTCATGCGGAATATATGGCCGCCTCCGTAGGCGCGGATAAGGTGGGATACGGTTTTGATTTCTGCGACGCGTACGACAATGCGAAGCCCCGGAGTTCCTGGGAGGAGAACCACAACGATTGTCTTGTAAGCCACCGGCATGTGCCCAGGCTGACGGCGGCGCTCCTGCAGAGAGGGATGAAGGAGGAGGACGTGAAGGGGATCATCGGCGGAAACTGGGTGCGGTATTTCCGCCGGATGCTGCCGAAGTAAGGAAGCGGCGCATACACGAAGTGAGGAGGCGGCACATAAAAGTCCTTGACATTCCCGCAGATCTTCATTAAAATGACCGTATATTGACAGGCGAAGATAAGAACAAGTAGTGATTCCCGGAAGCCACAGAAAGCAGCCGGCAGATGAGAGGCGCGGGGAAAAGGAATCATGAATACCTCTTGGAGCTTCCCTCTGAACCCGCGGCGGACGCCCTGAAAGTAGGAGGAGACGGACGCACCCGTTATCGTGCAGGGTATCATGGCGTACCTGATGAGGCGGCAGGCGTGAGCATGCCGTAAAAAAAGGTGGTATCACGGGAAGTGGCTCTCGTCCTTTTATGGAGGACGGGGGCTTTTTTTGGCGGATGAGCCGCAAACACCGGATGCTGGCGGTGTTCCCCCATGATCAGCAGAAAAATTTCCAGGCAGGATCGCGCGGAGCATACTGCCAGAGCAGAGAAAAAGAAAACGAAAAGGAGCGAAAAAGATGCAGGTATACGAAGAACTGGTGGCACGGGGACTGATTGCCCAGGTGACCAATGAAGAAGAGATCCGGAAAATGGTGAACGAAGGAAAGGCGACCTTTTATATTGGGTTCGACCCTACCGCGGACAGCCTCCATGTGGGGCATTTTATGGCGCTGTGTCTGATGAAGCGCCTGCAGATGGCGGGCAATAAACCGATTGCGCTGATCGGCGGAGGCACCGCCATGGTGGGCGATCCTTCCGGAAGAAGCGATTTAAGACAGATGATGACGGTGGAGACGATCCGGCACAACTGTGAATGCTTTAAGAAACAGATGAGCAAATTCATCGACTTTTCCGACGGGAAAGCGCTGATGGTCAACAACGCGGACTGGCTGATGAATCTGAACTATATTGAACTGCTCAGGGACGTGGGGGTACATTTCAGCGTCAACCGCATGCTCACCCATGAGTGCTACAAAAAGCGCATGGAAAAAGGACTGACGTTCCTGGAGTTCAACTATATGATCATGCAGAGCTATGATTTCCTCATGCTGTTTGAAAAATACGGCTGTAATATGCAGTTCGGCGGGGATGACCAGTGGGCGAACATGCTGGGCGGCACGGAACTGATCCGCCGGAAGCTGGGCAAGGACGCTCACGCCATGACCATCACGCTGCTTCTGAACTCCGAAGGAAATAAGATGGGCAAGACGGCCAAAGGGGCCGTATGGCTGGATCCGGAAAAGACCAGTCCTTACGAATTCTACCAGTACTGGAGAAACGTGGACGACGCGGACGTGATCAAATGCCTGCGCATGCTCACGTTCCTGCCGCTGGAGCAGATTGATGAGATGGCCAAATGGGAAGGTAGCCAGCTGAACCAGGCAAAAGAGATTCTGGCGTATGAGCTGACCAAGCTGGTGCACAGCGAGGAAGAGGCGAAAAAAGCCCAGGACAGCGCGCGGGCGCTGTTCGGAAGCGGAGACGCGGCGGACATGCCGACGGCAGAGCTTTCCATGGACGACCTCCAGGACGGAAAAGCGGACATTCTGACCATTGTGCACAAATCCGGCCTCTGCGCGTCCCGCTCGGAAGCCCGCAGAAACGTCCAGCAGGGCGGGGTCAGCGTGGACGGTGAAAAGGTGACGGATATTGCCGCAAGCTATACGCTGGAACAGCTTCAGGCCGGGCTGGTGGTGAAGCGCGGCAAGAAAAACTTCAAGAAAGTGATCGTGAAGTAGATGACAGAGCATAAAAACACAGCAGGGACGCCCTCCGGGCGTCCCGCGGTTTCCAGAGCCTCCGGGCGGTCGGGGCGTCCCGCAGCTTCCGAGGTCTCCGGGCATTCAGGAGACGCCGGGATTTCCGGAATGTTGCCGCCGTGTCCTCTGGCAAAAAAGTGCGGCGGGTGCGACTATCAGGGCATGCCCTATGACCGGCAGCTTCGGGAAAAGGAAAAACTGGTGAAAAAACTGCTGGGAAGCCTGGGGCCGGTTCAGCCGGTTATAGGAGCGGACAATCCTTATCATTACCGGAATAAAGTACACGCGGTGTTTTCCAGAAAAAGAAACGGGGAGATCATCTCCGGCATCTATCAGGAGGGGACGCACCGGGTGGTGCCGGTGGACGCATGCCAGATTGAGAATGAGGAAGCGGACAGGATTATCTGCACCGTGCGGAAGCTGCTGAAATCATTCCGCATCCGCGTCTATGATGAGGATACGGATTTTGGCCTGCTCCGCCATGTGCTGGTGCGTACCGCGGCGGCCACGGGCCAGATCATGGTGGTGCTGGTGACGCGGACGCCGGTATTCCCCTCCAAAAATAATTTTGTCAAAGCGCTGCGTGCCGTACATCCCCAGATTACCACCGTCGTTCTGAACGTCAATGAACGGAAGACGAACATGGTGCTTGGTGAGCGAAATATTCCCATCTATGGGAAGGGATATATCGAGGACGTGCTGTGCGGCTGTACTTTCCGCATTTCGCCCACATCTTTCTATCAGGTGAACGCCGCCCAGACGGAACGGCTGTACAAGACGGCCATGACGCTGGCGCGCCTGAACAAGCGGGATCGGGTGGTGGACGCTTACTGTGGAATCGGAACCATCGGTATGGTAGCGGCGAAAACCGCCCGGGAGGTCATCGGCGTGGAGCTGAATAAAGCGGCGGTCAAGGACGCGGTGCGGAATGCGGAGCGTAACCATATGGATAACATCCGCTTTGTCCAGGGAGACGCCGGTATGTTTCTGGAAGGTATGGCTGACCGGGACGAGCAGGTAGACGTGGTGTTTATGGACCCGCCCCGGAGTGGGAGCAGCGAGGCGTTCCTGCAGTCGTTGCTGATCCTGAAGCCGAAGAAGATCGTCTATATCTCCTGTAATCCGGAAACCCAGGCCAGGGATTTGAAAGTGCTGAAGAAAGCATACCGGGTGGAGGCGATCCAGCCGGTGGATATGTTTCCGTTCTGCGGGCACGTGGAGACGGTGTGCCTCTTGATTGACCGAAATGTAAAACTAAACGGAAAGAAATAAAAAATAACACACGGAACTTTATAGAAGAACTGTTGATGCGTAAAAGTGTTAGCAGTTCTTTTTACGCGGGAAAAAGGAAAATACTGCTTCTCTGAAATGAATTGCTATTATTTCAAGCCTATAGTAGAATGAAACCGGGAGACAAGAATCACAAAAGTCTGACAATAGAACACAAAAGTCGAAAGGAGAAAAGATGAAGATAAAAATTAACGAGCGTATTTTTCCCAAAGTACAAAAGTGCCGTATGCTGGCCGCTCTTTTGTGCGCAGCTTTGTTCATTACAGTGATGCCTCTTAATGCATTTGCTGTTGAGGCGCCGAAAACCGGAGGCACGCATGCAAACCTTGTCCTGTTTGCATATTTCGCAGACGAGACGGAGACGGATTGGTTTAATAAAACATCCGAGACTGTTGATGCGGGAGGTATGACGAACGTACAGCGTTATATTAATTATTATAATGGGAGCCAGAATCGTTCGTTTTCCACTTATATGTCAAAGATCTCCGGCGGAGCTTATATGGTAACAAATATCTTTCCGCAGTATGACGAGAGTACCGGGAAAGTTACGCCTTTGCAGCTTTCCGTGACAGAAACAGATGCCAGGGCCAAAGACTGCGACGCACAGATTATATCCGAGCTGGAAAAATCCATTAATCTGTCCCAGTGGGCGTCCCAGCTTGATCTGGATGGTGATGCCGTGATTGATAATATCAGTGTCGTACTCCAGGGAGAGGACGGCTCAACTGCAGGAACCACCCTGCGGTCCCATAAATTTACTACCCACGCAATCAGCAGTTGGAGCGGTACAAATCTGAGCGCTTATACCTTCAATATGCTGAACACGAAAGCGCTGGACGGCAAGCGCGCCGGCCTTATCGCCCATGAATATCTTCACTCCCTGAATTACCCGGATCTATACCGTAAGACGCAGAGTGATTATCCTGTGGGAAACTGGGATATCATGAGCGGCGACGGCAGGTTCATGACGTATCCCCTTGCCTACCTGAGAATGGCGATTTCCGGTTGGGCGCAGATCCCGGACATCGTTGATGCCGGTACAAAAACAGAGAATAGTGATGGCACGACCACTTATGATTTGACCTTGGAAACCATTTCCGACACGAACCTGAATAATGCGGTCATGATCACCTCCCCGGTGAACCCATATGAAAAATTTGTCATGGAAGTCCGGGAAAAACCTGAGGACTATCTTAATGGCGATTCCCTGGACGGCGGCATTCCCAAATCGGGTGTGATCATTTACCGGGTGGATACTACTGTAGAAAGTTTCAGTAACTTTTACGGCAAAACCGGTGTCTATGTTTTTGGAACGGGAACTGGCAGCACGCGAGAGGATGCTGCTTTGGATGCGGCCAATTCAACTTACGGAAACAGCGACTTGAGCGCGACCAGCAATGCCATCACGTATTCCAATGGTGCGAATACAGGAATCGTAGTGTCGGATGTGGGTAATATTCAGGACGGAAAGGTTACATTAAAGGTCACGGTACCGGACTGGTCGGCGCTGGATCCGTGGGTGGAGACTGAGAGAATCTCCGGTCAGTATGTCACGCTGGTCAGCCTGGATGGGACGCCGATGGCAGTTGTTCAGACGAAACAGTGGGAAAGTGTAGAATTCTATGAATATAAAAATGGTGCATGGATTGATTCTGCACTGCCAGATTTGGTGGATAATAATGGAATTGATGGTTCAAAATTGATAAGTTTTGAAAACAGGACTTTTGTTTCTTATATAGATAGCTATGGTAAGGGGCATGTAAAAGTCTTAGCAGACGGCGGCTGGAATGATATTACTGATCTGTCTGGGAAAGGTGCTGTTGAGGTTAATAATAATCAACTGGACATTGGTTCGGCAGGCGGTCAATTATACATTTCATATGTCTTAAATAATAATGTTTACATACGTAAGATTACTGCTGAAGATACAGCAATTCAATTAGGGGATGAAGTGCTTGTGGCGAGTACAACGACCGGCACTCTCATCAGCGCCCCCAGGATCTTAGAACAACAAGGAGATCTGGTCATAGCCTATAAGGAAGACAATGACATAAAGCTGAAAGAATACAGTGATTCCGTTTTTTCGGATCTAGAAAACGCAGGTACGGCTTCCTCGTATGATATGATCACATACAACGATGAACTGTATTTTGCCTCTGCTTCATCATCGAATCTGGCAGTAAAGAAATATGATGCTGTTCAGAATGCCTGGACAGAGTTCGCATCCGGAGCGATAGACAGCTACACTCCCAAACTGGCGGTTGCGCAGGGAAATCTGTATGTGGTGACCGGCCCTGCGACAAGCGATAAAAACGGCGTATATGCTTACGAAGTCAAAGAGAAGCAACTGGCTAGGGAAGGCCTTGATGTGGATTCCGGCGCTCGCGGAGGCAATTATTCCCTGATTGCATCCGGCGATACTTTATTTGTTGGATATACCCAAAATTCAACGCAAGCTGTCGTCAAGGAGAAAACCATCAGCAACTCTCTGCTGTCGCTTACCGTCACTCCGCCTGATAAGGTCTCCTATATGGTCGGGGACGAGATGAGCCTGAGCGGCCTGAAAGTAACGGCCAATTATCAGCAGAATACGAGAGAACTGGCAGAGGGAGAATATACCGTAACCGGTTTTGGGACAGCAGAAAATGGGAAGCTGATGGCCAGAACCCCCGGCGAACAGACTGCGACAGTCACTATGGCAAGCGATACTAATATCACTAATACGTTTACCTTCCTGATATCCGAGGCGCCTTCTGCTCCGTCTTCTTCCGCCACCATTTCTGTAAAGAATAATGGAACGGAAAGCAGGGATTTCGTCTACGGAGACCGTATGGATGTAACGGTTGATGCCACAGAGATGAACGGAAAAACGTTGGGGCTGTATTATCAGAAATCGGATGGCTCGTTGGTCAGCCTGGCGGATGTGGTCGTTGTAGCGGGCGATGAGGCTGCGTTCTCCTATGACACCACGAAAAAGCTTCTTCCGGCAGGTGAGAATCTGGGTGTGGCCGTGTGTCTTGTGGAAGGCGACAGTAAAACAGTCAAAGACAGCGTTTCGGTATCTCTGGCCAGGAAAACACTGACCGCATCCATCACCGGAGAAGTGAATAAAACCTACGATGGAACAACGGCGGCTCCCCAGACAGCTGCCCTGCGGCTGGACGGCGTTTACAATAATGAGGCGTCCCTCACCGGGACTATTGTATATGGAAGCCCGGATGCAAAAGAACAGACTCTTTCGGTAAAAGATTTCAAAGTAAATTATGGCAGCGGAGCCAGCGATTATTATGTATCGCCAGCGGCGCCGACCGCGGCGGGAACGATCCGTAAAGCAGCTGCGTCACAGAAAGCGGGAAGCGTCACGGCCGGAACCCTGGAGGCAGGAAAACCGTTGTCCAGCAGTACCTTGAATGGTTCGTTTACAGGCGTCAACGGGGAAACTCTGGCTGGAACATTAAGCTGGAAAAATCCGAATGCAACCTTCGAGGCTGGCACCCATACGGCAGCGTGGGTATTCACGCCGTCGTCTTCCAATTATGCATCGCTGGAAGGAAGCGTTGGGATCACGGTAGTTAAGAAGGATGTGCCTGTTGATCCGGCCCCCGTTGACCCAGCGCCTGATACTTCAACCCCTGGAGGCTCGGCACCCGACAATTCAGCTCCTGCTGATCCGACTCCTGCCGCGCCGGCGTCCGTAAGTGTGAATACATCAGATTCACAGTCCCTGAAGGTGTTCTGGAAAGCGGTGAATGGTGCGGATGGCTATGAACTGTACCGTTCGGCCTCTTCAGGAGGCGGATACAGTCTGACGGCCACGGTGACGTCAGGGAAAACAGAATACCGTGATACAGGGCTGACAATAGGGAGCACCTATTTCTACAAGGTGCGCGCATACCGTACAGTTAATGGGAAGAAAGTGTATTCCGGCTACTCTTCGGAAAAGAGCGGGACGGTGAAGCTGAGTACGGTGGCCGGACTCCGGGTGCAGATGACAAAATACAATACGCTGCAGCTGAACTGGGACAAGGCGGGCGACGCAAAGACCTATGAGGTTTATTACTCCACGTCTCCAAACAGCGGTTACAAACGGGCAACATCTACTAAAAAGACAACATACAAGTTTTCCAAAGCGAAATGCGGACAGACCTATTATTTTAAAATCCGCACTTATGAAAAGATTGGAAAGGTGAAATATTACAGCGATTACTGTGCGGAAGTGTCAGGAAAGACGGTTTTGAACGGCACTCCGACGGTGTATGTATCCAAGACAAAATACAACAGTGTGACGATCAAGTGGAACAAGGTGGCATCCGCGAAAAAGTATGAGATCTATTATTCCACGTCCCCGGACGGAGAGTATACGTTGCTGAAGTCCCAGGGAGGAACCAGCTATACCCATAAGAAACTGACCACAGGCGTTACCTATTATTATAAGGTCCGCCCCATGCGGGATTATTTCTATGGTGAATTTTCCAATGTGACTTCAGCGCGGCCAGTGCTGGGAGAACTGAAGAACCTGAAAGTAAAAACCGGGACGAATCAGCTGAAGATTTCCTGGAAGAGCTCCAGCGGCGCAGAGGCGTATGTGCTGATGCGCTCAGAGAGCCGGGACGGCGATTATGTGGAGATCAGCAGGTCGAAGAAAACGTCCTATACGGATAAAGGCCTGCAGGATGGAAAGACGTATTATTATAAAGTATACGCGGTCGCGGGCGTCTATCAGACCAATACGCTGGGACCGGTGGGGGGAACAACAAAACCGCCCAAGCTGACGGTTGCGGTTCGTCTGAATCGGACGATGAAAGAATGGTTCACCCGTGCCTGACTGCTGAATATCCGAAAAAAGGAGAGCGGGGATGGATAAATACGGCGTACTGAAAAAATATTTTGGATACGACACGTTCCGGCCCGGCCAGGAGGAGCTGATCGACGCGATCCTGGACGGACGGGACGTATTGGGCATCATGCCCACCGGCGCGGGCAAATCGGTCTGCTATCAGGTGCCGGCGCTCCTCCTGCCGGGGATTACCATAGTGGTATCCCCGCTGATTTCTCTTATGAAGGATCAGGTGCGGGCGCTGAACGAAGCGGGCATCCATGCGGCGTATATCAACAGCTCGCTGACGGAGGGACAGATCGAGAAGGCGTTCGCTCTGGCCTGCCGGGGACAGTACAAGATTATCTATGTGGCCCCGGAGAGGCTGCTCACGCGCCTCTTCCAGAATTTTTCCAGGCAGACGAAGATCAGCATGGTGACAGTGGACGAGGCGCACTGTATCTCCCAGTGGGGGCAGGATTTCCGGCCCAGCTATCTGAACATTGTGGATATGGTGGCCGGACTGCCGGAGCGCCCGGTAGTCAGCGCGTTTACGGCTACAGCCACCGGGGAAGTGCAGGAGGACATTCAGTGTGTGCTGCAGCTTCGCAGTCCCAAAGTCCTGGTGACGGGATTTGACCGGAAAAACCTGTACTTTGAAGTGAGGAGCGGGGGCGGCAAGGACGCCTGGCTGTTGGAGTATGTGAAAGAACACCGGGGAGAGAGCGGGATCATCTACTGCGCCACCCGGAAAAATGTGGAGGCGGTGTACACCGCGCTGCGCATGGCCGACGTGCCTGCCAGCCGGTACCATGCGGGAATGGACGCCGAGGAGCGGCGGCGCAGTCAGGATCAGTTTATTTTCGATGAGTGCCCGGTCATGGTGGCCACCAACGCGTTCGGTATGGGCATCGACAAATCCAACGTGCGTTATGTGGTGCATTACAATATGCCCCAGAGCATGGAAAATTATTATCAGGAAGCCGGACGAGCCGGGCGCGACGGGGGGCGCGCGGAATGTGTGCTGCTGTATTCACCCCAGGATGTGCGGATCAACCAGATGCTTCTGGAGATGAAAGAATTTCGGGAAGAAATGACGGAGGAAGAGATTCGGGCGGTCAGGGAAAGGGACGCGGAGCGTCTGAAGCGCATGACCTTTTATGGAACGTCCAAGGACTGCCTGCGGGGATATATCCTGAATTATTTCGGGGAGAAAGCGCCCCGCCGCTGTGAGAACTGTTCCAACTGCCTGCATGAATTTGTGGAAGAAGACGTGACGGAGATCTGCCTGGATATTTTCCAATGTATCCGGGAGATGCGCTGGAGCTACGGCGTCGCGGCGGTGGCGGGGGTACTCCATGGAAGCGCGTCCGCCAGGATCAAAACGGCCGGTCTGGACCAGCTAAGCGTCTACGGAAGCAGGAGCGGCGTGGCTGAGGTCCGCCTGCGGGAGATCATCCGCGATCTGATCGGTCTGGGCCTTTTGGAAGAAAGCGGGGGTCAGTACGCGGTGCTGAGCCTTGGCGAAGGAGTGCAGGAGGTCATGGACGGGGAACGGCGGATCATCATGAAATTTCCCCGTCCCAAAGAAAAGAAAGCTCCCGTCCAGAAAAGAAAAGCCGGTATTGCCGGTGATCTGGATTCGGCAGGCTGGCAGCTTTTTGAACGGCTGCGCGCCCTGCGCCTGACCATCGCCCGGCAGATGGGGGTGCCGCCCTATATTGTGTTTACAGATAAGACGCTGATTGATATGTGCGTGAAACGGCCAAAGAATAAAAGCGAGATGCTGGAGGTCTCCGGCGTGGGTGAGTCCAAATACCGCAGATATGGTGGGAGATTTTTAGAAGAGATAAAGGATGCAGGGGAGGCGTAGCCTCCCCTCAGTCGTCCTGTGAAGCCTTCAGCCGGAAAAAGATATATATGGAACTGATCACGTCCAGGACAAAGAAGAAATGCAGGATGATATTTACAACCATACACCTGGCAGAGATCTTTCCGGCAGATTTCGCCCGCACCAGCGCGCTCACGCCGTAGGAGGATGAGGACGCCAGCAGCAGATAGTTGGAGGCAATCAGCATCAGGACGATTACCGGCGAAGTGAAGATAAACGCAGGAACGACCATGACCAGCAGAGTAAACATGCCCAGAATAGCCATGAACAGGTAGAACGGGATATGGCACAGCTTGATTACCATGTTCCAGAATGCAAGTTGGCGAAACGCCGAATCGTCTTTGAACCGGCAGACATAAATGATGTTTACGATGTACACCGCAGGAGCGGCCAATACGCAGAAGATCCAGAGGATAAATGCTATCTGGCTGTGAGGGATGAGAAGAGCCAGAGGAGCCAGGTACGGCCATATGGCAAAAAAGATTGGGTATTGTTTTTTCATTTTCAGATTCTCCTTCTCATCACAGCATGTCCGCAGTGCTCATGCCTTTCTGTGCCTTATACCAGGCCCGCAGTGCAGCGCTCGATTCCGCTTCGCTCCATCTCGCTCACGGGCTTCGCCCTATGCCATCCAGCAGGAACCGACGCTTTCGTGCGAGCACGAAGCGACAGTTCCTACCGTCTGCCGCACTGCTCATGCTTTCCTGTACATTATACCATACCCGGCGGAAACGGGAACAGAATTTTCCTGCGCCCTGTAATTTGTGTTCTGGAATCCGTAGTATATAGATAAAGGGGGAGGACAGGATGGAAGACCAGATGATTGTGGATCTGTTTTTAAAGCGCTCTGAGCAGGCGATCGTGGAGCTGTCCCGAAAATACGGGGCGTTGTGCAGGTCGCTGGCGGGGAAGATCCTGCAGGATGGCCGGGACGTGGAAGAATGTGTCAACGACGCTTATCTGGCGGCCTGGAAAAACATTCCGCCGGATCGCCCATCGCCGCTGTCCGCTTATATATGCCGGATCACCAGGAACCAGGCGCTGAAAAGATACCACAGCCTTAACGCGCAGAAAAGAAATTCACAGTACGATATGTGCCTGGAGGAAGCGGCGGAGTGCCTGGTATCGGGAACGGCTGTGGAAGACGAACTGGCGGCCAGGGAAATATCTGAGCACGTAAATATTTTCCTGGGAAAAATCGGGCGAAAAGACCGGGTGATTTTTGTACAGCGCTATTGGTTCTGTATGGAAATCTCAGAGATTGCCGAGGGGCTGGGCGTGTCGTCCAACTATATCAACGTTCGTCTGTTTCGGGTCAGGGACAGGCTGAGAAAATATCTGAAGGAGGAAGAACTGTTATGAAAAAGCAGGAGCATGTGGAAACCATTCTCTCCAACATTGACGACAGATATATAGAGGAAAGCCTGGGATATATGGAGAAACAGAAAAAACGCCGTGGCGGTCTCCGGCGTCCGGGGGTCTGGGCGGCCTGTTTCTGCGCGGTGTGCGCGCTGGCATTTTCGTCTCTGTCCGCAGCTACAGCGGCCGGTTCGGCCCGCGCTTATGATCTGCTCTATCTGATCTCACCGGAGATCGCCGGATATTTTTCCCCGGTAAATATGTCCTGTGTGGACGACGGTATTGAGATGGAGGTAAAAGCAGTCTATGTACACGGCGATTCGGCCGATATCTATATTTCCATGAAGGATCTGACCGGAGACCGTATTGACGAGACGACAGATCTTTTTGACAGCTGCGAAATTCTCACAGCCGCGGATTTCCAGACCTCAGGCTGCAGCCTGGCCGGCTATGATGCGGAGAAGAAAGAAGCCATCTTTCTCCTTACTGTACAGCAGCCGGGGAGCAGGATATCAGGAGAAAAACTGACGGTTCGGGTCTCCCGCCTCCTGGCCGGCAAGCGGCAGGAGACGGTGGAACTGCCGCAGATCGATCTGGAGCATGCTCAGGAGGCGGAGGGGTTTCTGACGTTGGAGGAGAGCGACGCACGCATCCGCGGATGGAGTGAAAACGCCGGCGAGGGACTGGAGATCAGCAGTGTGAACCGTGTTCTGGATCCGGACGCAGGCATCAGCCTGTCACCGGTGGACAAAGTGACGGTTACCGGCTATGGTTTTGTGGACGGGAAGCTGCATATACAGGCGCATTATGATGAGATCCTGGAGTACGACAATCATGGAACTGTCTGGCTGTCGGACAGGGAGGGGAATGAAGTCCCCTGCTCGCTGGGGCTGTCCTTTTGGGACGAAGAAGGGACAGGAAGCTACGATGAGTATATCTTTGACGCAGGCCCGGGAGACGATCTGAGCGGTTATTCCGTGTGGGGATATTTTGCGACCTGCCAGAGCGCGTATGAGGGAAACTGGAGCGTGACCTTTCCTGTAAAAAATAACCTGTAGTTAATAAAAGTACCGTGTAAATAAATAACGGTTCAATATACATGCCTGCCCGGCTCTGTTACAATAACGGTAACAGGAAGGAGGAATTGTGATGCTGCTGAAAGATATGATTCGTCAGAAGCGGAAGGAATGCGGGCTGACGCAGGAACAGGTGGCGGAGAGGCTGGGGGTATCGGCGCCGGCGGTGAATAAATGGGAGAGCGGAAGCACATGCCCGGATATATCCCTGCTGGCTCCGCTGGCGAGGCTCTTTCATACGGACCTGAACACGCTCCTGTGTTTCCGGGAGAACCTGACGAAAGAAGATATTGCAGGATATATGAACGAGGCCGCAAAGCTTGCCCAGGCGGAGGGCGCTGCCGCGGCGCTTGCCCGTGTCAAGGAGATTGTGAAGGAATACCCGTCCAATGGGGAACTGCTGTACCAGATGGGGACGGTGCTTCGGGGAATTGCTCTTATGCAGGCGGATTCTCCGGAACAGGTCAGCGAACTGTTTGACTGTTCCAGGGAACTATATGAGCAGGCCGCCGCCTGCGATGATGTAAGAGCCGCTGACAAGGCAAGATACGCGCTGGCATCCATGCATATCCAGGATGATGAGTATGAGAAAGCGGAGGAACTGATCAGTCTGCTTCCGGAGGATCTGGCACTGGATAAAAAGTCGCTGGAGATTTCTATGTTGATGAAGCAGGGAAAGAATGCGAAGGCGTCGGCGTTGTTGGAGCAGAGCCTGAACAGTACCCTCCAGAAAGTGAATATCCAGCTAAGCCTTCTGGCAAGCGCGGCTGTCCGGGAGGGCGACCGGGAGAGAGCCTGGGAGCTTGCCAGATACAGCGCCGCGGTGATGGGAGTCTATGGGTGGAAGTATTATACCTGTATGACGGCATGGACGGTGGCCATGGAGGAAAAGGACGCGCAGAAGGGTATGGAGCTTTTGAGAGAGATGCTGGAATCGCTCCCGGATGCTCAGGTAATGAGCAAATCACTCCTGTTCGCCCATCTTCCGGTTCAGGACGGGGAACAGGGGACATGGAAGCAGCTTGGCCGGAGCCTGATTATGGCCATGAACCGGGAAGAGGAATTTGCATTTCTGAAGGACAGCGGGGAATTCCAGGAACTGGTAAAAGAATATTCTTGAAAATCCACGGGAAAAGTGATAAGGTGTATTTTTCTAAAAACAGAGAGAATCAGGAGATGGTATCTATGGAATGGGATAGATTGCTGTCCCGGAAACGGTACGCGGAGGGCGGCGTCTCCGGCCGGAGCGATTATGACACGATCATCTGCAGCACCTTATTCAGACGCCTGCAGGATAAGGCGCAGGTCTTTCCGCTGGATGAAGACGATTATGTAAGGACACGTCTGACACATTCTCTGGAGGTGTCGGCAGTCGGGAAGAAACTGGGTGAATATGTATTTTCGGAATTAAAAAGACAGAAAGCAGACCCCTGGTTTGAAACGCATACGGAGAAAGCATTTTCTGACGTCCTGCTGTGCGCCGGACTGGTACATGATATTGGCAATCCGCCGTTTGGACATTTTGGGGAGTTCGCAATCCGGGAATGGTTTCAGAAAAACCTGGGCCGGCTGACGCTGAGAGGAGAAAGCGTGACGGGGCTGCTGTCCCAATGGCAGATCCAGGATTTGTATTTATACGAGGGAAACGCCCAGTCTCTTCGCCTGCTGTCCAAAACGCCGCATCTGGGGAATGGGGACGGATTTAATCTGTCCTACAGCATTTTGGCTTCTATTATCAAATACCCGGTTTCGTCCATAGATCTGCAGGGAGACGCCGGCAGACGGTACCGGAAGATGGGATACAATTTTTCCGAACGGGAATTGTTTTGGGATATCAATGAAAGCACAGGGATGAACGGACGCCGTCATCCCTTGTCCTATCTTCTGGAAGTAGCCGATGATATCGCTTACCGTACTTCAGACATGGAAGATGCTCTGGTGAAAGGTGTCCTGAGCATACAGAAAATACTGGACACGTTTCAGCAGCTGAAAACAGACTGTGAGGAGGCAGGCGGTACGCCCCAGGAGGCGAAGGCGTGTATGGACAGACTGGAGGAATACTACAGGGAGGAAAGGAACAAAGACGGGAATAAGCCGGAGCTGACCGCTCTTCAGAGATGGAACCAGCTGGTACAGGAGATGATGATCCGGGACGCGGGAAATGCGTTTGTGAGGCACTATGCTCAGATTATGGAGGGAAGCTTTGAGGAAGACCTGTTCAGCCGTACAGCTTCAGGATATTTGATCGGAGCCATCTCTGAGCTGAGTGAGCGGTGGATCTATACCAGCCCCGTAAAGACGCGGCCGGAGCTGTTCGGACGCCGGGTGATCGATTCGCTTCTGAGCCAGTTTATGCCGGCGGCAGTGCGCTGTGATACGGGGAGAGCGCTGACGTTTATCGAACAGCGGACGATGGACACGGTTTCGGATTTTTATAAGTCTATGTACCGAAGAGCGTCGCAGGGAAAAGGAGAACAGGAGAAGCTGTATCTGAGGATTCTGATGATCACAGACTATATAAGCGGGATGACGGACAGTTATGCAAAACGGCTGTATCAGGAGCTGTTCATATAATTTGTCCTTCCACTTATTATATAGCATAAAAATGCCTGAAATACAAGTCTGGCGCATGACCGGCCCCGGTGTTATAATCATCTGACGCTGCTGTCTACAGGCAGTCCGGCAGTCGGCAGGAGCCGGCGGCCGCCCATGGACAGAAAGTATCAGAAGATAGAATAAGGGGGCAGATATATGGATCAGAACTGGATACAATTGCTGCAGAAAGAAAACCAGCTGGCAAGGGTTATGGTGACAAACCGGAAGACACAGCAATACGGATTGACGCTGAGCCGTGAGGACGCGGAACTGCTCCTGCAGGAAAGGGGACGCGCCCTGCAGGAGCAAAGGCGGGTAGAATTCGGAGAGGGGATCACAGAGAAGATCATCGAGGAATTTTGTGATTCTGCGTACATTGGGCAGGAGAGCTATGTGGATACGGTCATCCGTCTGCAGGAGATTTTTTACCTGTACAAGAACGAGATGATGGATGAGATCTCGGATGAGGAACTGCTGCATTTTATGAAGGAGCAGTACGAGGGTGTGTGCTTTGGAGACCTGGATTATCTGGAGGGAACCTGTCTGAGCCATTTCGCTCAGGCCATACGGGCCGGTTACCAGGGACATAAGGCTTCGCGAGGGTATGGGGAATATGGCCGCTTTGATGAAGTAAAACGCTGGGATTATGACCTGTATCTGGAAACACTGAAAGAACTGTGCTGGAGGTAGGCGATGAGATATAAGATGGAAGAGCTGCTGCCTCTGGCAGGGAGGCTGGCGGAAAGATATACGGCGTATGAGAGTACCTCCGTAACCTATGAAAAAGCAGAGCAGTTGATGGGAGCAGTGCTGTACTGTATTCGGGAAGGGGAGGAGGCGGATCGCGGCCTGCCCTCAGCCGGAAATTCTCTGCCTGCGAAGGAAGCATATGAGCGGGGCCTGCGGGCGGTGAGGCAGAAAACCAGAGACGCGCTGAACCTGTATCACACTCTCCTGCCGGATTTCTGCGCGTATGGGAATACGTTTCTGTACGACACGGTGGTAAAAGGACTGCCGGAATTTTTCCGATGGTACGATACGGAGTTCTGTCCGCAGGACACGATCCTGACGCTGGACTATCCGGTGGAACAGGATCTGTCCGGTTGCTGCGGCGTGGACAAAATCTGGAAATATATCCGGTGCATCCTGCTGGAACAACAGTATCTGGCGCATTTTTCACAGCAATATGTAATAGAAATGCTGAAAGAGTGGAATCCTTCCTATATGGACACCCCGGTGAACCTGTGTGAAGCTTTCAGGTCGGCGGTTGACCGGCCCCGGACTTTATAAATTGTTCACTGGACAAGGCGGATAGCCTTTGGTAATATGTTATCGTTCACACGTTCGTGCAGGCACGACATCTGATGCATTCTGGCTGACGAGTGAACTATAACGATAGAATATGTGAACCTGGCGGAGATATCCGCGGGGAAAGGAGGAAATATCATGAGATTCAGAAGGATTATGTGCATCCTGGGTCTGACCGCTTCTTTGGCGTTTGTGGGCGGCTGTTCGGGAAATAAGGCAGAAGAGGAACCGGTTCAGGAGACGGAAGAACAGCAGGAGCCGGAAGCGCCGGCAGAAAATCCGGACATGGACGAGGAGACCGGCGATCAGGATGAAGCAGTAAGCGACGTTCCGGTGCGGATCTACGGCGTGGTACAGGAGATCGGTGAGGATACTGTCATGGTGGATAATCAGTCGGAGAACTCTTCCGCCGGTGAGATTATCCTTACCATTGACCCGGAAAGCACCATGCTTGTGGATGGACAGACCGGTCTGCCCATCACGCTGGAGGATATGGAAACTGGAAGCTTTGAGGCGTACCTGGGGCCGGTGATGACCATGTCCCTGCCGCCGCAGACCACACCGTATGTGGTGATCGCCAATATTCCGGAGGACGCCGCGGCGCCGGTTTATGTAATAGCGGCTCAGGACGCGGTTTCTGCGGACGGAGTTTATACGCTGGAAGGCACGGACGGCAGCAGCTGGGAGATCCCGGAGGATGCGGATATCCAGCCGTTCCGCACGAGAAATATTGTGACGGCGGCTGATATTACCGAAGGCCGGGGATGTCTGATCTGGCAGGACGGCCAGGGAACGGTGACGAAAGTAGTCCTCTTTGAAGTGTAAATGTGGGAGGAGCCAGTCTGAATCTTTAGGTTCACAGATTCAGGCTGGCTTTGTCTATTCCTCTAAACGACAGGGGTTCCCCTGAATTGTACGAATACCATTACGCGACCGTATAAATTTTCACCTCGGGGTCGGCGCTCCAGAGCGGTTTTAATCCTACGAATACATCATTCTGAAACATCTGGTTGGAAAGGTATGCCTGTGCATGCTCAGCGTTGTCAAAGCCATGAAGTACCTGTACATCTTCCTCGCGAACAGTAGCAATTTCAGCAAGATACAGCTATAATGACAAGTAGAAAAACACAGATTCGGAGAGGAGCATGGAATATGAAAGTTTTGATGCTGAATGGAAGCGCCCATCAGAAGGGCAATACCTATCTGTCTCTTCTGGAAGTGGGGAAGACTCTGGAAGCGGAAGGGATAGATTATGAGATCTTCCAGCTGGGAGGCGGCCCTGTCAGGGACTGCATCGGCTGCGGGAAATGTTCAGAGAAAGGCTGTATCTTTGACGATGATAAAGTCAATGAGTTTGTGGCCAAAGCGAAGGAGGCGGACGGTTTTGTATTCGGAACGCCGGTTTATTACGCCCACCCCAGCGGAAGGATCCTTTCCTTTTTGGACCGGGTATTTTACAGCAGCGGGAAAGCCTTCGCGTTTAAGCCGGGAGCCTCAGTGGCGGTGGCACGCCGGGGAGGAGCGAGCGCTTCTTTCGATGTTCTGAACAAATATTTTGGAATCAGCCAGATGCCCACGGTGGGTTCCACCTACTGGAACCTGGTGCATGGATGGGAGCAGGGAGAAGCGGCCCTGGATACGGAGGGGCTTCAGACCATGAGGAACCTGGCCCGCAGCATGGCATGGATGCTGAAGTGCTTTGAGGCAGGCAAAGCGTCGGGCGTGCCTCTGCCTGAGACGGAGCGGGGAAACCGGATGAATTTCATCCGCTGAACAAGTATGAAAAAGGAGCCGGAGGTCTTACAGCCCGCGGCTCTCTTTTTTTCGAAATTCTGACGGCGTCATGCCATAGACCTGCTTGAATTGCCTGCAAAAATATCCGGTATTGTCGATGCCGCACTCCAGGGCGATCTTGGAGACGGACATGTGTGTAGCCAGCAGCAGGTCTGCGGCACGGTTCATCCGGTAGTCGATGAGATACGCCACCGGTGAGCTTCCAATGCCGGTGCGGAAGCAATGCAGAGCTTCGCTTTTGCTGATGGAGGCCGCGTCGGCAATATCCTGGAGGGATATTCGGGAAGAATAATGGCCGTGGATATACTGCATCATGATCTGCAGGCGGGCCTGTAGGAGCGTGCCGCCCCGGCGCTCGCTGGGGGCCAGGTCATGGCGGATATTCTGGTAGAGGATGCGCCATAGCTGGAGTGTGTGCTGGAGGATGCGGTATTCCTGCATGTCTTCCTGTTCCAGCGCCGCGTAGGTCTGATAGAGCATGCTCAGAAGTTCTCTGTGCCAGGGCTCGCCCTGACGGAAGACCAGATATTTGCAGGAGGAAGAGATCACAGGCTCCACATATTTTTTGTAAAGGACACTGTCCCTGGGAGCCAGGAAATCCGGCGTGAACAGGATACCCGGCATGCGGCCGGTGCCGGTGGACTCGAACCGGTGAATTGTGCCGCTGTTAAAAAAGATGCCTTCGCCCGGCTGAAGGGTGATCCGTTCCGCACCCACCAGGCAGTTTACACATTCGGAGGACACGGAGGCGAATTCCAGTTCGTTATGCCAGTGCCAGTCTATGGAATGATCTTCAAAACGGCTGAAATCATCCAGATAATATTGGAATGGAAAATGAATGTCTTTGTGTATTTTCAGTTCCCGCAAAGTGTCGTCCGTTTCTATTTTAAGAAGTTCCATGAGCGCACCTCCAGATTACAGACATATATTTTGCGATATTATACAATAAATCTGCGATAAAATATAGAGATTTTTCAAAAGTCCTGTGTTAAAATGCAAAACGTGGTTACGTTTGCAGGGAAACGCCCGCGAAGGTAACAAAACGCAGCTGCCCCGGCCTGTGCAGCACGGGATGAAGGGCGGCGGGATGCACAAGGAGGTAAGCAAGATGAAAAAATCATATCAGAAAACCATATACGCCTGCTTTACCGGATATATCGTGCAGGCAATTGTAAACAATTTTGCACCGCTTTTGTTTTTGACGTTTCATGAGAGTTATGGGATTTCCATGGAAAAGATAACGCTGTTGATTACCTTTAATTTTGGGATGCAGCTTCTGGTGGATCTGTTGTCGGTAGGATTCGTGGATAGGATCGGATATCGGGCGGCCATGGTTCTTGCGCATGTATGTTCATCGGCGGGGCTGATCTTCCTGGCAGTTCTTCCCGGCATGTTTCAGGATCCGTTTGTGGGACTTTTCATTTCCGTTGTCGTCTATGCGGCAGGCGGCGGACTTTTGGAGGTGCTGGTAAGTCCGGTGATGGAAGCCTGTCCTTCCGACAATAAGGAGAAAGCCATGAGCCTGCTTCATTCGTTCTACTGCTGGGGACATGTGGGAGTTGTGCTGCTCTCCACGCTGTTTTTCCGGCTTGCAGGGATCGGAAGCTGGAGGATTCTGGCGCTTCTGTGGGCGCTGATTCCCCTGGTCAACGGAGTAGTGTTCTTGCGGGCACCCATGGCGTCTCTGATGGAAGAGGGAGAGGAAGGCATCCCGCTTAGACGTCTTTTTACCATGAAAACCTTCTGGGGGCTTCTGATTATGATGATCTGCGCCGGCGCCAGCGAGCAGGCGGTCAGCCAGTGGGCGTCCACGCTGGCTGAGAGCAGCCTGGGCCTCAGTAAGACGGCGGGCGACCTGGCGGGTCCCATGATGTTTGCGGTGATGATGGGAATCGGCAGGGCGTATTATGGGAAGAAGGGCGACCAGATCGACCTGGAGCGGTTCATGAGAGGGAGCGGCATCCTGTGTGTGGTCGCTTACCTGATGATTGTATTTGCTCCCGTGCCGGTGCTGGGACTGGCAGGCTGCGCGCTGTGCGGACTGTCGGTGGGGATCATGTGGCCGGGGACGTTCAGCCTGGCCGCGGCGTCCATGAAACGGGGCGGTACGGCTCTCTTCGCACTGCTGGCCCTGGGCGGAGACGTGGGATGCTCCCTGGGGCCGACCGTGGCCGGACAGGTGTCAGGCTGGTTGGGAGATAATCTGCAGGCCGGTATTTTGGCGGCTATTGTCTTCCCGCTGATACTGCTGGCGGCGCTGGGCGTAAAGGGCGGCGTGGACAAGGCGCGGGCGCGCCGGATGGCCGCAGACGGAGCGGCGTGTTAGAAAACGCGCTGGTTAGGGAGTAAAAAAGTTGGAAAACGGACCTGGCTGATCGGGTCCGTTTTCGTATGAACAGTTTTCACATTTAGAATTTAAAAAGGTTCAAACCGATCTCCACGTCGAAAGCCCGGTCCACCGTACCGTCCACCAGCGTGATCACCATCTCGCAGGTGGCGCTGACCACGGCCCGGTTCAGATGCCCTCCGAAGACTTCCCCTTTATCATTTCCGGCGCTCATATGTAGATGGCAGTAGAACGCTCCGTCCATGGTATTGATGGTGCCGGTGAGGGAAACAATTTCATAGCTCCCTTCAAAATCATTGGCCAGGTATTCCTTCTCCTGAGTTTTGAACACGCCGACGGTGAACTGATTAACGGCGCCCAGCGCCTGCACATGCGCCAGACGGATCTGTTCTTTCAGGGCAATGGCTTTTACCTGCTCCAGAATCTCTTCGCCTTTGTCGATGCGGGCGATAATTGTGTCTTTAAATCTTCTGTATTCCATGTTGCTTTCTCCTTGTTCTGGATTTAAAAATGCCGCCGGCCATTTCGGCCGGCGGCAGGATTCACTGCTTATTCTGCAATACTTACGGAAGTAATATGCGGGTTTACGCCCTCATACCAGTACAGAAAGCCTTCCATATTGACAGTCTGTCCGATCTCCAGCGCTTTCACTGCGGAATACACTTCTGTGGTGCTGTCGCAGAGATAGGATTCAATGGTGAAGGTGTAAGTCTCCCCATTATAAGAGGCGTTAAAGTACAGGTCGTCGCCTTCAGAACCGGAACCGTCATAGCTGTACAGGAACGCAACGTCATTGCCGTCCTCATCCTGCCCGGCGGCTTCCACGGTCAGCCCATTGAACTGTACGAACTGGTTCTGATAGTTGATCAGGTCGTCAGTCCCCAGCATCTCGGTCACATCCAGGGCCGGGGCGATGAAAGTATCGCCTTCCACAATCTGGAAAGAAGCGTCGATGATCTCAACTTCGCCGGACCACTCCGTCTTGTAGCCGGTCACGCGGATCTTGGTTCCCTGGGTCAGCAGTTCATAGTCCTCCTCGCTGCATGCCATGTTATAGAGGAAATATGCTCCGTCTTCATCCTGTGTGTAAACGGTAGCCTGATTCTCCCACCAGGACTGCTTTGCCTGCACATATGCTTCGATGGTGACCTGGGAGTCCAGATCTGCCGCCATGTACTCATCATAGCTCATGACTTCCGCCACATCCTCCGTGTCGGCGGTTTCTGCATCCTGAGCCTCGTCTTCTGCGGCGCTCTCATCTGCTGCTTCCGTGCTCTCTGCAGGCGCCTCTGTTTCCGGCGCAGTCCCGGATGTGCTTCCGCCTGCGCAGCCGGTCATGGCAGCGGCCATGGAAAGAACCAGCAGCATGGATAATAACTTTTTCATAATTGTTCTCCTTTTCCTGTTGTTGTACGGGTAAACACCTATATTATAGCTCAATCGACCAGGAAATCAATGGTTTTTATTCTTCCTTTTCAGCCTGGACCCAAGAAGACAACCCAGAATCAGTACCCAGATACCGGCCAGCGCGCCAAGAAGAGCGACGGCGGTGCCGGGAAGCGGTCCCAGATCCTGCCTGCTTCCAGCGGGTGCGCTCAGTTCGTTCAGATGGTACAGGGCCGCCACATCGCTGTAGAGCGTTTCCAGATAGGCGTCATCCACGGTCTCGCCCCGGCGGACAGATTTGGTC
This sequence comes from uncultured Lachnoclostridium sp., assembly GCA_944381625.1. GTDB lineage: Bacteria > Bacillota > Clostridia > Lachnospirales > Lachnospiraceae > Hominiventricola. The sequence goes on from CALWLW010000020.1 coordinate 38,848, forward strand.
ACATTCTCTATGAGCTGTCCGGACGCATCCCTGAGAGACGCGGAACCGTTGAAGACCGGCGTCACAAAGGTGTCGCCCGCATGCTGGAGCAGGAGGGTGGAGGCCTGGATCTTCACGCTGTAGTAATCATCGTTGTCTTCTCCTGCTCTGGAGAGATAATCCTGGTATTCTTCGGAATTCTGTGCGCTCAGCGTCACAGGCACATAGCCTTCCGTCCGGGCGTAGGCGGTCTGTACCTGATCGCTTAACAGGTACTGTGTAAACAGCCAGGAGGCCAGGACCTGCTGAGGATCATCTTTATTGAAGATACAGATGGACGGTCCCTGGGAGATCATCTGAGGATGCTCCGGGTCATATTGGGGAACCGGCCGCACGGCAATCTCAAAATCTGTCAGCGATTCTTCCGCAATGTCGATAAGAGGCGCGTCGCTGCCCATCCAGGTGGCTCCGGCGGTGGAGTCGACTGCGAATACGCATTGTCCGGCATTGAGGAAATTGGCCGGGTAGCCGGAGATTTTGAACGTGGAAAACGCTCCCGATCCGGTATGCTCCGCAATGGTATAGAGCAGTTCTTCTGTCGTATCGTTGAAAATCTGTACGTCTCCGGCATCGGTGGAATAACCGGCACCTTTCTGCCGAAGCATCTGGATCATCATGTTGTCGGTGGATTTGTAGATAAACGGGATCATCACTTCCTGACCGTTCAGCAGGAAAGTGCCGTCCGCATTTTTCTGCGCCGCTGCGTCGGAGACCTCCCAGATGAAATCCCAGGTCAGCACATCAGGAAGCGTATAACCCAGGGCTTCCACATAAGTCCGGTTGATATAGCAGGCTTCCGTAGAACGCATGTAAGGTACGGCATAATAATGGCTCCCAAATGAACATTCCTCCAGAAACTGGGGCACGATCTCGTCTTTTGCCGGGGAATCGAACCGAAGCTCGCTGCCGCCCAGGCCGTAGGACTCGTCGGAGAAAAGTTCCTCCAACGGAACGACCACATGATCCCCGGTGAGATAGGTGGCGATATGGTCGGGATAAGTGATGCAGACGTCGGGGGTGGTGCCCGTGGAAATATTGGTGATCACATCGTTGTAAATCTTGCCGTAGTCCGTGTAAAGGCGGAGATTAACGGTGATATTGGGGTACAGCGATTCAAAATCAGAGATCGCTTTCTTGTAGATATCCGTCTGGTTTTTGTTCGTATCGTTCTTGGCCCAGAAGGTGATCTCATATTCTTTGGACGTGTCGAAGGACTCCGGCACTGCGAAAGCGGTCTGTTCCCGTTTGCCGTGGCATCCGGTGAGTGAAGATGCGCAGAACACAGCCAGTAAGACGGTGGAGAAAATCTTTCTTTTCCTGTTCATCCTTTTACCCCTCCTCTCGATACGCCGGCCATGATCTTCCTGCGGAAGATCAGAAACAGGATGATGAGCGGCACGGAGATCACGACCACGGCCGCCATCATGGCAGGGATGTTCTCCCGCCCGAAGCCGTTTTCCCGTATCTCCTGGATACCATTGGAGACCAGATAGTACGCAGGATCATCTGTGATCAGCCGGGGCCACACATAGGAGTTCCAGCATTCGATGATCTTCAGGATCGTGATGGTAATGATGGTGGGGCGGCAGATGGGGATCATGACTTTCCACAGATATTTCAGATCGGAGGTTCCGTCCACTCTGGCGGCCCGGTACAGTTCGTCCGGCACCTGTTCGAAATTCTCTTTCAGCAGATAGATATAAAAAACGGACGTGACGGAAGGCAGGATCAATCCCGCGAAGGAGTTGCGCAGATCCAGATTGGTGACCGTTACAAAATTGGTGATGACCACCAGTTCCGTGGGGATCATCATCAGAGAGAGAAACAGTGTAAAGACCAGATTCTTTCCCCGAAAATCCAGGCGTGCAAAGGCGTATGCGGCCAGAGTGCTGACCACAACCATGAGGGCGGTGGTAGCCAGGGCGAAGATCAGCGTATTCAGAAGATATCCCGCCAGCGGCACCGCGGTGAAAGCGTCCAGGTAATTTTGAATGGTGGGCGACAGAGTAAAAAACGCGGGGATATACTCCGCATTGTATGAAGCATAACTCTTTACGGACGTCAGGATCATCCAGTAGAAAGGAAACAGGACGATCAGCGCCCAGAACGTCAGAAATATATAGACAGCGGTTTTCTGCAGCCGGTTTTGCGTCCGGGAGCGTTTGTGCATTTTATCATAATCTGTTCGTTGTTCCATAAGGCACCTCTCAGTATTGAACCTTTTTTCTGCTTACCAGAAGATTGATGCAGGTGACCGTGAGGACGACGGCAAACAGGATGATGGCCGCCGCCGACGCGTAGGACGGGTATCCGCCGCTGTCGCCGTAGAGCATATCGTAGACATAGCCCACGATGGTATTCATCCCGGCGGAATTCAGATCTGTGCCGAACAGGGCCACGGCGTCGCTGTATGCCTTGAAGGCGCCGATAAAGCCGGTGATCACCAGATAGAAAAGCATGGGAGAGATCATGGGCAGGGTAATCCGGGTGAATACCCTCAGTTTCGGCGTGCCGTCCACTCTGGCCGCCTTGTAATAATCCTGGTTGACAGAGGCTAATGCGCCGGTCAGCACCAGGATCTTGAACGGCATCACGATCCAGATCGTGTAGAAGCACAGGACGAACATCTTCGCCCAGTAGGGGCCGTCGATGAAATCCACGGAGGAACCTCCGAACCAGTGGATCAGCAGATTGATCAGACCATCTGTGTACTCGGTCTTCTGAAAGAGAATCATAAAGACCAGCCCCACCGCCAGCGTGTTGGTCACGTAAGGCAGAAAATAAACAGTCTGGTAAAGTTCCCGTAAAGGCCGTATGGAGCTTAATCCTGTGGAAATCAGGAGCGCCAGGACGGTGGAGGCGGGCACAGTGATGATTACCAGGATAAACGTATTCTGCACGGCCTGAAGGAAATAGGGATCGTGCAGGACATAAGAGTAGTTGTACAGTCCGACGCCGAAATAAGTCTGGGATGCAAAGTTATACCCCTCTTCCAGAGAATAGATCAGTACGTCGATCAGTGGATATACCATGAAAAACAAGAGGAAAAGAAGCGCGGGCAATAGATAGAGCCAGGCTTTTTTGCTGTTGTTCATATAAAGGTCTCCTTTCTGAAAGGGGCATCAGCGCGCGTTAAAGGGGATGCGTGCTCCCGTTTCTCTGTGGAACAGAAACGTCTTGTGGGGTTTCAATGCGAAACAGACGGTTCCTGATCCGGCGTCCACCGGCTGGTCGGCGCTGATGATAGCGCGCATAGTCTGCCCGGTGCAGGATTTATGGGCGGACAGGATGCTCACATCCCGTCCCATGACCTCCACACGGGATAGTTCACAGCGCAGCGGGCCGCCTTCCTGAAGGATAAATCCTTCCGGGCGGATGCCGGCCCATACCGGCTGGTCCGGAACGCTGCCTACGGACAGAACGGCTTCGCCGCCGATCAGAAGCCGGCCGCCTTTTACTTCTCCTTCAAATACATTGATGGGAGGTGTGCCTAAAAACCTGGCCACAAAAAGATTCGCCGGCTGATCGTACACATCCTGGGGCTTCCCGGACTGCATCAGGACGCCCTGGCGCATGACGGCGATCCGGTCGGAAATACTCATGGCCTCGTCCTGGTCGTGGGTGACGAAGACCGTGGTGATGCCGGTCTTTTTCTGGATCTTGCGTATCTCCTCCCTGGTCTGCAGGCGCAGGCGCGCGTCCAGGTTGGAGAGCGGCTCGTCCAGCAGAAGCACCCGGGGCATTTTGACCAGGGCCCGGGCAATGGCAACCCGCTGCTGCTGTCCGCCGGAGAGTTCCCGGGGCTTTCGGTCCATCAGATCTTCGATCTGCACCAGTTTTGCGGTCTCCATGACCCGGCGGTTCATTTCTTCTTTTGAAGGACGGTCTTTGCCTTTCAGGTTTTCCAGTGGAAACCGGATATTCTGAAGGACGGTCAGATGGGGATAGAGGGCATAATTCTGGAAGACCATGCCAACGCCCCGCAATTCCGGAGGGAGCAGGGTCACATCTTCACCGCCGAAAAAGATCTGCCCTTCCGTGGGGGCTTCCAGCCCGCAGATCATATTCAAAGTCGTACTTTTACCGCAGCCGGACGGACCCAGGAGCGCGATCAGCTCTCCGTCCGGTATTTCACAGGAAAAATTGTCCACCGCGATCACGTCGCCCTGGTTCTTTTTTCCGCGCGCGGGAAATCTCTTCGTGAGATTCTGTAAGATTATCTTCATTTTTATTGTCTCCCTGACTGTAGGATCATATTTTCTGAGTTCGATGATAGCCTATTTTTGCTCTGTTTTCAAGACTCGTTGCCGGAAACAAGATCCTTCAGGCGGCCGATCACATGGGAGACTGCGAACATCAGCGTCTCGTAGTGCATATAATCCAGGATATTTTTATCCGTCAGGATCTGCAGGCTCGGGGGGAATTCTTCGTCGGATTCCCAGAAGCGCAGGCACAGCGGAAGGAACGGGAACAGATCCAGCTCGCAGGCTGCATCGCCGCCGCTGATTTTTCTTCCCTGGAGCGCTTCGCATGCGCGGTCCAGCTTTGCCGCTTTCCTGTCAAAGTATTTTCCGGCGTCCGCGAAAAAACCGCCGCTCTTGGACAGCGTGCCGCCGCGGATAGAAGAAAGCCGTTCGATATTGACCCATTCCCCCGAAAGCCGGCAGTCGTCCCTGGGACAGCAGAGTACGTCGTATATGGTCATGGCCTCATTGTAATCCGCCTTTGTCTCGGTGGAGAAAGCGTCCTCCGACCAGGTTACGGCACCGGTGCGGCGGCAGATGCGGTATTTCCGCCCTGTGAAGCGAATATAAAGATAATCTTCATCATGTTCCAGTGCAAATTTTCGGATCATACTTTCCTGGTCATACTGTAAAAAGACAGAGGCCATGTTATTTTTCATGGTTTCATAATTTGACGGTTTGTTTCCTTCGTGCATAGGTTCCTCCTGTGAACCGGCATTTGCCGGATTCTTACATAAGATTATCATCTCCGGTTATCCTATATGTCAAGTGGGTATGAAAACTTGTTTAAAAGAGTTGGAGGCATGGTCAGATGACAGTTTTAAAAGCGGAAAAGAGAAGCAAAGATGTGAAGGCGGGAAAATTAAGAAGAGAGGGATATGTGACCGGAAATATTTACGGCAGAAACCTGAAGGAGTCGGTTATGATCCAGATGGACAGAAAGGAAGCAGGGCAGATACTGAGAACCGGAGGAAAAGGACGCAGGATTCTGCTGGAGGTGGACGGCGAGCCTTGTCAGGTGCTAATCAAGGAAGTCGATTATGATTTTCTGAAAAAACAGGTGAATGACATCGGGTTCCAGACGCTGGTACAGGGAGAAAAGATCCAGACGGCGGCAAAGGTCGTTCCTCTGAACCAGGAGAACGTGACGGAGGGCGCATTCCAGCTTCTGCTGACGGAGATCGCGTATAAAGCATATCCGGATGCGCTGGTGGAGAGAGCGGAGTTCGACGCAGGGAGCCTGCGGCCGGGGGATGCCGTGAAAGTGAAGGATCTGGAGATTGCAAAAGATCAGAATGTGGAATTGGCCGTAGATCCGGAATCCGTGGTGGCAGTGGTATCGGAAGTGCGAAGAAACGGTCAGGAGGAAAAAGAAGAACCGGAGGAGGAGCGGCAGGAAGATAAAACAAAAAACCAGCAGGAAACGTAGGATGGGGCGCGGCCTGTAAGGGCGCGCCAATAAAAATTATTTGCATATGACAGTAGAACGATTGATTCGGAAAAAGGGAAATAGTATAATGCGAACATAAATAAATAAGAGAAGGTCAACGAAAAGCAATTCTGATAAGGAATGATTGGGTGGTGATACATAATGGCTGAGAATAAGAATACAAAATTACAGATCCGAAACAGCACCGTGGATTTTCTTATATTTACAAAGGATGCCCATGGGGATGGAATCGAAGTCCGTGTGCAGGATCACGATGTATGGTTGACACAAAAAGCAATCGGCCAGCTTTTTGACGTGGACAGAAGCGTCGTGACAAAGCATTTGAAAAATATTTATGAAAGCGGCGAATTGTCTGAGGATTCAACTTGTGCAAATTTTGCACAAGTTGCGGATAATGGAAAAACTTATCAATACAAGTTTTATGCGCTGTCTGCCATAATTGCCGTTGGATACCGTGCCAACTCCGGCAGGGCAACGCAGTTCCGGCAATGGGCAACGAAGGTGTTGGATAGCTTTGCGAAACAAGGGTATGTTTTGGACAAGAACAGATTGATTAACGGTCAAATCTTCGATGAGGATTATTTTGACCATTTAATTGTGCCGCACATTTTGGCAGGAATAACATCTTCAATTACTGCTTTTCTGGAATTACACGAAAAGGCCGCGCCCTCCCCGCATAAAACTCACAGAAATTCCAGCAGTTCATATACCCGTTCCCTGGTCATCTCGGCCGCTTTCATGTTTTCGGTCATGGGCTGCATGGAACCGCCCTCGTAAGCGGCGCCGGCCTCTGCCGCCGCCTGTTCCTTTTCGCTGATCCATGCCCGTTCTTCTTCCGTCAGCTTCTCCATGGCTTCTTCGTCCAGCACATTTTGAAGCACGCCCCATGTCCGGTTCAGGGCGGAGTCCCAGAGATCGTACAACTGGGCGGATGTTTCGTTGTATTCCGTCTGGGTGAGCGGATCGTTCTCCATGGAAGCCTCCAACTCGGCCGCTCTCGTCTCGGTTCTGGAGATATCAGACATCAGCTCCTCTATGATATCATAGCTGGTGAAACCGTACTGGTGCGCTTCGTTGTTCAGCGCATAGAAAGGCAGTTCCGTCTCTTCTGTGGTACTCAGATCATAGTAGCCGATCCAGCTGCGGAACTCCTCAGAAAGCTCGGCCAGCGGCGCCCCGGGCAGATAGATCAGGATGTTCTCTGCGTCCTCCAGGCCGTATATGTCGGTGTAAAGATACAGCATGCCGTCGATGATCTCTTCCGTGCCGGGTGTCTGCTCATAATCTATTTCCACAATCCGCGTCGCCCAGGTGTAGTCATTTACCTTTTCCGGCTGTGCGAACTGGCCGCTGAAATTGCACAGATAGGTGGTGCCATTGGGATAATCAGGCCCATTGGCGCCCATCTCGCCGTCAAAATAGGTCCCCGTAAAACTCCCGTCGTCTTCTATAGTCATGATAGTGGCCCAGCCGCCCGCGCCGCTGCAGAACCAGAACTCCCGGTTTTTCAGATCGGCAAAAGAAAAATCGCTTTTAAGGGCAGTTGCTTCCGGTTCCTGGGCTGTTTCATCGGAATTGTCCGTCTCCAGATCCGCTTCGGCAGCATCTGCGGCTGCTTCCTGTGGACGTTCGTTTTCTTCTGCGGAAGCCTGCTCTTCCTGAACATCAGCTTCCTGCTCCTGGGTCTGCCTGCCGCACGCGCACAGGGAAACAGAACATGCCGCCAGAAATACTATGAAAATTTTTTTGGTCATCATAATTTCTCCCCCCCGTTTTTAACCTGAGTACTTTTGTGTTCATTTGTTTGCATTATAGTATATTTTCCTACGGCCTACAAATATTTTTATTCACGTACCCAGTCTCCGTATCCAGTCCTGTCCGTTTGTGCTATAATCGGCAGAAAGAAGAAATTAAAATGGAGGTTTGCTATGACGGAGAGAGAAAAGATGCTGGCGGGCCAGCTTTATGACTGTGGAGACCCGGAGCTGCTGGCGCAGTGGCACAAGGCCAAGAACCTGATCAGGGAGTATAACCAGACGGAGTCGGAGGACGAGGAGAAGAAAGCGCGCATTTTGAAAGAACTGCTGGGCGGCCAGGGGGAAAATGTCTGGATTACGCCGCCCTTCTATGCAGACTATGGAAACAATATATATTTTGGAAACAACTGTGAGGTGAATATGAACTGTACTTTTCTGGACGACAACCGGATCGTGATCGGAAATAACGCACTGATTGCTCCGAATGTACAGATCTATACGGCGTTTCATCCCACCAGCGCCAAAGAACGGTTCGGGGAGCCCAGGGAGGACGGCTCGTTTGTTTTCTGCAAGACCCAGACGGCGCCGGTGGTCATCGGCGATAATGTGTGGATCGGCGGAGGGGCCATTATCCTGCCGGGCGTCACCATCGGCAACAATGTGGTGATCGGCGCGGGAAGCATTGTCACCAAAGATATTCCGGATGATGTGGTTGCCTGTGGAAACCCGTGCAGGGTCATAAGAAAGAATCAATAACCGCGGACTTCCACAGCGGAATAGGCGTGACTGAACGTATACCCCAGCTTTTCAGCCAGGGCAAGGGAGGCCCGGTTGTGGGCGTCCCAGCTGGGATACAGTCCCCGGTCCAGGCATTCCAGGATCAGTCTGGCGGCGCATATAAAGGCCAGTCCCCTTCGGCGGAAATCTTCTCTTGTGTCCACCTGGATCTCAATACCGTCCCGGTACCGGGTGTAGGAGGACGCGCCGGATACCACGACGCCGTCCTTTTGGATGACGACGCCCAGACCGAGACGGGAAAAATCTTCCCAGTCCGGGAACTGAGATACCAGATCGGCGCTCCAGGTTTCCGACCGGCATTGCCGGAAGAACGCATCGTCGATCAGAACTGCCTGAAAACCTTCAGGCAGGCAGGAGGCCATGCGGGACAGCCTGCCGGCGTCAAATCCATGAGGGTCTTTTTTTGTGGCATATCGCTGTATGGGGCGGGCCTTTTCCCCGTATACTGAAAGGAGCATGTCTTCCCAGTATTTGTTTTGGGGAACCATGATCCTGAAATCTTTGAGATCCAGAGGCGGCCGGAAGGCCGCCAGTTCTTCGCAGGGAATTCCCGCAAGGAAAATAAAATCACCGATAAAAGCCGCGGCGCAGGACGGATGCAGGGGATCATCCCCATAGATCCGCCCCATGATCCCCTCCAGGCAGGACCAGATCATGGTCTCGTCCCAGCCGTCAAAAAGCGGTAGGGCGGCGTCTGGGGTAAGCTCACAGATCATGGGAACAGTCCTCCGATCCTCCGAAATTTTCCAGAAGATGCAGGAAAGCCCGGTTCAGCGGCCGCCAGTCCTGCCTGTGATCGTCGGGAAGGGAATCTGCATATGTTTTCTGCACGTCCAGCTCGTTTTTTATAAACTGATAAATCCCCGGCATCTGAGGACAGACGTCGGCTTCCGCTGTAGACTTTTTGATTTCGAGCAGCCGGTCGATATCCTCTCTTAGAATCTGGGGCAGGGACAGGCCCAGAAGCCGGTCAAAGAGTACCGGAGGCGGACCGCCGTGGGTCTCGATATACCGGCAGGCCAGGAGCGGCCGCAGGGCATAAAAGTATTTTTTGTATTTTACCTGTTCGCCGGTCAGGTAAGTCTCAAAAGTGTTCCTGGCAGTGCCATAATAATGGCAGATACCGGCCTTCGCGGAAAAATAGGCGCTGGCCGTGCGGTATATTTCTTCCCATGCCTTTGTTGTTTTATATTGGATGGGAGAATTGCTCCACTCAAACAGGACGGGATTCCCCTTGTGAAACTGGATCAGCGCCTTTTTCAGATCCCAGCCGTTGACGTCCAGGATCTCGTCAAGCTGCCACTCAATCACATCTCTGGGAGCGTCCAGCCGGAGGTATTCTTCCATTGGCCTTACATAGATGAAACGCACGTCGTAGTCGCTGTCCGGGGAGGCGAATCCCCAGGCGCGGCTGCCGGATTCCACAGCCAGCAGGATTTTCACCTGCTCTTTGGTTTCTATCTCCCTTAAAATATTCTCAATTTTCTTATTTATATCCATTCGTCCTCACCTTCTATCGCTTTCCTGTTGATATGCTCCACAAACGCTTCCACCTTTTCCATGTCGGGATGCTCCGGGAGCGGGGACTGCCTCGCGGCCCGTTCCAGTTCCTGCTCATAGTGGGCCAGGATGTCGTAAAACTCTTTTGTGAAAGTGTGATCTTCCTTCTGGAATCCGCCGTTCCGGATTTTCAGGAGAAGCTCCAGATCGTCGGTGCGGCGGGTCCGTATTTCTCCGCGGTCCAGGATGTCGATCCCCATCATGAACAGCCGAATCAGGTGCATGGCGTGCTTGTTCAGATGGTTGTCGTCCTTTTTGCGGTTGCGTTTCCCGATCTTGTCATATTCCCGGATCACATTGTGCATGGCACCCATCATCTTGTCATAACTGCGCAGAGGCAGGCGGCGGTAATCGGCGTCGATGAAAATCTCTGTCTGGAGTCCGGGGGTAACGGCCTCGTCGATGTACACCTGCAGGCTGCCCCAGGGACTGCATCTATATTTCCGATTAAAATCATCCAGCGCGTTGCGCACGGAGCGCAGGATGTGCTGTTCCCGTTCCGGCTGGGGCATGGAATCCCTGGCCAGGGCGTTCTGCAAGCGCCTGAGTTGGTCCCCGGCATAGCCGCCGAAGGAGCGGGCCGCCCTTTTTGACAGGAAGAGTTCTTTGTGATCCAGGATTTCCTGCCCCAGGGGCCGCCTGATGAGATACTGATCGTCGTCCAGCCCCAGGATCTCGCAGGTGTTGGGATTGCATTCCAGAAGAAGCCGTACCATCTTGTTAAAGGAGTAGATCACGGTGTCGGTGGAGCCGTCCTCATACTGTTCAAAATCCGTGAGCCCCAGAAGATCCGAGGGGGTATTCAGCGTGATTCCCCTGAAATCCACGTCGCTGTTTTCGTTGCTGGTGCCGTAGGCGTGGCTTCCGCCCAGCCCCAGCAGGATGACCCTCCTGCCAAGGCGTTCATGGGTGCGCAGAAAATCATAGGTCGGGCTGTTCATCAGCGCCGCGAAATCGATCATAAATGCGTCCTCCTTTCAAAATATCAGGAATATTGTAGCAGAGCCGGAGAAAAGTTGACAAGCTCCCATATTGACATTTCTCCTGATTAACGGTAGTCTTTTCCATAAAGGAGAAGAATGACCGTATAAAAAAATTGCCTGATGCAGAACTGGAACTGATGATGATTATCTGGGAAGCGGAAGAACCGGTTACGCGCCTGTACATAGAAGAGCATATGGACGAGGGGCGGGACGTGCTGCCCAATACGGTGCTGACACTGCTTTCCCGCCTGGAGCGGAGAGGGTTTGTCCAAAAGGACAGGCAGGGAAAGATGAACTACTACAGCGCCGTAGTGCCCAAAGAGCCGTACCTGAAGGAGGCGGGCCGGGGCGTCCTGCAGAGGATGTTTCACGGATCGCTGAGAAATTTTGCCGCGGCGCTGTACGAAGGGGAGGAGATCGACCCGGAGGAAGCCGAAGCGCTGTACTGGTTCTTGGAAGAAAAAAGGCAGGAGAGGGGATAGTCCATTGAGAAAATTACTGGTGTACCTGAAAGATTATAAGAAGGAGACAGTGCTGGCGCCGCTGTTCAAGATGCTGGAAGCGTCGTTCGAACTGTTTGTACCGCTGGTCGTAGCGGCGATCATCGACGAGGGGATCGCCGGCCAGGACCGGTTTTTTATTTTGCAGAGATGCGGGATCCTGATCCTGCTGGGCCTGATCGGACTGGTATGTTCGGTGACGGCGCAGTATTACGCCGCCCGGGCGGCGGTGGGCTTCACCGGACAGGTGCGCCGGGCTCTGTTTAAACATATCCAGAGTCTTTCTTATACGGAGATTGATACCATTGGTACCTCTACCATGATCACCCGCATGACCAGCGATATGAACCAGGTGCAGAACGGGCTGAACCTGACGCTCCGCCTGTTCCTGCGCTCGCCCTTCGTGGTTTTCGGCGCGATGATCATGGCTTTCCAGATCGACGTGAAATGCGCGCTGATCTTTCTGGTGACGATCCCCATACTGTCTGTGGTAGTGTTCGGCATCATGCTGATCTCCATTCCTCTCTACCGCAAAGTGCAGCAGAGGCTGGACGGGGTGCTGGGCATCGCCAGGGAGAATCTGATCGGCGTGCGCGTCCTGCGGGCGTTCTGCAAAGAGGATGAAGAGAAGGAGCGTTTTTGGAAGAAAAATGAGGAGCTGACCGGCCTGCAGAAATATGTGGGACGGATTTCTGCGCTGTTGAATCCGCTCACCTATGTGATTATCAACCTGGCGATCCTGATCCTGATCCACACCGGAGCAGTGCAGGTGGAGCTGGGGATTCTGGCCCAGGGCCAGGTGGTGGCCCTCTACAACTATATGTCCCAGATCCTGGTGGAGCTGATCAAGCTGGCGAACCTGATCATCAGCATGACCCGCGCGGCGGCCTGCGCCAGAAGGATCCAGTCAGTATTTGAGATCCGGTCCAGCATGCCGGACACAGGGACGGAAGAGCCCGGCCCGCTTATGGGAGTTTCCGCCGCGACAGAACCGGAGCCGGCTGCGGCTGTTCCTGCCGTGGAATTCTGCCATGTGAACCTGCGGTACGCGGACGGGGGAGAAGACGCCCTTTCGGATATTGATTTTTCCGTTATGCCCGGAGAGACGGTGGGCATCATTGGCGGGACCGGATCAGGGAAAAGCTCTCTGGTCAACCTGATTCCGCGGTTTTATGACGCCACCGGAGGAAGCGTGCGCATTTACGGGCATGACGTGAAAGACTACCCGGTGAAGAGCCTGCGGGAGCTGGTGGGCGTGGTTCCGCAGAAGGCGGCCCTGTTCCACGGGAGCATCCGGGAAAATCTCCAGTGGGGAAAAAAGGACGCTTCCGACGACGAGATTATGGAAGCGGTGCGTACTGCTCAGGCGGAAGAAGTTGTCCTGGGAAAAGAGGGCGGCCTGGATTATGAGATCGAGCAGGGCGGCCGCAACCTGTCCGGCGGACAGAAACAGCGGCTGACCATTGCCAGGGCGCTGGTGAAAAAACCGGGGATCCTGATCCTGGACGACAGCTCTTCAGCGCTGGACTTTGCCACGGACGCGGCTCTGCGCGCGGCGGTGCGGGAGCTGTCCGGACAGATGACGGTATTTATCGTATCCCAGCGGGCGTCCTCTATCCTGCATGCGGACAAGATCCTGGTGCTGGACGATGGGAAGGTGGCCGGCATGGGCACCAGCGAAGAACTCCTGCAAAGCTGTCAGGTTTACCGGGAGATCTATGAGACACAGTTCCGGAAGGAGGCGGCGAACCGATGAAGAACAGGAAAATCCGTAAGGGAACGCTGGGAAAGGTCATGCATTATCTGAAGAAATACTGGTTCCTCATGGCGCTGTCGGTCCTGTTTGCGGGAGTGACGGTGGCCATGACGCTGTACATCCCCATCCTGGTGGGACGGGCCGTAGACCTGATCGCCGGCTCGGGAGCGGTGGATTTCGTGGGGATTATCCGTATCCTGAAGGAAGGCTGCGCCATCATCCTGGCCACGGCGGTTCTGCAGTGGCTGATGAATATGATCAACAACAAGATTACCTATCAGGTAATCCGGGACGTGCGCAACGAAGCCTTTGACAAGCTCCAGTCGCTCCCCCTCAGCTACCTGGACCGGCACCCGTCCGGGGAAGTGGTCAGCCGCATGATCGCGGATGTGGATCAGTTTGCCGACGGGCTTTTGATGGGCTTCACTCAGTTCTTTACCGGCGCGGCCACGATCCTGGGGACGCTGGTGTTCATGCTGACCATCAACGTGTGGATCACGCTCCTGGTGGTGGTGCTGACGCCCCTCTCCCTTTTTGTGGCGAAATTCATCGCTACCCATACCTATGATATGTTTCGCCTGCAGTCGGAGACCAGGGCGGAGCAGACGGGGCTGATCGATGAGATGATTGGGAACCAGAAGGTGGTCCAGGCCTTCGCCATGGAAGACCGGATACAGGATAAATTTGACGAGATCGACCGCAGGCTGGAAAAATGTTCGCTGAAAGCAATCTTTTACTCCTCCCTGACCAACCCGGGGACGCGGTTCGTGAACAACGTGGTCTATGCGTGCGTGGCGCTGACCGGAGCGCTGGCGGCCATCGGAGGGGCAATCTCCGTGGGCGGCCTGGCCACGTTTCTGAGTTATGCCAACCAGTATACAAAGCCGTTCAACGATATTTCCAGCGTGGTCACGGAGCTTCAGAATTCGCTGGCATGCGCGTCCCGCGTTTTTGAACTGATCGAGGAGCCTTCCCAGATTCCGGACGCTCCCGACGCAGTGGAGTTTAAGGACGCGTACGGAGCGGTGGAGCTTGAGCATGTGAGCTTTTCCTACACGAAGGACAAGCCGCTGATCGAGGACCTGAATCTGTCGGTAAAACCGGGACAGAGGATTGCCATCGTAGGTCCCACCGGATGCGGGAAGACGACGTTGATCAATCTGCTTATGCGTTTCTACGATGTGGACGGAGGAGGCATCCGGATGGACGGCACGGATATCCGCAGGATGACCAGGAAGAGTCTCCGCAGCGCCTACGGCATGGTGCTGCAGGATACCTGGCTGAAGAGCGGCACCATCCGGGAAAACATCCTCATGGGCAGGCCGGACGCCACGGAGGAGGAGATGATCCGCGCGGCTAAGGAAGCGCACGCGGACAGCTTCATCCGCAGGCTCCCGGGAGGATACGACACGGTGATCCAGGAGGACGGAGGAAGCCTGTCCCAGGGACAGAAGCAGCTTTTGTGCATCAGCCGCGTCATGCTCTGCCTGCCGCCGGTGCTGATCCTGGACGAAGCCACGTCCTCCATCGACACCCGCACGGAGATACGGATACAGAAGGCGTTCCAGCGGATGATGGAAGGAAGGACCAGCTTTGTGGTGGCTCACAGGCTGTCCACTATCCGGGAATCGGACGTGATCCTGGTCATGAAGGACGGCCATATCATCGAGCAGGGCAATCATGAGGAACTGCTTGGCAGGAACGGATTTTACGCGAAGCTGTATAACAGCCAGAATCTGTAGACAGTCCGCGGGGCCCGTCCCATGCGTTCATGGAAACGCCGGGCGCCGGCCGGCAGAAGCCATTGTCCCGCTGGGGGCCGCCGCCTGCGGCTCTGGAAAAAGGCTTGTACATTCGGCTCCGCGGGAGTAAAATGGACAAAAAGACGAGGAGGAAAACAGCATGAATATCATAGCTACAGACAAAGCGCCGGGAGCCATCGGCCCCTATTCCCAGGGATACGAGGTAAACGGCATGATCTATACATCCGGGCAGATCCCGGTGGACCCTGCCACGGGAAATATCCCGGAGGGCATCGCCGCTCAGGCGGCGCAGAGCTGTAAGAACGTGGGCGCGATCCTGGAAGCGGCGGGAAGCAGTTTTGATCGTGTAATCAAGACGACCTGCTTCCTGGCCAACATGGAAGACTTCGCGGCGTTCAATGAGGAGTACGCGAAATATTTTGTCTCCCGCCCCGCCAGAAGCTGCGTGGCAGTGAAGGAACTCCCCAAAGGGGTGCTCTGTGAGGTGGAGGCCATCGCGGTGAAATAGAGTGGCATGATGATATAGCAGGCACAAAACGCCTGCTATATTATTGCGCATACCGATAGGGCCAGACGTATTCGCCAGAGTCATCATATCTGCGTAGCAGATATGGCGTGATGTGCGCGAAGCAATTAACTGGAATTTATGACGGAAGGAGGCCGCTTCATGGCATACAAGCCTGTAAAATCGCATGAGGAATATCTGGAAATCCTGGAGAAATTCAAAGATTATAAGAAAAATACTTATCAGACCATGTCTCTGGAAGAAAAGATAGACTTTTTTGACGGTATCCACACGGATCATGTTCCCATGTTCGACGAGGATGGCGACGATACTTTGTGGACTTTATGGGACTATGGAGAAATCTGCACAGAGTTTATCCAACATCCTGAAATGTTTTCCGTATCGGATATTTCAACATTTTTGGAAATGCTGGACGATGAATGTTACCAGCCTTCTTTTATGGACGATACGCTGAAGGTGATCCGCAGTATTGTCCGGTTTTATGGCAAAGATGGCGCGGGGTATCTGCTGGCGCATTTGACTGATGTCCCCCAAAGAGGAAAGGAGTATGGGTTATGTGACAGTCTGCGTTATTTGCTGGCGGATGATACGGCGTTTCTCTGCCTGAAAGAAGCGGTGTCTCTGGCCGACACCAGGACGCGGGAACTGCTTCTTCAGATTATCTGCGGTGAAATCCCCGGTCTGCGGGGGCTCCTGTCCTGCACCCAGGATGTGGAGCGGGAAAAGGTCTGTGAACTGGAAAAAATTGCCGCGGGCGTGGGAGAGGACGATTAGGGAAAGGGTGGATTTCCCTTATTTATCAAATAAATCGCTGTGTGTCCCCGTGCGGGCCAAAGTCAGCATTTCAAACTTCATCGCTTCAACTCCCGGAGCACTTCTTCCCCCCTGCCCATGACCTTAACCTCCCTCATTGAAACAGCTAATATCTAACCCCTCGCCCACACATGAAACGATGTCATGATGATTAAAGCCAATAATCCAGCGAAACTTTTTTGAAACTATATAATAGTCTGGCCAGCCGGTATTCAGAAAAGCAGTTTGATTCAATATCTCAAGAACTTTCACTAATTCAGGAACATAACTTTCAAAAATCCAAAAACATTCTCCGTCATGCCAGTCTCCGCCTTTATCAATTAAAAAATAAATCATTCGATCTTCGGATATGATCTGAGGTAAGTAATGAAACCATGTGGAATACTCCACAGAATAGCACCCTAAAAAGTTTTTCATGCTTTTCGGACTGTAACCATTCGTATTAGCCCAATGCAAGCCGTTTTTCCATATCCTCGTTTTATCTGCGTATTTTTCTGAAATCGTCTGATAAATTTTTTCCCACTGATCCCCTCTGGCTTTATGAAAGCGCTTTTCGGATATATTACATCTTTTTATGAGTTCATTTTCAAACCAGAATATATTGCATGATTTTTTCATATGTGTATTTTACTCCAACATAGAATATGAAATCCCCCGGAATCAAACCGCCAGGGGCTGGATTCCAGGGGACGCAGCATCATGATGTGTTTGTTTATTTTACTTCGTTGGGCGTTTCTTCTCCGCGCTCGAAGATCTTCGCGTTTTCCAGCGTGGTCTTCGCGATGGCGGAAAGAGCCTCGTCCGTGAAGAACGCCTGGTGAGAGGTGATCATCACGTTGGGGAAGGACAGGAGCCGCGCGGTGACGGAATGTTCCAGGATCTCATCGGAGCGGTTCTCATATACGTTGGGACCTTCCTCCTCATATACGTCCAGACCCACGCCGGAGAACTTACGGGCGCGGATGCCTTCGATCAGGTCGTCGGTCTTGACCAGCGCGCCGCGGGAGGTGTTGACCAGCAGGACGCCGTCCTTCATTTTCTGAATGGTCTCATGATTGATCAGGTGGTAGGTGCTGTCCATGAGCGGGCAGTGCAGGGAGACCAGGTCGCTCTGGGCCAGCAGCTCGTCCAGCGTCACATAGGTGGCGATGTCCTTCAGATCGGGGTTCTGGAATACATCGTATGCCAGGATCTTCATGCCAAAGCCATGGCAGATCCTCGCCATAGCCGCGCCGATCTTGCCGGTACCCACGATGCCGGCGGTTTTCTGATAGAAGTTAAAGCCCATCAGGCCGTTTAAGCTGAAGTCGTTTTCCCGTACTCTCACGTAAGCCTTGTGGAGCCTGCGGTTGACCGCGAGGGCCAGCGCCATGGCATGCTCGGCCACCGCTTCGGGAGAATAGCTGGGAACGCGCAGGACGCGGATGCCGAAACGCTTTGCCGTCTCCAGATCCACGTTGTTGAATCCGGCGCATCTTAACAGGATCAGTTTTACGCCGCACAGATTCAGGACTTCGATGGTATCGTTGCTCACATCGGCGCTGACGAACGCGCAGACCGCGTCGTAGCCGTGGGCCAGCTCGGCGGTGAAGGGCGTCAGCTCGGTCTTCAGAAATTTCACTTCGATGTCAGGATAGTTCACCAGTTCTTTGGTAAAAGATTCCTTATCGTAGCTCTTGGAATCGAAAAAAATGATTTTCATAATAAAAACCTCCTGTTAAAATATAGTTTTCCTTTATCCTCAGGCCGTCAAAACAGCTTTGGATGCCGGATTTTCTGCTCTTCGGGAACATCATATCAGATTGTTAAATAAATATCAATATCAGAATGACAAAAATTTTCCGGCAAAACGTGAGAAAAATTGTCGTTTTTCCTTTATGTCCTGCGTGCAGAACACAAGAGCATGCTCAGGCTTCGTCCGGCTTGTCCGAAAGCCCGGCCCGGATTGGCACGCCGTTCACTTCCACATAGTCGTCTATGGGGATAATCAGGCAGGGACGTCCGTCGATGGTGCGCGTCTCCATCAGGGCGGCCCGTTCCGGGCTTACCTTCACCACCGCGTCGGGAGTACGCACCTCCAGCGCCCTGGGGCTGGTCAGGTTGGTGGCGAGAAATTCCGCGCGTTCGCCGGCCGCCCGGTCGAACTGCTCGTCGAACTGCTCCAGGACTTCTTCCGGCGCGCCGCTTTCGGCCAGGAGCTGTTTCATCTCCGGCTTGGACAGAGTGGGCGGCTCAGGAAGATCCTTTTTCTCTTCGATCAGTTCATTCAGGCTCTCGTGGATATTGACGACGGTCTCATAGCTGCATGCGTCGCCCAGTGACTCCGTGAGCAGCTCCTGGAAGGTCTCCTTCTGGCCTTTGGCGGTCAGGGGGGCAGAGCATCCGAACAGCTCGTCCATCAGCGCGGGCTGGAGGATTTCCGGGTTGCGCGTATAGTAGAGCATGGAGTGCAGGTCGGTGTTCCGGTCGTTGAAAGCCGGGAACAGGAAGCCTGCATCCGGAACCTGTACGATCCAGTCACGGATACGGTCTTCAATGCTGTTCTTTTCCGCGTTGTAGCAAAGACCCGCTTTGGAAAGCTTCACAGGACAGATGCTGCAGAGCAGATATTCATAGGTGTCGTCGGAAGCGTCGAACATCTCCATGCCGTCCGATGCTTTTTTGGGGATATCATATGCCGCATGGATCAGGATGATATAATAGTTTTCCCCATAGGCGTAGCTTTTTATGATTTTTTCGTAAAATTCTTCCAGCAGGACGTCGTCCTCCAGACGGCTGTCCCGGAGCTTTAAGAGCCAGGACTGGGCTCCGTCCGGCATCTCCTGATCCAGCGGGAACTCCAGGGTGAGAAGATTCTTCCCCACAGTCCCGGACAGTGTTTTGCGGAAAATATCAAAATATTTAAAGGCCTCTTCCTCCGGAAGCGACAGGAAGGCCTCCTTCAGTTCCGTCCGGATCTGTTTTTCCGCGTCCACATAACATCCGCAGATGCGGGTGATGGCGCAGTTCTCATTGGTAAACTGTTTCCTGATTTCCAGGGTTTCTTTTTTGTTCATAGACAGATTCCTTCCCTCTTTGTTTCGGCCGCCGCCGTCTGGCGGCGCCATATTCTTCTATTATAAATGGAAGGGAGGGAAAAGGCGAGCGAAACTTTTCTTCGTCATTTTTTACAGAGGAGAGGACATTTTTTCGTGAAACGGACGAAAGGACGGGAGGTTCCTGCCCGTTTGCACAAAGGAACGGGGAGAACTTTGGGGAATCCCCATATGGCGCGGTCGCAAAAGTCCCGGTATACTGACAGTCAGAACAGAGAGAACCTGGCAATAAGATAAAAGGAGACAAAACGATGGCAAGCATTCAGTTAAAACATATTTATAAGAAATACCCCAATGGATTTGAAGCGGTGAAGGACTTCAATATGGATATTGAGGACAAGGAGTTCATCATCTTCGTTGGACCATCCGGGTGCGGAAAGTCCACCACCCTGCGTATGATCGCGGGCCTGGAGGACATCTCCTCCGGAGAGCTGTATATTGACGGCCGCCTGGTAAACGATGTGGAACCCAAGGACCGGGACATCGCCATGGTATTCCAGAACTATGCGCTGTATCCTCATATGACCGTATATGACAACATGGCCTTCGCCCTGAAGCTGCGCAAGACGCCCAAGGATGAGATCGATAAGATGGTGCGTGAAGCGGCCAGAATTCTGGACCTGGAGAAACTGCTGGACCGGAAGCCCAAAGCGCTTTCCGGCGGACAGAGACAGCGTGTGGCCATGGGCCGTGCGATTGTGCGGAATCCCAAGGTATTCCTGATGGACGAGCCGCTCTCCAACCTGGATGCGAAGCTGCGCGTACAGATGAGGACGGAGATCTCCAAGCTGCATCAAAGGCTGGGAACGACGATCATCTACGTGACTCACGACCAGACGGAGGCCATGACCCTGGGTACCAGGATCGTGGTTATGAAGGACGGGGTCGTACAGCAGGTGGATACGCCGCAGAATCTCTATAACGCGCCCAGGAACCTGTTTGTAGCCGGATTCATCGGATCGCCGCAGATGAACTTTACGGACGCTGTCTGCGGGGAGAGCGAAGGCAGGATCACACTTCAGGTGGGCCAGGACAGCATTGTGCTTCCGGAGGCGAAAGCCAAAGCGTTAAAAGAAGGCGGATACGTGGGCAAAACGGTGGTCATGGGCATCCGTCCCGAGGACGTGTACGATTCGGAAGATAAGCTGAAAAAGCATGCGGACAGCATCATAGAGGGCGAGATCAGCGTCTACGAGCTCCTGGGCGCGGAGGTATACCTGTATTTTGAATCCAACGGCGCCAATATGACGGCCAGGGTAAATCCGTCTACCACGGCGCGGACCGGGGATCGGGTGAAATTTGCCCTGGATGTGGATAAGATCCATGTGTTTGACAAGGATACGGAAGAGACGATTACCAATTAAACAGCCATATCAGGCGGCCTGCTGTGTATCCCGCAGCAGGCCTGCCTTTGCGCAGAAACAGGAGGGGCGGTTTCTTTGCGCTTTTCTTCGTTGCCTTTTGAAAAAGAGTGTGTTACACTGAGAACATGAAGGAGCGATATACAAAAATGGTAGACAATTGTAAGAGATGGGGAGACGCGCTATGATATCAAACCGGCTGCTTCAGGACTGCCTGGAGGATTTTGCGGATATTCTGCGGATGCCCATGGCGCTTTACGACCAGAACGGGAACTGTGCGGCGGGAGAGGAACCGGAGCCGCCCGACGCCCGCACTTTTGAGTCCTTCAGCTGCTCCGCGGCGGATATGCAGGCTCTGGGGAGTCGCTGCCTGTTTAAAATAGGCGGGGATCACGGGTATATTCTGTCCGTGAATGGAAGCGGAAAAGATGTTTACCCCATGGGACAGCTGGCGGTACGTCAGCTGGAACGGCTTCTGGATATGAGCTACAGCAGGGAAGACCGCAGCAGGTTCGTCCACGATCTTCTTCTGGACAACCTCCTGCCGGTGGATATTGCGGGTTATGCCAGGCAGATGCATGTGGACCAGACCGGCCGGTGGGCGGCATTCTTAGTGGAGGGAAAGAACTGCGACGCAGGGGATATCCAGATGATCCTGAAAAATATCCTGGCCAACCGGCCCACGGATTTTGTGACGCCCATGGAGGAACATGCGGTGGTTGTCCTGCACAGGATGGAAGAGAGGGACGGCAGGAAGGAACTGGAAGCCCTTGCCCATGTGTTTTCAGACACAGTGAGCGCGGAGACGCTGACCCGTATCCGGACGGCCTGCGGATCGCCGGCGGGATCGCTCCGGGAGGCGTCCCGTTCTTATAAAGAGGCGAAGATGGCGCTTGAGGTGGCGGAGATCTTCGACAGCGCCAGAACGGTGATTGCTTACGAAGAACTTGGGATCGGACGCCTGATCTATCAGCTTCCCATTCCGCTCTGCGAGATGTTCCTGAAAGAAGTATTCGGGGATTTTGATCCGGAGGAACTGGACGAAGAGCTTCTGACGACCATCTACCAGTTCATGGAGAACAGCCTGAACCTGTCGGAGACCAGCCGACAACTCTATGTACACAGGAATACGCTGGTCTACCGGCTGGAGAAGCTTCAGCGGACGCTGGGGCTGGATATCCGGAATTTTGAGGACGCCATGACCTTCAAGATCGCCATGATGGTGTGGGATTATATGAAATATCTGAAGAAAAGGGAGGATTGATGCCGTTATGTCCAAAAACAACAGGAAAAGGCGGCGGCACGCCAGGAACATGCTGATGGCCACCATTGCCCTGGTGACGGCGGCCGGACTTTTGATCGTGCTGGGAGTATTTCTCCTCCTGGGAGGAAGTAAAGAGGAACCGGCGGCCGCGGACGGGCTGGAAGCGCCGGCAGAGGATGCAGAGCCGGAAGAGACGGAGGAGGATCCGCAGGCGTCCTACGAACCGGAGGAGACCGGGACTCCTGTGGAACTGAGCTCGGTGAAGGAGGTGGCCGGGGAGACGGACGATACGACCACGGGTATCGACGTATCGGAATTCCAGGGCAATATTGACTGGGATCAGGCGGCGGAGGCTGGGATCGATTTTGTTATGGTGCGCGTGGGGTACCGGACCGCATCCAGCGGGGAGATCCGGGAGGACGCGTGCGCCAGGTACAACCTGCAGGAAGCGTCCGCCAGAGGGATTCATCTGGGTGCGTATTTCTTCTCCACGGCGGTGACGGAGGAGGAGGCGTTGGAAGAGGCGGAGTGGGTCTGCGATTTCCTGGCCGGGTATCCGGTCACCTATCCGGTGGCGTACAACTGCGAAGGATTCCAGAGCGAGACCAGCAGGCAGTATGGGATGTCGGTGGAGGAGCGGTCCTCCCTGGCCCGGGTATTTCTGGACGCGGTGGAAGAGGGCGGCTACACAGGCATGTTCTATGCGGCCAGAAATGAACTGGAGGGCAATCTTCTGTGGGACGCGGATACGCTGGAACTGAAATACCGCATGTGGGTGGCCCGCTATTCCGACGTGACCTGGCCGGATGTGACCGAGCCGGATTACAGCGGCGCGTGCGCCATGTGGCAGTATACGAATCAGGGAAGCGTGCCGGGGATCGATGGGGCCGTGGATCTGAACGTGGCGTATTTTGGGTATCTGGAAGCCGCGTCCGCTCAGGAAGAAGGGGCGGCCGAGCATGTGGAGGCGGATCCGGAGGTGGGCGTGACCTTTGAGGAGGTCAGCGAACAGGTGACGGCCAAGGACGAGGTCAATCTGCGCAGTACCATGGATCAGGGAGACGACGCCAACGTGGTGACGCAGCTGGTGAACAGCGATACGGCGACCCGTACCGGCGTGGGCAACAACGGCTGGTCCCGGTTGGAGTACAACGGACAGACTCTGTACGCAGTGTCCAGTTATCTGACCACGGATCTGAGCTATACGCCGCTGGCTCCGGTTGAGGACAGCGGATTTAAGACTCAGTTTACCGCAGTCAGCGAGAATGTGACGGCCAAGGAAGTGACAAATCTGCGGAACCGCCCCAGCGTGGAGGAACCCTCGGAGGTGATTGTCCAGCTTTACAACGGAGAAGTGATCACCCGTACCGGAGTGTCGGATGTGGGCTGGTCCAGGGTGGAATATAATGGACAGACCCTGTACTGCATCAGCAGTTATCTGCTGGTGGTAGAGTAAAAGACCCGTGGGACGCGCGGCGGTTTGTTTTGGCGCTGATGAAAAAAAGACTTGCAAAAGTTGGTCGGTTATTGTAGACTTAAAAACAAGACAGGTCTACAATAACCGACTTTTTGCGTGGAGGTACTTTATGGACGAGCCAAGAATGAGCAACAGCGATTATCGATTTATGCAGATTGTGTGGGAGCATGCGCCGGTGGGCTCCGGAGAGATGGTGCGGCTGTGCGCGGAACAGCTGGGATGGAAAAAATCCACCACCTACACAGAGATCAAGCGCCTGTGTGAAAAAGGATTTTTAAAAAATGAGAACGCGGTGGTGGAACCGCTGATTACAATGGAAGAGGCCCAGAAGAGGGAGAGCGGCGCGTTTGTGGAACGGACATTTTCCGGCTCCCTGCCGGGATTTCTGGCCGCGTTCCTGGGAGGGAAAAAGCTGTCCTCAGAAGAGGCGGAAGAGCTGAAGCGGCTGATCGATTCCCACAGTGAGCAGAAAGGAGGACGGTAGGGATGTGGCTGGAGCGTATGTTTGCACAGATCCTGGATATGAGCATGACCGCGGGGATCTGTATCACGGTGATTCTGCTGATTCGTCTGATCTTTCATAAAGCCCCCAGGAAATACCTGTACGTACTGTGGCTGGCGGCGGCGTTCCGGCTGATTTGCCCGGTATCTGTGGAGAGCGGACTGAGCCTGTTCAACCTGACGGTATTCCCCGCCGGGATACAGGGATATGAAAACGGAACCGGCGGCGTGATGGCGGAACTCGCCGGCCTGCCAGCGGGAACTGAAGGCATTCTGGAGGAACACGCCGGGCGTCCGGCGGAATCCGATGGACCGACGGAGGACGCCGCGGAAGGATCGGATTTCTCGGATGTACTGTCTGTAGGGGCCGCCATGGGAGAAGGACAGATACAGACGGAAATGCCTGCGGTAAGCGGCATGAAGACCGCCATACGCGCGGGCTCCCGGATCTGGGCCGCCGGTATGCTCGTGTTTCTTGTCTATTTTCTTTACAGTTGGAGAAAAATCCGCCGGGAAGTGCAGATGGCTTACCGCGCGGAAGACGGAGTTTATGAGTGTGAGGGCCTTTCGTCCCCGTTTGTCCTGGGAGTATTTTGTCCCCGGATCTATGTGCCCTGTGGCATGGAGCCGTGCCAGAGGGAACTGGCGGTGCTTCATGAGCGGTGCCATCTGAGACGGAAAGACCACCTGGTGAAACTGCTGTCTTTTGTTCTTCTGGGCGTGTACTGGTTTCATCCGCTGGTATGGATCGGCTGGCGGTGCATGTGCCGGGATATGGAGATGAGCTGCGACGAGCGCGCGCTGGAATACCTGGGCGCGGAACGGCGGACAGAATACAGCCGCACGCTGCTGGCTCTGGGGACGGAAGGGGGAAGCGGAAGCCGTCTGCCGCTGGCTTTCGGGGAAAACGACGTGGAGAAGCGGATACGCCACGCGCTGTCCTTCCGGAAACCGGCCCTGTGGATGGGCGCTGGAGCCGTACTGCTGATCCTGGCGGCATTGATATTCCTGGGAACCAACGGCAGGAAACCGGAAGAAGCGGCGGCAGAGGAAGAAGAACGGACCTGGTCCCAGGCGGCGGAGGGGCTGTATGAGAATCGGAATCCTTATGTGGGCGACGCTCCTGCCAACGGAAGGCTGATCGGCGCGGTGGGCGAGGCGCTGCCGAACAGTCCGGTGAACCGCCTGGCGTTCCACACGGAACTGCAGACCAGCGAGGAACCCTATGAGTTCCGCTTTATGCTGGAGGAGACCCCGGAAGAGGAGGACGTGACATACATGGTGCAGACCGCGGCGCTTATGCTGGCCCTTACGGATAATCTGGGCGAGGTGCAGTGGTGGAGGTATCGTCAGCCGGAGGAGGGCGGCAGTTACCTGCTCTGGTCATGGGATACAGAGGCAATCGAGACGCGGTACGCCATCCCCGATCTGAAAGTCTGTGGAAATTCGCCGGAAAGCGTCCAGGAGCTTCTGGATCTTCTGACGAAGGCGGAGACACTGCCGGAAAGCAGCGCGGCGGGAGAAATGCCGTCAGAGGGATTCATGCAGTGGTACAGCAGTCTGCCTGCCGAAATGTACGAGGAAGCGAGGTCTTTCTACCAGACTTCTCAGGAGGGGGATTATATGGTGGAGCTGGCCCGGACGGAGGACGGGACGGTTACGGTGTACGGATTACACAGTGAAGAACACGGACCGCGAGGGATAACGGTGGACTGGAAGATCACGCCGGACGGAGACAGCAACCATACCTATTTTGACTGGATTTGGAATTGGAATTATGGAAATTACCAGGTATATGTGAAAGATTACGACGGCGACGGAAGGGACGAGATCGCGCTGGAGATCATGCAGGGGTCCGGTACTGGAGTGTCCATCGAACAACTGGCGATCCTGGAGACCTGGGATACGGGGCATCTGGAGGCGTATATATTTGAACTGCCCGACCAGCAGGCGGAATGGACGCGGCAGATCGACTGGACTCTGGACGAGGAAAATAATCTGGTGCAGGTCATCCGCCGGGATTCGGAAGATTCCGCGCCGGTACTTTCCCTGCCATACGGAGATCTGATGGAAGAAGGCGGTGCGGTAGAAGGAATGGGTCTTGGCGCTCAGGTGCATTTTTGGATCGGGGAGGAGATTCGGGTCTATTATGCGGTGGGCGTTATCATGGAGAAGTACGCGGACCTGGTGTATACAACGGATGAAGAATTGAGCTTCCAGATCCTTTACCACGGTCCCGACGCAGGGCAGGATCCAATGTTTGAGCTGACGGATCTGGGGACATCTGCCAGGGAACGGTGATAATACCATTGCGGGAAAGGCCCCGGCATGCTACTATAAAAGCATGACCGGGGCCTTCCGCTGTCCAGGCGGGACAACCGGGGAACATGCCGCGCTGAGGCGGTGCAAGGGGGGAAATTAAATGAGAGCAGGGGGAATATTGTGTTCGGTGGCGAGCCTCCCGTCCAAATACGGGATCGGATGCTTTTCCAAAGAAGCGTATACATTTGTGGATTTCCTGGCGGAAGCGGGGCAGAAATACTGGCAGATCCTGCCGCTGGGCCCCACGGGCTTCGGGGATTCGCCATACCAGTCCTTTTCCACATTTGCGGGGAATCCGTATTTTATCGATCTGGAGGCGCTGATCAAGGAAGGCGTACTGACGAAGAAAGAGTGCGAAGGGTGCGATTTCGGCAAGAATCCTGAATCCATAGACTATGGCAGACTGTATGAAGAACGGATCCGGCTGCTGCATAAGGCCTATGAGCGGGGGAACGTGGGGGAGAATCAGGCGTTCCATGAATTCCAGGAGAAGGAAGGATACTGGCTCAGGGACTACGCCCTTTTCATGGCTGTGAAGAAACGATTCGGGGATGAGCCATGGAACGAATGGGCCGAGGATATCCGTTTCCGTCTGCCAAACGCCATGGAGTATTATCAGCGGGAGCTGTATTTTGACATCGAGTTTTACGAATATATGCAGTTCCTTTTTCAGAAGCAGTGGGGGAACCTGAAACAGTATGCCAACGAGAGGGGCATCCAGATCATAGGGGATATCCCGATCTATGTGGCGTACGACAGCGCGGACGCCTGGGCGAATCCGGCGCTGTTCCAGTTCGACAATAACCGCCTGCCAACAGCGGTGGCCGGCTGTCCGCCGGACGGCTTCACGGCCGCCGGCCAGCTGTGGGGAAATCCCCTTTACCGGTGGGATTATCATAGGGCCACCGGATTCGAGTGGTGGATCCGGCGGATCGCCAAATGTTTCGAGTGGTATGACATGCTGCGCATCGACCATTTCCGCGGCTTCGACGAATACTTTGCCGTGCCCTATGGGGAGGAGACCGCTGAACATGGGCATTGGGAGCAGGGGCCGGGGATCGAACTGTTCCGCGCGCTGAAATGGAGGCTGGGAGACCGGGCCATCATCGCGGAAGATCTGGGCTATATGACGCCGTCGGTGAAGGAGATGGTGAGAGAAAGCGGGTATCCCGGCATGAAGGTGCTGGAGTTTGCGTTTGATTCCCGGGATTCCAGCGACCGGAGAGAATACCTGCCCCACAATTATACACGCAACTGCGTGGTGTATACGGGGACGCACGACAATGAAACGCTGGTTGGATGGCTGGAAAGCATTCCGAAGAAAGAACGGCAGATGGTGAGAGATTATCTGGGACGCCCGGAAGAGACCGGAAGGGATCTGGCTTTTTCCTTGCTTCGCATGGCAGTGGCCAGCGTGGCGGATCTGTGTGTAATCCCGCTGCAGGATTATCTGGGCCTGGACAACCGCGCCAGGATCAACCAGCCTTCCACCATCGGGAAGAACTGGCGCTGGCGCGTGAAAAAGAAGACTCTCTCCAAAGAACTGGCGGAAAAGATCCGTCACCTTATGGAACTGTACGAGCGGATCTGAAATTTATCTGGCTAAGAGAGCGCCGGCGGTTAATCCGCCAGCGTCATAAAATCTCCGCTCAACATATCTTCCGCAAGATCATCGCAGAGAATCGCGGTGCCTTCGATGTCGGACACATCCTCAATGGGTTCGGCGTCGGAGACACTGCAGTAATTCTTGCCGTCAAAGGTGAGCAGTACAAGCTCGGTCCCGGCTCCGCCGCCGGAGCGTTCCATGATCAGTCCCCGTCCCTGACCGTTGGCATCGTCTGTTACGAAGATAGGATTGTTGACCAGCGTAAATTCCTGTACGATGGCCATGTTGTCGGACGGCTCCATCCAGAGCCCGGTGAAACCGCCGCTGCCGGAAAATGCCGGTCCCACAAGGAGGGCGAAGATCTCTTCATCGTCATCATCGTCCAGATTGACATAATTGTAATAGTAGCGGTTTTCCTCCCATTCTTCTTCCGGAAGGTTGAAATGATCGATGATTGTACCGCCGATGACAATGCTGGAATTGCGTTCGGAGTAGACACGCTCCGCCTGGGGAGGGAGCCATGCTCCTACAGCTGATTCCGGGGCTCCGTTTTCCATACTGTCCCCATCCATGCTTTCGGAATCGTCAGGGAATTCGTCTGAGAAATCTTCATCTTCATAGATTACAGGGATCTGCTCCTGAGCATCTTCTGATTTCTTCTGGGAACCGGGGATGGCTCCGCATCCGGTCAGCAGTGCGGCTCCGGCCGCTGCCAGCAATATTCTCTTCATCTGTTTTCTTTTCATAGTAATTTCCTCCGTTTGATCATGTAGTAGTGATATCTGATAACTTTTAAACATCTATTAGACCCACAAGGGAGCGGTTTTGGTTCAGGAAAATTCCTTAAGATATTCTGAAGAATGGAAAAGGGCCTATTCACCCTTCTTTTGCTCATGCATAGAGTAAAGGGAGAGATACATCCACAAGGATTGAGGTTTTATGGATACAAATATGAATTTTTTCTGGGGAGCCAACAATCGAAGAGCCAACTATATTCCTGTAAGCGGAACGATCACCCAGATGCAGCGGATGCCGTCCAGCGGAAACGGATACGGCGGGTGTACCAAGATGATCACAGTAGAAAACGAAGGCGGCGGCATTACCAACTTCTTTATCACGCCCGCCACCTATGTGGTGGATTTTGAAACGCTGTACGAGGGACTGCCGGTTATCGTATTCTATAACGGAAACCTGCCGGCGCCCATGATCTATCCGCCCCAGTTCATGGCGGCAGTAATTGCCCTGCAGAAAGAAGGCCAGATGGTGACGGTGGACTATTTTGACCAGAATCTGCTGGCGTCGGACCAGTCGCTCCAGTTGAACCTGGACGCCAATATTGATATTGTAACGGCGAATAACCAGCTTTTTGTGGGAAGTCCGGGCGGTCATACCCTGATTGTTATCTACAGCCGGACCACCAGGAGTATCCCTCCGCAGACCACGCCGGAAAAAGTAGTCGTACTCTGCGGACGCTGAAAAAGCGCCCGCATCCTGGGACGGCCGCCGTGAGGCGGCCGGATTTTTGTGTCATCTTTAAAGGAAAGTCTCTGGGCTTTTCTCCTCATATCTGATAAAATAGAGACCGTCAAACCTGAGAACAAGAAAACAGACAGGAGCGTGGTTTTTGGTGGAACGGATAGAAAAAGTGGCCCTTATTGGCCTTGGCGCAATCGGCGCTTTTTTCGCGGACAGAT
Source organism: uncultured Lachnoclostridium sp. (assembly GCA_944381625.1). Lineage (GTDB taxonomy): Bacteria > Bacillota > Clostridia > Lachnospirales > Lachnospiraceae > Hominiventricola. The sequence continues at coordinate 68,357 of CALWLW010000020.1, forward strand.
TTGTGGACATGCTGGGGGATGATCTGCGCATTGTGGCGGGCGGTGAACGGGCGGAACGTCTGAAAAAGGACGGAATGATCATCAATGGGATCAGGAAAGATTTCCACGTGGTATCCCCGCAGGAACAGGACGGGCCGGCGGATCTGGTCATTGTGGCTACGAAGATGACGGGCTTCCGTCAGGCCATGGAGGATGTGAAGAATCAGATGGGGCCGGAGACCATTCTTATGACGCCTTTAAATGGTGTGGAGAGCGAGAGTGTGGCGGCGGAATATTATGGAAAGGAAAATCTTCTGTATTCACTGATGCGCGTCAGCAGCGTGAAGAAGGGCAATACGGTGACCTTTGACCCTTCCACCTCGTTCGTGGAGTTCGGCGACGAGGTTAACATACCGGAGCGATTGTCCCGCCGGGTACTGTTGGTGAAAGAAGCCTTTGACCGTGCGGGTATCACCTGCAAGATCCGACCGGATATGCAGAAGGCAATCTGGGAGAAATTCGTCTGCAATGTGAGTGAGAATCAGGTGGCGGCGGTGCTGGACATCCCGTTCGGGGCCTGGGGCTCCTGCGAAGCGGCTGACCGGCTGAGGGTGATGGTGGCGTCCGAGGTGATCAAAATCGCTCAGAAGAAAGGAATTGCCATCGACGACGATTATGCGGAAAAGCACCTGGAATATTTAAAAAGGCTCCCGGTGACCAATAAACCGTCCACGCTCCAGGATATTCTTGCCGGAAGAAGAACGGAGAAAGATATGTTCGGAGGAACGGTCGTCCGTATGGGAAAAGAAATGGGCATACCGACACCGTATAACGAGTTTCTCTATTATGCTCTGACGGTGCTGGAAGAAAAGAATGAAGGGAAAGTTGTGGGGGTGTAGAAAAAAGAACGGCCGTCACTACTCGGCATAGTGACGGCCGTCCGTTAAGGCTGTAAAGCTTATCGATCCCATTTATCACACAGCGACTGGATCTGGCTGGTGAATTTGGCCAGATCCTTGTTGGCGCCGCCCTCGTTGTGGTAGATGACCTGCATCAGCCGTTTGCCGGCTTCCACCAGGCGGGCGAAGACTTCGTTCTTCCGTCTTGTGGACGGTTTCTCCGCGGCCACAGGGATCTTCAGCCCTTCTTTGATCCAGACGCCTGCCGCCAGATCGTAGAGGGCTCCGGAGAAAGGCGCGCAGGCGGGGAGGCCGTGCTGCCCCGTCAGCGCCGCGGCAAAGCTGTCGCAGACCTCGTCTTCTCCGTGTACGACGAAGACCATGCGGGGAGCTGGCTGGAACGCCTTTGCCCAGCGCAGCAGACCGTTCTGGTCCGCGTGGCCGCTGATGCCTTCCAGCTTAATGATCTCTGCTTTGACCTCGATGGTTTCACCAAAGATCTTTACATATTCCGCGCCTTCCAGCAGGGAACGGCCCAGCGTATTGTACGCCTGATAGCCCACGAACAGGACGGCGGATTCCGGCCTCCACAGGTTGTGCTTCAGGTGGTGCTTGACGCGGCCGGCCTCGCACATGCCGGACGCGGAGATGATGACCTTGGGCGTGGAGTCGAAGTTGATGGCCTTGGAATCATCGCTGGATATGGCCAGGCGCAGATTTGGAAAACGGATGGGGTTGATTCCCTGGCGGATCAGTGCCATGGCGTCTTCGTCAAAGCAGGACTGCACGTTCTTGCCGAAAATGGTGGTGGCTTCTATGGCCAGCGGGCTGTCCACATATACTGGGAAATCGAAGCCGACCAGCTTCCGCTCTTTAATTTCACGGATGAAATACAGCATCTCCTGGGTGCGTCCCACGGCGAAGGCGGGGATGACCAGGTTGCCGCCCCTGCGCAGAGTGCGTTCGATGACCTGAGCCAGTTCGGCCACATAGTCCGGAGGGGCGTTGTGGGTGCGGTTGCCGTAGGTGGATTCCATGATGACATAGTCGGCCGTGTCGGTGGTTTTGGGATCTTTGATCAGCGGCTGGTTCACATTGCCGATGTCTCCGGAGAAAACCAGTTTTCTCTCCGCTTCCCCCTCTTTGATCCAGATCTCGATGGAAGCCGACCCCAGCAGATGTCCCACATCCCGGAAGCGGGCGCAGACGCCGGGAAATACCTCCACCTTCTGCTCATAGTCGCAGGGATGGAAGAGGCTGATGGCGCCCAGAGCATCTTCCATGGTATATAAAGGAATATATTCTTCCGCTCCGGAGCGTCTGCCCTTGCGGTTGCGCCACTCGGCCTCAAATTCCTGAATGTGCGCGCTGTCGCGGAGCATGATGCTGCACAGGTCGTTGGTGGCGAAGGTGGAGATGATCTCTCCCCGGAACCCGTTCTTATAAAGAAGCGGGAGCCGTCCGGAATGGTCTATATGCGCGTGCGTCAGCAGGACGCAGTCAATCTGGCTGACCGGTACCGGTATGTCCTGATTTACGTAGACGTCCTTTCCCTGTTCCAGGCCGCAGTCCACCAGGATGTGTCTGCCGCAGGCTTCGATATAGTGGCAGCTGCCGGTGACTTCGTGATCGGCTCCTATAAAACCCAGTTTCATGAAAAAACCCCCTTTATTTTTCGCGTGCCGCGAGCCAGGCGGATACAGCCCAGGCTGTCTGTTCCTGCCGCCAGCGGCAATCTGACCTGCGCTGCATGTTCCCGCGGCTTTCGCCTCTAAATTTATGATTATATATATATTATCAATTTATACATTCATATTCAATGGACAGTTTCCGGTTCTTGTAATCTTGGCGAAGACCGGATATAATAAGAAATCATGACATCGGAAAGGTTACATATAATATGTTTATAGCAGATAACTGGAAAGATTACGAAGTGCTGGACGCCTCCTGCGGAGAGAAGCTGGAGCGCTGGGGCGGGTACCTTCTGGTGCGCCCCGACCCCCAGGTGATCTGGGACACGCCGAAGGAACACCGGGGCTGGGCAAAACCCAACGGACATTACCACAGAAGCGCCAAAGGAGGCGGAGAGTGGGAATTCTTCCATTTGCCCAAGCAGTGGGAGATCTCCTACCGCCTGCCCATGGGCAGGCAGCTTAATTTCCATCTGAAGCCGTTCAGCTTCAAGCATACAGGGTTGTTCCCGGAGCAGGCGGCCAACTGGGACTGGTTCTCGGAAAAGATACGCACGGCGGGGCGCCCGGTGAAGGTGCTGAACCTGTTTGCCTATACCGGCGGCGCCACATTGGCGGCAGCGGCGGCCGGAGCCAGCGTGACCCATGTGGACGCGTCGAAAGGCATGGTGACATGGGCAAAGGAGAACGCGGCCGCTTCCGGCCTGGGAGACGCCCCCATCCGCTGGCTGGTGGACGACTGCCAGAAATTTGTGGAGCGGGAGATCCGCAGGGGGAATCATTATGATGCCATTATCATGGATCCCCCGTCGTACGGCAGGGGTCCAAAAGGCGAGATCTGGAAGATCGAAGACGCGGTGCATCCGCTGGTGAAGCTCTGCGCCCGGCTTCTGAGCGAACAGCCGCTGTTTTTCCTGATCAATTCTTATACCACCGGGCTTCAGCCGGCAGTCCTTACCTATTTATTAGGAACTGAACTGAAGGACCTGGGCGGGGCGGTGGATTCCCAGGAAGTGGGCCTTCCGGTGACGGAAAGCGGGCTGGTACTGCCATGCGGGGCCAGCGGCAGATGGTCGGCGGGCTGACCGGGAAAACGGCTGGATGGAACTGGGAAAAGTGCACAAAAACCGCGAGCAGAGCGAAAATATTTTCTTACAAAATTATCCCCGGAATTTGCAAAAAAGCCTTGCCAATTTCGGGGATTTCCTTTATAATAGCCCTTGTTGTGACATTGATAGCGATGAAGCGTGAGGTTGCCGCGCGGGAGCGCGGGTTTTCCGTGGAGCGAATGTCAAGTTAGCAAACTGGCGACAAGTCACTGTACAAATTGAAGAATCCTTCGATCAGGAAGGATACGACGTGTGAGTATCTTCGCGATACGCACGGGAGTGTGTACAGTCACCGCTTGTCGTACTGGCAGTTAAAAGTACGAATAAGGAGGCGACTTTTTTTATGGCAAGTCAAGTAATGAGAATCACAATGAAGGCATATGATCATCAGCTGATCGATGCATCCGCAAAGAAAATCATCGAAACGGTGAAGAAGACCGGATCCAAGGTAAGCGGACCGGTGCCGCTTCCCACGAAAAAGGAAGTGATCACGATCATCCGTGCCGTACACAAGTACAAAGATTCCAGAGAGCAGTTCGAACAGAGAACGCACAAGAGACTGATTGACATCATTGCGCCCACGCAGAAGACGATCGACGCCCTGTCCCGTCTGGATATGCCGGCCGGCGTATATGTCGACATAAAAATGAAAAACAAATAAATCCTGCGGCTAGAATGAACGCGTAAGCGTTCCGCTGTAGAGAAAACAGGAGGAATCAGAAATGAAGAAGGCTATTTTAGCAACCAAGGTCGGAATGACCCAGATCTTCAACGAGGACGGAGTCCTGACTCCGGTAACCGTCCTGCAGGCTGGTCCGTGTGTGGTGACTCAGGTGAAAACCGAGGAGACCGACGGATACAACGCAGTACAGGTCGGCTTCGTTGATACCAGAGAAAAACTGGTGAACAAACCGCAGAAAGGACACTTTGACAAAGCGGGCGTTGCCTACAAGAAATTTGTCAGAGAACTGAAATTAGAGAACGCTGCAGAGTACGCAGTGGCACAGGAGATCAAGGCAGACATCTTCGCCGCAGGCGACAAGATCGATGCAACCGCCGTTTCCAAAGGTAAAGGATTCCAGGGCGCGATCAAGAGACTGGGACAGCACAGAGGGCCCATGGCTCACGGTTCCAAGTTCCACCGTCATCAGGGTTCCAACGGCGCCTGCTCCGATCCGAGCAAGGTGTTCAAGGGAAAAGGAATGCCCGGACACATGGGATCCAAGCAGATCACGATCCAGAATCTGGAGATCGTGAGAGTAGACGCTGAAAACAACTTACTGTTGGTAAAAGGTGCGGTACCAGGCCCGAAGAAAGCCTTAGTTACTGTTAAAGAGACCGTAAAGACCGGTAAGTAAGGTTTGAAGGGAAAGGAGGAACACAAACATGGCAAACGTAGCTGTTTATAATATGGAAGGCAAAGAAGTTGGCGCGATGGAGCTGAACGACGCAGTGTTCGGCGTGGATGTGAACGAGCATCTGGTTCATCTGGCAGTCGTTGCACAGCTTGCGAACAAAAGACAGGGAACCCAGAAGGCCAAAACCCGTTCTGAAGTTTCCGGCGGCGGAAGAAAACCGTGGAGACAGAAAGGAACCGGACATGCGCGTCAGGGTTCAACGAGAGCTCCCCAGTGGACCGGCGGCGGCGTAGTATTCGCTCCGACTCCGAGGGACTACACGATCCGCCTGAACAGAAAAGAGAAGAGACTGGCTCTGAAATCCGCTCTGACCAGCAGGGTACAGGAGAACAAGCTCATCGTCCTTGACGAGCTGAAGTTCGACGAGATCAAGACCAAGAAGATGCAGGCAGTTCTGGATGCGCTGAACGTATCCAAAGCGCTGGTGGTGCTGAATGACAACGACGCCAACGTGGTACTGTCCGCGAGAAACATCGCAAACGTTCAGACAGCTTTGACCAATACGATCAATGTATACGACATCCTGAAGTACAATACGCTCATCGTTACCAAGGCTGCTGTGGCAACCATCGAGGAGGTATATGCGTAATGGCTGATATTAAATACTATGATGTAATCCTCAAACCGATCATCACCGAGAAGAGCATGGACGCTATGAGCGAGAAGAAATATACGTTCCTGGTTCATACGGATGCCACCAAATCCCAGGTGAAAGAAGCAGTGGAGAAGATGTTCGCCGGCACGAAAGTGAAGAGCGTGAACACCATGAACTGCGAAGGAAAGAAGAGAAGACGCGGAATGGTCATCGGCAAGACGGCCAAGACCAAAAAAGCGATTGTACAGCTTACCGCTGACAGCAAGGACATCGAGCTGTTCGAGGGACTGTAAGAAGCACGGAGAGGGCCGCAGACAGAACTGCCCCGAACCGCCCTCCATCCGAGGCACAGATATACGCCCCCTACGGGCGTGATAACAAAACGTAGAGTTTGAAAGGAGATAAACGTAATGGGAATCAAAACTTACCGCCCATATACACCTTCCAGAAGACATATGTCCGGATATGATTTCGCTGAGATCACGAAGACGACCCCAGAGAAATCCCTGACCACTTCCCTGAAGAAGAACGCCGGACGTAATGCCCAGGGTAAAATCACTGTGAGACACCGCGGAGGCGGGTCCAGAAGAAAATACAGGATCATCGATTTCAAGAGAAGAAAAGACGGTATCCCGGCAAAGGTAATCGGTATCGAGTACGATCCGAACAGAACCGCAAATATCGCGCTGATCTGCTATGCAGACGGTGAGAAAGCATATATCCTTGCACCGCAGGGCCTGACCGACGGCATGGTCGTTATGAACGGACCGGAGGCAGAGGTGCACGTAGGAAACTGCCTGCCGCTGGAGAACATCCCGGTTGGTACCATGGTGCATAACGTAGAATTATACGCAGGCAGAGGCGGCCAGCTGGTTCGTTCTGCAGGCAATGGAGCGCAGCTGATGGCAAAGGAAGGCAAATACGCTACCCTGAGAATGCCGTCTGGTGAAATGAGAATGGTACCGATCAACTGCCGCGCAACCGTAGGCGTTGTGGGCAACGGCGAGCACAACCTGATCAACATCGGTAAAGCAGGTCGTAAACGCCACATGGGTATCAGACCTACCGTCCGCGGTTCCGTAATGAACCCGAACGATCATCCGCATGGTGGTGGAGAAGGAAAGACCGGTATCGGCCGTCCGGGTCCGTGCACACCGTGGGGCAAACCGGCACTTGGCCTTAAGACCAGAAAGAAGAACAAGAAGTCCAATAAGCTGATCGTAAGAAGAAGAGACGGAAGAACTATCAAATAATTAGAAGGAGGTTTCACCAATGGCTCGTTCATTAAAAAAAGGACCATTTGCAGACGCAAGCTTACTGAAGAAAGTGGATGCGATGAACGCAAGCGGACAGAAGACCGTCATTAAGACCTGGTCCCGCCGTTCCACCATCTTCCCGCAGATGGTTTCCCATACAATTGCAGTTCATGACGGAAGAAAACATGTGCCGGTATATATTACCGAGGACATGGTAGGACATAAGCTTGGAGAATTCGTTCCCACCAGAACCTACAGAGGCCACGGCAAGGACGAAAAGAAATCCAGACGATAACAGTTTAATTTTGGAAGGAGGTTACATCTAATGGCAAAGGGATCCAGAAGTCAGATCAAAAGAGAGAGAAATGCGAAAAAAGACACCAGACCATCTGCGAAGCTGTCTTATGCCCGCGTTTCTGTTCAGAAAGCATGCTTCGTATTAGATGCCATCAGAGGTAAAGACGTACAGACGGCGCTCGGTATTGTGACTTACAATCCGAGATACGCTTCTACGCTGATAGAGAAATTATTAAAATCCGCAATCGCGAACGCGGAGAACAACAATGGAATGAGTGCTGACAATCTTTATGTGGCAGAGTGCTATGCAGACAAAGGACCGACCATGAAGAGAATCAGACCGAGGGCACAGGGCCGCGCTTATCGTATCGAGAAGAGAATGAGCCACATCACCATCGTGCTTGATGAGAAGAAATAAGGAGGAAAGTCATGGGTCAGAAAGTCAATCCACACGGACTTAGAGTCGGTGTTATCAAAGAC
>CALWLW010000021.1 GCA_944381625.1 uncultured Lachnoclostridium sp.
GCCCGGCGCGAGCTGGCTCGCAGAGGGATTCTGCTATCTTCAGGCATAGGGCGCTTAGCCCTGATCGAGGATTCAGCCGCGTAAGCGGCGATAGAGCAGCGTCAGCTGCGGGAATCCGAGATGCATGGCTGAATATCGAGGACTCAGCCATGCGGCTGAATACTGTACGAAACAATCTCACAGGAATCGAGGTACCTTTCATGAAAAAGAAGAAAGTCGTCGTTGCCCTGGGCCACAAGGCGCTGGGAGCCACGCTGCCCCAGCAGCAGACCGCGGTGAAGTACGCGGCGAAAGCCATCGCAGATCTGGTGGAAGCAGACTGCCAGGTGGTCATCTCCCACAGCAACGCGCCCCAGGTGGGCATGATCCATACAGCTATGAACGAGTTCGGGAAACAGCACCCGGACTACACCTTCGCGCCCATGTCCGTCTGCTCGGCCATGAGCCAGGGATATATCGGCTACGACCTGCAGAACGCTATCCGGGAAGAGCTGCTCGGCCGCGGGATCTCCTGCCCGGTGGCTACCATTCTGACGCAGGTCATTGTAAATCCTTATGACGATTCATTCTATAAGCCGGTGAAGGTCATCGGACGCGTGATGACCAGGGAAGAGGCGGACGCGGAAGAAGAAAAAGGGAATTATGTGACGAAGACAGAAGGCGGCTACCGCCGCATCGTCTCCGCCCCCAAACCGGAGGACATTGTGGAGATCGATGCCATCCGCACCCTTTCGGACGCAGGCCAGATCGTAATCGCCTGCGGCGGAGGCGGCATCCCCGTATTGAAACAGGGCAACCGTCTCAAAGGCGCCAGCGCCGTGATCGAGAAAGACCTGGCCAGCGGACGTCTGGCAGAGCTTCTGGATGCGGATATGCTCCTTCTGCTCACCGGAGAGAAGCATCTGTACCTGAATTATGGTAAAGAAAACAGCCAGCCGCTCCACACGCTGACGGTGGAAAAGGCAAGGACCTACATCGCGGAAGGTCAGTTCCAGGAAGGGTCCATCCTTCCCAAAGTCGTGGCCGCCGTCTCCTTCGTCTCCGGCAAACCGGGACGTGTGACTGTGATCGCCGACCTGGACGACGCCAAAGCCGCACTGGAAGGGAAAGCCGGAACCATCATCCAGTAATCTTTCCGGCGTCTTCCGGTTCATTTTCATATCACAATGTCAAAAGCTCTGTCCTTCTCCCTGAGACGGGAAAAGGCACAGAGCTTTTTCATGCACTGCTTTTACAGATTCTTTTCGTAGATAATCTTCAGCCCTTTCAGGAGCAGCGCGTCGTCCAGGATCATCTCATGGCGGCAGTGGGGAATCAGCGCTTTCGCCAGCCCTCCGGTGGCTACCACCGTCAGCTTCTGTCCCATCTCCTCTTCCATCCGTTCCAGCATCCCGTCGACCAGCGCCGCATTTCCGTAGAAAACACCGCTCTTCATGCAGTCGATGGTGTTTTTACCGATCAGACGGGCCGGCGGCTCAATACTGATCTTGGGAAGCTGCGCGGTCCTGGCCGTCAGCGTGTCCGCCGCAATGCGCACGCCGGGGATAATGGCTCCGCCGATATAATTCTTCTTCTCATCCACAATACAGATCGTCGTCGCCGTGCCCATATCGATGATGGCCGCCGGCACCGGGTACTCGTGTACCACCGCCACCGCGTTCACGATCCGGTCGCTGCCCACCTCCCTGGGGTTGTCCATGATGATATTCAGACCGGTTCTGATCCCCGGCCCCACTACCATCACCTCTTTTCCCAGCACCTTTTCCACCGACCGTTTCACAATGTTGGTTACCGGAGGCACCACAGACGAGATGATCCCGCCTTCCAGCCTGGAGAAAGGAATCCCGTACAGTTCCAGCACATTTTTAAAGCTGATGGCATATTCCAGTTCCGTCCTGGTGGATACCGTGGACAGCCGCTCCACGAAACAGATCTCATCCCCGTCGATGCATCCCACCACAATATTTGTATTACCGATATCTACTGCAAGTATCATATAATTTCCCTCTTTTTTCATGTTTTTAATAATGTAACACATCCTGTCCATTTTGTGATATACTTTTTGCAAAATAATGTAACTATTCAGACATAGGGCGCTTAGCCCATATCGAGGATTCAGCCGCTGGGGCGGCGATAGAGCAGCGTTAGCTGCGGAAATCCGAGACGCATGGCTGAATAATTCTAAAACGAATCCGGAGGTTTCTTACTATGTTGAAAAATAAATGCGTCGTCCTGGGCGTGACCGGCAGCATCGCCGCCTACAAGGCCGCTTCCCTGGCCAGCGCCCTGAAAAAACTGCACTGCGACGTGCAGGTGATCATGACCGCCAACGCGGCCAAATTTATCCATCCCATCACCTTTGAGACGCTCACCGGCAATAAATGCCTGGTGGATACCTTTGACCGGAATTTTTCTTTTGAAGTAGAGCATATCTCCGTGGCCAAGCGGGCGGATCTGGTGCTGATCGCCCCGGCCTCCGCCAATGTCATCGGCAAACTGGCCCACGGCATCGCGGACGACATGCTGACCACCACCGTGATGGCCTGCACCTGCCCACGGCTGATCTCCCCGGCCATGAACACCGCCATGTATGAGAACCCGGTGGTGCAGGACAACCTCCGTCTTCTGAAGCAGTACGGCTGGCAGGTCATCGAACCGGCCTGCGGGCATCTGGCCTGCGGGGACACCGGAGCCGGCAAGATGCCGGAGCCGGAAGAACTGCTGTCCTGGGTGCTGAAGGAAGCCGCGTATGCCAAAGACCTGACGGGCAAGCGCATCCTGGTCACCGCAGGTCCCACCCGGGAATCCATGGATCCGGTACGTTTTATCACCAATCATTCCACCGGAAAGATGGGCTATGCCATCGCCCGCGCCGCCATGCTGCGGGGCGCGGAGGTGACGCTGGTGACCGGCCCCACGTCCATCACGCCTCCCCCCTTCGTCCATGTGGTCCCTGTGGAATCTGCCGAGAACATGTTCCAGGCCGTCACCGCCGTAGCGGACCGGCAGGACGCCATCATCAAAGCCGCCGCCGTGGCGGACTATACCCCGGTCTCAGTCAGCGAACAGAAGGTGAAAAAGAGCGACGGAGATATGAGTATAGGGCTGAAGCGGACAAAAGATATTTTAAAGTTTCTCGGAGACCACAAACCGGAAGGACAGTTCCTGTGCGGTTTCTCCATGGAGACGGAGCATGTGCTGGAAAATTCCAGGGATAAGCTGAAGCGCAAGCACGCGGACATGATTGTCGCCAACAGCCTCCGCACCCAGGGCGCGGGCTTCGGCACGGATACCAACGTGGTAACCCTGATCACCAGGGACGGAGTGGAAGAGCTGCCCCTCATGACCAAGGATCAGGCGGCCCACCGGATTCTGGACCGGATCTTTACCTCTCCATCATAACTTTTTCCCGCAGTATACAGACAGGGCCGTATCCGAAAGGCGTTCCGCCCCGGATACGGCCCGTTTTCACTTAAAAAGATCTCTCTTTTCCCGCTTTGAACAGACCGATCATCTCCCTGGTCAGGCTGACCCCGTCGTCCTCCATGGGGATCTCCTCCCGCTCGAACCACTGCCCCACCGACAATTCGTTCGTATCCAGGGTAATCGTCGTGTCCCCGTCCACCTCGCAGAAAAATCCGCACAGCAGCGTGGAAGTAAAGGACCAGGGCTGGCTCTTGTAGTAGCGGATATTCTTCACCTTCAGCCCCACTTCCTCCATGACTTCCCTCTCCACTGTCTCCTCCAGCGTCTCGCCGATCTCCGTGAATCCCGCCACCAGCGCATAGTTCACGGTTCTTCCCTCACGGGGCGCGTATTTGGTCAGGAGCAGACGGTTCTGATCCGTCACCGCCACAATCACCCCCGGACAGATCTTGGGATAAACCGTATTCCCACAGTCCCTGCAGCGCATCATGCGCTCCACAAAGTCCGGCGCCATGAGCTTTCCGCACCGCCCGCAGTAGCGGTTGGCCCGGTACCATTCATCCAGCTGCTCCCCGGTCACACCGGCAAACGCCATATACCTGGGGCGGGCTTTTCGGAAGATCACCGGAGGTTCAAAACCATATCCCTCCGGGACCGCGTCCAGCCCATCCTTCAGCAAAAAGAAACGCTCTTCGCTGATGCTGAACAGATAGGTCAGATCCGGATCCATATGCTCGTCAATGATTTCTTTCAGCTTCGGGTAGCGGATCTTCCCGTCCTGGAACCGGCACAGCACGCGGCCGTCCCGGTACGTCAGGATCCAGTCCTCGGCCCCCGGCTCCATCTCCGTATAATGATTGTAAAATTTCTTCGGTGCAATATCCTGTATCATATGTTCTGTCCTTGCTTTCTCTCATGTAGATTTCCGGCTTTCCCGAAACGGGCAAAGCCTTACGAAAACCATTATAAACTTCCGTTCCCGCCCGCGCAATCATTCTGGTGCATTTCATACTTTTTTTAGAATCATACTGCCCCTGCAAAGAATCTTTGCGTGACATTTCCCGCTCTTTATGTCATGATAAAAACAGAAATACACAGGCAGGGGAGGCGCTGAAGATGGCAAACGTGGGAAAGAATATCCGAAATCTCCGGACACAGAAAAAATTGACGCAGGACGAACTGGCGGAAAAATTATTTGTCAGCCGCCAGACTGTCTCCAATTATGAGAATGGAAAATCCAACCCGGATATCGATACGCTGATCAAGATCGCGGAGATTATGGAAGTGGATGTAAACGCCCTGATCTACGGGCTCCCGGCGGATCAGACTGTTCAAAAAGAGCGGAGAAGAACTCTGGTTTTTCTGGTCATCCTTGTCTGCGTGGGGATCCTGTTGTACCGGTTCCAGGCTTTTCTCCGCGCTTTCGGCCAGGATACATTTATTATGCAACCTCTTTGGGTTACACACAATGTGGCATTTCCCTGCTACTATGTGCTGGCCGGATGGACGGCCATGCGGGCCGCCGGATGCTTCCTGCACGCCAGGCCCTTCTCCGGCAAATACGTTGCAAAAATCCATCTGGCCATCATTCTGATCCTGGCCGGCGGCCTGATCCTTCTCCTGCCCAGATGCATACAGATGCTGGCCAGCGCTTTTCAGTCATACTACCGCCTCATCCACAAAATCGAAGGCAACTACAGTTACACATATTTTATGATCCCCCTGTGGGATGACATCGCCAACAGGCTGTACCAGTTCCTTTTCCGAATTCCGGTTTTCCTCTTTTTCCTGCCCGGCGCAGCGCTGTGGATCACGAAACCCGATAAATCCGTTTCCCGTATACATTAGATTACACGAAATCTTTTATCAAAGGAGGAATCTTCATGTCAGATATAGGAAAAAACATCCAGATGTTCAGAACGAAAAAGGGGATTTCTAAAGAGGCGCTGGCTAATATGCTGTCCGTCGATTTGCAGATCATCTGCGATTTTGAGGAAGGCAAGACGGAGCCGTCCATAGATATGCTCCCATCGCTCGCCAAAGCGCTTGATACAGATGCAGACGCCCTGTGTTCTTCCGCTGCCGACCTGGAAGCCGCCAGGAAAAAGCGAGGGAAATACCTGCTCCTTTTGCCGGTTATACTCATCTGCGGCATTTTTCTCTACCAGCTCATGTCTTCACTACGCACTTTTATGCAAAACACTTTCCACACCGGTCCTTATGTAGCCATGGGGTTTTTGGTAGTCCCAACCTATTATGCGGCGGCAGGATATTTTTCCATGTCTCTTGCAGGGTGTTTTTTGCATACCCGTCCCCTCACTTGTAAATATGTATGGGTGGTCCACATTCTTCTCCTGATCGCCTTGGCGTCCTATTATGTGTTCATTATTCCATCATGCCTGAGTCTTTTCATAGATTTCCCACAATGGGGCGAATATTTCCGTATTCCGTTTAACTTTTTTATCATTCCAAATAATCCTGAAATCCTTTTTGTCCTGGGCGCAGCCCTGTGGATCACTCATCCAGACAAACGCCGCGCCCTGCCCACCCTATAGTTCTTTGCTGTACAGTTCTCTGGATGCCACGTAGATCTCTTCGCTTCCGATGCTGAACAGCGGTTCCTGTGTCGTATTCAACCAGATCAGAAACCTGCCCTTCGGTCCCAGCTCATTGACCAGACGGCGGAGTTCCGCTTTCAGTCCTTCGGGCGTCATGTCAACCGGAACGACACAGCTGGACTGCGCCAGACGGTCTCCATACAGTTCCATCGTGCGCTTTTTGTCATTGCTGTTGTCCTGTCCTTCCCAGAAATCAAACCCTGCTTCAATGATCGCTTCCATGTGTGCCTCGATGCATCCGCAGGAATGGAAATTCATATAGACGCCTAAGCCATGGGCCGCGTCGATCACTTTCTTATAATGAGGAAGCATGATCTCCCGGAACAGCTCTGTGGAGAAGAACGGGCTTCTCTGCGTTCCCATGTCGTCATGGAATGTAATCATATCAATGTCATATACCCGCTTCAGGATGCCGATCAGCTCCACATACCAGTCCGCCAGCCTGGTGTAAAAATCATTTAGCGCCTCCGGCTCCTCCAGCAGATAACAGAACGCGTCCTCAAAGCTGGTCAGATCGGCGGTGCGCTCAAAAAAGCCGTTTACCAGCACTGCGACCGTAGGACGGTCCGGGCTTATCTTCCCTTTGTAATTCTCTTCAAAATCTTTCTCCCACTCCATGGATTTCAGATCCGGGAATTCCAGCTCCTCTTCCCATCTGGTAATGTCGCTTAAACGTCTGGTTCCCGGTTTCACCATGCTGGCATTGGTCAGCGGCTCATACTGCCACTCGATGCCGAACCAGTCTTTTCCGCCCTGCCAGCGCGCAACTGCGTCCGGCATGACCAACGGCTGGATAAAATTGAAATCCGTGTAATAATTGGGAACCCACAGCGGCTTCTCTCCTCTGCAGATCCGCAGAAAATTCTCCTTCGGCGTGATCGGCGTGTTGAATTTCCTCACTTCCAGCCCCGGCTCGCCGTAAGGCATGGGAAATGCCGGATACATCCCCACATCCTTTAATTCTTCTTCTCTTTTAAATGCATATTTTTCCATCTGAAGCCCCTCCTTAATGGTTTTCTGATTTTGTTCGCTTTCAGTATAGCGCTTTTAGAGGCGGCTGCATAATTGCAAAACGGACACAGATCATTCCCACCTGGAATAACCTCCCGGATTCTGTACAGGAATCCGCCGCTGTGTTAAAATAGATTTGCAGAACGGAGGCAAATTATGAAATATTTTAATATGCTGGACATCAGCCTTTCCCAAATACAGATGTTTCTGGCGGTGGCGGAACACGAAAGTATCACTCAGGCGGCAAAAACACTGAATATGACGCAGTCCACCGTCAGTAAAAATTTAAGATATATGGAAGACACCCTGGGGCTCTATCTTTTTATCCGCGACAAACAGACGCTGAAGCTGACTCCTGCCGGACGCCTTTTGCAGGAGGAATTTACCCGCGTCTATGTAATGCTCCAAAATTCACTTGAAAAAGCCCATGTGCTGCAGACCGGCCTCCAAACCCCTGTGCTGGTGGGCATCCCGGATTCCTCACACCTGGAAAAAATCTTCCTCCGTACCAAAAACCATCTGCAAAAAGACCGGATCAACGCCAATTTCCATATTGAATGTCTCACATTCAAAGAGCTGCAGTCAAAGCTGGCCAACGGATCCATCGATCTTGTGGTCACCTGCGGATTCGACGCTGATTCCTACGATTCCCCCGACTTTGTGGTCACCTCCATTCCAGTGGGCGGATATTTCGCTTATATGGACCGCCAAAATCCTCTTAGCCAAAAAGAGTCCATCCGCATGGAGGATCTGAAATCCAGTCCTTTTCTGGTGGTGTCCCCGCTTTTTACGCCCACGTACGAAAAACTGGTTCTGGAACTTTGCAGAAGAGCCGGCTTCCATCCTCTGATCTCCCGCTATGTATCATCCCCCAATGCTTTCATCTGCAATTTTGACACCGGGCAGGAGGTCTTTCTGGCGGACATGTACATGCGTGAAAGTGAAAATCCGGCGCTGGCAAGAGTCCCCATCCTGGAGACGGACAGTTCCATGATCTTTATCCGCAGAAAGGTGACTGAAAATCCATATCTGTCGTTCCTATATGAGAAAATTATCGAATACTGGAATCAAAGCTGACTTTTTGCTGACTTTTTAGAAATATTCTTGCATACCAGAAATGATATGTGTATAATAAGGCCGTCATGCGAAGTAGAATCCGACGCGTCAAGTGTCCGTGGATGGGGAGTTGTCACGGGACGAAAAGCCAAAGAGGCTTACGATGTCTGATTCGCACCCGTTGCTGCATATGAGTACATCTCAGATGTAGTACGCAGATTCAGGAGGTGTATTTTATGCAAATTTCAAAAGAAGCTCAAAATCTTGACACTCAGCTCAAAACACTGCGCAGTACCCAGGGGATCTGTCTCTGTGGTTTTCTGATCGCTGTCTACGTGGTATTATCCCTTTTCAATCTTCCAATTACTGAAGTGGTGGAGATCCGTTTTGGATTCCTGGTATTTATCGCGGCCGGCATGATCGGCGGCCCGGTGATGGGATTCACCGTAGGCTTTCTCGCCGATATCGTCAACTGTCTGATCCGCGGATTTGCCTATTTCCCGGGGTTTTCGTTCAGCTACGGGCTTCTGGGCGCCATAAGCGGCCTGATCCTGTACCGTTCCCGTGCAAGCCGCAGCCGCGCCGTCCTGTGCGCCCTGGCGGAATATATAATCAGCCTGACCCTGAGCACGCTCTGGCTCCACATCATGTACGGATTTGAACTGAAATCTCTGATCATCAGCCGGCTGGTCAAATGTACGCTCAGCTTCGCTGTCAATATTGTATTGATCCATGTATTTCTGGAGGCGTTTCAGCGGTTCGCGCACACCGCACTTCCCGCGCGCCGATAGGCCCGCGGGAAGCTGGCCGTGGGGAACTGTCGGTTTGATCCGGCTTTTGCCCTGGCATGGCACGGCGCTCTGGCTCACGAAACCGGCTGCTCCGTCCGCCGCCTGCGGCGGTACTCCCGGGGAGCGCTGCCCGTGAGTTCCCGGAACTGTTTTGCAAAATAGCTGGGACTTTCAAATCCACAGTTCATACCGATCTCACCCACAGGCAGGTCACTGTATTCCAACAGCTCCGCGGCCGCGGCGATCCGGCGGCGGATCAGATACTGCATGGGTGAGATGTGAAGAAAATCGGAAAATATTTTCTGACATTCTCTGACGCAGATGCCAGACGCCTTTGCCAGCTGGGAAACCGTCACCGGTTCGCTGTAATGGCTGTCCAGCCACGAAATCATCCATTTCATACGGGCGTCCCGGCGTGCGGACACTTTTGCCCCGGCGTCCGGCGTATTTTTCTTCAACAGCAGGAGGATCCGGGACAGGGCTTCCCTCACCTGGAATTCATATCCTTCCTCTTCCTTTTTACATTCCCAAAAAGCAAGGTCAAATAACTCCAAAATGCGGCGTCCATAATCTGTCTCCCTCTGCAGGATACAGACCGCCGCCCCTTTCTCCGTGAACGGACGAATATACAACGCGTCAAAAGCGCTCCCCGGAGCCCCTGATACAATCATGGGGTCAAACACCATGGACCGGTACCGGCAGCTTCCTTCCCTGCGGCATGAAAGGCCATGCAGAATATTGGCATTCACAAAATATCCCTCACCCGGCCGGATATCATACTCCCCGTCAGCCAGAGTCAGCCGGACTGCGCCGGATTCCAGGACAAAGATCTCCATTTCCCGATGCCAGTGGGGCGTGATCCCTCCGGCAATATATTGCCGGATATCCCTCTGATAGACGGAGCAGGGAAACAGCGGCGTCCCCCGGTCAAGCAGTTCCCGTCCGTTCTCCCCTAACGGCACCGAATAAGAAGTGTTCATCTCATCCACCTCCCCCTCTAAAAGTTCGTTATTCTTATATAATAATACGTTTTACTTGGAGAAATCAACATATAAATTCGTTATAATCTTATTACAGAAAGCCATTCAGCCATGCGGCTGAAGATCGCAAAACTCGACGCAAGCTGAAACCAGACAAAACGGAGGTGGTTTTATTATGGCAAAAAAAGTACAGAATATTGCCAGCCCGGCCATCATTTCCAACATGATATTCATGGCCGACATGGCGAGGAGTACCGCAAACATGCAGGAATGCAGCATGTATCTGAATTATGCCGTAAGACTGATGAAACAGATGATGGAGGGTGAGAACATGAAATACCAGCATATTATTTTTGATCTGGACGGAACGCTGATCGACACAGAGCAGGCCGTCCTGAAAACCTGGCAGCATACATTAAAGGACTTCCACCATTTCTTTCCCTTGGAAGAACTGAAAATCGTCCTGGGTATTCCGACAGAAAACGCGCTGAAAAAACTGAATGTGACCGTGGGACCGGATTTCCAGGACAGATGGATGGAAAACTATACTATTTACGCCGGGAAGGCCGCTTTTTTCCCAGGAGTGGAGCATATGCTGGACGTATTGAGGCAGCGCGACCATAGCCTGGGCATCGTCACCTCCAGGAGCAGGGAAGAATACAGCCGGTATTTCCTTCCTTTCCGCTTGGAGTCCCGGTTTGACCGGATGATATTTTCCGACGATACCCTGGAGCACAAGCCGTCCCCGGAGCCCCTTTACCAGTACGCCCGGTCCGCAGACGTTCCTTTGAACGCCTGCATCTATATCGGGGATATGCCCACAGACATCGAATGCGCCAACCGGGCCGGCGTCACATCCGGTCTGTGTACCTGGAACGGCTCCGGCATCCTTTGCAGGGATGCAAAACTTTTATTCCGCACCCCGGAAGAACTGTGTGAACTTCTGAGCCGGGAGGATGAGGAAGGCTGAGGCAGGCGGCACGATATGAAAGGAGCCGCTGTAAAAGTAGATGAATTAATTATCCACCAAAACAACGGCTCCTTTCCTACCAACCATTTTATAGTTTTCTGTACCTGGTTATCTTTCTCCAGTTTTCCGGAAACCCCATTTTCTCATATAATTCCCGTTCTGATATACTATCGTGTTTCTTCAAATATTTGTCAATCAGCATTTTAAGTTCTTTTATAAACTCTTTGTACCATCCTTCGTTCAATAAATATCTTAAAGCAATTACAATCGAAAACAAATCATTTTTCCCATACATATATTGCGTACCTTTTTGGGCAATATTCAATTTTCTATGTATTGGAAAATCAGGAATACTATCTGTGGTTCTATATGTGAATAGCCGTTCTCCATGTGCACAGACATTTCTAAATTTAACCATTACCGTCAGAATAGAAATCATTTGGCTTTCATTTATACAAGAATAATTCCTACTTATTTTACTCTGCAGATCTTGTGGAAGCAACATATACATTTTAGAAATATTTCCGAATGTCAACGCATTCGTAAGAACCCATAACGGAACATTTCCGTATTTTCGCTGTGCATGATTTATATAATGATAATCTGTCGGTTTTGTTACATACCCTTCTAAAATCTTTATTAAACGGTTAATATCTCTTTGATTTTTCTTTCCTGCATAATTGTAATTTGAAGCATCAAGATATTCCTTTTGGTTCTCTCCATTTTTCTCCGTAAAATAATAAGAAACTTGTGACTTTATTTCATTTTCTACTTTGATAAGATATCTCAGAAACAACTGCCTTAAAGATTCATCAAAATAATATAACTCTACAATATCTTCAAACCTTGTTCCGTCTTTATACTTCTTGGTAGTTGGATTTTTAAAAATATCTTTGTAGCCGCCAATTAACGAATAATAGCTTGTTTGCCTTAGAACCTCTTTAGCATATGCCACATCATCTATCTGTAGATTTTTTTCTTTTTTCAGTTTTTCTATCTGCTGATCATAATTCAGAAAAATCTTTGGCATCCTATAACATCTCCTCAAACTAAAAAGAGGAGACCCCGCAGGTTCTCCTCCGGTCACAGGCCTCACAGGTTTCTGCAACGCGATCACTGTATTTATTTTACTTCACTTCAAATTTCAAGTCAAGCAATTTCTACAGTCACTTATAATATATGCTGTTTTTTTATTTCATATCCCATATGCGAAGTGAAAAAAGCGGGGATCACTCCCCGCCTTTCACATTTTCCAAACTCTTCTCACTCTTTTCTTCTTCCTTGATCTCCCAGTGAATCAGGAATGTCAGCGCGGCCCTCAGGGCGATGATGCCAGCCACTGTGCCGATCTCCGTCCACTCCCGCACCACCACCGTACGCAGGATCTCGCTTCCCAGCTTGAATTCCAGGCCCATGGCCAGCCCTTTGGCCAGCGTCAGCTTCGTCTGGGGCGACCGCTCCAGATACAGGTAAAACCCTCTCAGACCCGAAAAAATAATAATACCCACGCCGATGAATTCGAACACAAGGATCGCCGCCTCCACAATGTGGTGCAGAGCGAGTTCCATCAATCCCAGTACATCCATACTTTTTCTCCCGTGCTCCCGCCATATTTCCCCGCCGCAGACGCGGCAGGCCGTTACCAGCATTATACACGTTCTTCTCATATATTGCAATGCCGCAGACGAACGGTGGTTCACTTATGGGCGGGGCGGATTACTGTTCACGGGTAAGCAGACCAGCGCCCGCCTACAGCCCCGCCGCGGAAGGGAAAATCAGCCGGCGTCCGCTTCTTTCAGATGCTTCACATACAGCTTCCGGATCCCCTCGTATTCTCCCAGACCTTTCAGGACGCAGGACACCTGAAATCCGTCGGCCTCAAACTGGCTCCTCCAGGAATCCTCGTCGTCACTGGACATATCGTTGATGGCATGGTCCCCTGCCACCACCATGAAAGGCGCCAGCGTTACTTTCTTTGCCCCATAGGCATGTACCAGCTTCATCAGCGTCTCCAGGGACGGATAAGCTTCCACCGTTCCCAGGAACACATTGAGGTACCCCATGTCCTTAAACCGGTAATCCAGCGCCGCATAGATGGAGTTGGCATAATGGGTGGTGCCATGTCCCATAAAGACCAGGGCCTCTTCTTTTCCCAGGCCGCCGAATTCGGCCATCAGGGCACGAACGGTCTCTTCCGAATCCTCTTCGCTGGTCAGGAGCGGACTGCCGAACACGATCCGGTCAAATCTGCCCTGAAATGCCAGCATATGCTGGATCATAAGATCGTTCTCCACACCGTTGATCACATGGGTAGGCTGTACCAGCACCTCTGTGATCCCATCTTTCAGCATCCTTTCCGCGGCCTCCGTCACCGTATCAATGTGCACGCCGTCCCTCTTCTTCAGCTTCCGGATGATCATGCCGCTGGTCCAGGCACGGTACAGCGCGCAGTCCGGGAACGCCTGCCGGATATCCTCCTCGATCACATCGATGGTTTTCTCTCTGGTCTCATTGACGCTGGTGCCGAAGCTGACCACCAGGACGCCTTTTTTTCTTTCCTTATCCATATCCCGTATCCCTCCTGTATATACCGGTCTCTCTGTTTTGGCGATATATTCTTCCAAAGTATTTAAATTCCGCGGGAAAGGAAGCTCTGTCTTCAGGATTCCTTTCCTGCACAGACTCTCGAACAGCTTCAGTGCCGCCGGCTGTTCCAGATTCGTCATCTCCAGCGCCGTCCGGTTGGCGAATACCTCTTCCGGTCCTCCCCACACCAGCACCTTTCCTTCATGGAACAGGAAAACGTCGTCAGCCCAGCCGTACGCAAAATCCACATCGTGGGTGGACACCACCACCGTGATCCCTTCCTCCGCCAGCCTGTCCACAATCCGGCGCACCATGCCCGCATGTTTGGGATCCAGCGCCGCCGCAGGCTCGTCAAAGAAGATGACCTCCGGGCGCATCACCAGAATATCCGCGATGGACACCTGCTTTTTCTGTCCGCCGCTTAAGGCATGCACCGGCTTATGCCGGAACGACGTGATCTCCAGTTCCCCGATCACCCGTTCCACCTCTCTGGCAGCTTCCTCATCCGATACGCCCAGGTTCAGGATGCCGAAAGAAATTTCCTGATACACGCTGGCGGAGAAAAGCTGGTTCTCCGGATCCTGGAACACAATGCCCACCTTCCGCCTCAGCTCCAGCAGGCCCTTTTTATCGTAAGATACCGGCTTCCCATCATAATATAAAGTGCCTTTCTGCGGCCTGTGTATTCCATTACAGCACAGGAAAAATGTGGACTTTCCCGCTCCGTTGGCTCCCATCAACGCGATCCTGTGTCCTTTTTTCAGTTCCAGAGACAGCCCTTTCAGTGCATGGGCCTCCTCTCCTTCATAAGAGTACCAGAGGTCCTCCGCTTTTATGATTACATCACCCATCCTGTCAGCCTCCCTGCAAATAAAATCAACAAAATCAGTTCAAATACAACTATCGCCGCGATCTCTCCCGGCTTTGGCGGGTAATCTTCTTTTAGTACCCGGATCGTCCCGTCGTAGCATCTGGCCTCCATGGCGTCGTAGAGCGCGTTGGATTTCTTCAGCGCGCGCACCAGCAGCGCCGACGCCATCTGTCCGAAGGAATGATACGCCGTTCGAAAATCTTTGTTGCCCAGCCTGGCGTTCTGGGCTGTGGTCATGGCCGAGGCAATATCCAGCAGGACGAAAATAAACCGATAGATCAACAGCATCAGCTCAATGATCAGTTTCGGACACCGGCACCGTCCAAGGACGGTCAAAATATCCGTCATGGGAGTGGAAAGACTCAGAAAATAAAGGCAGGAAACTCCGGACAGAGCGGTGACAATCAGCCTGCCCGCCCGCAAAGCTCCCGCCGCACTCCCTGTCAGGTACCATCCGCCCACCGGAAAAGCAAACAGGTCAAGGGGCGTCCTGGACAGGTTCACAACAATCGCCAGCGTACTCAGAATCAGAAATCCCAGGGGCCAAAACATCATCTTTCGATAGCGCGCGAAAGGGAGCCCCCCCTTTCTTACGGTCAGGACTCCCATCACCGCCATCACCGCCGCCGAGATCACAAACGACTGAGCCGCAATACAGATCAGCAGCGTGACAATGGACAGTGCGAATTTTTCCGATGCATTGACATACCTCAATTTGCTGGTATAGCAAAATTTGTCAATCGCCAACATATCCGCTTAATCCTCTTTCATCCATTTCTTTCTCTCCACCAGGCGGCCCATGCAGAACGCTACGATGCCAACGCCGATTCCCGTCTGGATGCAGAAGAACAGGCTCTCCACCTCGCCCGGCAGTTCCCCGTCGATCATGGTCTCCAGCACCGGCGTGAACCACGGCTCATACTCCGTGCCCGTGATCTCTTCCACCATCACGGAACCGGCGTCGTCAGAACCACCAAACTCGGCTCCCTTCAGGGCGAAAAGCGGAATCAGCGCAATCAGGATAATCGCCAGTATCAGGATTATAACGGTCTTCGTATTTTTCGTCATCTTACCTATCCCCCTCCACAAATCGAAGCTCTCTCAGTTCCGGCCGCGCGTAGGATTCCAGGCCGATCATAATCACCACCGTGATCAGTCCCTCGATCACCGCCAGCGGGATCTGGGTCGGCGCGAACACACCCAGGAATTTCACCAGGGAAGCGCCGATTCCTCCGGCTTCCGAAGGATAGCAGATCGCAAGCTGGAAGCTGGTCACGCAGTAGGTAAACAGGTCGCCCAGCGCCGCCGCCAGGAAAATGCTCACCCTGCGGTTCACACGGCATCTTTTTAAGATCCAGTAGATTCCATAGGAAACAAACGGTCCCGCGATGGCCATGGAAAAGGTATTGGCTCCCAGGGTCGTCAGTCCGCCGTGAGCCAGCAGAATCGCCTGGAATAACAGGACGATAATGCCCAGGATGGAAACCGCCGAAGGCCCGAACAGCAGCGCGCCCAGCCCCGTACCCGTCATGTGGGAACAGCTTCCCGTCACCGACGGAATCTTCAGCGAGGATATCACAAAAATAAAGGCTCCCGACATGGCCAGCAGGATCATGGTCTTCCGATGCTCATTGATAGTCTTCCTGATGGAAAAAAATCCCGCCGCCAGGAACGGCACACAGATCACGCCCCAGATTGCGCAAAACTGTACCGGAAGATATCCTTCCATAATATGCATGGCATTGGCCGCCGGAGCGATCCCAAACACCAGGGCGAACACTGCCGCCAGCGCCACCCATCTTTTTTCTCTTTTTTTCATTCTGTCTCGTTCCCTCCGTTCTTCACGTAACTGATCACATTTTATCACTTCCTGTCGGGAAAGTCCACGTATGAGGTATGCCTTATCGTTATACGTCGCTTCCGACGGCTGCAGAAACCGCCGCGCGCCGAGAATTTGTTGACAAAACGAATTTTTCTCTCTATAATCATGTAAGACCGAAACGCTTTGACATCTCAGGATTTTTATATGAGTTATATGAGGAGGAAATGAAAAATGGCAAGAACCAAGAAAGCCGCCACGGCTGCAGCCGCGCCGGCAAAGACCGCTGAGGCGAAAGCTGCCGCGCCCGCAAAGAAGGCAGCTCCCAGAAAGACCTGCAAGACTTCTGTATGCGTAGAGATGAACGGCTTAAGCGTTGCTGTTGCTGATATTCAAAACGCAGTGAAGAAAGCGGTGAAGGATCAGGGACTGGATGCTTCCGAGCTGAAGATTTATGTGAACGCACAGGAGCAGGCCGCTTACTACACCGTAGACGGAGAAGGCGGAGAGACCTGCAAGGTTGATCTGAAAACCTTATAATCCACGAGTACATGCCGCGCGCCCAGACGCGCGGACGCAGCCGCAGGGTCACGATCCTGCGGCTGCTTTTTTTCCGCCTTTCCGGTACTCCAGCGGCGTACACCCCATCTTCCTGCGGAAGATCCTGGAATAATATCCGGGATTGCCGAATCCCACCGTCCCCGCGATCTGCGTCACGTCCAGCTGGGTGCGGCGCAGAAGCTCCAGGCTCCTCTCTATGCGGTAATTCAGCAGATATTCAAACATGGTCTCATTCATATAACGTTTAAACATACGGCAGCTCTCGCTGCGGCACAGATGGATCTGACCGGCCAGCTCTTCCAAAGTGATCTTTTCCGCATAATGCTTCTGGATATATTCCATAATCGTCCGAATGCGGTCCATATCACGCGCCTGCTCCCCGCCGCTCTCTTCCTCCACTTCCACATGTTCAAAAATCTCCTTCCAGATCTCCAGCAGCGCGATCTGTATCTGCAGTTCCGCAGAGGAAGGCGCGTCCCGGTCCAGGAGACGGATTTTCTCGATTCCCTCCAGTATCCGTTTCTGCCAGGTTATCTCCGGTTTCAGATGGATGGACGGCAGCGCAGGATTTTTCAGGATATGGTTCATGTATTTCTCCTGGATCACACTGGAGGAATACCCATAAAGGAAGCGGGGATGGAAGGTCACGGACAGATAGCTGCAGTCCCGGGCCTTGTCCCCCCTGCCGGTGTGCAGCATGTTGGAATTACAGAACAGCCCCTCTCCTTCTTTCAGAAGATAAACGCTGTCGTTTACCTGATAGGCGATCTCCCCCTCCATCACCAGCGTCAGTTCCACCTCCGGATGCCAGTGCCATAAAAACGACCCCGTCTCAAAATACGACAATCTTTCATAGCTCACCAGCACCGGGAAACCGTAATTGCCGTGGGATTTCAGCTCTTTTTTCTCTTTATCAATCTGCAGCTGCATAGAATCTCAATATCCTTCCATTTTATAAGAATATCCTTGTTGATTTCTGTCCTTTTTCTCATTATATTGAAATCAGAAACAAGTTGTCAACCACAGAAGGGGGAAAGATCATGGCAGTATCCATCCAGGAACTCAAAGACAAATTTCAGGAACTCTACGGCGAGGGCGGAAGCATCCGGGCTTACTTCGCTCCGGGCCGCGTAAACCTCATCGGCGAACACACCGACTACAACGGCGGGCACGTATTTCCGTGCGCCCTGACCATCGGAACCTACGGAATCATCCGGCCCCGTCAGGACCGGAAACTGAACTTCTACTCTGTCAATTTTCCCGAAATGGGAGTTGTGGAAACGTCCCTGGACGGGCTGACCCCGTCAGAGGAAGCGGGATGGACCAACTATCCCAAGGGAATCTTCTGGACCTTTGAAAAGAGAGGATACCATATCCCCACAGGCGCCGATATCCTGATCTACGGAGATATCCCGGCGGGAAGCGGCCTGTCCTCTTCCGCATCCCTGGAGGTGCTCACGGGACTCATGCTCCGGGATACCTTCGGGTTCGACATTTCCATGACGGATCTGGCGCTGATCGGCCAGTATTCGGAAAATAATTTCAACGGCATGAACTGCGGGATCATGGATCAGTTTGCCTCGGCCATGGGGAAAAAGGACTGCGCCATCTTCCTGGACACCAGCACCCTGGACTACGAATATGCTCCAATCCTGCTGCCCGACGCCAAGATCGTCATCACCAACAGCAAGGTAAAACACAGCCTGGTCTCTTCCGCATACAACGACCGGCGCAGAGAAAGCGAGACCGCCCTGAAAGATCTGCAGACCGTAGTGGACATCCAGACCCTGGGCGACCTTACCGAAGCGCAGTTTGAACAGTATAAAGACGCGATCAAAGATCCCGTCTGCCAGAAACGTGCCAAACATGCCGTCTACGAGAACCAGCGCACCATCAAGGCCGTACAGGCCCTGAAGGCAAACGATATCGAGACCTTCGGCCGCCTGATGAACGAGACCCACGTCTCCCTTCGGGACGACTATGAATCCTCCTGTCCGGAGACGGACCTGCTGGCAGAACTGGCATGGAAGGTCCCCGGCGTACTGGGCTCCCGTATCACCGGAGGCGGCTTCGGCGGATGCACCGTCAGCATCGTGAAAAATGAGTCCATAGACCTCTTTATCCAGTCCCTGGATCAGCCCTACGAAGAGCAGACCGGACATAAAGCCGAGTTCTATGTGGTAGAAGTGGGCGACGGCGCCCATGCTCTGGATTGACGAGAGGAGGGTTTATCATGCTGTCAGAACACATCGCCGCTCTGGTGCAGTACGGAATCACGTCCGGCCTGCTCCCGGAGTGTGAGAAAAACTACACCGTAAACCTGCTCCTGGATCTCTTCGGAGAAGAGGATTACCAGGCGCCCGCCCAGATACAGGAAGAACCACTGGAGACCATATTAAAAGAACTTCTGGACGAAGCCTGCCGCCGCGGCATCATCGAGGATACCATCACCTGCCGGGATCTTTTCGACACCAAAATCATGAACTGCCTGACGCCGCGGCCGTCCCAGGTACAGCAGACTTTCTGGGAAAAATACCAGTCCTCCCCGGAAGCCGCCACCGACTATTTCTACAAACTCAGCCAGGACAGCGACTACATCCGCCGCTACCGGGTGTGCAAGGATCAGAAATGGAAGGCGGACAGTGAATATGGGCAGATGGATATCACCATCAACCTGTCCAAACCGGAAAAAGACCCGAAGGCCATCGCGGCTGCCCGCAACGCAAAAGCCAGCTCCTATCCCAAATGTCTGCTCTGCATGGAAAATGAAGGCTATGCCGGCAGGCTCAACCACCCGGCCAGGGAGAACCACAGGATCATCCCCATTACCATAGCCGGCAGCCGCTGGGGCTTCCAGTATTCTCCGTACGTATACTACAACGAGCACTGCATCGTCCTGAACGGGGAGCACGTACCCATGAAGATCGAGCGGGCCACCTTCGCCAAGCTCTTCGACTTTGTCCGCCAGTTCCCTCACTACTTCCTGGGGTCCAACGCGGACCTGCCCATCGTGGGCGGCTCCATCCTGAGCCACGACCATTTCCAGGGCGGGAACTACACCTTCGCCATGGCGGAAGCGCCGGTGGAACTGCCGGTCACCATCCCCGGATATGAAGATGTGGAAGCAGGCATTGTGAAGTGGCCCCTGTCCGTACTGCGAATCCGCCACCGGGATTCTGACCGGCTCATCGATCTGGCCGACCATATCCTGCAGGCATGGAGAGGCTACACAGACGAGGACGCGTTTATTTTCGCAGAAACCGACGGCGAGCCCCACAATACCATCACTCCTATCGCGCGGAAAAAAGGGGAACTGTATGAGCTGGATCTGACCCTGCGCAACAACATCACCACGGAGGAACATCCGCTGGGCGTTTACCATCCCCACGCCGCCCTCCATCATATTAAGAAGGAAAACATCGGCCTGATCGAAGTCATGGGACTGGCCGTACTGCCCTCCCGGCTGAAAGACGAGATGTCCCTTCTGAGAACCTTCCTCCTGACCGGCAAAGATCCTGCCTCTGACGAGACCCTGGCCAAACACGCGGACTGGGTACGGGAGTTCCTTCCCAAATACGAACGGATCACGGAGGACAACGTGGATCATATCCTCCAGCAGGAGATCGGCGCCGTATTTGTAAAAGTGCTGGAGGACGCAGGCGTCTACAAATGCACCAAAGAAGGACGGGATACCTTCCTGAAATTTGTCAAAACGCTGTGATATTTTTGCTTGCAAAAAAACAACAGATCCGCTAAGATAATAGAAGAAGGACTGCACGACTGGCGGAAAGCAGGGCGACCTGCGGTAGGGAAACCTACAGGGAGTGCAGAAGATTTACGAAGCCGACCGCCTGGGCGCATGCAGAAAACCTGTTTGTGCTCAGGCGGTTTTTTGCTGTGTAAACGAGGAGTCCGCTCCCGCGGATTCCCATGCATATCCACACTTTTCAAGGAGGAACACATGAAGTACTTATCACTGGAACAGGAACTGAAAAGCAACGCCTATCCCGGAAGAGGAATCGTCATCGGCAGGACGCCCGACGGCTCCTGCGCAGTCGCCGCCTATTTTATCATGGGCCGCAGCCAGAACAGCCGCAACCGCATCTTTGTGGAGGACGGGGAAGGCATCCGCACCCAGGCTTTCGATCCGTCCAAACTGGAAGATCCCAGCCTGATCATCTACGCCCCGGTCCGCGTCCTTGGAGACGATACCATCGTGACCAACGGCGACCAGACCGATACCATCTACGAGGGCCTGGAAAAAGGGCTGACCTTTGAGCAGAGCCTCCATTCCCGTGAATTCGAGCCGGACGCCCCCAACTACACGCCCAGGATCTCCGGCCTTCTGCATGTGGCCGACGGACAGTTCCGCTACGACATGTCCATCCTGAAGAGCTGCCAGGGCGACCCGTCCTCATGCCTGCGCTACACCTTTTCCTATGAGAACCCCATAGCCGGCGAGGGACGTTTCATCCACACCTACATGCACGACGGCGACCCGCTCCCCAGCTTCCAGGGCGAACCCAAGGCGGTGGAGATCTCCGACGATATGGAGGCATTCACCCAGATGCTCTGGAACAGCCTGAACGAGGACAACAAGGTCTCCCTCTTCGTCCGCTACATCCGGATTGCCGACGGAACCTGTACCACCAAAATCATCAACAAAAATCAGTAGGAGGAACGATTCATGAACGAACTGCAGTTAAAATACGGATGCAACCCCAACCAGAAACCGTCCCGCATCTTCATGGCGGACGGCGGCGAACTGCCGGTACAGGTACTCTGCGGCAAACCAGGCTATATCAATTTCCTGGACGCTTTCAACGGCTGGCAGCTGGTCAGTGAATTGAAAAAGGCCACCGGTCTTCCGGCAGCCACCTCCTTCAAGCACGTATCCCCCGCCGGCGCTGCGGTAGGGCTCCCGCTCACCGACACACTGGCAAAGATCTACTGGGTAGCCGACCTGGGCGAGCTCTCTCCTCTGGCCTGCGCTTACGCCAGGGCAAGGGGCGCGGACCGCATGTCTTCCTTCGGGGATTTCATCGCCCTCTCTGACGTATGCGACGCGGACACCGCCCGTCTGATCAAAAGGGAAGTCTCCGACGGCGTCATCGCTCCCGGATATACCGACGAGGCGCTGGAGATCCTGAAACAGAAGAAAAAAGGGAATTACAACGTGATCCAGATCGACCCGGACTATGTACCGGCTCCGCTGGAGCAGAAACAGGTCTACGGCATCACCTTTGAGCAGGGACGCAACGAACTGGACATCAACGACGAGTTTCTGTCCCATGTGGTGACCGCCACCAAGGAGATCCCGGCAAACGCGCTGATGGATATGAAGATCGCCCTGATCACCCTGAAATACACTCAGTCCAACTCCGTCTGCTACGTCAAGGACGGCCAGGCCATAGGCATCGGCGCCGGCCAGCAGTCCCGCGTGCACTGCACCCGTCTGGCAGGCAATAAAGCCGACAACTGGTTTCTGCGTCAGGCTCCCCAGGTACTGAACCTTCCGTTCCTGGATACGCTGGGCCGGGCAGAGCGCGACAACGCCATCGACGTCTATATCGGCGACGAGTACATGGATGTGCTGGCCGACGGCGCATGGGAAAAGATCTTCAAGGAAAAACCGGAAGTCTTCACCAGAGAAGCCAAACGCGCATGGCTGGATCAGCTCCAGGACGTGACACTGGGCTCCGACGCCTTCTTCCCGTTCCCGGACAATATCGAGCGCGCCCACAAGAGCGGCGTGAAATACATCGCCCAGCCAGGCGGATCCGTTCGCGACGACCTGGTAACCGCATGCTGTGACAAATACGGCATGGCCATGGCCTTCACCGGCATCCGGCTGTTCCATCACTAAGGGCATGAGATAAAAAACAGAATCCTGCTTCGCAGGGTTCTCCGCCTGCGGCGGATTGTATACACAGCAACATTCTTTTCCGCCGCAGTGCGATCCCTCCCAGAGGGTTTTTTAGACATCCTATAGATTTAAAGTGAATATCCCGTACGCTCGTGACATTTATTATATGGAAATCTAGTTACTAAAGCACGAATCCGTTTACATCGCATACCCTTTTCCCCCCACAACACTTCTAATTCATTTCCCTGCTCCCGCTGGTCATCGTCAATTACAGCAAGCTGGATGATCCGACGGTAATATGGACTGTGCGTATGCATAAAAGCGACTCCGACTTCTTTGTCGCCTTTATATACTTTATATTGCGGACACTTCATAAGCGCCGCTTTCAGTTTTTCAGTATATTTAGGAGGCGTGTAGGACATATCGTCAATCGGGAAATAGGGTTCCACCTCAAGCTCCCACTGGGATCGATAAACATCAATAATATCCTCCACATTCC
Organism: uncultured Lachnoclostridium sp.; assembly: GCA_944381625.1. Taxonomy (GTDB): domain Bacteria; phylum Bacillota; class Clostridia; order Lachnospirales; family Lachnospiraceae; genus Hominiventricola. The sequence goes on from CALWLW010000021.1 coordinate 23,055, forward strand.
ATTCTAACGTCACTATATTCCGAGTATGGTCTGATGCTTTATAATCAAGCAACGCCTGCTTTCCACGGAAATCGTGCTTCCAGTTAATGCAGTACCCTAATCCCAATTCGATTGGGTTAAAAAAGTAATTCTCAATAGCAAATTCATCATAAGCAGTACCGCAAAAATCAAACGATTCAAGCTGACCTTCGAAACCACCCCCATCAAAAGCTGAATTATACTCATTTTCAAAATTATTGCGCTGCCAATTCTGAAAACCTTTATCAGTAATAGATGCACTCATAAAGTGTTCGGAAGCATTCGGATATCCCCCTTCATTGTGATTCATGCAATAAGTATGAAAGCCTATCTCCCGGATGCCGTATTTGTTACCCGTTTCAATAAGTTTTTTATAGACATCCAGCATATCTTCTACTTCGCCGTGAATTTCGAATCCCAGATTGCCCGTCATTCCAAATCGCAAAATACGCACATTATGTCCCGCAATCTGGGAACTGCGGAAGTGCACATAAGCAATGTCTGCAATTGATTCCCCGGCAGCTTCCTCAATAATTTTTTCAGAATTCGGACCGCTCATTTGAATTGTAAATTTTACTCCGCTCTCACAGGCCGCATTGTAGTTTTTAAGGCTAAATAAATAATCAATATACGGTGCATGCCACCATAATTCATACTCATTTTCGCCCGTTTTAAGGCAGATGCCATGCGTTGCGACATACCCATCTTCCGTGAGTGTAATTCCATGTTTTTGCTGACCCACTTCCCATTTATCAACATTGTTTACCAACACGTCCCGCAAAAAATCCGTTGCATCCGGACCTTTTAGAAAAGTAACCGGAGAAGGTGATATACCCCAATAAATGGAACAAGTAAGATGCCATGAACATGCCTCATTCCGCCAATCTGTGTAATAAAGCGGGAGCTTATGCTGGTCATGGTAATAGCCTATAAAAATACCGTCATCCAGACATGGAATAAAATCAAAACCCTGCATAGGAGTCGGAACGTTTTTTTCATAAACAGATACGTCTATCGGCGGATAGATATCTTTATAATTTTCGTACATTTTTCCCCCTTAGTCCACTTTCTCACTCAACATTTTCTTGTACTCTTTCCCTGATACCAATTCCAGAATCAGCGGAATCACGCCCACAACTCCCATCAGCAAAAATACCGGCGTATATGCTCCATCGCTGCTGAGCATGGATGAACAAAAACCTGCAAGATATGGAAATACGAAGAACGCCACTCCATATATCGCGGTGGTATAGCCAATCGCATCATCAATTCTGCTGACCGGAACAATCTCCGCAACGTACGCATAACTGTAGGAAAAATACATGCCATAGAGCCCGCCGATCAACAGCGCAGCAATCACAGCCATCATGTTTGTCCTCACATAATACATCAGGATCAATGAAATTCCCACGCCAATAATGCAGAGAATACTGGTATTCTTTTTTAGTTTTGTATAGACTTTTCCAAACAGCAATGCACATATGAATCCCCCGACCTGTGTCAGAGAAGTTAATATCCCTGCATAGTATGCTCCGCCCATACCATTTTCTGCCACATAGGCAGAAACATAATAACTCATAATAGCATACATCCAGGTGAAAATCACATAGTCAACGATAAAAAATACAAACAGTCTCCCAAGAGGCTCTTTTCCTACTTTTTTCTGCTGATCCGTCCCATTCCCTTCTTCTAACGTCCCGACCTGTGGGACAAAAAGAAGAACGCCTATGATCATCAGCACAGAAGGTATATACAGTTTGAAGGCATTTTTCCAACTCACACTCGCCAAAACACCGCTTGCATAAGACATAATAATCGCAAATCCTGTCATCGCCGCATTATAATATCCCATAAACGCGGCCCGCTTATCTTCTTCCAGGAACGTCTGCGCTATATATGCCATGACTACCGCATTTGTCGCTCCTTCTCCCAGGCCCATCAATGCCCTCATAGCACAAATATAATAAACATTATCTACTGCGGCGCAGAAAATGCTTGAAACACAGAATATTATGGTTGACGCCACCAACAACTGCTTTTTCCCATATTTATGCATCAGCCAGGTAAACAGCAAAGATCCCAGAAGAACAAACAACGCGGAACCGGAGACAATAAAATTCACAGCTATTTCATTATCAAACGCGCCATACAGATCGTACACAAACGGCATGATCCCCATCTCGCCCATGACGGCAATACTCGTCAAAAAGACGGAAATATACATCAATATTTTTCTTCCCTTTGATAATTCAACATTCATATCTTTTCCCCTTTTCCCCTTTATTTTTCAAATCCAAAAGGAACCTTGGAAACATCATAGTCTCCATTCAATGTTTCTTTCAGATATGGGAAAGGAGCAACCTTCGCACGGATTTCCTTTTCCGGGTAATCTTTATTTCCCCAGATCACCTTTACTTCCGTCCCAATCTGCGCATACTCAGGATCAATAGAGCAGAGGGAAATCATCGTATGGTAGTGAACGATCTCTCCACGGCCCGTACTCACTCCAACCTGTCTCCCATCGATTTCCACACGGTCTGCGCACATATGATAATATCCGGCAAAACAATTATGCATCAGATAATCATTGGCGCTGTCCATCGGCTTATAGGGAGTTCCTCCCGCATACTGTGATCGGAACACATCCGCGATATCGTCCGCATTCCATTCCAGAGTCACCATCTTGCGGTGATTGCTGTTTTTGGCCTTCCACGCGGCTTCTTTTCCAATGAAATCATGGTTAAAGTTTACCAGATATCCCCATCCTATATCAAAAGGACTCACATAAAATACATCATGGTTTGGGTCGCTTCCCATATTCTCCGGTCCATGCATCAGGAAATCAAAATATGGAGAAAACTGCAAAAACTTTTCCTTAAACTCATCGCTGCACTCTTCAAAAGCATTGTCAAAGTGAAGCATATACTGTGCAAAACCATTTTCTGTGTGGTTCATCATGTAAGCATGATATCCCAGCTTTTTCATGTCGTATCTCTGCCCGGCCTTCCAGATAGCTTCATAGACCTCTTTACAGGACTCCGTATCCACATGAACTTCATAGGACAGCGTCCCTGCCATTCCCATTCGGAAAATACTCACTGTATGACCAGCGATCTGGGCGTCTCTAAAATGAAGATACTCGATATCATGAAGATTTTCATTTGACGCAGCCTCCAAAATCTCCAGCGACCTGGGCCCGCCAACCTGATACAGACAGAGTTTTCCGTTCAGGTCGACATGCTCCACCTCCATAAACTCGCCTTTTTCCTGGAACATTCTTAAAAGCGGTTCTACGACCTGGCTTACACAGGTCAGCAGCCATTCTTCCTCTCCTCGACGCAGGATGATTCCATCGCTGATAATATGTCCTTTTTCATTCAAAATCAGACCGTGCTTAGATTTTCCAACGGGCGCATTGTCAAAACGATTTACAAAAATACGACTTAAAAAGTCCGTAGCGCCAGATCCTTTTACCACACTTGGAAACCACTGATCCGAGATTGCCGCTCCCAGATATGCACTGTCTACCCAAGCTGCCACTTCTTCTTTCCATCCCTTAAATTCATAAGGGATGACTGCCCCATCCGGCCCCACCAAGGCCATAAAGTCTGTCCCATCCAACGGCACAGTTCCCTGCATCACCAGCTTTTGCCCTCCCAGTTCCGGGTTATTTGCATAATCTCTCTTAGTATCCTCCATAAAACAATCCCTTCCTTTGTCAGAAATTTTAAAACCGGTTTTCTTGCGATTAAGATATCACAAAACACATGAACAAATCGCACATGATTTTTATTTTTATCAGTGAAATTTGCTCATTGACTCAAAATCAACATACAATTTATAGTAAAGATCAGGAGGAAAAGGAGGGAAATACAAATGGCAAAAAAAGTATTGATTTTTAAAGGGAGTCCTCGAAAAAAAGGATTTACCCAACAACTTCTGGACGAACTGATCCGCGGAGTAACAGACGCTGGCGGCGAGCCCATATTGTATGAGCTGAACAGTCAGGAAATCATCCCATGCAGAGGATGCACGGCCTGTTATACCAGAAAAGGGTGTTCCATCAAAGATTACCTGAGCCCCATGTATGAACAGATGGAAGAGGGGGCATCTATCGTTGTCGCCTCTCCCTTATATTATGCAACCATTACCGGCATCACAAAGGTCTGGCTGGACCGCATGCATCCGATATTGGATGGCGAACATTGGGGAAGCCGTTATCCAAATTTAAAATATCTGACAATCTTTGTTTCAGGAAATACAGAAGAGGATCCTATGGCTGAAGAAGGGATCGATTTTACCGAACGGAGCATGCTTCCTTTTTCCTGGAACCACATCGGTCAGATATGGGTTAAATATACGGACCGCCCTGACTTTACTCTTTCAGACGAGGTAAAATACAAGGCATACGAATATGGAAAAGAATTAGCACGCGAATAACATCTGCAATCATAAAACAAAATTTTTGGAGGGAAAATATGTTATTTCAAAAAAATGAAAAGTACCGTATGCTGACTTCCAACCAGTGCCAGGAAATCTGCGACGCAGTCTTTCAGGTACTGGAAGAAGTTGGCTGTCTGATGAAAAACGAAGAGGCACGTCAATATATGGCAGAAGCAGGATGCGGAGTAAGCGGTGAACTCATAAAGATCCCCAGGGAAATATTAGAGAACGCCATTGAAAAAGTTCCTCACACGGTCACCTTATATAACCGCTTTGGTGAACCCACTTTTACACTTGAGCCGGGCGCCACATTTATGGGACCGCACCTTGGCTGCCCCAATACCGTAGATCTGGAAACCAGGAAGCAGCGTCCTTATGTGGAAGCGGATGCCGCCAACTTTGCAAAAGTACTGGAAGAACTCCCCGAAATGTCCTGGATCGCCGCATCCGGCCAGATCAGCGACGTAGACCCACGGGTCTGCGACGTGCATGAAGCACGCGCCATTCTTTCCAATTCTACAAAAACCGTCACCACCTGGGCAATCACGCCGGAAAGCCTGAATGATATTTTTGAGATGTGCGAAGTCGCCAGCGGCGGACCCGAAGCACTATCAAAACGCCCCATGCTGTTTGTCGGCATGTGTCCGGTCAATGGTCTGACCCACGGAAAAGACGAGATCGGAGTCTTTTTGACCGCAGCCAGGCGCGGTGTGCCTCTGCTCTATACTCCTGGTATGATGTCCGGCGTGCAGACGCCCATCACATCAGCCGCCTCTATCGTTATGGCCATGTGCGATACCATGGTAGGGCTTTTGCTCAGCCAGCTGGTAAATCCAGGTATGCCTTTCATCGCAGCAGCTTTCAGCGACAGGGCAAATATGAAAACCCTCGCCCTGACCATGACCAATCCAGAAACGCACCTGGACAACCTTTGTATTGCAGATGTTTTCCGCCATCTGGGACTTCCCTTCTGCACACACAGCACCACTTCCGATGCCAACAGCTTCGACCAGCAGGCCGCGGCTGACGCCGCAATAGGTATTTACAATTCTATTCTGGGAGGCTGCAATATGGTGATCCACTCCGGCTACCTAAGCGGCGGCATGTGTTCCTCTCTGGAACTGCTTGTATACGAAAATGAAGTTCTCTCCATGGTTCGCCAAATTGAAAGGGGAGTCACTATCAATGATGAGACGCTGGCAGTGGATGTGATCAAAGAAGTAGGACCAAACGGAAATTATCTGGGTGAAGAACATACCATAGAACACTATGATGAACTGTGGCTTCCGCAGGTATTCAACCGGGACGGATATATGAAATGGCACGACAAAGGAGAACCATCTTTGTATGACATTATCAATACAAAGGTCAAGAGAATCGTCTCCGCCAATCCTAAACATCCCCTTACAAGAGAGCAGTTGGATAAGCTGGACGCCATCGTTGCCCGCGCTGAAAAACGGGTATTAAACAATTAGAACGAAAGAAAAAGGAGGGTGCAAATCCTCCTTTATCTTTTTACCACCGCCATAAAATCCATTACCTCAAACGCATGTATCAATTTTACGCGATATTCATAGCTGTCCAGATCCATTCCAAAATAGTCTTTCAGGCGCTCTGCGCGGTGAATCACCGTATTTCGGTGCATATACAGTTTTTTTGCAGTGTCTGTAGCGCTCATATTATTTTGCAGAAGCCCTCGCAATACTTTTTGGTAATCAGACTGCCGCTCCCTGTCATAGTCTAATACCTGTATCAGCTCAGACGGAATATAAATATCCGGCACTGTATTTTCTAACGCTTTCGCTGTGTAAAATACCTGCATATAATCTTCATAATAATACAACCCTGCTCCTGATCTTTCGTCTTTTCCATATTGACACGCCGCATATGCTGCCTCTACAAAATGCGGCAGCTTTTCCAGTCCGTCAAACTTGTTGCTTACACCGCATACAACACCCATCTCTGCCATTTGACCGTTCAGTTTCTGTAATTCAGACCGATATCCCGATGAAGCCATCCTGGTGACATTGCAAACCAGAATTATCTTCTGCTCCCAGATCACAAATACAGTATTTCCCAGATGCTGGGCCAATGCACCTCCGTGGAGATAAAATGCCTGATCCGGTATCTTTTGCGACGCTGTCACTAAAAAGCAAACATACTGGTCTTCAACTTTCCATCCCATTGATTCCAACGCTCTTATTTTTTGTTCATAAGAAGGCACTTTCCCTTCCAGAACATTCTGTATGTAAACTTGCATTTCTGTCTTTTTCAGTTCGCTTAATGCATATCCTCCAGCAAAAGCCTCCTCGATATGCTGTGACAGTATATACAATAATGCGGCATCCCGTTCACAGGCACGATGATTTATCTCATCCATATGCAGTGTTGCCATATTTTTCCCATTCACCCAGATATTACAGCATAATGTTCTTTTTTCACCTTCATCCTGATAGATATAGGGAATTTTCTTTTTCAGCGCTTCTTTCAGATTGTCACTCTTTTCAATGGAGGACATCACATCTGCCGACAAATATTCTTTTTCCTTAAATAGTGAAAAATCTCTGGGCATCTTCCCATATTTTTCATGATAGACGGAAAATATAGTCAAAAAATTGCATGCGAAAAGACTTAAAGGCTCTCGAAAAATATCAAGCGACAGCTTTCCCAACACCGCCATGGACCGTTGCTGGGATACAGCCTGATACAGTTCCATCTCCCACTGCTGATACCGGAAAAACAATTTTGAAAGCTCTGAGAAAAGACTTTTGACATCTGTATTTTCAGGCACCCAGATAATCCCGCACCCATCCGGGAGCCCTGTTAAGTCTGGCTCTCCCAAACAAAGAAGAGAAATACCGGGTTCCAGACACAGTTCTCCGATGTTTCCAGCGTCCAGAATATACAGACTTTCGTTTGCAAGAATATCTCCTGGGCGCCAAAAAGAAATATACCGTAGCGAAGTGGACGTAGCACTCCCCAATTCACCTTTCTTTGGATGATATTTCTCCAGATCATAATAAAGAATTGAAAGATTTATTCCCATTTTCTCCTCCAGCCATTTATTCTTTCCGCAATACCATTTTCAGCAATAAAAATTATCATTTCACTACCAGCATACTCCTACCTCAGATATGGGGCAAGCAAAATTTATTCCTGCGGGAAAACGAATCCAACAGACATGCCTGTATCGTAATATTAAGTTTTAACCGATACGGCTTTACAGCGTATATTGATCTTTTTATTCCCATTATATATAATGAAAAAAATATTCATTTCCATCCCGTGAAAGGAGCGCATCTATATGAAATATTTTACGAAACGCAGTGCCGCGGGAAAACAGCTGATACGGATCAGTGTCTGCCTGGTTCTGTTCTTGTCTGGCCACTGTTCTATTCATGCAGAGTGTCCCCGCCGGACCATTTGCCGAGTCTCCTGATCCGGGACTCCTGAATCAATATTTTTCCGAAAACAGTATATACGATGCAGAGGGCAACATCCAGTGGGAGCCTCTTGAAGTATTCCTGGGATGTGACATTATCCGTCTCCAGGGAGACGGGCTCAGATCTCTTCCCCCACTGCAGACATACACAGACAATGCCGTTTCTGATACTGAAAATGGGCAGAATCTCTCAGAATTCATGGAATCCCTTCTCTCTTCCAACATCTTTCCCATCGTCCGGGTGCGCATGGGCGGTTTCGGTAGCTACCATTATGTAACCGTGGTCGGAAGTCAGGATGGAAACTTTCTCTGTATGGATCCGCTGGGAGATGGGAAGACCCTCACGCCGTTGTCCAGGTTTGGAAACCGGGTCTATGCAGTGCGGTTTTTAGTTTAAATTTACCACTTTGTAAAACTTGCAAGATTATGACAGACTATAGTAGAATAATAACAGGAAGGAGTGATAGATTATGTCCAACAGAGAGAGAGCAAAATTACTGATTGATTCATTGGACGATGAGAAAATTTTTTATGTTGTACGATTCATTGAAAGTATCAATGTAGACAAAAAAAAGTCCGATGTAAAACAGGCAGCTTATGACGAAATAGAAGCATTATTAGAATCCCATCCAGATATTGAACCCACTTTTGATGAAAAAAAAGCAAAAGAGGAGTATATGAATGAAAAATATGAATGTGCCAAAGCCTGCCATGCAGACTATATAATAACCAGAAATATAAAGGATTTTTCCGGCAGTGAAATTCCTTGTATCACAGCAGAGCAATTATTAAACCTTTACTAATTACATTCAACATATGTCAGATACGAGGGCATCTCGCATTCATCTCAATGATACGGTGATGCTCTTATTCATTTCACTTCAAAATTCTGAGAATTTATCACCTACTGCTTGACATCCCCATAAGTATAATATACAATAGCATCACTCTTTGCACTGCATAGCATCCTGAAAAGGATGAGAGATCTACAGTACAAACTGAGCAGGCGATGAACCGGAGACGGTCATGGGGCCGGGCCGTGAAAGCGGCAGCAGATTGTGAACACGCACATCTGTGGGACAGTTGTATGTTCCATGGGTGTGTTTTTTTCACCCATGAGGACGCGACATCTCAGAATGGGGTGCCAAAAAGAGAATTTCATTATGCCCTGAGGCAGAATATGGAGGATCTTTTATGACAGCCAGGAAAGAAGAAAACACGAAAAGAACCAGACACACCGTGGATGAAGCCGCCGTAATCAAAAAGCTCTCGCTGGTCAGCATTGTCGGCAATGCAGTACTGTCCGCATTCAAGCTCTTCGCCGGAATTTCCGGTCAATCCGGAGCTATGATTTCCGACGCCATCCACTCCCTGTCAGATGTACTGACAACAGTAATCGCCTTTTTCGGGGTAAAAATTTCCAAAAAGGCCGCGGACAAATCACATCCTTACGGTCATGAACGCCTGGAATGCGTGGCGTCGCTGCTCCTGGGACTGCTGCTGATGGTCACCGGACTGGGTGTGGGCAAAACCGGTCTCCAGAACATTCTTGCCGGAAACTATGAGAATCTGGCTGTTCCCGGCACAATCGCTCTGGCAGCTGCTGTCATATCCATCGTCTCCAAAGAAGCCATGTTCTGGTATACCCGCTATTACGCCAATCTTATCAACTCCGCAGCTTTCATGGCCGACGCCTGGCATCACCGCTCGGACGCTTTTTCCTCTGTGGGATCTCTCATCGGCATCGCGGGAGCCATGCTGGGCTTCCCCGTTCTGGACAGCGTCGCCAGTGTGATTATCTGCCTGTTTATCCTCAAAGTGTCCTATGACATATTGAAGGATGCCTTTTCCAAAATGCTGGATACCTCCTGTGGCGAAAACTATGAGGCAGAACTGCGGCAGTTTATCGAAGCGCAGACAGGCGTCATTTGCGTGGATATGCTCCACACCCGGATGTTCGGAAACAAAGTGTACATCGATCTGGAGATTCAGGCCAACGGCGATAAATCCCTGCGGGAGGCCCACGCCATCGCCGACCAGGTCCACGATAAAGTTGAAGATCATTTTCCCGATATCAAGCATATCATGATCCACGTCAATCCGGCTGAATAAAGATACCGCATGGAACTCAACGGTTCAGGGCCGCCAGATGAACCGGCGGCCTATGATTCCCTCCTCGCCTCCGCCAGCATCTGAAACGGCTCCGCCGTCAGGATACGTCCCGCATTGGCCGTCATAATCCCCATGCCTGCCAGCGTCAATACTCCCGCGCAGACAACGGACACCGCCGCCTTCCTGCCGGGCGTATCTGTCTCCAGATCCTCCTCCATGCCGCCACTTCCCAAGGCGTTCCCATTGCTGTAGGTCAAATCGTACGCCTCATTTTCAAAGTGTTCGGCGGATATGTTCTGCGCCAGGACATAGCCAAGCACTCCTCCGGCGGCATTTCCAACAATCAGCATCAGATAGATTCCTGCCATCAAAGAAAGCATGCTTTTCCTCTTTGACAGGCCCAGGCATCTTTCCACCGCCGTTTTTTTCTTCTGGCTTGACACAAACAGATGATTTATCAGAAAGATCAGCGCCAGTCCCATACCCCCGCCGCTCAAGACAAGGATCAGTGACACAGACCGCATATTCTCCATCCCGGCCTGCAGCTGGGAATAGCCCCTGTCATAAAACGTGATATCCAGATCCGTGATCCCCAGCTTCTCCCACTCCCTCATATAATCCTCAATCGTCCCATTGGGGATCTGGAAGGAAGTGGTCTGGTGGTTCATCGGTCCATAGCTTACTATATTGCACTGGTCCTGGTGTTCTATGGAGTTCATGGGGACAATCATCTCGTTTCCGCCCATCCCCGAAGTCCCGGGACTCATGGTATAAATCCCCACGATCTTATATTCTGCCTCCTCAAATACAGAGACAACCTCCCCTTCTGCATCTAGGGGCAAAAAATCGTAACTTCCGCCGCCGCTATAATTAAAGTTCATTTCTGCTGCATATTTGGCATTTGTATAACATAACCGGACGGTTACATCGTCTCCGATTCCCAGACCATTGTTCTCTGCAAACACATCTGAAACCAGGCATTCCCTGTTCCCCGCAGCATAGGACTCCTGTGAAATATCTTCTCCATCCATTATGTAGGCGTCCCCATCGTAAAACGGCTGCAAAAGCTCTGTACAGTTCGTCCCCGTGACAGGAAATATTTTCCCCAGCAGATCTGCCGCCCTGCCCATGCTCAGGTATCTTTTCCCGATCTTAGTTTCGTAAAATCCCGGCGTCGCTTCGTAATAAGCCTGCAGATCCTTCAGCGGGTCTTCCATCAGGGTTCCGTCCGAATTGTACTGTGCCGTTACAGGAGCAAGCGGACTGTATTCCGGCTCACGGCCATTGTCCTGCGGATTGATATTGCTTCCATGTGCCCAGTTTCCTATGGAAATAAGTGCGGTATATGTCCTGTCCGCATACAGCGGCTCCGGGTTTTCATTTTCATGGTCGCAGAAGAAGACCCTTGTCCCCTGCATGGCTTCAAGGCCGCCGATGACTTTCTTGATCTCTATTTTTACCGATTCATCAGGCAGACAGTCTTCCACCGGAGAAAATTCCACTACCGTTGCCGCTGAACTAAAATTTCCTCCTGCCAAGGTATAATCGGGCGCATAAGATGCGTAGTAGCTTCTCTTTTCCGGTTCCTGTATATATTCCGCGCCTTCAAAATCCAGCACGGACACCGGATAAATCTGCGCATATTCCGGGGACTGGCGTATCTCATAATCCTTGATTTCCGCGTTCCATACCGTGCGCTGTGCAACGGAAGACGCTTTCTGTTCCACCGTCCCAATGGTCATGAACAGTTCTTCCAGATTTCTCCGGCTGTTCTGGTTCCGCACCCACAGATTGGCGCCCACTGCCAGCAGGGTACACGCCAATGTGATCAGTCCCAAAAAACTCATGGTTTTCAAAGGGGTACGGGACAACTGCTTCAGGCTATTTTTTACAATCATTTCTCACCTCGGACAATTCCCCGTCAGACATCTTCAGCACCGCGTCCGCCGCCTCTGCCACGGTATCATTGTGGGTGACGACGATCACCACAAACCCGTCTTCATGCGCCAGCCCTTTCAACAGTTCTATGATAACCTCTTCATTCTCGCTGTCCAGGTTCCCTGTGGGCTCGTCTGCAAGGATGATCCGGCCCCCTGCGGCCACAGCCCTGGCCACCGCTGCCCGCTGCTGTTCTCCGCCGCTGAGCATATGGGGAAATTTACGCCAGGTGTCTTCCTTCAATCCCACCTTTTCCAGCAGCGACGCCGCTCTCTCCTTTGCCTGATTCCCCGGAAGTTTCTGTATCTCCATGGGAAACGTCACATTTTCCATCACGGTCAGCAGCGGAAACAGATGAAACGCCTGATAGATCATGGACGCTTTCTTCATGCGGTAGACATCCCTGTTGATGCTGCGGATGTCTTCCCCGTCAACACAGATCGTCCCCGACGTGGGCAGATCCAGCCCCGCCAGCAGGGACAGCAGCGTGCTCTTTCCGCTTCCCGATCTGCCTGTGATCGCATACATTACTCCAGGTTCAAAGGAATAGGTGGCATTTTTTACCGCCTTCATAGTCTGATATTTGGACTGATAAGTATAGCTCACATTTTCTATCTTTATCATTTCCTATTCCTCCCCCAATAATATTTGTATGGAGGTTTTATGCACCATCCAGCACATCGTCCCCAGGACGCCCGCCATATATGCCAGAAAAACGACGCCGCAGGTGGCAAGAACTGTATGGAGCTCCCCAAACATCAGGCTTATGCCTCCTCCCGCCAGGAGACCCGGCAGGGTCAAAAGCATCTGTTCGCCCCACATGACGGCCGCACATCGCGCCGCGCTCACGCCCAAAGCCCTCATCAGTGTTATTTCTTTTTTCCTGCTGATGGTCAAAAGAAAACTGGCCGCACCCCCGATCAGAACCAGGAAGATGCAGATGGGTGGAAAGAAGGCTTCCATCACAGCCACCGTCTCTTCCAGATTCTCTGCGGAGGAAATAAAAATGGTATCCCTCATGGTCAGGGCAATTCCTTTATAGGAATCCCCTGCGTCCGGAGCCTTCTCCAAAAAACCCAGCTCCCGCATATAATCCTTGAACGCATTCATCTGGAACGGGTCCGCCATATAAAACGATGCGGAATCCATGGAGCAGGGAATCCCCTGGCTCTCAAAACATGCCTGGACAGTCTTTAAAGGCAGGAGGATATCCGTAACGTTCTGACCGTCCGCCGAGAATACCGGTTCCATCTGAGCGGCAATCTCCACGTCTATCAGCGTCAGGGGACGGCATAAGATACCCTCTCTGTCGTCGTATATGTAATAATACAGGTTCAGCTGGATCGTGTCCCCGATCTTCCATCCCCTTTCTTTCATCAGGGAACTGCTCACAATGCACTTCTCATCAGAAGAACGGAAGAACGCTTCCTGTTCCCCGGCGGACAGCGCGATATCCTCCGCGCCCAGTCCGGGGATTGCCTCCACGCGGTTTGCGCCGGTTATAAACAGATTCAGGTTGGCTTTCCAGTCTTCCAGTTCAAACGCCCCGATGCCGCCCATCATCCGGATGGTATAGGCCCCGTCCTTTATGCAGCCGGAATCTTCCATCTTCCGGATCAGGCTCTCCTCGATCACAAGGCCCGATGCCCTTGTACCGTTCAGGTTGGTGATCTGGCAGTATACCGGGACCGCATCCGGAAGCGCCTGGAGCTGGCTCATGTTCACGGCTATATTCCCAATATACGCATTCAGAACCACCGTCAGGAGCATGACGAGGAGGATGGTGATCGTGCTTTTCTTTTTGGACCGGGAAATGTTCCGAATCATCATGCCTGTGTTCCCCCACAAAAGATTTTGAGAAAATATTATTCATTTTCTCCTAAGTATTCAACATTTTTTCATAATTTTGCTATTTTATAAAAAATAAAAAGCACAAATCAATACGACTTATTTTCTAAGATATCCTATGGTTCCAGAAATATTTTCATTGATTTCAAGCTTGCATAAACCGAAAAACAGGAAATTAACAGTGATAAAATTACCAGGGCTACAACCTTTGATCTTGATTTTAACATATTTGCCTCCTAAAAAATAAAAATAGGTTCAATTAGTGGAGGCGCCATCAAATGTGTGCTTTCAAAATATAATATCCACACTTTATCTCCCAGTTGACATTCCGTTCCAAATTTATTGTTTATTTCGTCCAAATTATTTTGAATAAATAAGTATTTGTAATCATTACTTCCAGTTTTGTATTTGAAACATATACCATCCCATTGAACATTTGTATCAACATTTTCAGACAGTTCCCCCCTTTTTAATCGTATATACTTATTAGGTATACTCCCTAAATAAAGAAAGATGAGAGAACAAGCCGTAATAAAAATGATTATATTGACAATAATGATATAAACAATATTTTTTTGTTTTTTCATTTTTGTACCTCAAAGCAAAAGTGCATTATACTATCCCCTTTCCCTTAGTTGAAACTATAATATCAAAAATACAATTTGTCAATAAATCATTATTTATTCATTAATAAAATATAAAATAAATTTTAAATTGTAATTACAAAGAATAAGTTTATACTTTTGATTTTAAAACTGTTTCAACATCCGGATTCTTTCAGATTCCACTTCACGGCGGACATCCTTGTCCCCAGCTATATCCTTCCCATTACTGGATGGATTTGGGACTTGCACCCTAAACAAATATGCGGCACCATGCGCACCACAAAAAACACTCTAGAGCTGTGGCTACTAGGATGTTTTTAACGTGGTAGCTATATTATTGTGCTGTCACTTAAGATATTCTATGTTCAGCAACATTTCAATGGTTTCGCCGGTCATATTAGCTTTCAATTCACTATTGTGGACTCCTTCCCAGATGATTTTTGTGCAGATTCTTTGCAATATTATTAAAGTTTTTTCAAAAGTATATCTTTGTCCGTTTCAGAACCCCCCATGGCAGTCAATGCCTGCTCTGCCGTCCAGTCTAAATTTTTCATCAGGTTGCGAAGCGTTTTAGCAGTTCTTCAATAGCGGCTTCTTTTCTCATTTCCTCCATAGCGCGGCACATAGTTTCTACTCCTTTCACATCTTCTTTAAAATAGCGTACTCGGTCAGCTAAGATTTTACATAGATGATGTGTGATTCGTCCCCAAACATTATACCTGTTTCTTTCACTGTCCGGTCAATGTGATAAATGGGTAATCCTGCTTTCAGTACATCATTCTCTGTAATAAAAATAACATAGGTCTCTGCAAGTTTCTCATAATCATCTCCCGGCTCTGTAACATTTGCATCCAACAGACTGCTGTTATATCTGGCTCTCTTAATACTTGCTCCCTTATCACTTCTTTGAATTTCAATATTATATACCCGTCCATGTTCGTCTATCGCTATGATATCCAGACGAACCGAGCGTCCCTGTAAGTTCTTTACATCATACTGTACGTGTACTTTTTGGACACTAAGCCCTTTTTTATTCAGAATAATCCGCAATAAAAACTCTGATTTTTCTGTTGTTTTTATCATATCATATGGAATGTTCCTTTACAATCGGCACTCTTTCTGCTTCCTTATAACGGCAAAAATCGTTGCTGTTCACGGGTCAGCCGCAAACACCTGCTGTTTGCGGCGTGAGAACATGATTCAAGTGTGAGCGGGCTCCTTTTGCGGAGCAAAACCTCCAATGAGCCCGCGAAAGTTACTGCTTACGGGGAACCCGTAAACAGTAACAAAATCCCCGCAGGGACCAACAGCCTTTCAGCCCTGGCCCCTGCGGGGATACTGCCCGTTATTACCGGGTTCTTTTTTAGTAGTTCTCTGCCTTCACTTCAAAATATGCCTGCGGATGCGCGCACACCGGACATACCTGCGGCGCTTCTTTTCCAATGTGGATGTGTCCGCAGTTGCCGCATTTCCAGATGGTGTCGCCGTCTTTGGAGAATACCAGACCCTTTTCCACATTCTCCAGAAGCTTCAGATACCTCTCCTCATGCTCCTTCTCGATGGCCGCCACGCCTTCGAACAGCTCCGCGATATGGTCGAAGCCTTCCTCTCTCGCTTCTTTTGCGAAGGTTGCGTACATATCGGTCCACTCGTAGTTCTCGCCTGCCGCGGCGTCTTTTAAGTTCTCTTCCGTAGTTCCGATGCCGTGGATCAGCTTGAACCACATTTTTGCGTGCTCCTTCTCATTGGCGGCCGTCTCCTCGAAGAGATTGGCAATCTGCACATATCCTTCTTTTCTGGCCTTGGAAGCATAGTAAGTATACTTGTTCCGCGCCTGGGATTCCCCCGCAAACGCCGCCATCAGGTTTGTTTCTGTCTTTGATCCTTTCAGTTCCATACTTCTTATATCTCCTTTCTTTTTATGGTCTCCGGATCATATCGCCGGAGATATCGCTTAAGCGGACTGCTCCGCACATAGCCATGGTATCCCTCAGTTCTTCGCCCAGCTTCTCCACAAGGACGCGGACGCCCTCCGCGCCTCCGCCGTAGACTGCCGGTACGAACGGACGGCACACCAGCACGGCGTCTGCGCCCATGGCCAGGGCCTTAAAGACGTCCACGCCGCTGCGGATTCCTCCGTCCACCAGGATCTTCATCTGTCCTTTCACCGCATCTGCGATCTCTTCCAGTACCTCCGCCGTAGCCGGGCACAGATCCAGCACCCTTCCCCCGTGATTGGATACCACAATCGCCGCCGCTCCCGCTTCCAGAGCCTTTCTGGCTCCACGCACGGTCATGACTCCTTTTACAATAAAGGGAAGGCCCGCAATCTCTGCAATCTCCCGCAGTTCTTCCACGGTCTTGCTTCCTGCCGGCGGCGTCATGTTCTTCAGGAACGGCAGGCCCGCCGCATCCACATCCATGGCCACCGCGAAGGTGCCGGACTGTTTCACCAGCTCCATCTTCTCCCGGATCACGTCCAGGTTCCAGGGCTTGACTGTGGGAATGCCGCAGCCGCCTGCCTTCTGGATCGCCTCACAGGCCGCAACCATCACGCGCGCGTCCGACCCGTCTCCGGTAAACGCCGCAACCCCTGCCGCTTCACAGGCTTCCACCAGGACATTATTATATGTAAAATCATTATATTTATCCCCATAATGTAAGTTTACCGCGCCCACCGGGCCTGCAAAAACAGGATAACGGAAGGATTTCCCGAAGAGCTCCAGGGTCGTGTCCGGTTCTTTGTTCTCACAGAGCGTATCCATGTTTACCCGGATCTCCTGCCACTTCTGGTAATTGCGCATGGCGGTGTCTCCCGTGCCTTTGGCCCCGGGCCCCGGCATCCTGTTCTTACAGGCGGCTCCGTTGCACACCGGACAGGCCTTGCAGCTCTCCCCGATACAGTTTCTCGCCTCTTTGAGTACTTCCTGATAATTCATCTTTTTATACCTCGCTTTCTTTCATCCCCTGCTTATGTCCGGGGCGACTATAAGAATCTCACCGCCATCATCACCACGCCCAGCACAGCCAGCACCGCTCCGGTAATGCGGTTCAGTGTGGCCGGGCCTGCATGGTTGGCAAACCCTGCCGCCGACCTGGCGAAAAGATAAGTGAACAAAACGCAGAAAAACAGCGCTCCAAGATCCGGCATGCCGCCGATTACCACATGGGAGACCGCTCCGGTCAGCGCGGTAAACGTCATGATAAACACGCTGGTCCCCACCGCCGTCTTCAGTTCATAATGCATGACGCTGGTCAGGATCAGAAGCATCATCATCCCTCCGCCCGCACCGGTAAACCCGCAGATGAAACCGATCACCACACCGCAGACGACAGACTCCGCAACCCGCCTCCTCAGGCTTTTTTCCCCCATGGATTCCTTTGTCGTCATCACAGGGAATATCAGAAATCGGATTCCCAGCACAAAGGTCATAATCACGGAAAAGTTCCCCATGGTCTGATCCGGCAGAAGGGAAGCAGTATAACTTCCCACCATGGTAAACAGGAGAACCGATATCATCATCACCAGACCATTTTTGATATCCAGGTTTTTATTTTTTCCATAAATCCAGGCAGACGCCGCGGAAGCCAGCACATCGGACGCCAGGGCGATGGCCACCGCTTCGTAAGCGTCGAATCCCAGGAATGTGATCAGCATGGGCGCGATCACCGCCGCCGCAGACAGCCCCGCCAGGCCCGTACCCACTCCGGCTCCCAATCCCGCCAGGAGATATACAAGCAATGCCTCCATCTCTTTTATGCTCCCTACTTACAGACGTCGATCCACGCCTCATAGCCGGACGCCATTTCCAGTTCCGAAAGCGTCAGCTCCACCGCGCTGTTGCTGCTGCCGCAGGCAGGATAAACGCTCTCAAACCGCTTCAGGGACGTGTCCAGATATACCTTGACGCCTTCCTTCACGCCAAAGGGACAGACGCCGCCGATGGCGTGACCCACCATTTCCTCCACTTCATCCGGCGCCAGCATTTTCGCCTTGGTGTGGAACTGGGCTTTATATTTGCTGTTATCGATCCTGGCGTCTCCCGCCGCCACGATCAGGATGCAGTCCTCACCCACTTTAAAAGACAGGGTCTTGGCGATCCTTTCCGGTTCGCATCCTACCGCCTGAGCCGCCAGCTCCACTGTTGCGCTGGAGGTGTCGAAGACCATGATCCGGTTCTCCAGCCCCATCTGTTTCAGATATTCTTTTGCCTTGTCAAATGCCATTTTCTTATCCTCTTTTCCATATATCAGTTCTCCCCAGGTATCCGTCAGGCGTTCCAAAGGAAAGATCGCGTTGGCCGGGCTGGTGGAAGGCAGCTTCACCGCCTCGATCCCCGTCGCCTTCCGGCAGTACCTCCGGTACAGTTTGAACGCTTTATCTCCATTGGCGAAGATCCGGGTGATCCGGCTCCCCTCCAGTATCCGGTTCAGGTCCGCGGGAACCACATTTCGTATACTGCTGTCGCTGGAGCCGATGATATCACAGCTCTGCACCACATCCCAGACGGCGATATGGTGCTTCAAAAGCATGGCTTTTTTCTCCTCCACCGTCTCGGGGACCGGCTCCTCTGTCAGCCTCGCCAGCACCTTCCAGAACCGGTTCTGAGGATGTCCATAGTAAAAATTCTGCTCCCTGGATTTTACAGAAGGGAAGGTCCCCAGAATCAGAATCTCGCAGTCCCGGTCATACACCGGATCGAACGTATGCTCCACATGCTGGTAGCCGGAACGGTATACATCAGGAATCACATCCTCCGGATCCAGCTTTTGTTTTTTGGGAGAAATAATCCCCACCGTGCCGTCTTTGGCCACCGACACAATATAAGAATTAATTTTCAGCTTGTGTTCTTCGTAAAGGCCCAGGCTCTGGAAAAGCTCTTTGTACCGCTCCAGCAGTTCAAAACGGATCTTTACTGCGTCCACAGATACGGCTTCCGTGGCCACCAGGCTTCCTTTACGCTTCACATAATAATATACCGGCTTCTGGATTGCCCGAAACCGGCTTCCGTATCGTATAAATTTTAAATTAAACAGAAAATCCTCACACCAGTTCAGGGAGGTGTCACAGACGATCCCATGTTCCTCCACCACGCTCCTGCGGTACAGTTTGTTCCACATGACACCATAATAATAGTCCGACGGATCGTCCGCCATCTGAAGGGCGAATTCCTCCCGGCCCATCACATGATCTTCACGGATATGCTTCTTTTCCACATAATGGGAACCGTTCACCCGGTAGAAGTCCGCGATCACCAGGTCGCAGTCGTCGGCCTGCGCCGCTTCCGCCAGACTCCTGACCGCATCCGGCGTCAGCCAGTCGTCGCTGTCCATAAACTGAAGGTACGTTCCCCTGGCCAGCTTCATTCCCTGGTTGCGGGTGTCCGATACCCCGGTATTCTCTTTGTCGATCACCCGGATCCGGCTGTCTTTCGCCTCATATTCTCTGCAGATCTGCAGGCTTTTATCTTTGCTTCCATCGTTCAGCACCAGCACTTCCATGTCTGAAAAATCCTGAGCCAATACGCTGTCCAGACACCGCCTTAAATAGCGGGCCGCGTTGTAGACTGGTATAATCAGTGTCACCAACGGCATATGATTCTGTCACTCCTACATCTGTTTTCTGACGACCGCATATTCGTCGTCAAGGCGGTAATAAGGACAGCTGTCCATGGAGCTGCTCAGGAACCGGTACATCTCGTCTTCGTCCAGGTCCATCTCGCAGACATAGTATTCGCAGTCCTCGTCATATACAAAATAGCTGCATGTCTCGCAGCTGGTCTTTGCGCTCATCTCTTCTCTCCGTCCCACCCGCAGTGCGCGCTCGACTCCGCTTCGCTCCGTCTCGCTCACGGGCTTCGCACATCTTCGGTCTTCGCACTGCTCATGCATACTTGTACATTATAACACTTTTCTATTTGGTGGGCAAATTATTATTTTTCTGGTATAATGTAAGCAGAATCATACCGATTACCATTAAAAGAGGAGGAACCTATGAACATCACCATTCACAACGAACAGGCGTCCGCCGTATGCAGGACGCACGGGGCGGAGCTTCTGTCCTACAAGAACGCGGACGGGAAGGAATATCTCTGGCAGAAGGATCCCGCTTACTGGGCCAAGACGTCCCCCGTTCTGTTTCCCTATGTGGGCGCCGTTCCCGACACGGTCACCATCCATGGACGGGAGTTCGCCATCCCCCGCCATGGATTCGTAAAGGACATGGAATTTGACGTCAAAGAGCAGGGGGAAGACTATGTAGTGCTGGCCGTGGAGCCGGACGATTTTACCAGATCCGTCTACCCTTATGATTTCCGCTTCTATGTCACCTTCCGGCTGAACGGGCCGGCCCTGGAAGTGACCTACGGCGTATCCAACAAGGGCCGCGAGGAGATGCCGTTCCTCATCGGCGGGCACCCGGCGTTCTTCTGCCCCATGGAGGAAAGGGAGAAATTCACCGAGTATCTCCTGCGTTTTGAGGATGAGGACGTGCCGGATCTGCATCTGGAATACCCCATGTTCGACAACGACGCGATCCTGTACGAGAACCTGAAGCACCGGACGGTCCGCCTGATCCATCAGACTACAGAAAGAGGCGTTGTCTTCGATTTTCCGGGCTATGAGAGCGTGGCGTTCTGGACGCCCATCCGCAAGGACGCGCCGTTTCTCTGCATCGAGCCCTGGTGCGCCGGCACCATGGACCAGGTGCCCAACACCAACCTTTTGGAGAAAAAATACGTGCAGTTCCTGGAGGGCGGAATGCACCGGGATTATGTATTCTCTTTCCGTCCCTGCTAAAGCCGGTTCCGGCCATGAGGGGATAGAACAGAACAACTGAGATTTTACCGCTGAAAATGGCACATAGGGCGTTACCGCCTGCTATGTGCCATTACTTTTCTCATCTTCCCGCAGCAGCGGATCAATCAAACATCATTGCCGCAGTATCCCCAGTCAGACGGCCATGCGTCTATCCGCGGTTCAGATCCCATGGATAAACAGTCCGCTTCTCAGCTTCGGTTCAAACCAGGTGGATTTGGGCGGCATCAAAAGTCCCGCGTCAGACACCTGGAACAGTTCCTGTATGGAGGTGGGATACATGACAAACGCCGCGCCGCCGCACCGGTCCGCTCCCTGCTCCAGTTCCATCAGACAGCGGACGCCCCCCACAAAATCCATCCGCGGGTCCGTCCTGGGGTCTTCGATGCCCAGCACAGGCTGCAACAGTTCCCTCTGAAGGTAGGACACGTCCAGGCTTCCCACCGGATCGTCCCTGCGGAAAGCCTCCCTGGTGGTCAGTTCATACCATTTCCTGTTCAGGTACAGATAAATCTGCCCTTTCCGGTGAGGTTTGCCCTCTGCCGGCAGCGCAGTCCTGTCAAACTTTTCATCCACCATTTCCAGAAACGCCTCTTCTGAGAGACCGTTCAGGTCTTTGACCAGGCGGTTATAGTCCATGATCATCAGCTCGTCGTCCGGGAACAGTACGGAAAGGAAATAGTTAAATTCTTCCTCTCCCGTATAACCGGGACACTGCTCCCGGCGGTTAAGCCCCGCTTTCACTGCTGACGCGGCCCGGTGATGCCCGTCGGCAATATAGATGCTGTCCAGCCGCCCGAATGCCTCTGAAAGTGTGCGGACCGTCTCTTCCTGCCAGATCTTCCAGCCCCTGTGGCGGATGCCGTCCTCCGACACAAAGGAAAATTCCGGCTCCGCTTTCTTTACGGCCTCCGTAAGCACACGGATCTCCTCCTGGGCGCGGTAGGTCAGGAAGATGGGTCCCGTCTGCGCCCGGCAGGCTTCCACGTGGCGGATGCGGTCCAGTTCCTTCTCTTCCCTGGTATTCTCATGCTTTTTGATCACATGGTTCTGATAATCGTCGATGGAGGCGCAGGCCACCAGCCCCGTCTGCGTCCGGCCGTCCATGGTCAGTTCATACAGATAGTACACAGGCATCTCTTCCCGTACGAAGGAACCTTCCTCCACCATCTTCCAGAGTCTTCTGCTCCCCGCCTCATAGACTTCCGGCGCATACATATCCTGCTCCGGAGGGAACATGGTCTCCGGCCGGTCAATATTCAGGAACGACAGCGGCTTTCCCTGTACCGCCTCCCGGGCGTCCTCCCGGTGATAGACATCATAAGGGAGCGCCGCAATGTCCGGTTCCAGTCCCTTTGCCGGATGGATGCACCGAAACGGCCTGATCACCGCCATTACCGGATCACCCGCACTTTCAGCACGCCGTCGATCCCGCGGATCTTCTCAATCGCACGTTCATCGGCCGTATTCTCCAGATCGATCATGGCGTAGCCGTACTCCCCTCTGGTCACATTGCTCATGCGGCCGATATTGATGCCCAGCTCGCCGAAAGCCGCCGTAAACTGCGTCAGCATGTTGTGGATATTCCTGTGGATCACTGTCACGCGCATGGCCGTCTGGCAGACTCCCATGTCACAGTTGGGATAATTGACGGAATTATGTATATTTCCATTCTCCAGATAATCGCGGATCTCATCCACCGCCATCACCGCGCAGTTATCCTCCGATTCTTTGGTGGATGCGCCCAGATGCGGCACTATGATGGCCCTTCTCTGGTTCACAATCTCCGGAATGGGGAAATCCGACACATAATGGCGGATCCGGCCGGTGCGCAGCGCCTCCACCATGGCCTTCTGGTCCACCAGCGGGCCTCTGGCAAAATTCAGGACCACCGCCTCCGGCTTCATCTGCACGATGGCCTCCGACCCGATCATCCCTCTGGTCTCATCCGTCAGCGGCACATGAACCGTGATATAATCACATTCCTTATAAATATCGTTCACATCCATGATGTGCTTCACGTCCCTGGACAGCTTCCAGGCCGCGTTGACCGAGATATACGGGTCGTATCCATAGACCTCCATGCCCAGCGCCGAAGCCGCGTTGGCCACCAGGATGCCGATGGCTCCCAGGCCGATCACGCCCAGCTTCTTGCCCTTGATCTCATTGCCGGCAAACTGTTTCTTCTGTTTCTCGGCAAGCTGCTCCAGATCCTCGTTCTGCCGCTCGGACTGCACCCAGCGGACTCCGCCGATAATGTCCCTGGAAGCCAGCAGAAGTCCTGCGAGCACCAGTTCCTTCACACCGTTGGCATTGGCTCCCGGCGTATTGAACACGGCGATCCCCTGCTCGGAGCATTTGCCCAGCGGGATATTGTTCACTCCTGCTCCGGCCCTTCCGATTACGCACAGCCGCTCCGGCAGTTCCATGTCGTGCATGGCCGCGCTGCGGACCAGCACCGCGTCCGCTTCTGCCATGCTGTCTGTCTGCGCGTAATTTCCGTCAAATTTCTTCAACCCAACTTCAGCAATCGGGTTCAGGCAATGATATTGAAACATAATCAACGATTCTCCTCTTCAAATTTCTTCATAAACGCGGTCAGCGTCTCCACGCCTTCCCTGGGCATGGCGTTATAGATGCTGGCCCTCATGCCGCCCACGGTCCGGTGGCCTTTCAGATTCACCAGCCCCGCCGCTTCCGCGGCTTTGACAAATTTCGCATCCATCTCCTTATCTCCCGTCACAAAAGGCACGTTCATCAGGGAACGGTCTTCCTTACGTACCGTACCTTTGAACAGGCGGCTTTCGTCCAGGAAATCATAGAGGATCTTCGCCTTCTCCTCGTTGCGGCGCTTCATCTCCTCCAGTCCGCCCATCTGCTTCAGCCAGCGGAACACCTTTCCGCACATATAGATACAGAAGCAGTTGGGCGTATTATACAGAGAGCCCGCGTCCGCGTGGGTCTTGTATTTCATCATGGTGGGCGTGCCCGCAAGCACGTCGTCCGTGATCAGATCGTCTCTCACGACGGCGATCACCATGCCGGCCGGACCGATATTCTTCTGTACGCCTCCATATAATAATGCGTATTTCGACACGTCCACCGGCTCCGACAGGAAACAGGAAGACACGTCCGCCACCAGATCTTTTCCCTTGGTGTTGGGAAGGGTCTTGTATTTGGTTCCATAAATGGTGTTATTTTCGCAGATATAGACATAATCCGCGTCAGCGCTCACCGGCAGGTCCGAACAATCCGGTATGTAGGAAAAGGTCTGGTCCTCGCTGGTAGCAATCTTGTTGGCTGTACCGTATTTCTTCGCCTCTTCATAGGCTTTCTTCGCCCACTGACCGGTGACAATATAGTCCGCCACGCGGTTTTTCATCAGGTTCATGGGAATCATGGCAAACTGCAGGCTGGCTCCGCCCTGCAGGAAAAGCACCTTATAATTGGAGGGAATTCCCATCAGATCCCTCAGATCCTGTTCCGCGCTCCCGATAATCTCCTCAAAGGCGGAAGATCGATGGCTCATCTCCATCACGGACATGCCCGTTCCGTTGTAATCCATCATTTCTGCGGCTGTTTCTCTCAATACTTCTTCCGGTAACACCGCCGGACCGGCTGAAAAATTATATACTCTGCTCACTTCTTCGTCCTCCCTTGAGGTATTTCTGTACATAGACATCATTCTACCGCTTTGATATTTTTTTGTCAATACTTTCCCAGCGCCGAAACCACCGGAAGTAACCATTCAGCCATGCCTCTCGGATTCCCGCAGCTAACGCTGCTCTATCGCCGCTGACGCGGCTGAATCCTCGATCGGGGCTAAGCGCCCTATGTCTGAAGATTGCAAAACCTCTCTGCAAGCCAGCTTGCGCCGAGTTTTGCAATCTTCATCCGCATGGCTGAATAGTTACATCGGAAAACGCCGTACAGGGATTCCCCATACGGCGTATCAAGTCAGAAGATTCAGCCTTTTCCATCCAGGTCGTCCTGGTCGAACGCGTTCTCAATGGGCGCGCCGGCTGGAACCATCGGAAATACTTTGTCGTCGCTGTCGATCTGGCAGTCCAGTACGATAGGCCCGCCGTATTCCATAGCTTCTTTCAGGGCAGGCGCCACCTCTTCTTTCTTTGTGATGCGGATACCTTTGCATCCAAGCGCTTCCGCCACCTTTACAAAGTCCACTTTATCATTCAACGTGGTCGCGGAATAATGTCCTTCATAGAACAGCGTCTGCCACTGGCGCACCATGCCCAGCACATGGTTGTTCAGGATCACTTCGATCACCGGGATATTATACCGGGACGCTGTGGCCAGTTCGTTCATATTCATACGGAAGCATCCGTCGCCGGCGATATTGATGACCGTCTTATCCGGTTTCGCCAGTTTCGCGCCCAGGGCCGCCCCCAGACCGTAGCCCATGGTGCCCAGGCCGCCGGAGGTCAGAAGGGTCCTCGGCTTACTGTATTTATAATACTGAGCCGCCCACATCTGATGCTGGCCCACATCCGTACAGATGATGGCGTCGCCCTTCGTGGCCTTATAGATTTCCTCCACCACATAAGGACCGGTCAGGCGGTCCTGATCGTATTTCATGGGGAAGCGCTCTTTCAGGTCGTCGATGAAGGTGATCCATCTGGAATGATTCTGCTGCTCCAGCATGGGATTCAGCCGTTTCAGCACTTCCTTCACATCCCCGATCACGCTGGCCGAGGTGATGATATTTTTATTGATCTCCGCCGGGTCCACATCGATCTGCAGAACTTTGGCTCCCATGGCGAAACGGGAGGCGTCGCCGGACACCCGGTCGCTGAAACGGGAACCGATGGTGATCAGAAGGTCGCATTTACAGACGCCGAAATTGGCGTATTTGGTGCCGTGCATTCCCAGCATCCCCGCGTAGAGCGGATGCTCGCCGCTGAACGCGCCCTTGCCCATGAGCGTATCGCACACCGGCGCATGCACCTTCTCGGCGAACTCCAGAAGTTCTTCGGAAGCGTTGGCCAGGATCGCGCCGCCGCCCACAAAGATCATGGGTTTCTCCGAAGCGTTGATCATCTCCACCGCCGTCTGCAGCGCCTCCTCTGTGATCAGCTCTGTATCCGGCTTCACCGGCTGGGGCTCCTGCTTCGTATACTCAGCGGATTCCGAGGTGGCGTCCTTGGTGATATCGATGAGCACCGGGCCGGGACGTCCCGTGCGGGCGATCTTGAAGGCCCTGCGGATCACATCCGCCAGCGTATTCACATCTTTTACAATAAAATTATATTTGGTGATGGGCATGGTAATGCCTGAAATATCCACCTCCTGGAAGCTGTCCTTGCCCAGCAGGGAATTGCCCACGTTGCAGGTGATCGCCACCACCGGCACAGAATCCATGTACGCGGTGGCAATTCCAGTCACCAGGTTGGTCGCGCCCGGTCCGGATGTGGCGAAGCACACGCCCACCTTGCCCGTAGCCCTGGCATAGCCGTCCGCCGCATGGGATGCGCCCTGCTCATGGGACGTGAGGATATGGCGGATCTCGCCGTGTTTGTATAATGCGTCATAAATATTCAATATAGCTCCGCCCGGATAACCGAATACGGTGTCTACGCCCTGCTCTTCCAGGCAGGCGATCACGATCTCTGCTCCTGTTAATTTCATAAAAATCTCCCCTCGTACGTTTTTCTATTTCTGGATCTCCAGGATCGCCCCTCTGTTTCCGGAGGTCACCATCGCCGCATAGCGGGCCAGATAACCGGTGGTCACCTTCGGCTCCCTGGGTTTCCAGTTCTTCCTTCTCTCTTCCATCTCCTCGTCGGAAATCTTCACATCCAGACGGTTATTGGGAATATCGATGCTGATAATATCCCCTTCCTCCACCAGAGCGATGGGGCCTCCCACAGCCGCCTCCGGGGAAATGTGTCCGATGGATGCGCCGCGGCTGGCTCCGCTGAACCGTCCGTCGGTGATCAGCGCCACAGAGGATCCCAGGCCCATGCCTGCGATGGCGGAGGTGGGATTGAGCATCTCTCTCATGCCCGGGCCTCCCTTGGGGCCTTCGTAGCGGATCACCACCACGTCCCCTGCCACGATCTTTCCGCCCTTGATGGCTTCAATGGCGTCCTCTTCACAGTCGAAAACGCGTGCCGGGCCTTCATGCACCAGCATCTCTTCCGCCACGGCGGAACGCTTCACCACGCCGCTGTCCGGCGCCAGATTGCCCTTCAGGATCGCGATGCCTCCGGTCTGGCTGTAGGGATTTTCCACCGGACGGATGACCTCCGGATTCTTGTTCCGGCAGTCTTTAATGTTCTCGCCCACCGTCTTCCCGGTCACTGTCATGCAGTCCAGGTTCAGCAG
Organism: uncultured Lachnoclostridium sp.; assembly: GCA_944381625.1. Taxonomy (GTDB): domain Bacteria; phylum Bacillota; class Clostridia; order Lachnospirales; family Lachnospiraceae; genus Hominiventricola. The sequence goes on from CALWLW010000021.1 coordinate 50,622, forward strand.
ATCTTTCTTGGAAAGCTCGTTCATCACCGCATAAACGCCGCCGGCTTCGTTCAGGTCCTCGATATACGTGGGGCCTGCCGGGGCCAGATGGCACAGGTTCGGCGTTCTGGCGCTGATCTCATTGGCGATATCCACGTTCAGCTCCACGCCCGCTTCATGGGCGATGGCCGGAAGGTGCAGCATACTGTTGGTAGAACATCCCAGCGCCATATCCACCGTCAGGGCGTTCAGGAACGCTTCCTTCGTCATGATATCCCTGGGACGGATATTCCTCTTCAGCATCTCCATCACCTGCATGCCCGCATGCTTGGCCAGGCGCAGACGGTCGGAGTAGACCGCGGGGATCGTACCGTTCCCTTTCAGTCCCATGCCCAGCACTTCGGTCAGGCAGTTCATGCTGTTGGCCGTATACATGCCGGAGCAGGAACCGCAGGTAGGACATACTTTCTGCTCAAATTCTCTTACGTCTTCCTCCGTCATCGTGCCGGCCGCATAGGAACCTACCGCCTCAAACATGCTGGAAAGGCTTCTCTTCTGCCCTTTCACATGTCCGGCCAGCATGGGGCCGCCGCTGACGAATACGGTAGGGATGTTGACCCTGGCCGCCGCCATCAAAAGTCCCGGCACATTCTTGTCGCAGTTGGGCACCATCACCAGCGCGTCAAACTGATGCGCCATGGCCATGGCCTCCGTGGAATCTGCAATCAGGTCACGGGTAACCAGCGAATATTTCATCCCGATATGTCCCATGGCGATTCCGTCGCAAACGGCGATGGCCGGGAATACAATCGGCGTTCCCCCCGCCATGGATACTCCCATCTTGACTGCTTCCACGATCTTGTCCAGGTTCATATGTCCCGGCACGATTTCATTGTAGGAACTGACAATCCCCACCAGCGGGCGGTTCATCTCCTCTTCCGTCAGTCCCAGCGCATGAAACAGAGAACGGTGCGGGGCCTGCTGCATCCCCTTGGTAACTGCATCACTTCTCATTCCTGATTCCTCCTGTTGTCTTTTTCTCTATGTGTTTGCTGTATAAAGAGTTAAATCCGTTCAGCGATCAGGCTGCCCATGGCGGCGGTTCCCACCTTTGTACAGCCCTCGGACCAGATATCCCCGGTCCGGTATCCTTCCTTGAGTACCTGGCGCACCGCCGCTTCCACTGCGTCGGCCTCCCTGTCCAGGTCAAAGGTATAGCGCAGCATCATGGCCGCGGACAAAATCGTTGCAATGGGGTTGGCTTTATCCTGTCCCGCGATATCCGGGGCGGAACCGTGGCTGGGCTCATAAAGCCCGAAACGGGTGTCGTTGAGGCTGGCGCTGGACAGCATACCGATGGAGCCCGTCACCATGCTGGCCTCATCGGAGAGGATATCCCCGAACATGTTTTCCGTCAGGATCACGTCAAACTGTGCCGGATTCATCACCAGCTGCATGGCGCAGTTGTCCACGTACATATGGGACAGCTCCACCTCCGGGTAATCCTTCGCCACTTCCTCCGTCACCTTTCTCCAGAGGCGGGAGGAATCCAACACGTTGGCCTTATCCACACTGCACACTTTTTTACGTCTCTTCATGGCGATGTCGAAGGCCCGCTTCGCAATACGGCGGATCTCATTTTCATTGTAGCTGAGGGTATCCACCGCGGTCCTCACGCCGTCGATCTCCTCCGTCTTACGCTCTCCGAAATACAGGCCCCCTGTCAGCTCCCGGACAATGACCATATCGAATCCGGCTCTGCTGATGTCCTCTCTTAACGGGCAGGCTTCCCGCAGTTCGTCGTACAGATATGCCGGCCGCAGGTTTGCGAACAGGTTCAGCGCCTTGCGGATACCCAGAAGCCCCGCCTCCGGGCGCCTGGACGGCTCCAGCTGATACCAGGGGGACGTCTTCGCGTCTCCTCCGATGGACCCCATCAGCACCGCGTCGCAGGCGCGGGCCTGCTCTATGGTCTCTTCCGTCAGGGGCACGCCATGGACATCAATGGACGCTCCCCCCAGCAATAATTCTGTATAAGAAAATGTATGGCCGTATTTGGACGCCGCCGCGTCCAGCACCTTTCTGGCCTCTCTCACAATCTCCGGCCCGATCCCGTCGCCGTGGATCAATCCGATCTTACATTCCATATCCCTGTTCCTCCCTGTCTGCACAATCCCCCGCGGTCGCATCCTGCCCGGAGGGCTTTCTGCGTTGTAAACGCAGAAAGGCGGAAGACATTCCTTCCGCCCTGCTGCATCCTTGCCTAGTTCTGTTTTTCTACTTCCTGGATGGCCGTCTTCTTCATCGGAATACGGCAGTTGCGGTTGCTCCCGAACTCTACAATTACGTCCTCGTCGGTAATATCGATTACGACCCCATAAAACCCGCTGGTCGTCACTACCACGTCGCCCACTTCCAGGGTTGCCAGCATGGCACTTACTCTTTTCTGCTCCTTTTTCTGCGGTCTCATCACCAGGAAATACATAATCGCAGCAAAAAATACAATATATACGATCAGCATGATTCCTTCTGATCCTGCGCTCGTCAACAGCATATCTATTCCTCCTGAAAAATAACTTCAAAGAACATTTTACACAATATTCCCCTATAGGGCAAGCTTTTTTATATATTTTTTGCCAGTACGCCGGACAGCTTCCGCTTTTTATACTCCTGATAGCAGCCCTGGTCGATGGCGTCCCGGATCTCTTCCATCATATGATTGTAGAAATACAGGTTGTGCAGCACGCACAGACGCATGCCCAGCATCTCCTTCGCCTTCAACAGATGCCGGATATAGGCCCGGCTGTAGCGCCTGCACGCCGGACAGCCGCAGCCCTCCTCAATGGGCCGGTCGTCCAGTTCATATTTCGCGTTAAACAGATTCAGCTTTCCGTGGTTGGTATACACATGCCCATGCCTTCCATTGCGGCTGGGATACACGCAGTCGAAGAAATCCACGCCCCGGTCCACCGCCTCCAGAATATTGGCGGGCGTCCCCACGCCCATCAAATAGACCGGCTTGTCCTGGGGCAGATACGGCACCACCGCCTCGATGACCTGATACATTTCTTCGTGGGTCTCACCCACTGCCAGTCCGCCGATGGCATAGCCGGGGAGATCCAGCTGAGCGATCTGCTGGGCATGCTCAATACGAATATCCTCAAATACCGCGCCCTGGTTGATGCCGAACAGCAGTTGGTTCTTATTGATGGTATCCGAAAGCTGGTTCAGTCTCTCCATCTCCGCCTTGCACCGGGTGAGCCACCGGGTCGTGCGCTCCACCGAACGCTGTACGTAGTCCCGATCCGCCCGGCTGGACGGGCACTCGTCAAAGGCCATGGCGATGGTAGAGGCCAGGTTGGACTGGATCTGCATACTCTCCTCCGGCCCCATGAAGATCTTCCTTCCATCTATATGGGACTGGAAATAGACTCCTTCTTCCTTGATCTTCCGCAGTCCTGCCAGGGAAAACACCTGGAATCCGCCCGAATCTGTCAGGATGGGCCTGTCCCATGACATGAATTTATGCAGTCCGCCCAGTTTTTTGATTACCGTATCCCCGGGACGCACGTGCAGATGGTATGTATTGGACAACTCCACCTGAGTACCGATCTGCTCCAGATCCTCCGTGGACACCGCGCCCTTGATGGCCGCCACTGTTCCCACATTCATAAACACCGGGGTCTGGATCACGCCGTGCACGGTGTGGAGCTCGCCCCGCTTTGCATTTCCGTCTTTCTTTAATAATTTATACATTTTATTCCTCATTTCATATGGCGGCCGCCGCAACCGCACAGATTGTACTCAGGAGCGTACCCAGCAGATAATACTCCGCAAACTCCTGGTCTTTCGATATCCTATCATAACGTGCAATGGACTTCGCCGTCAATACCAAACCTACTTGTCTTTTTCCCCGCCTCATACTATACTGAAAAAAGATATTTCGACAAAACAGGAACAGGAGAGATCAGACATGGCAGGATCAACACTTGGCACTTTATTATCCATCACCACCTGGGGCGAATCCCACGGCAAAGGGATCGGCGTCGTCATCGACGGCTGCCCCGCAGGGCTTCCCCTGGCGGAAGAAGACATACAGTTCTATCTGAACCGCCGCCGTCCCGGGCAGTCCCGCTTCACCACCCCAAGGACGGAGGCCGATCAGGTGGAGATCCTTTCCGGCGTCTTTGAAGGGCGTACCACAGGCACGCCCATCTCCCTGATGGTGCGCAATACTTCCCAGCGCTCCGGAGATTACAGTGAGATCGCATCCTACTACCGCCCCGGACACGCGGATTATACTTACGATAAAAAATACGGCTTCCGCGACTACACCGGCGGGGGACGCTCCTCCGGCCGGGAAACCATCGGCCGGGTGGCCGCGGGCGCGGTCGCCGCGAAGATCCTGGAACGTCTGGGCGTCACTGTCACAGCCTACGCCAGAGCCATCGGCCCCGTCTCCATCGACGACAGCCGGTTTGATCTGGCCCAGGCGTCAGAAAATCCGGTATGCATGCCGGATGCACAGGCAGCCATACAGGCCATGGAACATCTGGATCAGTGCCGCCGGGAACAGGATTCCTGCGGGGGCGTGGTAGAGTGCATCATAAAAGGGCTCCCCGCAGGCATCGGAGAACCCTGTTTTGATAAATTAAACGCCAGCCTCGCCAAAGCCGTCTGCTCCATCGGCGCGGTAAAAGGCTTTGAGATCGGAGACGGCTTTGCCGCTGCAGCGTCCCACGGCTCCGCCAACAACGACCCGTTCTTCATCGGGCCGGACGGACGTGTCTCCAAACGGTCCAACCATGCAGGCGGCGTTCTGGGCGGCATCAGCGACGGCAGCGACGTGGTCTTCCGGGCCGCGTTCAAGCCCACCCCCTCCATCAGCGCCGAACAGCAGACCATCTCCCGCGCCGGGGAAAATATCACGGTCTCCGTCCGCGGCCGGCACGATCCCATCATCGTGCCCCGGGCCGTCGTGGTGGTGGAATGCATGGCGGCGCTGACGGTTCTGGATCTTATGATGACCGGCATGACCTCCCGTCTGGACCGCATCCAGTCCTTCTGGGAAAACGTCCGGGCAGAAGATTAAAGTGTCCAGGAAAAGCATTGCTCTGCCCGGATCAGTACCATCTGGTCATGGGCAGATCGTTGTTGATCCCCTTTGTGGCCAGGATCTGATGAAGGTCAATGATCCCGTTGTGGAAGGTGGCCGCGCAGGCGGACAGATAGAGATCCCACATCCGTACAAAGCGCTCGTCGAACATGGCCCTGACTTCCTCCAGATGCTCCCGGTAGTTCTTCTCCCAGCTAAGGAGCGTCCTGTTGTAGTGCAGGCGAAGATTTTCCACATCCAGAATATGGAAATTGTCCTCCGACATATCCGCAATCATTTCCCTCAGACTGGGCACAACGCCGCCCGGGAAGATGTATTTCTTGATCCATGCGTCTCCCGGGTGTTCCTTCAGGGCGCTGATGAAGTGCAGAAGGAACACGCCCCCGTCCTTCAGCACATCCCTCACACAGTCGTTGAAAAGCTGGTAGTTTTCTCTCCCCACATGTTCTACCATGCCCACGCTGACCACCCGGTCAAAGGTCCGCCCCAGCTCCGGCAGATCCCGGTAATCCATCAGTTCCACCTGCAGGCGGTCCTCCAGCCCCTCTTCCCTGATCCTTTTCTGGAATTCCTTATACTGTTCCTGGCTCAGCGTAATGCCCAGACCCCTGATCCGATACTTGCGCGCGGCTTCCAGCAGCAGGAATCCCCAGCCGCAGCCAATATCCAGCAGGGTCATTCCTTCCTGAAGACACAGTTTCTGCAGAATATAATCCACCTTATTCACCTGAGCCTCATAGAGCGTATCGTCCGGACTTTTAAAATACGCGCAGGAATAGCTCAGCGTTTCATCCAGCCACAGGCGGTAAAAATCATTGCCGATATCGTAGTGGCTCCCCACCTCTTTCTTCTGGTTCCTCTTGTTTACCGAGGTAAATATCAGCTTTTTCAGCGCCTTTTCGTCTGTGGAAAATCTGCCCATCTGACCCAGGAAATGATCCAGCGCCTGGTACAGATCCCCCTCGATCTCCAGATCTCCGTCCATGTAAGCCTCCCCCAAAGCGATGGAGGTGCTGTTCATAAGATCCGACACCGGAATGGCCTTCTTAAAATCCACCGTAAAAGCAGGGCTTCCTTTCCCAATCTGATATTCATGGTCTTTAAATCTGACCAGGAACGGATTCTCATCGAATTTACTCAGAAATTGTATCATCGCTTTCTCTTCCAGTCTGTCTCCGGCTTCTTTCAACATCGCGTCTCTCCTCTCTGCCGTTGGAAAATTGAATTTTCCAGAAATTTATGCCGCATATCTTATCTCTATGTTCTCCCGGCAGTAATGACATTATGTTATTGTTCATAAAGAAGTTTTTCATCAAAGAATTCTGCTTTGCAGAATTCCCGGCCGGAGGGCTTTCCTTTGCATGAAAATACCGGGAGGGCAACCCTCCCGGCCGTCGGCGTCTCCTTTAACCCAGCATGGATTCCGGTTTAAACAGAGACCTTACGTGTTCAATTTCCTCCTGGGACGCTTTGTCCGCGGGCACGTAGTAGGATTTCTCCCTTGCGATCTGATACAGCTGTTCCTGCGCGGTCTCGGTCTTGTTGCGCATCTGTTTCAGCGTCTGCTTCAGCTGCGGATTCTCTGTCTGGGTAATATATTCCGCATATGCCTTCAATTCTCCGTTGATACCCACCAGGGCGTCGCTTACCATCGTCTTTTCGTCCATGATCACTGCCTCCTATTTCAAAAATCCCATCAGCTGCTGTTTGTTTTCCTTTGCAGACTGGGCCGCCTGCTGGAAATACTGTTTGACCTGCGTATCGGTGGCCTGCTCCGCATAGGCGGTGAATTTGGCGTGACAGGTCTCGCTTCCGCCAATGAGATGGCGGAGGTTCTGTACATCCAGTTCTGACAATTCTGACATAAAAAATTCCTCCTTGTTTTCCATACTTGCAATCCTAGTATGTGAAAACAGGGAGGAATTATGCCTTCCAAAATCTTCGTAACAGGCGTTACCAGGTCAGTTCTTCGTAGAGATCCTCATATTGTTTCGCGGAACTGCTCCAGGAAAAATCCGCCGCCATGGCGCGGTCCACGATCTTGTTCCAGGAACGCTTATTGTCATAATAGACAGACTCCGCGTACCGCACCGCGCCCAGCATCTCATGAGCGTTGTAATTGGTGAAACTAAAACCGGTTCCGGTCTCTTCGTATTCATTATACGGCTCCACCGTGTCCTTCAGTCCGCCCGTCTCCCTCACAATGGGAAGCGAGCCGTACCGAAGGCTCATCAGCTGACTCAGTCCGCAGGGTTCAAACAGCGAAGGCATCAGGAACACGTCGCTGGCAGCATAAATCTTGTGCGCGATCTCATTGGAATAATAGATGCAGGCAGCCACTTTTCCGCCGTACTTCCAGGCAAAATGCCGGAACATATTCTCGTAGCGGTTCTCGCCGGTGCCCAGCACCACAATCTGCACCGCGTCCTGGCACAACTCGTCCATCACCGCGTCGATCAGATCAAAGCCTTTCTGATCCGTCAGCCTGGATACCATGCCGATCAGCATGACATTCTTATCCTGCGTGAGCCCCAGTTCTTTCTGAAGCTCCAGCTTATTTTTCCATTTATTGCGCCTGAAATTCTCCGCCGTATATTTTTTATAGATCAGCTTGTCCGTCCCCGGGTTCCATTCCTCATAATCCAGACCGTTGACAATGCCGTGCAGGACGTTGGAACGGGCTCTCATAAGCCCATCCAGGCCTTCTCCATAAAACGGCGTCTTGATCTCCTCCGCATAGGTGCGGCTGACCGTAGTCACCAGATCCGCATAGACGATACCGCCCTTCAGATAATTGGCGTCGCCGAAGGCTTCCAGTTTATCCGAGGTAAAATAAGACATATCCAGACCGGTAGCGTCCTGGACCGCCTTGATATTCCAGACTCCCTGGAATTTCAGATTGTGAATCGTGATGATGGATTTCATATTCGCATAAAATTCACCCTCATGAAAGCTGTCCTTCAGGTATACCGGAACCAGACCAGTCTGCCAGTCATGGCAGTGCACAATATCCGGCCGGTAATCCACCACCGGCAGGATGGAAAGAGCCGCCTTGGAAAAGAACGCGAACTTTTCCACGTCCTCATGAATATTTCCATATGGGCGGTCTCCCGCAAAGTAATACTCGTTATCAATAAAGTAATACGTAATCCCGTCATGCTCCAGCTCCATGATGCCCACGTACTGGCTGCGCCAGGCCATATCCATCTGGAAGCTGGTGACAAAATTCATCTTTTCTTTCCATTCCTGCCCAATAAAGAGATAATTGGGCACAATCACCCGTACTTCATATTTTTCTTTGTCAAAATATTTCGGCAAAGATCCCACCACGTCGGCCAGTCCGCCTGTTTTCACGAACGGTACGCACTCGGACGCTATGAACAAAACCTTCTTCTTCATGTTTCCCTCCAAACACACGATATAGTATAGGGAAATTATACCGCAAACCGGAGGGCAATAAAAGAAGTTTTCAAAATTTATGCATGTTTTTTATAGTCCAGGCGTATTTTGTCCGCGATCAAAGCAATAAATTCCGAATTGGTTGGCTTGCCTTTTCCTACACTGACTGTATAACCGAACAGTTCATCGATGGTATCCATCTTTCCGCGGCTCCACGCCACCTCAATCGCATGGCGGATCGCGCGCTCCACCCTGCTTGGCGTCGTCTTGTGATTTTTCGCAATGGTAGGATACAGAATCTTCGTAATCGAATTCAGCATATTCATATCCTCCACCGCCATCATGATCGCGTCCCTGAGATACTGGTACCCTTTGATATGCGCAGGCACTCCGATCTCATGGATCATATTGGTCACATCCGTTTCCAGATTCCGCTCCAGATAGTCGGACCGTGTCTCATATGGAAGCATCTTTGCTCCCTCCGGCCTCTTCCGGTTCCGGCTCTCTTTCAGGCTTCGGATTCTGCCGAGCAGCATATCGTGATCAAACGGTTTCATAATATAGTAGCTGGCTCCCAGCAGGAACGCATCCTCTGTGATCCGTTCCTGTCCGATGGCGGAGATCACCACGAATTCCGGTTTCTTCCGGATATTGGCATCATGCCCGATCCGCTCCATCACGGTCAGTCCGTCGAGCTTGGGCATGATGATATCCAGAAGCATAATATCCGGTTCTTTCTCGCGGATCACCTGACACGCTTCTTCCCCGTTCCTGGCGATGCCTACAATCTGGAGTTCTTCATCCTGGCGCAGAATTCCGTCCAGAATCTCCACCATTCTTTCGTTATCGTCCACAATTGCAACGCTCCACCTGCTCATCCATAATCCTCCTCGTTTCCCATCTTTCCTGTCTCCTTTCAACAACTTCATACAAAAGTTTTCAACATTCACAAGAAAAATTATAGGGAAAGCGGCTATACCTTACAAGCAGATACTATCGGGGGTTTTCGACATATTACGCCTTCTGCTCCAGCTTATATTTCCTTCCATAAAACATCAGATAGAATACCGGCATCAGTACCAGGATCAACAACGTGGAGGCCACCAAGCCGCCGATGATGATGATATACATGCCCTGCATCATCTGGTTGCCCTCGCCGATGCCTAAAGCGCCCGGAACCATGGATATGATGGTGGTCAGGGTCGTGATCAGGATCGGCCGGAGCCTGGTCTTGGCGCTCTCAATCAGCGCGTCCTCCAGCGGCATCTGCGTCCTCAGAAGGTTTACGCCGTCCACATACAGGATACCATTGTTCACCACAATACCCGCCAGCATCAGGATGCCCATGAGGGAAATCATGCTAAAGGACGATCCGGAGAGGAACAGAAGGCCAAAGGAACCGATCAAACTGAACGGTACGCTCAGCATCACCATCAGCGAGTATCTGGGAGATTCAAACTGCATGGCCATTACCAGGAAGACCAGGAAGATCGCCGCCGCGATGGCCGTTCCCAGGGACTGGAAGGTTTCGTTCATCATCTCATCCATGGTATTCACCGATACCTCCACAGAATCCGGCAGATCCATTTCCGCCGCCAGACGGTCCATCTCATCCTGCACGGCGTTGGTATCATCCGACAGGCAGGAGGCGGAAACCGTCATCACATAGTATCCGTCCTGCCTGCTCACGGTCTGCTGGGAATTGGTATATTCAAGAGTCGCGATCTCCGACAGCGGGATTCCGGATATGCTGGCATCCATCAGGCTTCCGGCATCCGTATAGCTTCCTTCCGGAAACTCCAGAATCACACTGTACTCCTGTCCGTTGGAGGTGATCGTCATGGCCTCCGTGCCGCTGATCATGCTGTAAAGGCTTCCCGCTGCCTGGGCAGGCGTCATCCCATAACTCATGGCACTGAGGGGATCGATCAGAACCCGGATCTGTGTGGAGCTTTCTCCCGCGTCCGTACTTACGTTCAGCACGCCCGGAATATCCCAGGATCTCTCTTCCAGCTCTGTGACAGCACCCTGCAGATCCTCCAGATCCGTGGATTTCAGAGTAATCGTACCTCCCGCTCCCACAGTCATCATGGAAGACATGGTACTGCTCACCGAAATATCCAGCTGCATGTCTGTGATATCTTTCGTCGCTTCCGTCCACTGATCGGCCACTTCCTGGCTGGACATACTCCGGCTATCCTTCAGATTGACGGAAATGGAACCGGAACCATCGGAAGCCGTCATGGTATAGCTCTCCACATCTTCGTGGGAAGCCACCATATCTTCCAGTTCCGCCATCCGCTCTTCTACCAGGGAGACCTTTGTTCCCGGCCTCATGGAAACGCTGATGCTTACCGTGCCTTCATCCATGGACGGGATCAGTTCCGTATCCATAAGTCCCACCAGCCCCAGAGAGATCACCAGCAAAGCGATGGAAACAAATACAGCCAGCTTTTTCCTGTGAAGCAGCTTCCGTTCCATCTTTTCATACCGGTCTTTGATCTTATCCAGGAGACCGTTGATCTTCAGTTCTTTCTTTTCCCTGGGACGGAAATATTTAAAGAACAACGGCACCAGGGTAATGGCGGATACCAGCGAGGCCAGCATGGCGATAATAATCGTATATCCCAACTGCCCGAAGATCTGGCCGCTCAGTCCCTGCTGAAGGCACAGGGGGAGGTACACCACGACTGTCGTGATGGTAGAAGCCGCGATAGAGCCCACCACCTCGCCGGTCCCGTGCAGAGCCGCTTCATTATGGTCCAGGTTCTTGTCTTTATACCGGAAGCAGCTCTCCAGCACCACGCTGGAACTGTCCACCATCATACCGATGGCAATGACCAGAGCTCCCAAAGTGATCATATTCAAAGAGAATCCGCACACTGCCATCAGGATCACCGTGGCAAGCAGGGAGATGGGCATGGAACTTCCCACGATCAGGCTGGCCTTGATATCGCCGAAAAAGAGCAGCAGCACCGCCATGGTCAGTACCACCCCCAGCGCCAGCGTACTTCCCACAGAGCTCACGGACTCCATGATCATATCCGACGCATCGTAGGAGATCTCCATGGTCATACCTTCATGCTCCCGTTCCATCCGGTCCATGACTTTCTTCACGTCGTTGACCATACCGATGGTGCTGGCGCTCTGATTTTTTGTAACGCTCACCGACACCGTATCCTGTCCGTTAAAACGGCTCACGCTGGAGGCGTCCTGCACGGCCCAGCCCACATCTGCCACATCCGCCAGGCGGATCAGATTCCCTGTGGAGGTGTACAACGGAATCTCCTGCAAATCCTGTACCGTTTCAATCCTTGTGGTACTGGTGGCACTGATGGACTGAGAACCCTGCTCCACCGTACCCAGAGGAATCATAAAATCCGCGGCTCCCACGTACTGGGCCACCTGGCTCATGCTCAGTCCATACTGGTTCAGAGCCTCTTCGTCCAGCATCACCCGGATATAGTTCTCCTCTCCTCCGGTCACATCCACGCTGGCCACAGTGCTGACTGCTTCCAGCTCCGGTACGATCTCGTCATTCACCAGCATCAGCGTATCCACGCCTTCTTCCGCACTGACTGAATAACTGATGCTGGGCATGGAGTTCACATCCATCTCGATAACCACCGGTTCCTGGCAGTCGTCCGGCAAAGACGCGTAGGTGGCGTCCAGAGCCGCCCGCAGATCCAGGTAAGATTCATTGGTATCCACGCTGTAATCATACTGGAGGATCACCATGGAGATATTTTCCTGGGAATAAGTCATAACCGAATCCACGCCGCTTAAACTGGCCACATCGCCCTCGATCTGCGTACTGACCAGTTCATCCACCGCTTCAGGGTCCGCCCCCGGATACACCGTCATCACCATCAGGATGGGCATATCCATATCCGGCATCAGCTCCAGCCGAAGCGTCGTCAGGGCTGAAAAGCCGAACACTACCAGAGCCAGTACCACCAGCATCGTGGTGACTGGCCTTCGCAGGGAAAATTTTGTCAAACCCATACTTATTCAGCCTCCTCTTCAGGTGCGTCTTCTTCGGGTGCTTCCTCTTCAGGCGCTTCCTCTTCAGGCGCTTCCTCTTCAGGTGCTTCTTCTGGTTCGGGAGCCTCGCCGTTAACAGACGCAATCTGGGCCGGCGCTCCGTCCCGCAGCCTGGAGGACCAGTTATCTACCACCAGGCTGTCTTCTGTAAGTCCTTCCTCCACGACCGCCTGAGTGTCGCTCATCAGTCCCACCGTCACCGGGGTCCGCACAATCGCTCCCTCTTCCACGCAGTATACATAGGCGTCGCCTGCGGAGAAATAGAGCGCGTCGTATGGAACAATCAGTTTGTCGTCTTCCTGACGGGTAGTAGCGTACACTTTCACTGTTACGCCGTTGGGGATACTGTCGCTGGCGCCGGCCACCGACGCTTTGACCGTGAACAGGTGCGTCTGCGCGCCAGCCATGGTTCCCACTTCGGTGATCGTTCCTTCATATGTATTGCCGGTTCGTTCCACCGTCACCGGATCGCCCACTGCCAGGGCATTTTTTGCCTCCTCCGTCACCTGGAAGGTCACGGTCATGGAATCTTTATTGGAAATGATATAGGCGGCGGTGCCTGCCGATACCATCTGATTCTCCTCCACACCCACGGATTCCACCACCCCGCCGATGGGTGCTTCTACCGTATAATAATCCAGCTGCATCTGCGCTGAATCGATACCCACCGACGCGCTCTCCAGCTGGGCCGCGTAGGTGGCATCCGTATCCGGGTACACCTCGTTCTGGGTGATGGCGTAGGACTGCTCCGCCGTGGCCAGGTTCTCATTGATGGTCTCCCGGCTGTCCTCAGCGGTGTCGATGCCGGATTTCAGCTGGGTTTTCGATGCATCTATTCCGTCAATCTGCGTCTGTATCATATCTACTTGCGCCTGCGCGTTGACAATATCCAGCTTCACAGAATCAATCTCGTTGCTTTTATTCTCAATCGCCGTATTTTTTTCTGTGATCTTCTCTTTAAGAGCATTTTGTTTAGATTCCAGATCCGGATCTTCTGGATCCAGAGCCGCCAGTTCTGCATCCAATGCGGCTTTCTCCGCCTGCAGATTCTGTTTTTCCGCTTCCAGGGAAATCTGTGACTGCGTAAGTGCATTTACTCCAGCCTGTGCCTGATTTCTGGCCGAAGCAAGCCTTCCTCCTGCATCCCTCAGATCTCCCAGGTTATCCTCCATCTCATCAATGCTCTCATCCACATCGTTGATGCTGTCCCTGAGCTGCTGGATGCTCTGCTCCGTCTGATAGTTCTGCAGGTCCCTGGCGCCGCCAGTGGCCGCCTGCACGCCCGCCTCCGCAGAGTGATAAGCCGCCTCCGCGCTGGCCAGCTGAAGCCTGGCCGCCTCGTCGTCGATGCGGAACAAAAGGTCTCCTTCCTGTACCGTATCGCCCACCTGGAAGTTCACCTCCGTCACAGTTCCGGACACCATGGGCGTCACATAGACCTGCTGCTGGGGCGCCGCCATACCTATATAAGCAGTATCCGTTGACAGGGAACCCCTTTCCGGGTTCACCACATCCACTACCGCTTTTTCAATTTCTTCTGTCTCCTCGCTGGAACCGGAGCAGGCTGTCGCCGTCACGCCGAGAACCGCTGCCAGTCCCAGAACCACATATCTTTTCCCGTTCATTTTTTCATCTCCATTTCCATTATATTGTCACTTTTCTGATGAGTATCAAAAAATCTTCTATAGATTACCCTGCTTTTTTAAACGGAATATAAATTCTTCTGTTTATATCTCGTTCATATTTCTCCCGTATGATAATACGAAAGCCGAATACCCCGCGGCAGGCGTGTGCCCTGCGCTGACGCGCGAACGGGGCACTGCCGGGATAATAAATATGTATTTTTTGAGGTGGTTATTATGTTTCACATTATGGTAGTAGAGGACGACCAGCCGCTGAACAGGCTGATCTGCCGGGTACTTACAAAAAACAATTATGAAGTGATCCCCGCTTTCGACGGGGTGGAAGCTCTCGCCCTGCTGGAGCAGAATTATATTGATCTGATCATTACCGACCTTATGATGCCCAAAATGGACGGCTACGACCTGACCAAAGAGCTCCGGGAAAACGGTTATCAGCTTCCTATTTTAGTGGTCACGGCCAAAGACACGTTTCCTGACAAGCTGAAGGGCTTCAAGCTGGGTATCGACGACTATATGGTAAAGCCCATCGACGTCAACGAGCTTCTCCTGCGGGTGGAAGCGCTGCTGCGCAGGGCCAAAATCATCTATGAGAAGAAGCTGGAATTTCCCCACGTCTGTCTGGATTACATCAACCTGACTGTGACCGTGGACGGCAGATCCCAGATTCTGCCCCAGAAAGAATTTCAGCTGCTTTACAAACTGCTGTCCTTCCCCAACCATACTTTTACCCGTCAGCAGCTCATGGACGAGCTTTGGGGCTATGACTCCGAGACGGACATCCGGACGGTGGACGTGCACATCAACCGCCTGCGGGACCGTTTCCGGGACGTCCCCTACTTCCAGATCCTGACCGTCCGCGGCCTGGGATATAAAGGGTCGGTGGAAAAATGAAAAAACATTTTTATTCTCTGTGGTTCCGCGTAGTCATCACTTTTTTCTGGGCCATGGTAATGACTGTGCTGCTCATGGGGCTTATCATCCACTTGATGCAGGGATCTTTCCTGTGGAACTATTTCCCCTTTACCGGCCTGGGGTTTCTCGCACTCCTGGCAGTCACCTGCGTCCTTTTGGGCACTTTGATCAGCGTTGCCATCGCCCATCACGCCGTGACCCCGGTCACAGACCTGTCCAAGGCCATGGAGAGGGTGGCGGAAGGCGATTATACTGTAAAATTGGCGACCCGGTATCCTATCGGAGAACTATCGGATCTGTCCCGGAATTTTAACCGCATGGTGCAGGAACTGAACAGCACCGAAATCCTGCATTCCGACTTTATCTCCAACGTGTCCCACGAGTTTAAGACGCCTCTGGCTTCCATCAGCGGCTATGCCACGCTTCTGCAGGACGACTCCCTCTCCGATGAAGAGCGGAACGAATATATTGAGATTATCATCAAAAGCGCCAAGGATCTGTCCTCCATGACCGGAAATATCCTGAATCTCTCCCGGCTGGAGACACAGACCATCATCAGCGAGAAGGAATATTTCAGCGTGGACGAACAGATCCGCCAGATCATCCTGCGGGCGGAGCCTGCCTGGTCCGCCAAAAAGCTGACCATCGAACCGGAACTGGACTCCATCACCTGGTACGGCAACCAGGAACTGACCGCCCATATCTGGAGCAATCTTCTGGACAATGCCGTCAAATTCACTCCCTCCGGCGGTGAGATCGACATCACTGCCCGGCTGGAGCCGGACTGGCTGACCGTAACCTTCCGGGATACCGGCATCGGCATGTCCTCGGAAGTGCAGGCCCACATTTTCGATAAATTCTACCAGGGAGACACCTCCCACAAAAAGAAGGGCAACGGCCTCGGCCTTGCCCTCGTCAAGCGGATCGTATCTCTCTATCAGGGTACCATTCAATTGGAAAGCATCCCGGATCTGGGCAGTACCTTCACGGTGCGCCTGCCAGTGGAACATCCAGGCGGCTCTTCATAATTCTTCCGACCGATGTCAGGTTTTCCCGGCGGACCGTTGATCCGCCGGGTTTCCTATATTATATAGAAACTCTGCCAGCTATACAGGAACTCTGCGCAGCACTTCCTGGGACACTGCTCCGATCAGGAAGCCGGTGACAGCTCCCGCCCCCACCAGAACCGGGGCATAATAGACCAGGCTTGACGTCTCCAGCACTGCGGCAGCCAGGGCAAGCTGGCCCATATTGTGCAGGATACCGCCTACAATGCTCACCCCGGTCACATTCAGCAATCCGCTTTTTTTCACCAGGTACATGGCAAGGAAACTGGTCAGCGCTCCCGCCACGCTGTACAGGATCATGGACAGGTTCCCAAACAGAAATCCCGCCAGGAGAATGCGCATGATGTTCACCAGCAGCGCCTCTCCCGGCTTCATGGTATACAGGGCCCAGACAATGACCAGATTGGCCAGCCCCGGCTTCACGCCCGGGATCCCCATGGGAATGGGGATCAGGAATTCCACATAGCTGACGATCAGCGCCAGTGAAGTGAGCAGTCCCAGGTACGCGGTCTTCCGCGCCCTTTTTCCATAATCATCCACGGAGCGCCTCACTGGTTCGGATTACTCTTTCTCGTTGGAATACAGAAATCCGGATGCTCGCCCAGCCAGGTCGTCTGGGGCATACAGGTCAGCATCCACAGATCCTCGTCGGACAGACAGAAATCAAAGATATCCATATTCGCCTTCATATGCTCCGGTGTGGAGGCTTTGGGAATGGGCACAATTCCCTTCTGCACCAGGAAGCGCAGGTTGATCTGCGGGATGCTCTTCCCGTATTTTTTCGCCAGCTTCTCCAGAATGGCATTGCCTGCCAGCGCGTTGTCCCTTCCCCGTCCCAGAGGGCTCCAGGCCATGGGGCGGATGTCATGTGCCAGACAGTAG
This sequence comes from uncultured Lachnoclostridium sp., assembly GCA_944381625.1. GTDB lineage: Bacteria > Bacillota > Clostridia > Lachnospirales > Lachnospiraceae > Hominiventricola. Next base: position 67,664 of record CALWLW010000021.1, read on the forward strand.
GCCACCGCCGCCTCCTGGGAATATCCCGGATGGAGCTCCAGCTGGTCCACCACCGGACGCACCCTGCAGTCCTCCAGCAGATTTTCCAGATGATGGGGAAGAAAGTTGCTGCAGCCGATGGCTTTCACCCTCCCACTGGCCTGGAGTTCCTCCAGCGCCCGCCAGGTCTCCTTGTCCAGACGTTTCCAGTCCTCGTCCTCCGCCCCGGTCTGGCGCGGCCAGTGCATCAGGTACAAATCCACATACTCCATCTGCAGGCGCTCCAGAGACGCTTCAAAGGCTTTTTTCGCGCCGTCGTATCCCAACTCGTCCACCCAGCATTTCGTCTCAATGATAAACTCTTCCCTGGGAATACCGCTCTCTTTCACAGCTTCTCCCAGCACCCGTTCCGTCTCATAGATGGAAGCGGTGTCAAAAAAACGGTAGCCGGACCGGATCGCGCCGCGGATAATCTCCAGATTGTCCCCGTCCTTCTCATTATATGTGCCAAAACCAAGGCACGGAAGCTTCATGCCATTGTTCAGCGTATAACAGTCGTTGATAGTATTCATGCATATGACCTCCATTCTGTTCTGGCCTTATTGTACTGTATCTGCCCGGAATCATCAACCGGAAAACTCCCGGCTGCATAAAGAACCATGATCTTACCCCATCATAACCAGGCATTCTTTCTCACAGAACGAGATTCCGTACTTGATCATCTTTTTCGTACTGCGGCGCTTCCATCCTTCCGCATACTTCTTCTCTTCGATCTGCTTCAACGCTTCTTTGCAGGCCGCTTCCAGGTTTCCGTCGTCCGCATATTTCAGTTCGATCACAATCCCGATCCGATCCGGCGTCTGGATGGAGATATCGCTGTATCCTTCCCCCGTCTCCGCGTTGGACTTGACCAGCCAGCTTCCCTGGCTTCTAAGCAGGCCCAGCAGCATACCATGATAAAAGTTTTCTTTCATATTTGTACGGACTGCTGTGTCCCGCACACTGATGGAATCCCACAGGTAATCGTGGAGCATCTCCTGGATCGTTTCCACATCCCCCTCCGGGAACGCCGCGCAGAAACGGTTGATCCTCGCGGAGTCCGAACGTGTCATTTCCCGGAACCAGACCTGCACCAGGTCAGAAAACAATTTGCGGATCTCGCCATTGGGAATCCATAGTCTGAATAAATCCGCGTCCGCCCGCTCCACATGCCTTCCTGTCAAGTATCCTGTAGAATAAAGGACACTCCACACATTTTCAGCGCTGTCGTCTATCTCCCAATAAGTCAGCTCCTGTTTGATACTTTTGGTTATTTCTCCACCATTCAGCAGTTCTTCCACTTCATCTTTGGCAGTCTGATCCGCCCTCTTTAACAGGCGGCGGATGAGATCATTCCCGCTGGTGTTGGCCCAGTAATTCTCTGGCTCTGCTTCCGGGTCAGCCAGCAGCTTGTCACAATAATTGATCACGTCCCAGGGGCTGTATACCTCCTCATTCCCAAAACAGTATCCGTCGTACCAATCCCTGACCACACCCTTATAAGCGGACAGGCCATAAAATTTCAAAAGCTCATCCACCTCTGCATTGGTAAAGCCAAAAAATTCATCATACCGGACATCTGAGATTGTATGTACTTTCAGATTATTAAGCCCTGTGAAAATACTTTCCTTGGAAATCCTCAAACATCCGGTAAGGACGGCGAAATAAAGGCTGTCATTGGTCTTCAGCGCGTTTCCAAGCAGGTTGCGGGTCAGGCTTACCATTTCCTCATAGTAACCGGCCTGAAACGCTTTGTCCAGGGGAACGTCGTACTCGTCAATCAACAGGATGACCTTCTGTCCATAATGCTTGTGTAAAAGCTGGGAGAGGGTATTCAGGCTTGCTTCCGCCACTTTTTCTGTCATCGTGTAAATCCCGCCCTGTGAAGACCCCACCTCTGTCAGCTGTGCATAGGCTTCTTTTTCGTTCTTCGTCAACCTGTCGCTACTCTTTAGAAATCGAAACCTCCCGGCCTCATTTCCGATGACGGTACACAAGGCCGCGGAAGCAGACTCAAAGCTCCGTCCGTCCACACTTTTCAGGCTGATGGAGATCACAGGAAATTTCCCCATATATTTTTCACACAGTTCTTTTTCCTGCATGATCTTTAAGCCGTCAAACAGTTCCGGGCTGCTCCCGATCTCAAAAAAAGACTTCAGCATGCTCATGTTCAAAGTCTTCCCGAAACGCCTGGGACGGGTAAGCAGATTTACTTCACCCCAGTTTTCCAAAAGCTCCTTGATGAACAGGGTCTTATCTACATAGTAAAAATCATTCGTCCTGAGTTTTTCAAATCCATCGATGCCGATGGGAAGTTTCATCCTCATCTTCTCCCCACTCTCCTTTCCGGCGTCAATGACACGATGTGCCAGTCAAATACTCTCTGCCTGTTATGCCTTCACTTTACTATAAAGCCGCAAGGCAGTCAAGCCGCTGGATTGTGTCTTGACCCTTGACGGCTTTTCTTAGCTTTGCTATTTCCTTAAAGGGCAAAATATCCATTCTGTTGTAGGTATTGCATTTACTCCTTAGAACAATAAATCTCAATAGCCTGCTTTACAAATTCAGCCGTACCCTCGCCGCCCACATGATCAATGTTGCTTTTAAATCGCTCATCAGTGACATACATCTGCCCTAATTCACGAAAAATTTCAATATTACAAGTATAGTAGTTACTTGTAATAAAGTTTCGTAAAGCGTCAATTTTTTTCTGTACCGCTTTATCGGTAGGTGATAACTGCCTGAGTGCTCCGATTTCAATAAACAAATTCATCAGCTGCGATGTTGTTTCACTAAAATCATATCCGCTCTTTTGCTTCTGCTCATATTCTTGATACTCTTTGGTGTCACCCCATTTCGCTTTTGCTTCTGCCTTGTACTGTTCAATCTCGCTTTTGTCGAAAACGTGAAAGTTCATTTCTCTTACTCCTTTTTTCTGGATTTCACGGGCGAAAGAAATTAGTTCCCCTATATGCTTATACTGCAATTCCAGCAATTCAATTTGTTGTGTTAGTGCTTCTAACGGATCAAAGCTTGAACTGTCAAGAATTGCTTTGATTTCTTTTAGAGGAAACTGCAACTCACGAAACAGTAAAATATTTTGCAAACGGCTGAGTGCTGTATCGTCATACAACCGGTAGCCTGCTTCTGTCACTTCTGTAGGTTTCAAAAGACCAATGGCATCATAATGATGCAGTGTGCGCACACTTACTCCTGTGAGTTTGCTAACTTCATTTACTGTTCGCATAA
>CALWLW010000022.1 GCA_944381625.1 uncultured Lachnoclostridium sp.
GTATCTGTCCAGAACTCGCGTCAGCTTGTTCTATCCGTTACTGTTTTAGGTCGCGTCACTCTTATTTAAGTGACTCGCTCTTGAATATCTTTTCAAAAGAATTTTCGAAGATCTTCAAAGCACTGTTCAATTATCAAGGTTCATCTTGTTGTCTCTGTCGTTCAGCGACAACTTCTATATATTACCAAATCCTTTTCTTTTTGTCAACAACTTTTTTTATTTTTTTCAAAATTGTTTTTTTGAAAAGGAACGGAGAAAGAGGGATTTGAACCCTCGCGCCGCTATTAACGACCTACTCCCTTTCCAGGGGAGCCCCTTCAGCCACTTGGGTATTTCTCCAAAGCGCCCGTGTAAAACAGACTGTATTTATATTCTAACCACACTCTTCCGTGTGAACGGAGAGAGTGGGATTCGAACCCACGCGCCCTTACGGACAAACGGTTTTCAAGACCGCCTCGTTATGACCACTTCGATATCTCTCCATAAGCGACATGTGATATTCTAGCAGTATCTGGCGATTTTGTCAACCACCTTTTTTCATTTTTTTATCCATTTTTTTATATCTTTTTTCACTATTCAGCCATGCATCTCGGATTCCCGCAGCTAGCGCTGCTCTACCGCCGCTTTCGCGGCTGAATCCTCGATGAAGGCTAAGCGCCATATGTCTGATGGTGGCAAAACTCCTTTGCAAGCAAGCTTGCGCCGTATTTTTACCACCATCAAACGCATGGCTGAATAATTGCCACATTTTCCGCCGCAAAGATTTCCGCAGTCTGCAGATCCTCCGGTGTGGTAATTTTGATGTTCTTATAGGAGCCTTCCGCCAGCTTCACCCGATAGCCAAGAACCGTCTCCACCACACAGGCGTCGTCGGTAATCTGGACGCCCTGCTCCAGATATTCTTCTTCTTTCTCAATTAACATCCGGTATGCGGGCAAGATCAGATCTGACGCGAACGCCTGCGGTGTCTGGATCTGCCACACCAGGCTCCTGTTGGGCGTCTCCCGGATAAAGCCGTCTTCATCCGCAATCTTGATCGTATCTTTCACCGGCATTCCTGCCACGCAGGCGCGGTATTCCACAGTCTCCCGAAAGACGCGCTCCAGGATCTCCTCATCCACAAAGGGTCTTGCCCCGTCATGAATAAATATGTAGTCAGCCTCCGCCTGTTCCGCTTCTGCCAGGCCGTTGAAAACAGAGTGGTAGCGCTCCGCTCCTCCTTCCACGATGGCGCGGACTTTTCGGAAGCCGTATTTCTCCACAATCTCTTCCTTACAATAGGAAATCTGACCTTTTCCTGTGACCAGTATGATATCGTCTATCAATTCCGATTGTTCAAAGGCCGCCAGGGAATAGTACAGCACCGGCTTTCCCTGAAGCAGCAGATACTGCTTTGCCACCGCCGTCCCCATCCGTTTTCCCTGGCCTCCGGCCAACACCACTGCCGCGCATCGTTTCTCTCTCATTTCCACGCCTCCTAGCGCTCTCCCAGCCGCAGGCCCGGTACTGCATTCAGGTCCAGTCCGCTCCTGACTCCCTGGATATACTCATAATATGCCGCTGCTCCAATCATCGCCGCATTGTCTGTGCACAGGATCGGAGAGGGATAGTAAAAGGAAATATGTTCTTTCTCACAGGCGTCCTTCATGGCCTGTCGCAGCGCGGAATTGGAGGCCACGCCTCCCGCCAGGGCCAGCTTCGACATGCCGTAGTCCTTCGCCGCCTGTATGGCATGCTCCACCAGGACGTCGCACACGGCTTTCTGGAAAGAAGCGGCCACATCCGCCTCCACGACAGTCTCTCCTTTCATATGGCAGCCGTTCAGGTAATTCAGCACTGCCGATTTTACTCCGCTGAAGCTGAAATCATACGGCGCGTCCTCCACCTTTGCCCTGGGGAAATGAATCGCGTCCGGATTCCCTTCTTTCGCCAGCCGGTCGATCTTGGGTCCGCCGGGATATCCCAGTCCGATGGCCCGCGCCACCTTGTCAAAGGCTTCCCCCGCCGCGTCGTCCCTGGTCTTTCCTATGATCTCATATTTTCCGTAATCCTTCACTACCACCAGATGGGTATGTCCGCCGGACACTACCAGGCAGACAAACGGTGGTTCCAGTTCTCTGCATTCGATATAGTTGGCGGATATGTGCCCCTCAATGTGGTGCACGCCCACCAGCGGTATCCCTGTGGCATAGCTGATCGCCTTAGCCTCCGCCACGCCCACCAGAAGGGCGCCCACCAGCCCTGGGCCGTAGGTAACCCCTATGGCGTCCATCTGGGAAAGCTGCACATGCGCCTGGTCCAGCGCTTCCTGGATCACTTCGTTGATCTTCTCGATATGCTTCCTGGACGCGATCTCCGGCACTACGCCTCCATAGACCGTATGAAGCGCGATCTGAGAGGAAATCACGTTGGACAGCACTTCTCTGCCGTTCTTCACCACAGCCGCGGCCGTCTCATCACAGGAGCTTTCGATCGCCAGAATTAATATATCTTTCTTTTCTTCCATTACTCTTCATCCTTTTCAAAATCCAGTTCCACGGATTTCCGGTCTTTTCCGGCCTGGGCCGCCGGAAAGATCCGGCGCACATCGTCCATATATTCCTCCGGCCGTGTCAGCGACGGGCTGTAATGGGTCAGCCACAATTCTTTTACCTCCGCCGCCTTCGCCAGATTGGCCGCCTCGCAGAAGGTCATATGTTTATATTCTCTGGCCTTTGCTTCCTTGCCCTTTTCCCCGTACATACCCTCGCAGATAAACAGATCCGAATGCATGGCGTTATCCACGATGGACTGGGTGGGGCGGGTGTCGGTACAGTAAGTCAGCTTGATACCTTTCCTGGCTGTTCCCAGCACCATATCGGGCGTGTAGGTTTTTCCGCCGTCCGTGACCGTCTCGCCTTTTTGCAGGCGGTTCCAGTACATCTTGGGAATATCCAAGGCCAGAGCCCGGTCCACCTGGAATCTGCCCGCCCGGTCCAGCTCCAGCGTATACCCGTAGCAGAGTACATTGTGATTGACGCGGAAAGCTTTCAGCCGGTATCCATTCAGTTGAAATTCTTCCGCTGCGCCGTTTATTTCCTTATACACAATCGGGAACGGCAGCTCCGGCGCGATCACCCGCAGGGCGTTCACCACCCGTTCCAGCCCCTTCGGCCCGATGAGGGTCAGCGGCTCCGTACGCTCCGCATTTCCCATGGTCAAAAGCAGGCCGGGAAGTCCGCTGATATGATCTCCATGGTAATGGGTGAAGCAGATCACGTCGATGGGCTTAAAGCTCCAGCCCTTTTCCTTGATGGCGATCTGTGTCCCTTCCCCGCAGTCAATCAACAGGCTGCTCCCGTTATAGCGCACCATAAGGGCGGTGAGCCACCGATATGGAAGCGGCATCATCCCGCCGCTTCCCAGCAAACATACATCCAGCATATTGTCTCCTATAGAAGCTCCGTCTCTTCCTCCGTCTCCACAGGAATCCGGAAAGAACCGATCAGACGCTCATAACACGCTTCGCACAGGTCGAACGCATGCCTTTCCCCGTCATAACGGGAAAAGTACCCCCAGTTCACACGACCGGGGAAAACCCCTTCCTGCACGATTCCATTTTCCAGTTGCAATTCCCGCCCGCATCCGTTGCAGACGACTTTTATCAAAACGCGTTTCTCCTGATCCTGATACTGACGCATATCCTTATCCTCCTTATCTTATGGCAGATACCTTGATTATACCAACCTCTCCGATACAGAAAAATAGGAGATTGCTGTCACATCACGGCTGTGTTTCCCGCTTCCACATGATCAGCGCGTCTTCCCTGGGTTTGTCGTAAAATCCCTTCCGGATTCCTTCCAGGCAAAATCCCAGCCCTTCGTACAGGCGGATCGCCCGTTCATTTCCCACGCGCACCTCCAGCGTGAACGCATGGGCCCCACGCTTCCGCCCGGCCTCCAGAAGTCCTTCTGTCAGTTCCCGGCCAAGTCCCCGGCCGCGCCATGCCTCATCCACCACAATATTGGTGATATCCCCTTCGTCCAGGATCAGAAGCATACCGCCGTATCCCACGATCCGGCCCGCTTCCTCCAGCACCAAAAACAAGTATTCCGGTTTTGCCAGGCTCTCTCGCAGGGACTGTTCCGACCAGGGCACGGAAAAATATCTCTTTTCCAGCTCCGCCGCCCGGGAAAGGTCCGCTTCCGTCATGGGCCGGATCATGACTCTTCCTGCTTTCGATTCTTTTCCTGCTCCAGGCGCTCCCGCTCCGCCTGGGAGAGCCGCAGATAGGTGGGGCGGTGCTCCGCCGCCGATACCGTCTTTCCTTCCCTCAGATACTGCAGGGCCAGGGCTCCCACAGCGCCCGCGCGCTGCTTATTCAGATGCGCGGGTGCGAAGGAAAAGGCCGCCCCTGCCATCAGCTCTTCTTCCAGCCTTTTCCGGAACACCGGCACGCCGTCTCCCAGGAAAATCACTTCCCGGTTCATCCCCCGGAGCTTTTCCGCAATCACTTCAATCCCCACCGCCATCTGCGTCTCCAGCACCTGCAGGCTTCCGCCGCGGAATTCATAGATCCCCGTATAGACCTGGTTCCTTCTGGCGTCCATAATCGGACAGATCAGCCGGTCCGTGCCATACAGGTTATAGGCCAGCCCGTCCACCGTGGGGATCTCCACCAGCGGCTTGTCCAGCGCCAGACCCAGGCCCTTGGCTGTGGCGGATCCAATGCGCAGGCCGGTAAACGATCCCGGTCCTGCCGCCACCGCCACTGCGTCTATGGTCTTCAGATCCAGTTCTGTCATCTTCACAATCTCATCCAGCATAGGCAGCAGCGTCTGAGAATGCGTCTTCTTATAATTCACCGTATATTCCGCCAGCAGGTTCTGGTCTGCGCCGTTTTCTTCCACAATGGCCACGGACGCCACCAGCCCCGAACTGTCCAGAGCCAAAACTTTCATCTTCTCACGCCTCCAATCCCTCGCAGCCTTCGATGGAAATCCTGCGGTAATCAAATCCTTTTTCCAGGTCTTTCTCTATCGTCACCCGGCAGGTCTGTTCCGGAAGGATCTCCTGGATCAGTTTCGCCCACTCAATCAGGCACACGCCCTCTCCGTAAAAATAATCCTCATATCCGATCTCGTCCATCTCCTCCACGTCGCCGATTCGGTACACGTCAAAATGGTAAAAAGGCAGACGCCCTTCTTCATAGATCTGGACGATGGTAAACGTGGGGCTGTTCACCGGCTCAGAGATCCCCAATCCTGCGGCAAACCCCTGGGTAAACACGGTCTTTCCCACGCCCAGGTCACCGTCCAGGGCGACTACCATGCCGGGGCGCGCAAGCTCGCCCGCCTTCTTTCCCAGCTCCCAGGTCTCCCTGGCACAGTCTGTTTCAAATATCATAGTTTCCTGCCTTTCATCTATAGTTTCATGGTCAGCGAGATCCGCTTTTTGGCCGTATCCACGCTTAACACTTTCACGTCCACCACATCGCCGATCTTCACCACCTCCAGCGGGTGTTTGATATAGCGGTCCGACATCTGGGAGATGTGAACCAGACCGTCCTGATGAACCCCGATGTCCACAAACGCGCCAAAGTCAATAATATTGCGGACTGTCCCTTTCAGCGTCATGCCGGGCTTCAGGTCTTCCATATCCAGCACGTCGCTTCTGAGTACCGGACGGGGCATCTCCTCCCGGGGATCTCTGGCCGGCTTCTCCAGTTCTTTCAGGATATCCTGAAGGGTCAGCTCTCCCACGCTCAGATCCTCCGCCGTCTTTTTCAGGTTCCTCACCTTTCGGGAGATCCCTTTGATCCCCCCGTGGGACAGATCCTCCGTGCTGTACCCCAACGAAGCCAGCAGTTTTTTGGCCGCTTCGTAGCTTTCCGGGTGTACGCCTGTGGCGTCCAGAGGTTCCGTGCCTCCCATGATACGCAGAAATCCCGCGCACTGCTCATATGCCTTGGGTCCCAGTTTTGGCACTTTCAGCAATTGTCTGCGGCTGGTAAACCGACCGTTCTCTTCACGCCAGGCCACGATATTTTTCGCCAGCGATTTGGTAATGCCGGATATATAGGAAAGAAGAGGCGCCGAAGCCGTGTTCAGATCCACGCCCACCCGGTTCACCACGTCCTCCACCACGCCGCTCAGCGCTTCTCCCAGGCGTTTCTGATCCATATCATATTGATACTGTCCCACACCGATGGATTTGGGATCGATCTTCACCATCTCCGCCAGCGGGTCCTGAAGCCTCCTGGCGATGGACGCCGCGCTTCGCTGCCCCACGTCCAGATCCGGGAATTCCTCGGCGGCCAGCTTGCTGGCCGAATAGATGGACGCGCCGGACTCGCTGACGATCACATACTGCACCTTCTGCGGAATCTCTTTTAAAAGCTCCGCTATGATCTGCTCCGACTCCCGGGAAGCGGTACCATTCCCCAGGGAGATCAGCGTGATCCCATATTTGGCGATCAGATTCTTTAAAATCCGCTTGGATTCCTGCACCTGTTTCCTGGGCGCCGTGGGGTAGATCACCAGAGAATCCAGCACCTTCCCGGTGGCATCCACCACCGCCAGTTTACAGCCGTTGCGGTATCCCGGGTCCCAGCCCAGCACGGTATGTCCCGCGATGGGCGGCTGCATCAGAAGCTGCTCCAGATTTTTCCCAAACACCTGAATCGCGCCTTCCTCCGCCTGTTCCGTCAGGATTCCCCGAATCTCCCGCTCTATGGCGGGCCTGATCAGCCGCGCATAGCTGTCCTCCACCGCTTCTTTCAACGCCTGTTCCGTATGAACATTGGACCAGGTGATCACCTGACTGCACAGCCAGGTGAGGATCTCTTCTTCCGGCTCCTCAATCTTTACTGTAAGCATCTTTTCCGCTTCGCCGCGATTCAGCGCCAGGGTCCGATGTCCCGCCATCTTGTTCACCGGCTGGCTGAAATGATAATACGTCTCATAGACAGATTCCTGTCCCTCGTCCTTCGCCTCCGAGGTGATCAGGCCGGCTTTCCATATCTGTTCCCGGATATGGGTCCGGTACTCCGCCTGATCGGAGACGGCCTCCGCAATAATATCTTTTGCCCCGGCGATGGCTTCCTCCGCCGTATGGACGCCTTTTTCTTCTGACAGGTAAGCCGCCGCTTCCTCTTCCAGGGAGCGTTCTGTCATCTGCAGGCGGATGATATCCGCCAGACCCTCCAGACCCTTTTCCTTCGCCATGGTGGCGCGGGTGCGGCGTTTGGGGCGGTAAGGCCGGTACAGATCGTCCACGGCCACCTGCGTCTCGGCAGCCTCAATCTCGGCACGCAGTTCCTCCGTCAGTTTTCCCTGTTCCTCGATGCTGGAAAGCACCTGGGCTTTCTTTTCTTCCAGATTGCGTAAATATCGCAGACGCTCGTCCAGCTTTCGGAGCTGTTCGTCGTCCAGCGCTCCCGTCGCCTCCTTGCGGTAACGGGAGATAAAGGGAATCGTATTCCCCTCGTCGATCAATTTTACAGCGGCTTCCACCTGCTGTTTTCTTACTTCCAGTTCGTCTGTCAGTTTCTGTATGATATCCATAGAAAAACCCCTTCCATCCTACCTATTGTAAAGCATGGAAGAGGTTTTGACAAATCTTTTTCTAATTCAGGACGTTTTTCAGCGCCGCCAGGAACTCATCATAAGTCTCGAACGCCGGAATCTCCGGGTTGTCTTTTTTGATCTGCTCCGTGCTGCGGAACAGGAATCCCGCCTTGCCGGCCTTGATCATGGCCAGGTCATTATAGCTGTCTCCCGCCGCAATGGTCTCGAATCCCACGGACTGAAGCGCCTTCACCGTGGACAGCTTGGAATTCTCAATACGCATTTTAAAGCCTGTGATCGCCCCGTCGGGAGCCACCTCCAGGGAGTTGCAGAACAGGGTAGGCCACCCCAGCTTCTCCATCAGCGGCTTCGCGAACTGTGTAAAGGTATCGCTGATGATAATCACCTGAGTGATGGAGCGCAGTTCGTCCAGAAATTCTTTCGCCCCCGGCAGAGGATCGATCCGGGCAATGGTCTCCTGGATCTCTTTCAGGCCCAGTCCATGCTCTTTTAAAATCCCCAGCCTCCAGTTCATCAGCTTATTGTAATCCGGCTCATCCCTGGTGGTTCTTTTCAGTTCCGGGATTTTGCTGGCCTCGGAAAAAGCAATCCAGATCTCCGGCACCAGCACGCCTTCCAGGTCCAAACATACGATATCCATCTTCGCTCCTCCTCGTTCCGGTCAGTCTTCCACACGGATCATACTGATGATCTGTGCGTCCCTGGCTTTTTTGGCAAATTCTGCTTCACTCATCACCGGCGTCACGGCTCCGATCTCGCCCTGGACACCTGCGTCCCAAAGCTCCACGTCGCCAAAGCAGGCTTTCGCGGCTTCCGCGCTCTTCATGCGCACAAAGAACCGTTTGCTGCTCTCTTCCATAGGTGCAAGCGTAAGCTTCTCCGGCGACCAGAACAGGGTGATAATCTTGCCCAGATGCCTCGCCGCGTCCACCATATCGCCTGCCACCGCGCTGGCCGTGGGCAGTTTACCCGCGCCGCTCCCGTAAAACATGGAAGCGCCCAGCATATTTCCTTCCACTTTCACCGCATTAAACACGTCGTTGACCATGTAAAGAGGATTGTCCCTGGAGATTAGGACAGGACTTACCATGGCGCAGTAGGTATCTCCCACTTTCTTGCTGGAAGCCAGCAGCTTGATCGCGCATTTCATCTTCTTTGCATAAAGGAAATCTTCCTTTGTAATCTTCGTGATTCCTTCCGTATAAATCTGGCCGAAATCCACCTGGTTCCCGCTGGCCAGAGAGGTCAGGATGGCGATCTTGCGGCAGGCGTCCCAGCCTTCCACATCTGCTTCCGGATGAAGCTCCGCATAGCCTTTCGCCTGGGCCTCCTTCAAAACGTCCGCATAGTCCAGGCCTTCATCCGCCATTTTCGTCAGCATATAGTTCGTCGTACCGTTCAGGATTCCGGAAATCTCCAGAATCACATCTGCCGTCAGGGACGAATTCAACGGACGGATAATGGGAATCCCTCCGCCCACGCTGGCCTCGAACAGATAATTCACCTGGTGGTCCTTGGCGATCTGGATCAGTTCCGCTCCATGCTCCGCCACCAGTTCCTTATTGGACGTACACACGCTTTTTCCCGCTTCCAGGCAGCGCCTGGTAAACTCATACGCCGGATGCAGGCCGCCCATCACTTCCGCAACGATACGCACCTCGTCGTCATTGATAATATCCTCAAAATCATGGGTCAGCACTTCCATGACCGGATCTCCCGGAAATTCCCGCAGATCCAGCACATATTTTATCTGAAGCTCCTGCCCTACCTTTTTGTCAATTTCCTTCTGGTTCGTCCGGATCACTTCGTATACGCCCGAACCAACCGTACCATACCCCATAATCGCTGCTTTTATCATCGGTATCACTCCCTCCCCAGTATTTTCAGTTCACGCACGCCGGGCTGTCCTTCGATCTTGTCCATCATGGCGGACACGTCCCCCGTGGAGGGCTGTACCTCCACGCTCAGCGTCAGGGACGCCATGCCATTGATGGGAATACTCTGGTGGATGGTCAGGATATTGGCGCGGAATTCCGCCACCACGTTCAGAACCTTTGATAAAAGTCCCGGTTCATCCTCCATCTGCAGCACAAACGTGATTGTTTTTCCTTTTGTTTCATCGTGGAACGGAAAAATATCGTCCCTGTATTTGTAGTAGGAGCTCCGGCTGATCCCCGCTTCCTCCGTCGCCTCCTGTACGGTGACGCCCTTCCCGGAAGCCAGAAGCCGTTTTACCTCCACCACTTTCAGCAGTACCTCCGGCACCGCCTTCTGCTTCAGCACAAAATACCTGCTTTTCTCTGTCATGCATCTTCCTCCGGTGCAAGATTCACCCATTTCAGATATGCATTGATAAACGGATCGATCTTGCCGTCCAGAACCGCGTCCACGTTGCTGATTTCTTCACTGGTGCGATGGTCCTTCACCATGGTATATGGCTGTAATACATAAGAGCGGATCTGATTGCCCCAGGCAATATCGCTGACCTCACCGCGGATGCCGGATAATTTCTCCGCCTGCTTCTGCTGCTCCAGCAGGTACAGTTTGGCTTTCAGCATCTGCATGGCCTTGTCCTTGTTCTGGTGCTGAGACCGCTCATTCTGGCACTGCACCACGATTCCCGTGGGAATATGCGTGATACGGATGGCCGAAGAGGTCTTGTTGATGTGCTGGCCGCCCGCGCCGCTGGACCGGTATGTGTCGATCCTCAAGTCGTCCGGATTGACCTCCACATCGATGTCTCCCTCAATATCCGGCATCACATCACAGGACGCGAAGGATGTCTGCCGTTTTCCTGCTGCATTGAATGGGGAAATGCGTACCAGACGGTGTACGCCTTTCTCGGATTTCAGATATCCGTAGGCATTCTCCCCCTGCACCTCGAAGGTCACAGATTTCACGCCTGCTTCCTCACCCTCCAGATAGTCCAGCACTTCTACGGAGAAACCGTGGGCGTCCGCCCAGCGTCCGTACATCCGGTACAGCATGCCGGTCCAGTCGCAGGACTCTGTCCCGCCGGCGCCTGCATGCAGCGTAACGATGGCATTCTCTTTGTCGTACTCTCCTGAGAGCAGTGTGGCGATCCGCATGGATTCAAAGGTCTCCACAAACTGATCCAGTTCCTCCTGGATCTCCGGGATCAGGGACGCGTCGTTCTCCTCATACCCCATCTCCAGAAGGGTTTCAATATCCTCGAATCTCCCCTGCAGATCTTCAAATTTTTGTTTTTCTTCTTTGAGACGGTTCAGCTCCTTCATACCTTCCTGGGACCGTTCCACGTCGTCCCAGTATCCCGGCGCTTCCATCTCTCTTTCTAGTTCTTCGATCCTGAGCGATTTTCCAGCCAGGTCAAAGTGAATCCCTCAGTTCTGTCATGGGCTGTGCATAGCTGTTCAGCGTATATTTAAACTGATCCAATTCTACCACAACGACACCTTCTTTCTATTTATAATTTATGCCCGCGGCAACGAGCCAAGCGGCCCTGCCCCACGGGGATATTTCGTTTTTACAGACGGCGGTCCGGCTCACCTTCCTGTCCGCCGCCTCCACTGTTATTTCTTTCTTCCGCAGCACTGTTTGTATTTCTTGCCGCTTCCGCACGGGCACGGATCATTGGGGTACACCTTCTGGGCTGCCCGCTGTACCGGCTGTCTGCCCGCCGAATCGTCCTTGTTGGTGCCCGTCACCTGAGCCACTTCCTCGCGCTCCGCCTTTTCCTCAATCTTCACGTGCATGAGCAGGCGTACCGTATCCTCCTGGATCCCGGCGGTCATCGCCTCAAACATGTCGTACCCGCTCATCTTGTATTCCACCAGCGGATCTCTCTGCCCGTAAGCCTGCAGGCCGATTCCCTGACGCAGCTGCTCCATATCATCGATGTGATTCATCCATTTCCGGTCGATCACTTTCAACAGGAACACACGCTCCAGTTCACGGATCATCTCCGGATTGGGGAATTCTGCCTCTTTTGCCTCATAGAGATGAGTCGCCTCCTGCTTCAGCCCATGCTTCAACTCCGCTTTATTCTTGCATCCCAGACGCTCTACTGTAATCGGCTGGAAAGGAATGATGGGAAGCAGCGTCTCGTTCAGCCCCACAAGATCCCAGTCTGCCGGCGCCTGGTCGTCGCTGATAAACATATCCACGGAGCTTTCCACCACATCGTTGATCATCTTGTAGATGGAATCTCTCATGCTCTCGCCGTCCAGAACCCTGCGGCGCTCCCCATAGATGATCTCCCTCTGCTCGTTCATCACCTGGTCGTATTCCAGCAGATTTTTACGGATACCGAAGTTGTTGTTCTCGATCCGCTCCTGAGCCTTTTCAATGGCGCTGCTGAGCATCTTGTGCTCGATCTGCTCATTTTCCGGAACACCCAGGGCATTGAACATGCTCATCAGGCGCTCAGAACCGAACAGGCGCATCAGGTCGTCCTCCAGGGAGATGTAGAAGCGGGACTCGCCCGGGTCTCCCTGACGTCCGGAACGTCCGCGCAGCTGGTTGTCAATCCGACGGGACTCATGGCGCTCTGTACCGATGATCTTCAGTCCTCCGGCTTCCCTTGCCGCATCGTCCAGCTTAATATCCGTACCACGGCCCGCCATGTTGGTGGCGATGGTCACGGCTCCATGCTGTCCTGCCAGGGCCACAATCTCCGCCTCCCGCTCATGGAACTTGGCGTTCAGCACCTCATGCGCAATGCCTCTCTTGCTCAGCATCCGGCTCAGTTCCTCCGAAGCCTCGATGGTGATGGTACCCACCAGCACCGGCTGGCCTTTTGCGTGCGCTTCCTCGATGGCATTGCAGACGGCGAAGAGCTTCTCTTTCCTGGTCTTGTACACCGCATCCTGCATATCCACACGGCGTACCGGCTTGTTGGTGGGAATCTCTATCACGTCCATACCGTAGATCGTACGGAACTCCTTTTCCTCAGTCAGAGCCGTACCGGTCATACCGCATTTTTTCGTATATTTGTTGAAGAAGTTCTGGAACGTAATGGTAGCCAGCGTCTTGCTCTCCCGCTTCACCTTCACGTGTTCCTTGGCCTCAATCGCCTGGTGCAGTCCGTCGGAATACCTGCGGCCCGGCATGATACGTCCCGTAAACTCGTCTACGATGAAGACCTGATCGTCCTTCACCACATAGTCCTGATCCCGGAACATCAGATTGTTCGCCCGCAGCGCCAGCTCCATATTGTGCTGGATCTCCAGATTCTCCGGATCCGCCAGGTTCTCAATCTTGAAAAACTGCTCTACTTTCTTAATGCCGTCGGCGGTCAGATGGACGATTTTGTCCTTCTCATTGACGATGAAATCTCCGGTCTCCTCGATCTCCTCCCCCATGATCGCATCCATCTTGGAAAATTCCTTGCTGGCCTCTCCTCTTTTCAGCGTATGGGCCACGTAATCGCACAGCTCGTAAAGCTTGGTGGACTTTCCGCTCTGTCCGGAGATGATCAGCGGAGTACGCGCTTCGTCGATGAGGATCGAGTCGATCTCGTCGATGATGGCGTAATGCAGATCCCTCTGCACCAGCTGTTCTTTGTAAATCACCATGTTGTCGCGCAGATAGTCAAAGCCCAGCTCGTTATTGGTAATGTAAGTAATGTCGCAGTTATAGGCCGCCCTGCGCTCCTCCTTCGTGGAACTGTTCAGCACCACGCCCACAGTCAGGCCCAGGAATTCATGCACTTTTCCCATCCATTCCGCGTCACGCTTGGCCAGGTAATCGTTGACTGTGACAATATGAACGCCCTTGCCTTCCAATGCATTCAGGTACGCCGGGAGAGTGGACACCAGCGTTTTTCCCTCGCCGGTCTTCATCTCCGCAATACGGCCCTGATGAAGGATCATGCCGCCGATGAGCTGTACCCGGTAATGCTCCATACCCAGCACACGTTTCGCCGCCTCACGCACCGTGGCGAAAGCTTCCGGAAGAAGGTCATCCAGCGTGGCCCCGTCGGAGAGCCTCTGCTTATACTCTTTTGTCTTGTCCCTCAGCTCCTCGTCGCTGTACGCCTGCATCGTGGGACGCAGTGCCTCGATCTTGTCGATCACGGGATCGATGATCTTCAGTTCCCTCTGGCTGTGGGTTCCAAATACTTTCTCGATAATATTCATGCCATACTCCTATCTATATACGCAAACAGGCCTGAACCGGTCTCTGATCCCGACCCTGTTTGTCCATTTTACCACAAATATGGGATTTGGCAAATACCAAATCCCATCCTGCGCCTGAAACGGCCATTTTTTATGTTTTTTTAATAAATGGTTACAGATCCGGTTCCAGAATGCCGTAGGTACCGCCCTTTCTCTTGTACACCACATTGATCTCATCCGTCTCCGCATTTACAAAGGCGAAGAAATTATGTCCCAGGAGCTCCATCTGCACGCAGGCGTCCTCCGGATACATGGGTTTGATGTCGAACCGTTTGCTGCGGATGATCTTAACCTCCTGATCCTCCGTCTCCTTCTCCATGAATTCTTTCTGGAAATTGCCGCCTTCCTGATGCTTTGCCACCAGCTTGTTTTTGTACTTGCGGAGCTGCCGTTCAATGACCTCTTCCACCAGATCGATGGATACGTACATATCCGTACTGGTCTGTTCAGAACGGATGATGTTGCCCTTTACCGGGATCGTCACCTCGATCTTCTGGCGTTCCTTTTCCACGCTTAACGTCACTTGCACTTCCGTGTCAGGAGTAAAATAACGCTCCAGCTTTCCCAGCTTTTCTGTCACCGCTGAACGAAGTCCATCAGTAATGTCCAGATTCTTACCGCTGATAATATAACGCATAGAATCACTCCTTTGCTTTTTGGTAGCTCCATTATATCATTTTGCCTGTCCCCGCGCAATGCATTTCCGTACTTGTTCAAAGTTCAGGGGGCCTCCGAACAGATCCAGCGCGCTGCCGATGGTCACGTTCAGCCGCCCTCTTCCAAGCTCCCGCAAGAGCTCCAGGTCTTCATAGCTTCCCACGCCTCCGGCGTAAGTGACGGGAACCCCGTCCCATCCGCCCAGCATACGCACCAGATCCTCCTCGATCCCCTGGGACTTTCCTTCCACGTCCACCGCATGGACAAGGAATTCCGCACAGCGGGAAGCCAGCTCGTCCAGCACCGCCGGGCACAGGGCCACATCCGTGAATCTCTGCCAGCGGTCGGTGACGATATAGTACTCGCCGTCCTTTTTCCGGCAACTCAGATCCAGAACCAGATGCTCCTTTCCCACAGTCTCCTCCAGAAGCCCCAGCCGCTCCCAGTCGATCCGTCCCTCCCGGAATACCCAGGATGTGACGATCACGTGGCTGGCCCCCGCCTCCAGGTATGCTTCCGCATTATCCGCCCGGATGCCGCCCCCGATCTGAAGCCCTCCCGGATAAGCGCCAAGCGCCTGCAGGGCCTGCCTTCTGGTGGCCTCAAAATACTCAGAGCCTTCATGGTTCAGCAGGATCACATGGCCTCCCCGGATCCCCATGTCCCGGTACAGTCGGGCATAATATGCCGCATCCTGCCCTGCCACAAAGTTTTCCTGAGCCTGATCCCCCGCGTCCTTCAGGCTGCCGCCTACAATCTGTTTCACTTTTCCGTTATGTATGTCAATACAGGGCCGAAATTCCATATGCTCCTCCTTGCAGGCAGACAGCCCGATGCGGGAAAAGGAGCGCCGCAGTCCGCCGCACTCCTTTCTGTTCTTGCCGTTTACTGTTCTTTATTCTCCTGGGTGGTACCATTCTCCTCCACCACAGTGTCATCCACCGTGCCGTCGTCCTCTCTCATATCGTCTCCGGTAAGGTCGTCCACCACGTCGTCTACTACATCATTGGCGTCTCTGCCGATTTCTTCCAGAAGACCGTCGCCATCCACATCCGTGTGGTCATAGACGCCGTCGCCGTCCGTATCGAACAGGATGTCGTCCACATTCATCGTATCGCCGTTTGCCGCATCGTCAGCGCCCGTCCCGTTCTCGTCGGTGACGCCGGTGCTTTCATTGTTGTCGTTCCTGTTATTTGTGCTTCCGCACGCCGCGGCAAAGAGCATCACCGCCAGCAACAGCATTCCAACCGCATACTTTCTCAACTGTTTCATAAATGTCTCTCCTTTTAAAATTAAGATGTAAAACAGTGTATGACCTGCTGTTACTAATATGGACAACTATGAAATTTTTATACACATCTGATCAGATGTATTCAGCCGCCGATCACGTCGCTCATCTGGTAATGGCCCGCGGGCTTTCCTGCCAGGAATTTGGCAGCCTGCACCGCGCCCTTTCCGAATACTGCCTTGGAATACGCCCGGTGGCTGAACGTCACCACCTCGTCGGTGCCGGCAAAAATCACATCGTGGTCCCCCACGATCGTGCCGCCGCGGACAGCCGAGATGCCGATCTCATTTTTATCCCGTTTCCTTCGCTCCTGGCTGCGGTCGTATTTGTAGACGCAGGACTCGTCCAGCGCCTCGTTGACTGCGTCCGCCAGCGCCAGCGCCGTCCCGCTGGGCGCGTCCACTTTCTGATTATGGTGCTTCTCCACAATCTCAATATCGAATCCCGCGTCCGCCAGCGTCCGGGACACCTCCTGCATCACCTTTAACAGCAGATTAATCCCCACGGACATGTTGGCCGACTTCAGAACCGCCACTTTGGTACTGGCCGCTTCCACTGCCGCCAGCTGTTCTTCGGAAAGTCCCGTGGTGCAGAGCACCATGGGAATCCCGCGGCTGACACCGTATTTCAGAAGTTCGTCTGTCGCCTGTGCGGAAGCGAAATCAATGATCACATCCGCCTCCTCCTGGCAGGCCCATATATCCGTGTATACCGGGTACCCGTTGTCCCGGCAGTCCAGCAGGTCGATCCCCGCCACGATCTCTATCTCTTCATCTTCCCGGACCAGCTGTGAGATCACCTGGCCCATATGGCCGTTGCAGCCGTGCATAATTGCTTTTACCATCGATCTACCTTTCTCCTTTTGCCTTGATGCCAAAACGGTCCATCTCCGCTTTTAACTGCGCCTTGTGTTCCTCTTCCATCTCCGTAAGCGGCATGCGCAGCGGGCCTGCTTCCCAGCCCATCATATTCAGGGCCGCTTTCACCGGGATCGGATTCACTTCGCAGAACAGCTTCTCCACCAGGGGAATCGCCTTTAACTGCAGCTCACAGCTTCCCTTCACATCTCCCGCCAGATATTTTGCCACGATATCGTGCGTCTCCCTCGGCGCGATATTGGAAAGCACGGAAATCACTCCCACGCCGCCCAGAGAAAGGATCGGTACGATCTGATCGTCGTTGCCGGAATAAATATCCATGGCCCCGTCCGTAAGCTGCGCGATCTTTGCCACCTGGGAAATGTTCCCGCTGGCTTCCTTTACGCCCACAACGTTGGACACATTTTTGGCGAGCCATGCCAGCGTCTCCGGCGCCACATTGATGCCGGTGCGGCCCTGGATATTGTAAATAATCGCGGGGATCTTCACAGAATCCGCAATTGTCTTAAAGTGCGCGGCCAGGCCCTTCTGCGTCGCTTTGTTGTAGTAGGGGCTCACCAGAAGAATGCCGTCCGCCCCGCTTTTTTCCGCCTCCTGGGACAGATAAACCGCGGTCTGCGTACAATTGGACCCCGTCCCGGCCACCACCGGAACACGTCCCTTCACCTGTTCTACGGTGAAGCGGATGGCCTCCACATGCTCCTCATGGGTCAGAGTGGAAGATTCTCCCGTCGTCCCGCAGATGATAATGGCGTCCGTTCCATTCTCAATCTGATAGTCCAAAAGTTCCGCCAGCTTGGGATAATTCACCTCACCCGTCTGTGTCATCGGTGTTACAATCGCAACTCCTGCTCCTTTAAAAATAGCCATACCCTTCCTCCTTTACGTCGTCTTATGTTCTGGCCTGAAAACAAAGCAAAAAAGAGGCGTCCGCAAACGCCTCTCCAGAAATCTGTAGCAAAAATAAATGTGCCGTGATCTTTGTCCGGATAGCGCTTCATCTGTATGCAGATGACAGTCATATGGTTCTTCACCATATGCCCAAGACACGGACTTGCAGGTTATCCGGTCTTTCGGCGTTCCTCCCTTTCCTCTGCCTTCGTCTGCGCCTGTCGCATCCGGCAGTCTACTCATGATTCACGCGACCTCTATCTTCCCTGTCAACTTTTATCCAATATATCATTTTCCGGATTCTTTGTCAACACAGTCACGGCTCTTTACGGTTCTTTCAGCGCCGTAATCTGATATACGTAATCCGCCAGGTCCATGATTTCCCGGCACAGCGTCCGGCCGGTAAAAATAATCTCTGTATTTTCGGAAGATTCATGAAGCAGCGCCTTGATATCTTCCCCGGTAGCGATGCCGTACTCCACCAGCCCGAGGATTTCATCCAGGATCAGCACGTCGCATTCGCCCGTGACCAGCACCTTTTTGGCAAAATTCAGGCCATTTTTCATGTTCATCGTCTCTTCCGTCCGCTCCTGCGGATCCAGATCCTCGAAAGCCTTTTCCCTGCGCTGGAAGCGGAACAGCTTGATCTCCGGCTCCAGCCGCTGGATGAACTGGATCTCTTCCGGCTGGCGTCCTTTCAGAAACTGCACGACAAACACGGAACGGCCGCGGCTTGCTTCCTTGATCGCCTGCCCCAGCGCCGCCGTCGTCTTTCCTTTTCCGCTCCCGTAATAGATCTGCAGCGTTCCCTTCTTCATAGTATCCTCACACCCCCGCGCATGAACAAATTTTATTGTTAATCTTACACCAGCGGCAGGAGAAATGCAAGTAATTCTCTATGGATTTGCGGCGGCCGCCGTGAACGGGCCACAGGGCGGCACGTCGTTCTAAACTTCCAGGTATTCCAGCTTGCTCACGGAAACCTCATAGGCCACACGCCGTTCGCTCTCCTCCTCGTCAATTTTTTTCACGTATTCCCTGCTCTGTATCCTTCCCCAGATCTGCGTATGTCCTCCCACCTCGAAGCCGGAAGCAAACCTGGCGTTCCTTCCCCAGCAGATACAGGGAATATAATCCGATTTTCCATAGGGCCGGTTCACGGCCAGGAGGATGTCCGCAATCTCCCTGCCCAGCGGTGTTTTGCGGTAGACCGGCGCTTTACAGATATACCCGTCCAAAAAAATCTGATTGGTATTGGCGTTTTCCATCTCCTCGCTTACAAATTCCAATTCTCTCACGAATACGGACAGCACCAGCCGGTTTTTCTTCTCCTCATGGCGGTTGTAGGAACGGAACTGGCCCGACGCATGGATACAGGCGCCGCGGTAATCCTCGTTCACATCGATCAGCCTCTCGGAGATCATCAGCGGTATCACGTCGCAGGAATCGCTCAGGCGTTTTACCGATACATCCAGCATATAGAAGCCTTCCCCAAAGACCTCATGGCTGAACGTAAAGTCGGACACGACCTCCCCCACAATAGATACCTGGTTGTTTTCAATCATCTTATCTGACATCATTTTGTTCTCCCTTCTTTTTGACGAAGTGTCTCTTCTCGTATTTTGTCTATAAAATATATTCCCTGTCCTTTCCAAATATTCCAAAAATTTGTCCAAAATATTCTTCTTTTTTCCGCTTCCCCTTGTCCTTTTGCCGGAACAGGGGAAAAGGGCTTGTTTTCTTATGTTTTTATGATAAACTATTTAACTTGGAGGTTTGATGCGAATGAAACGAGAAGATGTAAGAAATATAGCAATCATCGCTCATGTAGACCACGGCAAAACGACGTTGGTCGACGAGCTTTTAAAACAGAGCGGCGTATTCCGCGCCAATCAGGAAGTGGCGGAACGGGTCATGGACTCGGGAGATATTGAAAGGGAGCGTGGGATCACCATTCTTTCCAAGAATACTGCCGTCACCTATAAGGGCGTAAAAATCAATATCGTGGACACTCCGGGGCATGCCGATTTCGGCGGAGAAGTGGAGCGCGTGCTGAAGATGGTCAACGGCGTAATTCTTGTGGTAGACGCTTTTGAGGGACCCATGCCCCAGACCAAATTCGTGCTGCGCCGGGCGCTGGACCTGAGCCTTCCGGTTATTGTCTGCGTCAACAAGATCGACCGTCCGGAAGCCCGCCCAAAAGAGGTGGTGGACGAAGTGCTGGAGCTTCTCATCGACCTGGATGCTTCCGAGGAGCAGCTGGACTGCCCGTTCGTGTTCGCTTCCGCCAAGGGCGGCTATGCGGCCATGGACGCGGATCAGGAGGCCCAGGATATGACGCCGCTGTTTGATACGATCCTGGACTATATCCCGGCTCCGGAAGGAGATCCCGAAGCGCCGACCCAGGTGCTGATCAGCACCATCGACTACAACGAATATGTAGGCCGCATCGGTATCGGCAAGGTGGACAACGGATCTGTCAGCGTCAATCAGGAGGTTGTAATCGTCAACCATCATGACCCGGACAAAATGCGGAAAGTAAAGATCAGTAAATTATATGAATTTGACGGGCTGAATAAGAAGGATGTGCCTTCGGCTTCCATCGGCTCCATTGTGGCCATCTCCGGAATCTCAGATCTCCATATCGGAGACACACTCTGCTCCCCGGAAGCGCCTGTGGCGATTCCGTTCCAGAAGATTTCCGAGCCCACCATCGCCATGCAGTTTAACGTCAACGACAGTCCGCTGGCCGGTACGGAAGGCAAATACGTCACGTCACGTCACCTGAGGGATCGTCTGTTCCGGGAGCTGAATACCGACGTCAGCCTGCGGGTGGAGGAAACCGACAACACCGACAGCTTCAAGGTATCCGGCAGGGGCGAACTTCATCTGTCCGTGCTCATTGAAAACATGCGCCGGGAAGGCTATGAGTTTTCCGTCAGCAAGGCAGAGGTACTCTATCATTATGATGAAAACGGGAAAAAGCTGGAGCCCATGGAACTTGCCTATGTGGATGTGGACGATGACTACGCAGGAAGCGTCATTCAGAAGCTGGGCGAAAGAAAAGGGGAATTGTTAAACATGCATTCCAACAGCAGCGGTTCCACCCGCCTGGAATTCTCCATCCCCTCCAGAGGACTGATCGGCTACCGCGGCGAATTCATGACCGATACCAAAGGAACCGGCGTGCTGAACACGATTTTCAACGGTTATGAGCCGTACAAAGGAGATATCCAGTACCGCAAACAGGGCTCGCTGATCGCCTTTGAAGCAGGCGAAGCCATCACCTACGGGCTTTTCAACGCCCAGGAACGCGGCACGCTCTTCATCGGACCGGGCGAGAAGGTTTACTCCGGCATGGTAGTAGGGCAGAACGGCAAAGCGGAAGATATCGAGCTGAACGTCTGCAAGACCAAAAAGCTGACCAACACCCGTTCTTCCAGCGCGGATGAGGCTCTGAAGCTGACGCCGCCCAGGATACTCAGCCTGGAACAGTGCCTGGAGTTCATTGATACGGACGAGCTTTTGGAGGTCACACCCAAGAACCTGCGCATCCGTAAGAAGATCCTTGACCCAACCCTGCGCAAGAGGGCAGCCATGAAAAAAAATTAAGTGCCGGAAGGCGGTTCCGGCCGGAGTGTCTCGCGCCAAGCGAGGCCGCTCCAGCGGTATACTTCCACTTCATGCTTGTGCACATCCCACAGCATAGACATTTCCCCGCAAGAACCCGTGCAAAACGGCATCCCGTTTCCACGGATTCCTGCGGGGACTTTTTTATAGCCCGGACTGCCTCCTGGCCAATGCTTCTTTCAGCATGCGGATTTCCTGGTCTTTTTCCAGCAGCTGTTTTTTTTGATCATTGATTTGACGCTGTTTTTCACACAACATCTCCAGTTTCTCGTTCAGCTGTTCCTTCTGTTCATCAATCTGGCGTTATTTTTCCTCCAGCTCCACCAGCACGTCCATGATCAGCAGGGCCTCTCCGTCCAGCATCCGGTCTTCTGTTGGCAGGATTTCTTTTACTTTTACGGGAATTCCCAGAAGACTGGAGATCAGGCCGGACAGACGTTCCGGGTGCAGTCTGGGATCGAAGATAGCCTTGAAAAAGGGATCGTAAGTAAGGGGCAGCGTCCTGGCTCCACGGAGAAAATCCAGGAAACGCTCCCGAAGAGGCGGGGAAAGATGACGGTAGGAGTTCCGAAGCTCCGGGCTTTCCTCCACTCTTGCCAGTATTTTATCTCTATCTTTGCTCATATTTTGCAAAAACATCCTCCTTCCAAGTATATTTTACACGAAAAGGGCACGTGCGCGCGAAAATCCCCTCCATGTGCAAATGTAGAATTATAAATCATTGGGAAATGTGGTGAGATCTCACCGGAATTCCGATTTCTATGTGCTGATTATATCATAATGCGGAGGCGTGCGCAAGGCGGAAATCTCCCGAGTTTCCGCAGCATTGAATAAAAATTACAGTTCACCCGCGCCATCCGTCCGCTCAGGCTCAGTCATTTGTTTGTGCCAGCACAACATCTGAATGAGTCTGGCTGACGAGTGAACGGTATCGATAAAAAGTTAAATTTTACGGATTTGTAATATTTTTCAAATGTGTATTGACAATTCAAAGCGCTGGTGCTTTAATGTATTTAATTTAATACGTCAAACCGTTGAAGCGGAGATAACGGCAATGATGCCTTTACAGAGAGCCTGCGGCGCTGAGAGTCAGGCAAGAAACAAGTTGTCAAATGGACCGCTGAGGGCGCAGTCAAATGAGATTTCTCAGAGTATTCTGCGACGTTGCAGGCAGACGTCATTTGCCGGGGGTATGTTGGTATCCTGCTAAGCGCATAGGTCATTCCTATGAATCAAGGTGGCACCGCGGATAAGTGTTTTATTCGTCCTTGACAGAACGTATATTTCTGTCAAGGGCGTTTTGTTTTTATGAAGGCTCCTTTGGCTGAGATATGAAGTCAAAGGAGTCTTTGTTTTTCAGGAGAAAGGAGAGAGGCGCTATGATTAAAGAAGCGATTGTAAAAATTGTAAACAAAGAGGACCTTACCTATGATGAGGCCTATACCGTAATGAATGAAATTATGAGCGGCGAAACCACGCCGACACAGAACGCCGCATTTCTCGCCGCGCTTTCCACAAAAAGCGCAAGAGCAGAAACGACTGATGAAATCGCGGGCTGCGCGGCGGCGATGAGGGCGCACGCGACCAAAGTAGAGACCGGCATGGAACTCTTTGAGATTGTGGGGACAGGCGGCGATAACGCGCACAGTTTTAACATTTCCACAACTTCGGCGCTGGTTGCGGCGGCCGGCGGCATGAAAGTCGCAAAGCACGGAAACAGAGCCGCATCCTCTCAGTGCGGGACAGCAGACTGCCTGGAAGCGCTCGGCGTTAATATACAACAGAGCCCTGAAAGATGTATGGAACTTTTGAATAAAGTGGGTATGTGCTTTTTCTTCGCTCAAAAATATCACACTTCCATGAAGTACGTGGGAGCCATCCGCAAAGAGCTCGGCTTCCGTACGGTATTCAACATTCTAGGTCCGCTGACAAATCCCGGCACTCCGTCCATGCAGCTGCTCGGCGTATATGATGATTATCTTGTAGAACCGCTGGCACAGGTATTGATCAATCTCGGCGTGAAGCGCGGCATGGTGGTTTACGGTCAGGAAAAATTAGACGAGATTTCCCTGAGCGCGCCCACTACGGTCTGCGAGATCCGGGACAGCTGGTTCAAAACCTCCGTGATCACACCGGAACAATTTGGTTTTGAACGGTGTTCCAGGGACGACCTGAAGGGCGGCACTCCTGCGGAAAACGCCGCCATCACACGGGCAATTCTGAACGGTGAAAAAGGCCATAAGAGGAACGCAGTTCTGATGAATGCCGGAGCCGCTCTTTACATTGGCGGCAAAGCTGACAGCATGCCGGACGGCATCGCGCTTGCGGCAGAGCTGATTGATTCCGGCAGAACGCTTGAGACGCTGAACAAACTGATTGAAGTAAGTAATCTGCCGGAGGTGGCCGCATGAATATTCTGGATCAGCTTGCCCGGCACGCAAGAGAACGTACGGCAGACGCAAAAAAGAAAATACCGCCTGATAAACTTAAGCACATTGCCTTTTCTATCCCGAAAGGGGAATTTCCCTTTGAAAAGGCGCTGAAAAAAGACGGCATCTCCTTTATCTGCGAATGCAAAAAAGCATCGCCGTCAAAGGGACTTATCGCGCCGGATTTTCCGTATCTTGAGATCGCGAAGGAATATGAAGCGGCAGGAGCAGACTGCATTTCCGTTCTGACTGAGCCGAAATGGTTCTCAGGCTCAGACAAATACCTGAAAGAAATTGCAGACACGGTTCGTATTCCATGCTTACGCAAAGATTTTACTGTGGATGAATATATGATTTATGAAGCAAAGGTCCTTGGCGCATCCGCGGTTTTGCTGATATGTTCCATTTTGACTGGAGATACAATCCGGGAATATATCCGCCTCTGCAATGAACTGGGGCTGTCCGCTTTGGTTGAGGCGCACGACGAAACGGAAGTGGACATGGCAGTCCAGGCGGGCGCGCGCATCATCGGCGTCAATAACCGCAATCTTAAAGATTTTTCGGTAGATACGGAAAACAGTGCAAGGCTACGCAGTCTCATCCCAAAAGATGTTTTATTCGTTTCCGAGAGCGGAGTAAAGAGCGCGGAAAACATCGCGAAGCTCCGGGCCGTCGGCGCCAATGCGGTGTTAATCGGGGAAACGCTCATGCGGGCGGCTGATAAAAAAGCGAAGCTTGACGAACTGCGAGGTGCCCTATGACGAAGATCAAGCTCTGCGGGCTGTCACGCCCCTGCGATATCTACACGGTAAACGCGCTGAATCCCGAATATATCGGCTTTGTCTTCGCAAAGAAGAGCAAAAGATATGTTTCTCCCTCAATAGCGGCAGAATTAAAGCAATTATTATCGCCTGGGATCCAGGCTGTGGGAGTATTTGTAAACGAAGACCCTGAACGCATTGCCGGACTTTTACAGGATGAGATCATAGACATGGCGCAGTTACATGGAAACGAGGACGAGGCGTATATCGCGCGCCTGCGCTCGCTTACCTTTAAGCCGATCATCAAGGCGTTTCCGATTGTCTATGCAGGGGATATGGTAAAAGCCGGGCAAAGTACAGCGGATTTTGTCTTGCTTGATTCCGGCGCAGGGACAGGTACGGTGTTCGACTGGAAATTGATAGAGGGCTTTAACAGACCATATTTTCTTGCCGGAGGGCTGTCCGCGGACAATGTGGGCGCCGCCGTGGACGCACTGCACCCTTATGCAGTGGACGTCAGTTCAGGCATTGAGACAAACGGATACAAAGACCAGATAAAAATGGCGGCATTTGCCGCCGCTGTCAGGAAGGAAGATAGAATATGACAAATCCCAACGGACGCTTCGGCATTCATGGCGGGCAGTATATACCCGAAACACTGATGAATGCGGTCATTGAACTGGAAGAAGCGTATAACCACTATAAAAACGATCCCGGATTCAACCGGGAGCTTACCGGGCTTTTTAACGAATATGCGGGCAGACCGTCACGGCTGTACTATGCGGAAAAGATGACAAAAGACCTGGGCGGCGCAAAAATTTACCTCAAACGGGAGGATCTTAACCACACAGGCGCCCATAAAATCAACAATGTACTTGGTCAGGCACTTCTCGCGAAAAAGATGGGCAAAACACGGCTGATTGCCGAAACAGGCGCGGGTCAGCACGGCGTCGCCACAGCCACCGCCGCCGCGCTTATGGGTATGGAATGCGTCGTATTTATGGGGGAAGAAGACACGATCCGGCAGGCGCTCAACGTCTACCGCATGCGTCTGCTGGGCGCGGAAGTGATTTCCGTAAAGACGGGTACGGCCACGCTCAAGGATGCTGTGTCCGAAGCCATGCGCGAGTGGACATCGCGCATCAGCGATACGCACTATTGCCTCGGATCGGTGATGGGACCGCATCCATTCCCGACCATTGTACGGGATTTTCAGGCAGTCATTTCCAAAGAGATCAGGGAACAGATTCTTCAGAAAGAGGGCCGGCTTCCCGACGCCGTCATCGCCTGTGTGGGCGGCGGCTCCAATGCCATTGGCAGTTTCTATCATTTTATTGAAGACAACAGCGTTCGTCTGATCGGCTGTGAAGCAGCGGGCAGGGGTGTGGATACTTTTGAAACCGCGGCCACCATCGCCACCGGCAGAGTCGGCATCTTCCACGGTATGAAATCCTACTTTTGCCAGGATTCATACGGTCAGATCGCTCCTGTCTATTCCATCTCCGCGGGGCTTGACTACCCGGGCGTAGGTCCTGAGCATGCGTATCTCCACGATATTGGCAGAGCGGAATATGTGCCCATAACCGATGACGAAGCAGTAGGCGCCTTTGAATATCTGGCAAAAGCGGAAGGGATCATTCCTGCCATCGAATCCGCGCACGCCGTTGCCTATGCCATGAAAACAGCGCCCGAAATGGATAAAGATAACATCATCGTCATTACAATTTCCGGCAGAGGCGACAAGGACTGCGCGGCCATTGCCCGCTACAGAGGGGAGGATATCCATGAATAATATCAGTAAAGCATTTGAAAACGGAAAAGCATTTATTCCTTTTATTACCTGCGGAGACCCCGACCTGGAAACCACGGCCGCTGTGGTCCGCGCTGCCGCCAAAAAAGGCGCGGACCTCATCGAGCTTGGCATCCCGTTTTCCGATCCCACAGCGGAAGGCCCCGTGATACAGGGCGCAAATATGAGAGCGTTAAACGGCGGCGTTACAACCGATAAGATTTTTGCTTTTGTACGGGAGCTGCGCAGGGATGTAACGGTTCCCATGGTTTTTATGACCTATGCGAATGTGGTATTTTCCTACGACGCGGAACGCTTTATCTCCGCATGCAGAGAAATTGGCATCGACGGACTGATTCTGCCCGACCTTCCCTTTGAAGAAAAAGAGGAATTTCAGTCGTTTTGCAGCCAGTACGATGTGGCGCTCATATCACTGATTGCGCCCACCTCCGAAAACCGCATCGCCATGATCGCGAAGGAGGCGGAGGGCTTTATCTATCTTGTTTCCAGCCTTGGCGTAACCGGAACACGAAGCGAGATTACAACCGATCTTGCAAGTATTGTAAAGGTCATCCGTGAAAATACGGATATTCCCTGCGCCATCGGTTTCGGCATCTCTACGCCGGAGCAGGCCAGGAAGATGGCGGATATATCCGACGGGGCCATTGTCGGTTCCGCCATTATCAAACTGCTGGAAAAACACGGCAGGGATGCTCCCCGGTATGTGGGTGAATATGTAAAATCCATGAAAAATGCCGTAGGATAAACACCTGGTTTGGTTTATTGTGTACATGACAAAACCCCGGAAATCTTTGATTTCCCGGGGTCTTGAACCACTCTTGATATAAATTATCTCTTGGAGAACTGCGGAGCACGACGAGCGGCTTTGAGGCCGTATTTCTTACGCTCTTTCATTCTCGGGTCACGGGTCAGGTATCCTGCTTTTTTCAGGATCGGTCTGTACTCCGGATCTGCCTGCAGAAGCGCACGGGCGATGCCGTGTCTCACTGCGCCTGCCTGTCCGGTGTATCCGCCACCGTGAACATTTACCAGTACATCAAATTTATCCACATTCTCCGTAGCTACCAGCGGCTGGCGAACGATCACCTTCAGCGTCTCCAGTCCGAAATAGTCGTCGATGCTTCTTTTATTTACTGTAATATTACCGGTTCCCGGTACCAGATATACTCTGGCGATGGATTTTTTTCTTCTTCCGGTTC
The DNA here is from genome assembly GCA_944381625.1 of uncultured Lachnoclostridium sp. Lineage (GTDB taxonomy): Bacteria > Bacillota > Clostridia > Lachnospirales > Lachnospiraceae > Hominiventricola. The sequence goes on from CALWLW010000022.1 coordinate 27,270, forward strand.
CGTAGAGTTTTGCTTTAGCCATTGTATTTACCTCCTTATCCTACTTTAATTAAAACGTCAGCTCTTCCGGTTTCTGTGCTGCATGCGGATGCTCTGCTCCGGCGTATACGTGAAGCTTTGTGTACATCTCTCTTCCCAGAGGTCCTTTCGGAAGCATGCCTTTTACTGCCAGCTCGATCACCTTCTCCGGTTTCTTCGCAAGCATCTCTTTTAAAGTAGTCTCCTTCATTCCTCCCACATAGTCGGAGTGATGGTAGTAAATCTTCTGATCTAATTTCTTTCCGGTCACTTTTACTTTTTCCGCATTGATTACGATTACGTAATCGCCTGTATCAATGTGCGGGGTGAAAACCGGTTTATTTTTTCCTCTCAGTACCTTTGCTACTTCAGAAGCCAAACGGCCCAGTGTAAGTCCGGTAGCGTCAACAACATACCATTTTCTTTCCACTTTTGCTGGATTAGCCATGAAACTGTTCATTGGTGTACCTCCTGTTAAAATTCAGTAAAATCTTAATCATTTATACGCAAAAATGTTCTACCGGGGCATTGGATCAAACATTTTCTCACGTTGTCACAGTTATCTATTATATTATACGGTTTTGTGCGTGTCAACACAATTTTTCCATTTTTACGCAGGATTTTGCCCGTATTTTGCGGGATTTCACGCATTGTTTTCCCTGGTTTCCGCCTGATTTCCTTCTGTCTCCGGATAGCGGATCTCCATCAGGGTCAGTCCTTTGGCCGGAGCTGTGGGGCCTGCCTCCGCACGGTTTCTGGCCTCCAGGATCCGCGGGATCTGCTCAGGCTCCCATTGTCCGCTTCCCACCCGGATCAGCGTTCCGGCAATGATCCGCACCATATTGTACAGGAACCCGTTCCCGGTTATACGGATGGTAATCAGCGCTCCATCCTGGAGAACCTCCAGGCTGTATACGGTGCGGACGGTGGTCTTCACCTGCGCTCCCGCGGCACAGAAGCTGGAAAAGTCGTGTTCCCCCACCAGGTATGCCGCCGCCTTCCGCATCTTTTCCACATCCAGCGGATAATAGTAAAAATACGTATTCAGCCGATAGGCCGGAAGGGGGAATTTGCGGTTCAGGATGCGGTACTCATAGGTTTTTACCGTCTTTTGGAAGCGGGGATGGAAGTCCATCGGCACTTCGCAGGAGTCCTGCACACAGATGTCCTCCGGGAGACGCTGGTTCAACGCGAACACAAATTTATCAGCCGCCATCCGGGCCTCCGTGTCAAAAACCGCCACGTTTCCCATGGCGTGGACGCCCGCGTCCGTGCGGCTGGCGCCATGCACCTGGATTTCCTCCCCTGTCAGATCCTTCAGAGCCCGGTTCAGACGCTCCGCGACTGTCATTCCGTTCTTCTGCACCTGCCATCCTTTATAGTTGGTTCCGTCATAGGCCACCACCAGCTTCACACGTTTCATGATCTATCCTTTCCTATAAGAATGACAGAATCCACTGATAAACCGCCATCCACCGTCCCGGCAGCGCGACGATCCAGCCATAGATCTGGACACCCCGCTCTATAGCGGTCACAATCAGGAAATACCCCAGGATCACCCCATAGGCGGTCCGGTCCCTGCTCTCATATTTCAGCGGCTTCATCTTTGTACGTCCTTCTCCTCCCCGGTAACAACGGGCTTCCATGGCAAGCGCCAGGTCCATTGCCCGGCGGAATGCCGACAGGAAAAGCGGCGCCAGCAGCGGCACCATGGCTTTCGCCTTCTGGATCAGGTTCCCCGATTCAAAATCCGCTCCCCTGGCCATCTGCGCTTTCATAATCTTGTCGGTTTCTTCCAGCAGGATCGGGATAAAGCGCAGTGCAATGGACATGATCATCGCCATATCATGTACCGGGATACGGAACTTCTTCAGCGGGCCCAGCGGGATATAGAACTTTTTCAGCGGCTCCATCGCTTTCTCCAAACCGTCCGTCAGATCATTGGGCGTGGTAGTCAGCGTCATCACCGAAGATCCCAGGATCAGGTAAATCAGCCGGATCCCCACCATCACCGCCGTCTGGACTCCTTTATCTGTGATACGTAGGAACCCCAGACGCCACAGCGTATTGCCGTCCACCAGAAACAGATTAAAAGCAACCGTGATCATTAACAGCATGATGATGGATTTCAGTCCTTTGGTCATAAAGCGGAACGGAACCTTCGACATGCGGATCACGAGAACCAGAAATATGGTGGCCAGCCCATATCCCACCGGGCTTCTGGCTACAAAAAGCGATATGACAAATATCATGGTCGCCGCCAGCTTCACCCTGGGGTCCAGTTCATGCAGAATCGATTTGGCCGGGTAATATTGTCCCAATGTAATATCTCGAATCATAAATTACTCCCGTTCTTTCAGCCACGCCGCAATCGCGTCCGCGGCCTCCTCCACGGTGGTCGCGTCCACATCCACGTGCGCGCCTTTTTCTTTCAGGCTTTTCATCAGGTACGTGACCTGCGGCGCGTCCAATCCGATCTCCCTCAGCTCCTGGTAATGGCGGAATACCTCCCTGGGCGTGCCGTCGAATCTTACCTGTCCCTGGTTCATGACAATGAGCCGGTCCACATACCTGGCCACATCTTCCATACTGTGGGAAACCAGAATCACGGTAATGCCTCTTTCCCGCTTCAGATAACTGATCTGATCCAGGATCTCGTCCCTTCCCCTGGGATCCAGTCCCGCGGTGGGCTCATCCAGGATCAGCACTTCCGGCTCCATGGCCAGGACGCCGGCGATAGCCACACGGCGCTTCTGACCTCCGGAGAGTTCAAAGGGCGAAGACTGGTCGTATTCCTCTCCCATTCCCACCATACGCAGGGCCTCTTTTGCCTTCTTTTCCGCCTCTTCCTGGGAATATCCCAGATTTTTGGGGCCGAAGCATACGTCTTTGAGAACGTCGGTCTCAAAAAGCTGGTATTCAGGATACTGGAAAACCAGCCCTACTTTGCTGCGCAGCTCCTTCAGCGGATATTTTTCGCCATATATATCCCTGCCGTTAAAATATATTTTTCCTTCCGTGGCACGGATCAGGCCGTTCAGATGCTGGATCAGCGTAGACTTCCCGGAACCTGTATGCCCGATCAAGCCCACAAACTGGCCGTCCAGAATCTCAAGATTGACGTCTTTCAATGCGTGAATCTCGTAAGCCGTGCCTTCCGAATACGTATAATTCACATTTTTGACTTTAATCGACATAGTTCTTCCACCAACTCTTCATTGCTCAGTATCCCGTCCGGAAGAGGAAATCCTCTTTTCTGCAGCTCGTACGCAACCAGTGTGGCCTGCGGTACGTCCAGGCGCAGCTCCTTCAGCCTGTCCACCTGAGAGAAAATCTCTTTCGGCGTTCCCTGCATCACAACTTTCCCGTCGTCCATGACAAAGACCCTGTCTGCCTCGATCACTTCTTCCATATAATGGGTGATCAGGATCACCGTAATCTGCTCCTCTTTGTTCAGCTTCTGTACGGTGCGGATCACGCTCCTGCGTCCATGGGGGTCCAGCATGGCCGTGGGCTCATCCAGCACGATGCAGCGGGGATGCATGGCCATGACTCCCGCAATGGCCACACGCTGCTTCTGCCCGCCTGACAGCCGGTTGGGAGAATGCTTTCGGTATTTCAGCATGCCCACTGCCTGCAGGCTTTCCTCCACCCGTCTCCAGATCTCGTCCGTAGGCACGCCCAGGTTTTCCGGCCCGAATCCCACATCTTCTTCCACAACGGTTCCGATAATCTGGTTATCCGGATTCTGGAACACCATGCCCGCGTCCTGCCGGATATCCCACAGCCTGTTCTCATCTTTGGTGTCCATCCCATCCACCCAGAGCGTTCCCTCGGTGGGCAGGAGAATCGCATTGATATGTTTTGCCAGCGTGGACTTCCCGGAACCATTGTGTCCCAGGATCGCCACAAACTCCCCGGACCGCACTTCCAGATCGACGCCGTCCACAGCCCGCTTCATAGACACGGCCTGGCCTGTCTCATCTAATTTTTCATAATCAAACGTGAGTTTTTCCGCTCGAATCATATATGCTCACCTGTATCTTTCTCGTCACTTCGCTCTATCTTATCATTAACATAACAAAGTTTCAAGGAATTTTCTCCTTCCTCAGGTTCTCTGCCCGGCTCACTTCCCCGCGCTCCCTGCCGCTTTCCTGCTGTCGCTATGTACGCTCATGTTGGCGGCGCAGGCAAAGCTCTCAGGTGCAGCAGGCCGGAATCCCCGACTCCTTCTTCCAGCACCTGAAAGCCCAGACGCTTCGCCGTGCGCAGCGAAGCCTGATTATCCCTGTCCGTGAACAGATGGATTTCTTCCAGATCCAGCGTATGAAACGCATACGCAAGAACCGCTTCCCCGCATTCCGCGGCGTAACCCCGCCGTTGAAAGTCCGGGGCGATGATGTATCCCATCTCCACCGCGTCTTTCACTCTTTCCGAAGGAAAAAGCCCTGCCTCTCCCACGATCTTCCCGCTCTCCTTCTCCAGGACGCACCACAGACCATAATCATAAAAAGCATACGCATGGGAAATATATGCGCGCATAAATTCCCGTTCTTCTTCCAGCGTCCGGGGCGGACGCATCATGTCTTTGATTCCGGGCTGCTGAAAGATCTCAAAAAGGTACGGCACATCCTCCGCTACAATCTCCCGGATCACAAGCCTCCTGGTCCTGGCGATCTGCACCGGAAGCCCTTTCTTCCTTATCCGATCCCGTTCGGCAAATGCCGGATCCAGATCCGCATACTCCTCGTCCCACATACGTTTTCCCTCCGAATTTTCCTTTCCTATCTTATCGCGCCCGATCCGCTTTCGTCAATGCCGGGAAGAATTTATCCTTTACGATCCGCGGCGCATCCGCTACAATGGAAACAGACTATTTTTACAGAAAAGGAGAATTCAGAATGGCACAGAATCCAATCGTAACATTTGAGATGGAAGACGGAGGCGTCATCAAAGCCGAGCTTTACCCGGACGTAGCGCCCAACACCGTCAACAATTTTCTCAGCCTGGTAAACAAGGGCTTTTACAACGGTCTGATCTTTCACCGCGTGATTGAAGGCTTCATGATCCAGGGCGGTTGTCCCGACGGCAATGGTATGGGCGGCCCCGGCTACTGTATTAAAGGAGAATTTACGAGCAACCGCTTTAAAAATGATCTGAAGCATACGCCGGGCGTACTTTCCATGGCAAGAACCATGGTTCCTGACAGCGCCGGCAGCCAGTTCTTTATCATGCACAAAAACTCTCCCCATCTGGACGGAGATTACGCCGCTTTCGGCAAAGTAATCGAAGGGATGGACGTGGTGGACCGCATCGCGGAAGTTGATACGGATTATCATGACCGTCCCATCGTACCGCAGGTGATGAAAAAGGTCACTGCAGAAACCTTCGGAGTGGAATATCCGGAGCCGGAGAAAAAATAAGTTTTCCCCCGCAAAAACGCTCCAGACAGCCGCAGGCACATCATTATCCATGGCCTCGGCGCTGTCTGGAGCGCTTTTTATTTCTGCTTTTTTATTTCTGCCCTTTTATATCTGTTTTTTATTTTCTCTTTCTCACTGTAAACGCGATTCCCGCGGCCGCCGCGCATGCAAGGCAGAACCACAGGGCGGGCAGCGCCGCATCCCCGGTCAATGCGGGCGACGCCGCTTCCGGTACAGAAGACGGAACCTCTGTTTCTGAGTTTCCTCCTCCGCCTCCAAAGCTTCCGGGCTTTCTCTCATTGATCATCACAAAGCTCTGCAGATCAGGCGTATCCAGAATTTCCAGCCTCATATCCTCTCCTTTCCGGTAGCCGGAAGGTGCGGAAATCTCCCGCAGTGTATAGACGCCCACTGGCAGACGTTCCGCCGTATATGCTTCCTCCGTACTGGTCCAGGAGGCCACTGCCGTCCCACTTTCATCCAGCAGCTGAAGGGAAGCTCCGGCAAGCATGCTCACGCCGTCCCCTTTCGTCTTTCGGATCTCCACCTTCGTCACATCATCCTTCATAACGATACAGCGGCCGTCCTGCAGCACCCAGCCATCCTGATCGATCCAGACTTCCCTGGCTCCGTCCGTTTCCCTCACCAGAAAACGGATCTCCTCCGCCGTCACATAGCCTGGAGCGGGCAGTGTCTCCCTGAGTACATAGACATGCTCCGTTTCCCCGGAAATCTGGATTCCTCCGATCCGGTGGGGCGTTCCTTCCGATATCCACTGATCCACTGCCGTTCCAGTGCTTTCTTCCACAATCTCCAGCGACGCGCCGGTGATCTCTTCTCCATTGGTCAGATCCTGTTTGGATACGGTCACATCGGATATCTCATTGTACACCTCCTGTCGGAAACGGCGCACTGCATCCGCCTCTTCCCCCTGATAGGAGGCATCCAGATACCAGATCTCATCCGTTTTCAGATATCCCTCCGGAGCCTGAAGCTCCTTCACATAATATTTTCCGCCTGGTACATCGGCTTCAAATACCGCCGCGCCGGCTTCGTCAGTCTCCACTTTCTCCAGCAGCGTATCTTTCTTCACCAGTGCGTCCGGATATACGCTGACAACTCTGTCTTCCGTCACCGCATATCCCGGCAGGTCCTCTGCCGCGTACAGTCCAAAGACAGCTCCCGCCACCGGCAGGTCAGTCCCCGCTTCCATCTTCTGGATCTGAATCTCTATCTTCTGCCGTTCATTTTTGTATTGCACGCTGTCAGGGGAAACAATGGGAATATCCTGTCCTGCGTATTCCAGAACCACTTCCTTCTCCTCCTTATTCAAGAGGAAATTGCCTTGCCCCGCTTTTACTTCTCTCAGATAATAGGTGCCCAGCGGCAGATTCTCCACAGAAGCAAGCCCCTGATGGTCCGTGCGCAGCGTCTCGATACAGGTTCCTGCCTTCAGTACCATGGTCTCGCCCTCTGCGTTAATCCATCTGGCATACTCGCCGCTTCCGTCCGGAGTAAAAATATCCTCCTTCACGTATACTTCAAATTCTGCCTGCTCCACTCTTCCCGTCACATACTGGAAGATCGTCAGAAACAGATTCTTCACACGGTCTGTCATCTTCAGTTCTACTTCCGTTCCTGTGAAAAACTCGCCCTCCTTTGTTATGGAAAATGCGCCGACCGTGCGCTGGTCTTTCAGATCATACTCAGCGGCAATATTGTTGTCCTCCACGGTAAATCTCACTTCCTCCGTGATGAGATTATCGATCTGGTTCTGCTCCCTGGTCTCGTCAGAAGAAGCTTTCCAGCCCACGTAGTTTTCCGGCGCCAGAGTCTCCCTCAGTATATACTGATGGCCAGCCGCGAGCCCTTCGATCAGATGTCCTTCTTTTATCATCAGCTCTTTCCCTTCCGGCAGATCCTCCGGAGCCGGGATCTCCACAAAGAATCCGTCCATATCATAGAAATAATGGATCTCTTCCCCTTCCGCCGCAGACACCCAGGCATCCGCAGGATTTTCTGCAAGCACAAAACTGCCGTCGGCATTCTTCCTTGCATTTCCCTGGTCATCCAGCAGAATCTCCCAAACCTCCAGATACGCGCCCCCTATATGGCGGCCGGAGACGATGTCGGATTTGGTAATGACTGTCTTTGTCTTCTGATTCCGGAACAACAGCCCTGTGTGGTCCTGAACCTCCGTCTCCTGCCCCTGGTAAACGCCGTCGATGTGTTCCGTCTGCTCTGAAGAGGTATAACCAACCGGAGCCTCCAGCTCCTTCACATAATACTCGCCCAGCGGCAGGTCCTCATCAAATACTGCCCTGCCGTCCGCATCCGTCACGGCTGTGGCGATCAGCGTATTCGCAGGAATCAGCAGCCTGCCTTCTTCATCCGGCACAAAATCGAAGCTCAGGTCCACATGCCTCCAGTCCGGCACGGACGGATCCGGATTTACCTTCACCTGACTGTATATATCCTCCTCATTGTACAGGCCATAGACAGCTCCCTCCAGAGTTTCCCCTGTCTCCACGTCCTGCTTCACCACTTCCAGACGGATCTTCTGCCTTTGATTTTCCCAGATACTGGCTGTCCATACAAAACTGACCTCCTGATCCTGGGGCGTAATCTCAAACGGCTGTATCTCAGGATTCAGCACGAACCCTTCCCCTGCTCTGGTCTCTTTTACATAATATTTCCCGATGTACAGATCGGCCAGATATGCATAGCCTGTACGGTCCGTGGTGATCTCTCCCACTTTCTGATCTTTTTCCCATACCAGATAATCGGAAATATCCACGCCGTATTCTCCCAGAAGGTCCTTGTCCAGTTCCTGTGTGTAAATGTCTTCTGCGGCATAGACTTCAAAAACAGCTCCTTCTATGGGGGCGTCTCGATAATCAAATATATAATCTTTTGTCTTATAGGGATCTTCCCGCCAGATCCGGCGGAAATAAGATGCGTCCAGCTTTTCGCTTAAAGGTAGTCCGCTGTCTGACGCGCCGTAAAGCTGTTCTCCGTATTTCACCAGCTCCAGGATGCCTTTCTGCTCCTGATTATCCTGAAGCACCGTACAGGTAATATTCCCATAGGAATCTACCAATGTATATTTATGTTCTCCCATCTGCCCGTCCGGATAGACAGAATGATTATCCAGGATAAACTGCACCGGATCGGACGGCGTATCCGTCACCTCGTAAGCGTTCAGGCCGTCCCCGCCTGTGTCCTTAAGCGACTGCTCCCATCCGTTCTGCACATACCCTTCCGGCGCCTGCAGTTCGGTGATTTCATATACGCCTGTGGGCAGCTTTGCCGGAAGCGTCATATAGCAGTCCACAATTTTCCCGGAGCCGTCTCTCTGTACAGTGGGCGCAAACGGATGCCCGGCTGTCCCGTACTCCGTCCGGGAGGATGGTTCATAATACCAGATGTATCCATCTGTGTCCTTCTTCCATCCAGCCGCCATAAACGTCTCCAGTTCTCTGTCCGACATACTGACAATCCGAATCCGGTAACTGGAACCTTCTTTCAGAACTGTGCCTTCTGCCAGTTTCTCCGGTCTCAGCACCGTACCGTCAGGCGGGAGAAACGCCGTATCCGCTTTTACCAGACGCAGCCAGCTTTCCGTCCGGTTATCTGAAATGTACCGGATATCCTGGGGCAGACGCCCTTCCACTGCTTCCCCATCATATGCCTGAGGTTCTTTATATATGCTGCTGTTGGCATGGTCACCGAACCGGATATCCTTTTGTTCGGAAAAGATCTCCTGAACCGTCGAACGACTCTCATCTGTATACACCACGCCTCCGTCGTCGTTCACAATCACAAAAAACGGCTTGGCCATCACATGCTTATCCGGAGTAGTCGTCTCCACCGCCACATACGTGCCATAAGGAAGTTCCGGGGACGTCAGCGCGCCGTTCTTATCCGTAAACATCTCTTTCACCCGGTATTCGTTTGCCGCTCCTTCCGGCACCGGTTCCAGCCATCTGCGGTCTCCCTCGGTCCAGGTCTCCAGACTTCTCTTATACACAGTGGCCGGACAGTCCTGGGTAAAATCATAATCATAGAACTGCTGGATATCCAGTCCGGACCAGGATTCCCCGTTTGCAGGAGCCAGAGCGCCGTTTTTCACTCCAAGAAGCTGGGATACCAGGTATACGGTGAATCCGGCGCCTTCCACCGGCTTCAGTTCCGTCTGATACTGATTGTCGGAGGTCTTCACAATAGAAAATGCTTTTTTCTGCACATAATCCCCTGTATATACCGTCTCATGCCCGGTATCCCGCTCGTCCACCGTTAGCGTATTCCGGTCATCCGACGATCTCTCATCCCGGAGAACGACCCTCTGGGTCTCATCGTCATAGGTAAAGGTCAGGTCATAGACCGTCTCATCCAGCATATAGCCCTCGCTGGCCTTTACCTCCTTCAGCGTATATTTTCCAAGTTCTATATTATAGAAAGAAAATTCTCCCGGAGTATCCCGGTACTGGATCTCTCCTCCATGGACCGCATACCTCTGTCCCTGTGTGTTCAGCACATAGCCTGCCGCATCCACCGCCGGCGTCTTCCCCACCGTACCGGTCATAACCAGCTGGCCCTTCTGGTAGATCACGCCTGTCCGGCCGTCCGCGTGGATGATATCCTCCGCGGCCCGCAGTTCATAAACCGCCCCTTCCAGAGTCGTATCTCCCTGCATAACAGGACTTTCTGATTCTGTGTCATATTTTACCACGCGCACACGGCCCTTCGTCCGCTCATTGGCAATCGTTCCCTGGCTGTCTGCGGACGCCCTCTGCGTCGTCTGACTGTTGTACCCGTCCACCACGCCTTCCTCGGTACGTGATCCCGTAATTTCAAAATAATATGCGTTTTTTCCGTCGGCATCATCATCCCGCCAGCCTGCCGGATGGCCGGTAATCAACTCTGTCAGGCGGTCTTTCCAGTCTCCGAAGTATCCTTTCCTGGCTTCCGTTTCCACCAGATACAGTTTGCCCTGGTTCTGGTAATTCCAGTAGATCCAGTCGCTCAAGTATGTATGATCCTGCTGTTCCGCAACCTTTACTGTCACAGGCGCATAGGAAGTCTTCACCTCATAATCGTTGCTGTCACGGTTGAACCTTAAGATATCAAATTTAACTCCTGACAGCAGACTGCCGGTATCTTCATCGATCTTCCATGCCTCCACCCGGATCTTCCAGGGCTCGTTATATGCCTGAAAATCGTGCATCTGATCCGGAGTTGCCGGAAATGTTCCCGCAGAATTGTACTGGTTTTCCTGCTCACAGGTAATCTGCTTTTCCCCTGTAATTTCAAAATAAAAACAGTTCGTCTTCTGGTCAATCGTGTATCCGTGGGGCGACCTCGTCTCCAGAATCATGAACTTTCCCTGATTCCGTGGATTATAATAGAGCGGCCCCACCTGGTAAGTTCCGTCTCCGTTATCCAGCATACACTGCCGGTCCGTATACCGATAAGGCACATAGGTTCCCGTATCCCTGTCATATTCATAGACGTCGAAGTCCGCGTCTGAAAGGGAAAAGTCTGTCTGCCCGGTCACTGAATCGTGTTTCGTCACCTTCACCCAGGCTTCCCAGGGCTTATTCTGAAAGTCATGATATTTATGCCCTCCGTCCCTGACCGTCGTTTCATATGTATTTTCCTCATGATTGCAGTATCCGTAAGGCGGCGCTGTCTCCTCCGCGTAAAAATCCGCCCTCCAGCTGTCCGTCCATGCCTCCAGTTCTTCTTCCACTTCCTGTTCGGCTTCTTCCAGAGACGCGGCATAAGCAGCCTCGTAGCTGTGATAATATCCCTGGCTGTCCGCATCCGCCTGCTGTTCCGGTGTCAGAGATCCCCAATCGGTCACATAAGTATAGCTCCCGCCCGACGCGCTGGCCGTATGAGAGTCCTTTTCCGTATGCTCCGCTTCTCCGGAGTCATCCGTCGTATAATCTTTCCCATTGATTTCTATGGACGCCCCTTCCAGGGTTTCGCCGGTAATCTGGTCATATTTTGTTACCGTTATGCTGGCTTCCACATCCACGCTGTCCCTTGCGGAAGCAGATACAGACGCCGTCTCATATTCTCCGTCCCCGGTGTCCCCGCCAGGTCCGGGACCTTCTCCGCCTTCATAGACATACGTCTCCGGCGTCCCGGTCGTGCCTCCATCCTGGGCGTTGGCATTATCAGAATGATATACGTAGTAATCCCGGCTGTTCTGTGTGGCGCCGTAGTAATTGTTCCAGATTGTGGCCACCATGGGCCCGATCACCGCTTCCGACTCATTCAGCATCCCGTAGGCACGCTCTTCCACTTCCACACGGCTGTAGGATTCTGACTCCTGAAACATCCAGAGCGCAATCTGGACGCACACATAATAATCCCCGGAATACCCGGCCCGGCCAATCAGGTAACCTTCTCCGCCGCTTCTCTGTTCAAATTCTCCCGGATTGGCGTTGTACAGATAACCGTTTCTGGCGCTTCTTCCCCTGGAAAGGCAGAGAGCCGGCTCTCCCCCGATTGTCAGCTTGTAGATCGTCCCATGGGACGTGCCCGAATAACCTGTGCTGGACACGGACAGGCTTGCCACCAGGTCCCCGTTTGCCGGGGTACGCAGAAGCGGATTGGCAGGCATGATTTTCTCCACTATCCGGGCCAGCTTTCCCAGCGGGTTCTCGCTCCCTCCCTGCGCGTCCTCCAACTGTAAATAAGCCTCATACAGTTCGGACGCGCCTTCCTGTCCGCAGGCTGCCGTCAGAAACGCAAATACATCTTCCAGCGTATATCCGTTTTCCTGCAATACATAGAGGTCTTCCAGAGTAAGTTTCTGAAAAAAAGTTCCTTCAAAGAATGTCTCTGACGCCGTACCCGCTTCCAGGATCCGGATGCACTCTTCCAGTTCCTGACCGTCATAGACCGTATCTGACAGTTCCACAATCTGTCCTTTTAAAAATTCGGCAAGATTGCGTTCATAATCATATAAGCTGTCCCACCAGTCTTCGCCGTACTGTAATAAATCCTCGAATCCGCCCGGCATATATCTTTCCTTCCAGGTCAGGATGGTGGACAGCTCCTCCCGGCTGTAGTGATACAGATCTTCTGCTGCATACACTGCCACCGGGGAGAAAGAATCCAGGCTGAAGGATACCGTATCCCCATCCAGAATCTCAGCCTCCAGGTATTCCGGGGAAGCTCCCTTTGGAAAATGTACAGCCTTTACAGATTTCCCCTCCAAATTTACATCCGGAAGGGAGATCTGGACGGTAACCGGGCCTTCTGTCTCCACTGTCACCTCTCTGACCCAGACCAAAGTTCCGGAGACTCTGGAAAAATCCACCTGCTCCTCCAGGGTGTCCCAGTCTTCTACTTCTCCCAGCTCTGCCCGCAGAGGATTCCCATCTCCATCAAGGACCAGAAATCCGTCTTCTGTCTCCGGTTCCTCTCCGACCACTTCCACCGCGCCGGACTGCTCCAGTTTCCCGGACTGTTCCTGTTCCTCTGTCTGCGGGACTTCAGGCTGCTCCTCTTCCTCTGTCTGCGAGGTTTCAGGCTGCTCCTCTTCTTCTTCCTGCGAGACTTCAGGCTGACCCTGCTCTTCTGTCTGCGAGGTTTCAGGCTGCTCCTGCTCTTCTGTCTGCGAGGTTTCAGGCTGCTCCTCTTCTTCTGTCTGCGAGGTTTCAGACTGATCCTGCTCCTCTGTCTGCGGAGCATCTGACTTCCCTTGTTCCGTGGTCTGCTGAGTCCCCGGCTGTACCGGCTCCTCCGCCTGGGATGGCCCGGACGGCTCCGATTCCTCTGTCAACAGGCCCTCTGGCGGTTCTGAAGACTCAGCCGCCTGCGGCTCCCCTTCTTCTTCCATATCTGCGGCGGCAGACTCTGTCTGCACTTCCGTCTCAGTTTCTGCGGAGGCGTACATGGCGGGGATGCTGCCCGCCAGAATCGCCGCGCTTAAGACCAGCGCCCATACGCGCCTCCATAAAAATCTCTTTTTCATAGCCTTCTCCTTCCATCTTTGTACAAAACGTCCTTAAGACAGCTTTTCAGGGCTGTCCTTTCATGGGCCACCCCCTTCCTGATGCCTGCACGGACGCAGGAAAGCTCTCGCTTTCCATGCAGGGACATCCATATACACTGCCAGACAACATAGACGGATTGTGAAAATGGGTATAAAATCCCCTTATCGCCTGTGTCATATGCCAGATTTCATAGTAGTTTGGGAATTCATCAGCCGAACGGCTGAATCATCGAATGATTTCATGTTAGTACATGCCGGAACATTTGTCAACCCGAAAGAAGAAAATAAATAATGGGAAAATACCTTGTGCGGTTTCCAAAGACAAAGGACACGGCAATACCTCCAGGGGGGCCGTGTCCTTGCAAGCCGCCATTCGTTTGTGTAGATACAAAGAAACGGCGGCTTATTTCTTTTGTTGTCATGCGGCAGTGATACAGGTTTGTTCAGTCTTGAAAAATCTTTCTGTTAAGCTTCGAACCTCACAATTCAAATGGCAAGAATTTTTCGATCGCATCAACTGCTTTTTTTCATTCTTAAACACAGAAATCTCTTTTCCAAATCTTCCTCTTTCCCAATGATAAAAAGAAACAACCATGCGCACTATAATACTTTTTATTTTTAATCTTCACTATATAAGCATGCTTTTTGACATTAACACCGCCTACTGCATAACCAGCATTTTGCTCTACAATGTCGATTATTTTCCCTTTGCATTTTTCGCCAGTAAAAACAACCCTATATTTTAGATATAGAACTAATAGCGATGTAATTATAAAAATACTCCCTAAAATCCACATTTGATACACTCTTATAATTAAACCTTGTTCTCATTCAACTTTAATTTATCGCTTGTCATATAAACTGGAATTTTCTATATCACTCGACTATATATCCGTATTCTGTATAAGGCAAATACCGTACAGTTATTTTTTCTCCTATATCGCTACCTGTTCCCCAATATATCAATGAATGTTCCTTACCTGTAATGTTTTCTCTAATATGAATTCTTCTATCACTATTTGAATTTGCACCTGCTGTACTACCTTGAATGACTTCTCCTGTAACTTCTATCAAATTATCCGACAACAGATAGGGAATGTCTAAACAGCATGGAATCGTTATAAAAATCGCCACAATTATTAACCCTATCGCAGCCATAACATTGATTCGCTTTTCCCATTTTTGATATTTCCTTTTTTCTTCTTCATTGGTAGCTTTGTATTTAATAAAATTTTCCTTTTTCTTTCTGTGCAAAAGATACATAGTTAAAACAATGAAGAACAAAATAATCATTCCAAAAGTTCTAAACATCAATAGAGCCATAATAAGCTCAACCTCCTTTCAAAAAGGTAAGCTATTTATTAACAGCTTTGTCAGCCAACCGATTATCGCCCCAAGGTGTTTTCAGAAGAGCCACACCATCAATAATTCCTGCCCTAATGATTTCAATGGGCTGTTCTAATTGAAAAATATTTTTACCCTCTATATTGATACTAGATTGAAATTCTTCAAAATTTTTAAATACCTTTTCTTGAAATACAAAGGATATATTTTCCTTACATTCATCAGCATTAGCAGGCAAAACGCAAGAACCCATTGTATATTGCTTACCATTATATATAAATTCAATAAGGGTAAAAGCCATATCATTATCATAATCAGACTTAATAATATTCATTACATCACTTGCCTTAATCATAAGAGTCTTCTTTTCTTTCTTCTTAAAACCAAACATAAGTATCACCTCCACACTTTCCAATTTGTACGTCTTTTTATATCTACATTATATCATTTTCTAATTCTTGCAACAACGCTTCAAAATCTTAAGATTACTATTTTTCTGCTTTTGAAAAGCTACTTATCTGTCTATAATTTGTAAGGGGTGCTATTAGCATTGCCTGCGCAACAAGCCCTTGACAAATCATAAGCCGATAAGTTTAGAGCAATCAAGCAGAAATAAAATCGTTTGTTGTTACACAACATAGAAAAAGACACTCTTTTCAAGTGTCATTCTTCTATAAGTCCGTATTTCCTTGTATAAGTCGTTACATTAGGCTCTTTCGTTTGTCGTAATTTCGTTGTAAATTTCTTTATTTTTCTTTTGCTGTTTTGCTGATAGATACTGTATCTATACGTATTTTTTAATTTTATATCCTTTTTATAAATAATATAAGAAGTGTTAATACACAAATCATAGTTCTTTTTATCTCCCCATACTTGATCAGAATAAAACTGATAATACTTAGAACGAACTTTGTCTACAGATCGAATTTTTCTTTGTAGCTCCTGATCGCTGAGCATATCTTTTTCCTGTCCTTTTTTACGACACCTCTCCATTTTGGATGTCATGTCTGCATAAATAAACAGGCGAAACGGCGACAATTCTCGAAGTACATAATCAGCACAACGACCAACAATCACACAATCGGATTTCTGCGCCATCTCCCGAATAACTTTGCTTTGTTCTATATATACCGTTTGTGCCTGATCTGTAATTGCACCAGCTGGGAGCGTAAATGTCCGCCCTATTGTAATTGGAAGAAGTGGGATCGGCTGTTGTTCCTCTACACTTCTCACATATTCTTCTGTCATATTTGTCCGTTTTGCAATTTCTTTTACAATTTCCTGTTTTTTACCAGCAAAATAAAAGCGGCACAGGCTGTCACAGCCTCACTAAGGGAATGGCAAACCCAAATAATGTTCCCGCCAAAAATATGTGGCAAAATTAATACAAAAAGCGGCAGGCAAATCACACTCCGGCTCAGGGAAATAGTCAGGGCTTTTGCTGTGCAACTCGTTGACTGCCAGTACGAAATCATCAGGATATTATATCCAGCGAGGAAAAAAGCGCAGAAATACCACATACTTTTATCTACGGTAAAGGCAATCAATTCTGTATCTCCCGGATTAAAGATTGAAAAGAAATACCTGGAGAACAGGACGATGAAAAGGTAGCACACAATTCCCACGGTCAAAAACACTTTTGTCGCAAATCGGCGCATATCATTACAACGAGCCATCTCACCTGAACCAGTGAAATAGCTGAAAACAGGCTGCAGTCCCTCAGCCATTCCAAGAAATAGTGTAAGGATAATAAGCATCAGATAGCCAATCAACAAATAAGCCGCCAATCCAATTTCCCCATATCCGTGTTTTACAATGGCGATGTTATACACAAATGTAATAATTCCAATGGTAAATTCCATGATAAACGATGGAAAACCAAGAGTAAAAATATTCCGTACAGTTGAGAGTCGGAGCTTTGGTACGGCAAAATATAAATTTCCCTTCTTCCATAAAAAATGGGGGAGCATAATCAAAACACTAAATACCGGGCCGACAGCCGTTGCCAGAGCCGCGCCGCCAATCCCCATATGCAAGGGGCACATAAACACATAGTCCAATACAATATTAGAAACCGAGCCAAAAGCCAAAGCGAACATTGCTAATTTAGGGCTGCCATCATTTCTTACAAGTCCACTTAACAAAAAACTAAATATAAGGAACGGGGAAAACGACACAATATATCGGATGTATTCTGTGGCCTCACCGTGTATCTGTGGTGTTGACCCCAAAAGCTCCGCTAAGGGATGGATAAATAAATTGCCAAATACGGCAATAAAAACGCTGATAATGCCTGCACATATAAGGGCTGTATCAAACACCTGCAGCGCTTTTTCTTTTTCGTCTCGGGCGAGTTGTCCGGAAATAATAATGCCTGCCCCTGACGCAACCGCCATAGAAACAGCGATTAAAATTTCAATCAATGGAACAGCCACTGCCGCTGCAGCCATTGAGTCGCGGCCCAGCACATTTCCAATAAAAACTCCATCCACGATCATGTAGACAGAATTGAATACCAGACCAATCATTTGTGGGATTGCATACTTTGCAAACAAAGTATGCGATTTGCCTTCATACATGGTAATCAACCTCCTTAAAAACAAAAAGAGACCTGTGTTGTGTACCACAGGCCTATTACACAATAAAATGAAACCCCGGCGGGTTGATTTTATCTACTGCATCTTTAGTTGTTCATTTTGTGTTTCTTTTTGACAAACTCAATCGCTTCTTTACCACTCATGTGGTCAATGCCCATTTCCAATAAACACAGCGGTTTCCATTCCCGTTCAATGGCATTTCTGCGATTTTCCTCCGTGTCATTGGGCGCATACTACAGTATATGCACCCTTTTCCCCAAAGTCAAGTGTTAAGTACTTTTCTATGCCTTCCGGTACTCCTCCATGATCCGGGCAAAGGCGGGCATGGCGTCCACAATCGTTTTTTCCGCCACACAGTATGAAATCCGCACATAGCCGGGGCACCCGAAGCTGTCGCCTGGTACGATCAGCACATCGTGCTTTTTGGCTTTCTCTGAAAAGGCGTTGGCGTCCGGTTCCGGTGATTTCACGAACAGATAGAACGCCCCCTGGGGCTGTACGCACTCGTATCCCAGCTTTGTCAGCCCGCCGTAGAGCAAGTCTCTGTTTCTCTCATACGCGGAGATGTCTCCGGTCACTTCCGTACACTTTGCCACTACTCTCTGGAACAGGACCGGCGCGCAGACGTAGCCCAGCGCCCTTCCCGCGCCGTTCACCGCCGCCATCACCTTGCCGGATTCATTCACCTCGTCCGGCACGATGATATAGCCGATCCGCTCTCCCGGCAGGGACAGGGATTTGCTGTAAGAGTAGCACACTATGGTGTTGGCATAGTATTTCGTCACATACGGCACTTTCAGCCCATCGTAGACGATCTCCCGGTACGGCTCGTCCGTGATCAGATAGATCTGCGTCCCGTATTCCTGTTGTTTTGCTTCCAGAAGCGCGGCGAGCCTTTGGATCGTCTCTTCGGAGTAGACTGCCCCGCTGGGATTATTGGGCGAATTGATGATGATTCCCTTCGTCTTCGGTCCGAGCATGCTCTCCAATTCGTCAAAATCCATCTGGAAATCCTTCAGGTTGGGCGGACACACCCGAAGCTCTGCTCCCGCATTCTCCACCCATACCCGGTATTCCGGGAAAAAAGGCGCGAACACGACAAATTCGTCCCCGGGATTTGTGATCGCCTGGATCGTAATATTCAGGGATGCCGCCGCCCCCACCGTCATATAGAAATTATCTCCGGTGAAATGCGTCCCATAGCGCCGGTTGACCGCATCCGCCAGAGCCTGCTTTACCGCCGGGTCGCCGGACGCTGGGGAATACCCATGAAGAACCTCCGCGGGCTCCTCCAGAAGCTCCAGAACCGCCTGCTTTACCTCCTCCGGTGCCGGAATGCTCGGGTTCCCCAGGCTGAAATCGTAGACTTTGTCCTCACCCACGATCTTTTTCCGTTCCAGGCCGTAGGCGAACAGTTCCCGGATGACAGAACTCTTGCTTCCATATTCATACATTTTTTCATTCATCACAAATCTTCCTCCATATCATCTGCATCCTCAGACGCCATAAATTCGCGGGAGGAGACCCTCTTCCTTACCCGCTCCTCTTCCACCGCGTTTGAAATCAGGTCTTTTACGCGGCGGGAATCCTTAACGTTGTGGATCACCAGCCTGGGAGAAGATTTGTCCACCGTATCACAGCTGATCGTCCCCAACCCAAACATCCGCTGTAAAAAGGTTCGCTCCAGGGTCAGATCCATGATCCTGTAAAGCCGGATCTCATCCTCCCGCTGGCGCAGAAGCCCGGACTGCACAATAAATTTTTCCGGCGTACAGGTATATTTCGTAAAAGTCCAGGGGAGTCCGAAGAACAGCCACCTCTTTTTATCGCTCCAAAGAATCTCCATCTCTTTTCCCGCCTTTCCCAGCTTCGCTCTTCGCTCGTTTTGCCATATACACAGTGCAACGCTCAACGCCGCTTCCGCACTGCTCATGCTTTCCTGCACATTATATCATATCCGTTTCTGTCTATTCAATAGGAATGAGCAAGGGGCAATGGCTCCCGCCTTTTACCACCTGCTCATTATCAGCCGCTCCACCGCGCCTGTGCGGATACTGCCGCGGTACAGCGCGCATGGGATCAGCATGCAGATCAGGGCAGAGAGAAGCCCCATCCCCGCCAGGATGCCCAGAGGATAATGGAATACAAAGTAATCAACCTTCATCTCCATATACATTCCTGCCAGGAAAAGCAATATGCTTCCTGCTGTCAGCAGGACTCCCAAAACCGCTGCACAGTAAACCGCGCCTTCCAGCATCAGCATGCGCCGCAATCTTTTTCTCGTCATGCCGATGCTTTCCAGGATCGCCAGCTCCCTTTTTCTCCCCGTCAGGTCCGCCAGCCTGGTGTGGAAATAATTCATCACTCCCAGAAGCAAAAACGCCCCGCTGGCAGTCCACATCGAGATCCTCATGCTCATCACATGGTTCCGCTCCCCGGCGACCACATCGGAATTGCACTGGATGGCCAGAAGGTTTAAGCCTTCCGGATAGCCGCCCGCCTGAAAACGGAGATTTTCTGCGCGCACCCATTGTTTCAGGCTGTTTTTTATCTGATCCTCCGACGCTTTCTCCACATCAAAGCTTATCTGGAAGATCTGTCTGGTAAGATCCTCTGCCAGCGTCCGGAACGTATCTTCCGATACTGCCAGGCAGACCACCTGCTCCCCATCCCATGCCAGATCCATACCCGGGAAATCCTCTGCGTCCACGTCCAGATAACCGCAGTTTTTCAAATGCACCGGGGTAAATGCGGACATGTCCGTTCCCACCGGCACCAGATCGTAAACCCCGATGTCCTCTCCCATGCGCCGCTTTGCCGCTTCCATGGAATATTCCGGCATCCGGTGCCTGTGCAGAATCAACGTGCCCTGTTTTTCCAGAAATGTCTCCATATCCACTGCCATGCCTGTTTTCCTGACATACTGATCCAGCTTCCACGCATCCTCATTCCGAACCATCTGGATGATAATAAGAGGATCATCCTGGTCGCTTAAGATACGGATGCTTTTCTGTCCTTCCGCATCCACAATCGGAATAAATCCTTCTATTTTAGATACAGCCTCTTTTCCGACTCCCGCTATATCTGCCGCATTCCCTGCCATCGCGTCGTCAAAATAGGTCCATTTCCAGGTGTCCGGGGAATGTTCCATAAGTGTAATGCACGCTTCCCTGGTCACAGATATTTGAAAATCCGGATTTTGTTCCAGCCGGTTCATAAGGTCCATCCCTCCTGTCACCACAGCGGAGACCATCGCCATCTCACATCCCAGAGCCAGGGAAAGAACTGTCATAATAAATTTTCCCCGGGAACGGGTTACATTCCCCCAGGCGAGCTGCCAGACCGGGAAACGCCCGCCGGTCCGCCCTGTCCGCCTTTCTGTCCCCGTACTTTTCCCTCCTGGGACGTCCAGGCTTTCATAGCGCAGGGCCTGCAGCGGGCTTAACATCCGCAGACGCCGGAAAGAACAGGCGGTTGCCACGGTCAGGCATATGCCCGTCCCCAGACACACCGCCGCCAGGAAAGGCGTATAGAAGCTTCTGACCTTCACTCCTTCCAGCGGCACAAACAAATGGTTCAGGAGAACAGGGTACAACAGCGCTGTGACCAACGCCGCGGACGCCCCTCCCGCCGCGCTTCCGGTGAGCCAGATCCTCGCCATCTGCCTTTGCACCAATTTTCTGATCTCTCTTCCGGTCATGCCCAGAGTCTCCAGAAGCCCGTATTGCCGCAGCTCTCTGTCCATGGAAATATAGATGATGTTGTAGACGGATAAGAACAGCGCCAGCCCTGCCAGAAGACAGCATGCCGCTGCCATCCGGTATCCCCCCGCTGTCTCCCGGACCGCACGGTAAGACGCCGCATCCAGCGCGACTGCCTGCTGCCCATCCTCCAGCATCATATTTCGGCAAAGAAACTGCTCTGCTCCCGCTCCGCCCAGATGTTCCAGCCCTGTCTCCAGCAACACCCTGCAGGGAAACCAGGAAAGCCCCGCTTCGCTGAGCCTCTTTGCGGAAAGATAAGCGGTCGAGCGCTGCGTCTGCTCGTTCGTCCAGTCCCGGAAATAGCCCGAAAGGGTAAACTCCTGCGCTCCGGTAAGAGACATGCAGAAAAGATCGTCCCAGTAAAATTCCAGAACGATCTTCATGCCCGCCTTGGGTTCCCGGACACCCAGATACTCCAATGTCCGCGTGGAGAGCATAATCTCATCCGTCTCCTGCGGATAATCTCCGTGAACGTCCGTCACCGCCGGGAGCAGCATATGCTCGTATGCATATTCATCCAATATGACGCAGTCGCTGTAGACCAGTCCGTCCCGGTACAGCTTCCCCGCCTGTTTTTTCAACCCGGTATTTTTTACACAGGGCAGATTCTCTGCCTGCGCCAGCGTATCCTCCGTACCGTTTTCCACCCACGCCGATACGTTCATACCGTCCGCCCGCACATTTTTTAACGTCTCCGCCTGTATTCTTCCGTAGACCATGCTCAGCGCGCAAAACCCGACGACAGTCGCCAGGGCCACAGCCCAAAAGAGAAGCCTGTTTCTTCTCCTGTCTGCTTTCCTCCATCCGTCAAGGAGGACTTTTCCTGCGGAGTCATCCACACGATACGCTCTTTCCATCCTGCTCCACGATCCTTCCGTCCGCTATAGAGATCACCCGGCCTGTCATCCCGGCGACCCTTTCGTCATGAGTCACCACGATCATGGTCTGTCCATACGCCCGGCACAGGTCTTTCATCAGGCAGATCGTCTCCATCCCGGTTTGGGAATCCAGGTTTCCCGTAGGCTCGTCTGCCAGAAGAATCTTCGGTCTGGTATAAAGCGCTCTCGCAACTGCGGTTCTCTGCTGCTGTCCCCCTGACAGCGAGCCCGGCATCGCATACAGCTTATCCATGATCCCCAGCTTTTCCGCCAGCGACTCTATCTCATTCAAATCCACGCGCCGCCCCGCCAGTCTGGCAGGGAGGGCGATATTTTCCAATACATTGATCACCGGAACCAGATTGTAATCCTGGAACACGAAACCGATATTGTACAGCCGGAACATGGTCCGGTCTTCCTCTGACAGCTCAGTGATGTCTACTCCATTCACGATCACCCGCCCGGCGGAGGGATATTCCAGACCTCCGAGGATATACAGCAGCGTAGATTTGCCGCTCCCCGACGCGCCCATCACCGCCGCCAGATCTCCTTCTTCCACTGCCAAAGAGACATGGTCCAAGGCCCTTAGTTCCCTGTCCCCGTTGGAAAATATTTTTGAAACGTCGATTGCTTCCAACACGCTCATCTTGTCCTCTTTATCTGCCCAGCCTGTCCCTGCACTGCGTGATCAGGTGTTCCGCCTCTTCTTCATCTTTGGGGTTTACATAGATATAATAGAGAATCTCCAGATTGACGTTTTCGCCCAGTCTTCCCAGGCCTCCGGTCCGGCGGTTCTGGCTCCCCGAATTCACAACATTGGTCTCATACCGGATTCCCCCGTCGCGCAGCGCATTCTGCGCAAGGCCGTACAGGGCCGCGTCCTGGGTGAGCAGTACCTCTTTCATCTTCCATCGAAACATCGTTCTTCCTCCTCAGAATGTTGTCAGTTAACGGGTTTTACGCCATCCGTTTGTTTCATTTTATATGATCGTCTATGGAAAAGCAATGTTTTTTTCCATCGGTGTGGAGATACAAAAAAAGCCGCTGCGGGGCATCATACCCTGCAACAGCTTTTCATCATCGTCTGTGAATTATAGAATTATACCAGCTCCAGCAGCACTTCCATCGCTGCGTCGCCTTTTCTCTGGCCGATCTTTACGATTCTGGTGTAGCCACCATTTCTGTTCTCATATTTGGGAGCAATCTCGTCGAAGATCTTAGCGACCATATCCACTTCCTGAGTTTTCTTTTTCTTGCCTTCTACCGGAGTTTTCACCGGATAGAGAACCTTCATCATCTCTCTTCTGGCATGCAGTCTGGACGGAAGATCTTTTCTGATCTCTTTCTCCACCTCGTCGTATACGGTCACTTTCTTGCCGTCTACCACTTCTTTGACTCTCTTGCCGTCTTTGTCCTTACGGGCAACCTTAGCGGTCACTTTCACAAGTTCAAAGTTGTCTTTCTCTTTCACGCCCAGAGCGATCAGGCCCTCTGCGATCTTGCGGACTTCCTTTGCCTTTGCTTCCGTGGTAACGATCTTGCCGTTAGCCAGAAGTGCGGTCACCTGGCTTCTCAGTAATGCTTTTCTCTGGGAAGAGGTTCTGCTGAGTTTTCTATACTTTGCCATTTTATTTCCTCCATTCGTTGCGCCCGCGGGTCATGCTTCTTCGGTCTTACTGGCCCGGGGTCTGGCATCAACTTTTTCACTTCATTCAAAGAGTTTACTCTTCGCTCTGGTTCAGTTCCAGGCCGAGCTCTTTCAGCTTTGCAAGGACTTCTTCCAGGGATTTGCGGCCCAGGTTGCGGACCTTCATCATATCCTCCGGCGTCCGGTTGCACAGCTCTTCCACCGTGTTGATTCCGGCTCTCTTCAGGCAGTTGTAGGAACGAACGGAAAGCTCCAGCTCGTCAATGCTCATCTCGAGAACCTTCTCCTTGTCATCGGTCTCCGTCTCCACCATAATCTCTGTGGATTTGGCGTTCTCAGACAGGTCGATGAACAGGCTCAGATGCTCGCTCAGGACTTTCGCCGCCAGGCTGACAGCCTCGTCCGGAGCCAGGGTTCCATTGGTATATACGTCCAGGGTCAGTTTGTCAAAATCGATTACCTGGCCTACGCGGCTGTTCTCCACGGTGAGATTAACCCGCTCCACAGGCGTATAAATGGAATCCACTGCGATGATGCCGATGGGCAGATCATCGTCTTTATTCTTATCTGCACTCACATATCCGCGGCCCTTGGTGATGGTCAACTCCATATACAGTTTGCTGTCCGCACCGCCGTTGAGATGTGCAATCACCACATCCGGATTTAAAATCTCAATATCCGGATCACACTGAATGTCAGCCGCCGTCACGACGCCTTCGCCTTCAAAATCGATATAGGCCGTCTTCGCCTCATCGGATTCGCTGGTGTTGCGGATCGCCAGGCTCTTGACATTCATGATAATTTCCGTTACATCTTCTTTTACACCCGGGATGGAGCTGAACTCGTGAAGAACGCCGTCGATCTTCACCTGGCTGACTGCAGAACCCGGCAGAGAAGAAAGCATGATTCTTCTCAGAGAGTTTCCGAGGGTCGTACCGTATCCTCTTTCCAATGGCTCTACAATGAATCTGCCGTATCTCTTATCTTCTGAAATCTCTGCAATTTCAATCTTGGGTTTGTTAAATACTACCACTAAAAGCCCCTCCTGTTCTATGATGGGTGACGAAACTATTCAATTATTTGGAATAAAGCTCGACGATCAGCATCTCGTTGACCGGTACGTCGATCATCTCTCTGGTGGGAAGCTCTTTTACCGTACCTTTCAGGTTCTCAAGATCAGACTCCAGCCATTCCGGAACCAGTCTTCCGCCGGTTGCTTCCACGATCGCTTTGTAGCGGTCAGAACTCTTGCATTTTTCTTTGATCTCGATGGTGTCTCCAGCCTTCACAAGGTAAGACGGGATGTTCACCTGCTTGCCGTTCACCAGCACATGCTTGTGGTCAACGATCTGTCTTGCCTCCTGACGGGTTCTGGCAAGTCCCAGACGGAATACCACGTTGTCCAGTCTGGACTCCAGCATGATCATCAGGTTCTCACCGGTCATGCCTTTCATGCGATCAGCCTTCTCGTAGTAATTACGGAAAGGTTTCTCCAGCACGCCGTAGATGAATTTTGCTTTCTGTTTCTCTCTGAGCTGAAGACCATACTCGGAGATCTTTTTATTTCCTCTCTGGGAATTTCTGTTGGATTTTTTATCAATTCCTAAATAGACCGGATCCAGGCCAAGGGATCTGCATCTTTTAAGGACAGGTGTTCTGTTTACTGCCATTTCTCATACCCTCCTGATTAAACTCTTCTGCGTTTTGGTGGACGGCAACCGTTGTGCGGCACCGGCGTTACATCAGTGATGCTGATAACTTCCAGTCCGCATGCCTGCAGCGCGCGGATCGCAGCTTCTCTTCCTGAACCAGGTCCTTTTACGAATACATCTACAGTCTTTAATCCGTGTACCAGAGCTGCTTTCGTAGCAGTTTCTGCAGCCATCTGCGCTGCATACGGAGTAGATTTCCTTGAACCTCTAAAACCAAGACCACCGGCACTTGCCCAGCTCAGAGCGTTACCCTCTGCATCGGTCAGGGTAACGATCGTGTTGTTGAAGGATGACTGGATATGTGCCTGTCCGCGTTCAACGTTTTTCTTAACACGCTTTTTTGTCACTTTTTTCGTAACTTTAGCCATTTCTAAACTAACCTACTTTCTTCACTTTCTTCAGATTATATGGTACGCACTCATACTCATACGGCAAAGATCGCCCTGTATTCGCCAAGCGCTTTATTTCTTCTTGTTTGCAACAGTCTTCTTCGGACCTTTTCTGGTTCTTGCATTGGTCTTCGTCTTCTGACCGCGAACCGGCAGGCTCTTACGATGACGAACGCCTCTGTAGCATCCGATCTCCTGCAGTCTCTTGATGTCCATAGCGATCTGTCTTCTCAGATCACCTTCCACAGTCTGGGTCTCGTCGATCACAGAACTGATTCTCTTCACTTCTTCATCTGTCAGATCTCTGACACGGGTATCCGGGTTCACCTGAGCTTCTTTCAGGATACGGTTTGAGCTTGCTCTTCCGATCCCGTAGATGTACGTCAGCCCGATCTCTACGCGTTTCTCCCTTGGTAAATCTACACCAGCAATACGAGCCATGTGATTATTCCTCCATTTTCTACACTACAATATTTTCCTAAATGAGGCATGAAGCGTCTGCGCGCCTCCACGCCCAAATGGGTAATCACCCATTCTTTCCGGTACTCCTCTCGCAGAACCTTCCCGGTTTTAAGCAATATCATTTCGCATTCGGTTCCAGACCAAATGCACAATCCTTGAATAATCTACCACTCTAAGTTCTTTTATATAAATCAGCCGTTACACACTCCCGTGTGTTTCGGCTGCAGCCGCTCATATAAAAAAGCTACAAGTGCTAACATTCACAGACCATTAGCCTTGTCTCTGTTTATGTTTGGGATTTTCACAGATTACTCTGATACTACCTTTTCTCTTGATGATTTTGCACTTTTCGCAAATAGGTTTCACCGATGATCTAACCTTCACAGTAAAGTCCTCCTTTCATCATTTTCCTTTCTGAAGGCATAGGCCCCCAAAATCATGCCTACATATTATAGCAGAGGCATGCAAGGAATGCAAGTACTTTTTTATTTATCTCTCCAGATAATGCGTCCTTTCGACAAGTCATACGGAGACATCTCAATCGTCACCTTGTCGCCCGGAAGAATGCGGATAAAGTTCATACGGAGTTTTCCGCTGATATGAGCCAGAACTTTGTGTCCGTTCTCCAGTTCCACCTGGAACATGGCGTTGGGCAGTTTCTCGATTACGGTTCCTTCAATTTCAATTACATCTGCTTTTGACATGTTTATCCTCCTGCCAGTCTATAACTCTGATTCGATTCGCAGCGATTCAGCCGCATGGCTAAATCGTTGCTTCAATTCCTGATATGATGATTCTGTCTGTCAGCGGCTCCCCGGCCGTCAGCGCCTTTTCCACCGCCTCCGGAATCCGGCAGATCGCCTGTATATGCTTCCTGTTCTTTTTCTTCGGCTTCGCCGCCGTGTGGCAGCGTCCGTCCGCTACCCAAACATATTCCGCCTCCGCACGGATTATGATATAGAGTTTGCCCCGGTCATGTCCGGCCAGGGATCTGGCCGGCATGCCCGTCTTCATATTTATCATAGCGTCCTCCTGTCCCCGGCTACACATGCAGGGTCAGGATCTCCGGCTCTCCGTCCGTGATCAGAATGGTATTTTCATAGTGTGCTGACACTGAGTGATCTGCCGAGATGACCGTCCATCCGTCGTCCAGCCACTCCACTTCCCAGGTACCCATATTGATCATGGGCTCCACCGCCAGCGTCATGCCTGGAACCAGTTTGATACCGCGCCGCTTCTGACGGAAATTGGGGATCTGCGGGTCTTCATGCAGGCTCGTGCCGATCCCGTGTCCCACCAGATCCTGGACAATGCCGTATCCGAACGGGGTCACATAGCTGTCGATGGCGTTGGAGATGTCGAACAGGTGATTGCCGGCCCGCGCCATCTTAATTCCTTCAAAGAAGCTCTGTTTCGTCACATCCAGCAGTTTCTGCACCTTGGGGTCGATCTGCCCTACCGCATGGGTCCTGGCCGCGTCGGAATGGTATCCTTTGTAAATCAGTCCGGCGTCCAGGCTGACGATGTCCCCTTCTTTCAGAATATGATCCCTCCTGGGTATGCCGTGAACCACTTCCTCATTGACGGATACGCAGATGGACGCGGGATACCCGGAATAATTCAGGAAATTGGGCACGCATCCCAGCTCCCGGATCACCTTGTCGCCGTACTCGTTGATATCCATGGTGGAGATCCCCGGACGGATCATCTTTGCCATCTCGTCGTGTACGATCTCCAGCAGCCGGCCGGCTTCGCGCATAAGCTCTGTCTCTTTTGCAGATTTAACTGTTACCGCCATGTTCTCAAGCTCCCAAAATCTCTGTGATCGCCTGGAAAACAGCATCCATTTCCATGGTTCCGTCCACGTCCTTCAGGATGCCCTTATTCCTGTAGTAATCGATCAGCGGCTGGGTCTGCTCATGGTAAACGCTCAGGCGCTTCTGCACCGTCTCCGGCTTGTCGTCGTCCCTTAAGATCAGCTCCGCTCCGCACGCGTCGCAGATACCCTCTTTTTTAGTGGGCGCATATACCACATGATACGTGGCCCCGCAGCCCACGCACGCGCGGCGTCCGGACATACGGTTCACGATGTTCTCATCCGGCACTTCCACATTGATAGCGTAATCCATGGACTCGCCCAGCGCTGCCAGCGCCGCGTCCAGGCTTTCTGCCTGGGGGATCGTCCTGGGGAAGCCGTCCAGGATGTAGCCGTTTTTGCAGTCCTCCTGCTTCACGCGGTCCACCACCAGGTCGCAGACCAGCTCATCCGGCACCAGAAGGCCCTGATCCATGTAGGTCTTCGCCTTTTTCCCCAGCTCGGTACCGTTCTTGATGTTCGCACGGAAAATATCCCCTGTGGAGATATGCGGAATCTGATACTTTTCAGCAATTTTTTTCGCCTGGGTACCTTTACCGGCCCCCGGAGCGCCCAACATAATAATCTTCATATTCTTGTTCTCCCTTATTCAGTGTAGCCAGTTTTTTCCATATTATTCCCGCGAGCAACGAGCCAGGCGGACACGTTTGCATGTCCATTTGACTCCCCAACCGTATATTATGGAAAAAACCCCGAAAAGCCTGTTCGGAATCACCATGTGGTATTCCGTACAGGCTTAGTCTCTTTGTATTAATCGTTCAGGAAGCCTTTGTAATAGCGCACCAGCATCTGAGATTCGATCTGCTTTAAGGTCTCCAGAACAACGCCCACGATAATGATGATGGACGTGCCTCCAAAGGAGACGTTCGCTCCGAACATACCATTGAAAAAGATCGGGATCACACATACGATGA
Organism: uncultured Lachnoclostridium sp.; assembly: GCA_944381625.1. Classification (GTDB taxonomy): domain Bacteria; phylum Bacillota; class Clostridia; order Lachnospirales; family Lachnospiraceae; genus Hominiventricola. The sequence continues at coordinate 56,309 of CALWLW010000022.1, forward strand.
TCAGTCCCACTGCTCCGACAAATACAATATAATTTAAAATCTTGCTGAGATATTCCGTCGTCGGCTTGCCCGGCCGGATACCAGGGATGAATCCGCCCTGGCGTTTCATATTGTTTGAAATCTCAATCGGGTTAAAGGTAATGGATGTATAAAAATATGCAAAAAATACAACCAGAATGATATATACCAGCAGGCCGATGGAATAAACCGGCTGGCTGGGATTGCACCAGCTGGACTGGCTGAGTCCCGTCAGGATATGCGCCCAGATGCTGTCTCCGCCCGTATAACCTGCCAGGCCTGCAATCACGCCCGGAAGGCTCATGAGGGACGAAGCAAAGATCACGGGGATCACGCCGGAGGTATTGACCTTCAGCGGGATGTTGCTGGACTGTCCGCCCACCATCTTGCGTCCCTGCATCTTCTTCGCATACTGCACCGGAATCCGGCGCTCGCCGCCCTGAAGGATGATAACGAAAATCACGGTCAGCAGGATCACGGCCAGAATTACCACAGCCGCCAGGACCCCGTTCAGGATCGTCTTGCCCTTGATGAACTGTCCGTAGAGATTTACAAAATCATCCGGGATCGTGGATACGATGTTGATCAGAAGTACAATGGAGATACCGTTGCCGACTCCATTCTCCGTGATCTGTTCACCCACCCACATCAGGAAAGCGCTTCCTGCCGTCATGGCCGCCACCACGACGATCATATTGGGAACCGACACCTCTTCCAGAAGTCCGCGTCCGCCGAAACCGATGGTCATGGCCACGCTCTGGATCAGAGCCAGCGCCACGGTCAGGTAACGGGAGATCGTCTGGATCTTCTTTCTTCCATCCTCGCCTTCCTTCTGCATCTCTTCCAGCTTGGGAATTGCGATGGTCAGAAGCTGCATGATAATGGAGGAAGTAATGTACGGCGTAATACCCAGTGCAAACACCGACAAACTGGTGAAAGATCCGCCGGTGAACGCATCAAAGAAATTGAATGCGTCACCGGTCTGGGCTGCAAACCAATTGGCAAAATAATCTCTGTTTACGCCCGGAATCGGAAGCTGTGAGCCGAAGCGCACAACAACCAGCATTAAAAATGTGAAGATCAGCCTTTTTCTGATATCCTCAATTTTAAACGCGTTCCGTAATGTTTTTAACATTAGATCACCTCGGCTTTTCCACCAAGAGCTTCAATCTTTGCTGCCGCGCCGGCAGAAAATGCATTCGCCTGAACGGTCAGTTTCTTGGTTAATTCTCCGTTTCCAAGAATCTTAACACCATCTTTGGGATTCTTAACGATTCCTTCAGCGATCAGGGTTTCCACGGAAACGACGCTGTCATTCTCAAATCTCTCAAGCGCGCTCACGTTGATTCCGACGATTTCCTTGCTGTTGCGGTTGGTGAAGCCTCTCTTCGGAAGCCGTCTGTATAATGGCATCTGACCGCCTTCAAATCCCGGTCTCGGAGCTCCGGAACGAGCCTTCTGTCCCTTATGTCCTTTACCTGCGGTCTTGCCGTTTCCTGAACCATGTCCGCGGCCTCTTCTGAAGTCGCCGCTGTGTTTGGAGCCTTCGGCGTACCTTAAATTCGATAAATCCATAGTGGCACCTCCTTACTTATCCAAAATTAAATTTCTTCTACTTTTACCAGATGTCTTACATGCCAGATCATTCCGCGCACCGCTTCATTGTCCGGCATCTCGACGGTTTTATTTAACTTTCTCAGTCCGAGCGCCTCTACAGTAGCTCTCTGCTTCGGGATCGCACCGATAGGAGATTTTACTAATGTGATTTTTAATTTCTCTGCCATGTTCATTCTCCTCCTTAAGCCATGATCTCGTCTACGGACTTGCCGCGCTTTCTTGCGACTTCCTCCGGAGAAGACAGGCCTGCCAGGCCCTCAATGGTAGCCAGTACCACGTTCTGCTTGTTGTTGGAACCCAGGGACTTGGTACGGATATTCTTGATACCTGCCAGCTCTGCAACCACACGGGCCGGACCTCCGGCGATGATACCGGTACCTTCCGGAGCCCTCTTCAGCAGTACGGAAGAGCTTCCGAATTTGCCGAAATTGTCGTGCGGGATACTCTTATTCTCATCCAGAGAAATCGTTACCAGTTTCTTCACAGCGTCTTCTTTTCCTTTACGGATTGCTTCCGGAATTTCAGTGGCTTTTCCAAGACCAGCGCCAACGTGACCGTTTCCGTCACCAACGACTACCAGAGCTGTGAAACGCATGCTGCGGCCGCCCTTGACGGTCTTGCTAACACGCTTGATTGATACTACTTTGTCTGTCAGTTCTAACTGACTCGCATCAATGATCTCATGTCTCATGTCTTTTTTCCTCCTCCTCTAAAATTCCAGACCGGCTTCACGCGCTGCGTCCGCAAGCGCTGCGATCTTTCCCTGGTAGATGAATCCTCCGCGGTCGAATACCACGGTCTTGATTCCTTTCTCCAGTGCTCTCTCGGCGATCACTTTGCCGAGATATGCTGCCGCATCCACGTTGTTGGTTTTCTCAAGCTCTGCCTTCACTTCTTTCTGAAGAGTGGAAGCGGATACCAGAGTATTTCCCACCGTATCGTCGATGATCTGAGCATACATATGATTATTGCTTCTGAACACTGCCAGACGCGGTTTCTCAGCGGTTCCGCTGATGTGATTGCGTAATCTGTAATGCTTTTTGGCGCGAACTTCGGCTCTTGATTTCTTCCTAACCATCTTTACACTCTCCTTACTTATTTCTTACCGGTCTTACCAACCTTACGTCTGATGACCTCGGTCTCATACTTGATACCTTTGCCCTTATACGGCTCCGGTCTTCTCTTATCGCGGATCTCAGCGGCGTACTGTCCGACCTTCTCTTTGTCGATACCCTTAACGGTAATCTTGTTGCCGTCCACAACTGCCTCCAGGCCTTCCGGATCCACCATCTCTACCGGATGGGAATATCCAAGGTTCAGAGTCAGTTTCTTTCCGGATTTGGAGCAGCGGTAGCCAACACCGTTTACCTCCAGCACCTTCTCGTAACCGGTATGAACGCCGGTCACCATGTTGGAAATCAGGGTTCTCGTCAAACCGTGTAAAGATTTCATCTTCTTTAAATCGCTCGGTCTCGTGACGACCACATGGCCGTCTTCTACCTTGATCGTCATTTCTGCGGGAAGCACTCTCTCAAGCGTTCCTTTCGGACCCTTTACGGTCACTTTATTTCCCTCGGCAACTGTCACGGTTACTCCTTCCGGGATAGCTACCGGTAATCTTCCGATACGGGACATAATCAATAATCCTCCTTACTTAGATTTTCGGAAGAGGCTTATGCGCCTCTTCTGTTTTCAGTCATGCGGATAGTTTACCAAACAAACGCCAGGACTTCTCCGCCTACGTTCAGCTCTCTCGCCTTCTTGTCGGTCATCACGCCTTTGTTCGTGGATACGATGGCAATACCAAGACCGCCGAGCACTTTCGGCATATTCTCTTTGCCTGCGTAAATTCTCAGGCCCGGTTTGGAGATTCTCTTCAGACCGGAGATGACTTTATCGTTTTTATCTTTTCCATATTTCAGGGTGATATGGATATCTTTGAAGTTTCCATTATCCACCAGGTCGTATTTTGCGATATATCCTTCATCTACCAGGATGTCCGCGATCGCAAGCTTCATCTTGGAAGCCGGTACGTCCACGGTATCGTGTTTGGCAGTGTTCGCGTTACGGATTCTTGTAAGCATATCTGCAATCGGATCGTTCGTTGTCATATCTAGACTCCTTTCCTGTTTTCTCGGCTTACCAGCTTGCTTTCTTCACGCCCGGGATCTGTCCTGCATAGGCCAGCTCACGGAAGCAAATTCTGCAGATGCCGTATTTTCTCAGGTAAGCGTGCGGACGTCCACAGATTCTGCAGCGGCTGTATTCTCTGGTAGAGAATTTCTGTTTGCGCTGCTGTTTGATTTTCATCGATGTCTTAGCCATGAAATTCCCTCCTATCTTGCGAATGGCATATTGAATAAACTTAACAGATAACGAGCTTCCTCATCGGTCTTCGCGGTGGTCACGAAGATGATGTCCATACCTCTCACTTTATCGATCTTGTCATATTCAATTTCCGGGAAAATCAGCTGTTCTTTGATTCCGAGTGCGTAGTTTCCTCTGCCGTCGAATGCGTTGGGATTTACGCCTCTGAAGTCGCGGACACGCGGCAGTGCCAGGTTTACCAGGCGGTCAACGAATTCATACATCTTCTCGCCGCGCAGCGTCACCTTGCATCCGATTGCCATGCCTTCACGAATCTTGAAGTTTGCCACGGAATTCTTTGCTCTGGTCAGCACCGGCTTCTGTCCGGCGATGATCTCCAGATCCTTAACGGCAGAATCCAATACTTTCGCATTTTCCTTTGCCTCGCCGACACCCATATTGATGACGACTTTGTCGAGCTTCGGCACTTCCATGACGTTTTTATAGCCAAATTTTTTGATCATAGCGTCTACGATCTCATTTTTGTACTGTTCACTGAGTCTACTCAACTTTCCTGGACCTCCTCTCTTCCAAATTAATCGATCACTTTACCGGTCGCTTTTGCTACGCGGACTTTCTTGTCCCCGTCCATCTTGTAACCGATTCTGGATACTTTTCCGTCGCTGACATACATCACGTTGGAAATGTCGATGGGGCCCTCCTGACGGACGATGCCGCCCTGCTGATTGGCCGGTGACGGTTTTGTGTGTTTCGTAATCATATTCACACCTTCCACAAGGACGGTGTTTTTCTTATGGTTCACTGCGATGACCTTGCCTTCGCTGCCTTTGTCAGTACCGGCAATGACTCTTACAGTGTCGCCTTTTTTAATTCTGATTGTAGACATATTCCGATACCTCCTATAATACTTCCGGAGCAAGGGATACGATCTTCATGAACTGTTTCTCACGAAGCTCTCTTGCCACCGGCCCAAAGATACGGGTTCCTCTCGGATTCTTATCCTCTTTGATGATCACGGCTGCGTTCTCGTCAAATCTGATGTAAGAACCGTCTTTGCGGCGCGCGCCTTTCACGGTGCGGACAACCACTGCCTTTACCACATCGCCTTTTTTAACAACACCGCCTGGCGTTGCATCTTTAACGCTGGCAACGATCACATCGCCGATGTTTGCATATCTTCTGGTAGAGCCGCCCATAACGCGGATGCAGAGTAATTCTTTTGCACCGGTGTTATCAGCAACCTTAAGTCTTGTTTCCTGCTGTACCATTGCGGCATCCTCCTATCTGGCTTTCTCAATAATGCTGACCAGTCTCCATCTCTTGTCCTTGGACAGCGGTCTGGTCTCCATAACTCTTACGGTATCGCCGATTCCGCACTCGTTATTCTCATCATGTGCTTTCAATTTATAAGTCTTTTTCACGATCTTTCCGTAAAGCGGATGTTTCACATGGTTTTCAACTGCAACCACGATCGTCTTGTCCATCTTATCGCTTACGACTTTTCCAACACGTGTTTTTCTCAGATTTCTTTCCACGATTCCTATCTCCTTTCTCAAGCTGAAATTCTTTTAATGCCTGACTTACGCGTTCTTCTGCGCGATAACAGTCTGGATACGGGCGATGTTTCTGCGAACCTCTTTGATTCTTGCCGTATTGTCCAGCTGGTTGGTTGCATTCTGGAATCTCAGGTTGAAAAGTTCCTTCTTAGCAGCTACTAATTCTGTATTCAGTTCTGCAGCTGATTTTGCCTTTAAATCTTCTACATA
>CALWLW010000023.1 GCA_944381625.1 uncultured Lachnoclostridium sp.
TTCTATTGCTTCCTCTGGTGTTTTAATTAAAACTTCATTTCCCGTCATGGTTATCGCTCCTCTCCACCAACTATTCACGCTCAGATTCTTTTGTTATTTTTTCACGACAATTTGGACACAAATGCTTTTTCCCGACGGACCATCCTTCCTCTCTTGCCACCTTGGTCATAAACCATTTAGGTTCTATATTGGGGTATGAAAATCCATAACCGCATCTGTCGCAAGATATACTTGTCTCAAACATAAATCCTCCACTAACTATTCATTCTTTTCCATCTTCACAGAAACCGTACTCTTTCATTATCCCGTCCACAAACCGGATATTCTGCGGCTCTATCTCATGCATAGTGCCGTCCTCGTATTCCACCAGTCCGAATGTAGCCGAAATCTGCCCGCCGGGATGACCGTCGCGCAACGGAGATTCTCCAACCAATTCCGACCGGTGCGACCAACAGTGAAAAAGGCCTTTAAACTCTTGCTTTTCTTTTATAATCTTAGTCGTGACTTTTCCGTTCATATTCTTTAGATTTTGCGTTACAGCCGGAATATGAACAATACATGGTCTGTAATCAATCCCGATATTCAAGATCGTCTGCTCCCCTCTCAATTTTTCTGCACTGCTTTCAAAAATTCCATCAATTCTGTCTCACTATCCTGATACCGGTTATACCTATCATGCCTGGTCCATTTACCAACGCCGTACTTCGAATGTTTTGGCGGCTCTGGTCCTCCTACCAGATGCAGATAACAGGTTTCGTGTTCGGGACAGGATTTATTTGCTGAAATCACATATGTTTCTGCAATCAGCCTTGCTCCGTTTTCAAAATCATATTTGTAATACTTCGCTCCAATATTGGTATCCTCATACCACAGTCCCCAATCATGATAACTACGCAGCCATTTCTTCCGCTGCTCGTTATTTTTCATCTGGGGCAGCTCTGGCTGTTCCGGCACGGCGGCCTCCAGTTCTGCATCTATTTCCAGTTCGCTCAGCATACTGGCAAGGGCTCCAACCATCAATTTCTTCTTCCGGATCATATCTTCTGGAAGCTTCTCCACCTTATCCACCTTCAGGTATTCGCTGAGTTGATCATTCTCTTCTCTCAACATAGACCGGAGAAGCTCCATATCAGAAAGTCTTTGTTTTTCCTCCGGGAATGGCTCATAGCTTCCGCCGTCACTGCAGTTTGCGCACAGATCCGGATCCCCCGTCAGCACAGAGGCATTCCTGCAATCATCACACAGTAATTCATCGTCATCTTCTTCCAGATCCTCCCGATTAGATTCCCCTGTGGCAGGAAGTCCCATCTTCTCAAGCGCTTTCTTCGTCCGCATACATGCAAATATACACAGGTTTTCACAATCTTTGCAGCACGGTACCGCTTCCCCATCTCCTTCCCTGTGATATGCCAATGAGTCGTCCAGGAACTGGCAGTTCTCCAGCTTCTCTTTCTGCAATTCAGGTACTTTATCCAGCATCTCGCACGGGAACGGGTTCCCACAGGGCGCATCCACACAATAACAAAATTCCTGGCGGATATCACAGCCTCCCTGATGGCACATGAAACAGTCATGAGTCCCGCATCCAGACCTCGCGATCAAACTGTCTTCCGGATCTTCTCTCAGCGGAAGACTATATGCGGATAACGGCTTTTTCTCTTTTTCCGCTGTCTCCAGAATGCCTGTTCTTTCCTTCCATCCGCCCCAACACTCCGCGCACTCCTTCTGGCCTGCATGTTGCTCCTCTTCAGATGTTCCCCATCCCTGCCGGATGCACTGCTGAATTCCCGGAGGGCAGAAAGAATCTTCATTCCTCTCTTCCTGTTTTTGCGACGTCGCAACAGAATCTTCTTCTGGAAGAATGTTTTCTTCCAGTTTTTTCTCTTCTGGTTCAACTGTTTCCGGTTTTTTCAGCTTCCGGATCTCTTTCACCGTCATATCTTCTTTTACCTGCCCGATCTGTTCTGGAGACATATTCAGCATCTCCTGCAGCTGGGACTTACTGAAATTCCGATACTCCGGCTGAAGCTGAGGCGTATTCCCTCCAACACTGAACTGGTCATTGATGGCTATGTACCTGGATGCAGACGACATGGATAATCCAAACTGATCCGCCGCATAATTCCACAAGGAATCATATCCCATCTCCCGGAACAATTCCCGATCCCTCACAGCCTTTAAATGAAACCCGATAGAGATACAGCTTCTGTCTACGTTGGTCATGTCATTTTTTATGATTCTGCTGGCAGTCTCCGCCGTCAGCGTAGCAATATAGTGACTTTGATAATGTTCCACCCATTCTTCCGGGCTCTTTTTCAATTCTTCACTCATGAGCTCCTCCTTCACCTTATTGTTTCAATCGCTGATACTGCATTCTCCAGATACTCATATACCTCATCTATTGCATTTACCATTTCTTCGTATCCCTGGTCGTCACTTTTCCCGCACTCTTCTGTCTTGACTATGTCCAGAATATCCATCGCCGCCGATACTTTTTCCATTGCATCTTTGAGCCTTCCGATCCCTTTATGCTCTTCTTCCTTTTCCCTTTCGGTTTCCAGGTATAGGCCAATGTCCGCGATCAGTCCGCTTCCCCATCCGTCCACTTTTACAGATGTAACGTATCCCAAGGTTTCGTTATTCACCGTCAGACAAATAATTCTTTCTGTTCCCGCGGCCGTTTCTCGATTTTCCTTTTTATTGAGCAGTTCAACGACTTCTCTTACTTTTACGTTTTCCACTTTATACTCCTTTTTTCTGCCCAGGCAGGTAAATATATTTATCTGCCGGCTCTCCCAATAAATTCTTTCGTCCCAGTCATGGATGCTGATATCTTTCAGCATGTTCCATTTATAACCGATTAAGTCCGGCTCGTTTTCCAAGTTAAGCAACTTGTCCCATAAATTCCTATGGTTTGTCCGCAGATGTTGTAACTCTTCTCTTCTGGCGTTAGGGCAGAACCAACACCCCCCCCTCTTTGCAAAATCGTATATCGGGGAGAGTAAATCGTAGTCCCGGCATTTTTCAAAAGCCATGCGCTCTGTGTAATTGTATCTTTCAAGCAGTGACACTTTCATCTCGGAATTTACGATTCGTTCCATTCTGACTTGTTCATCGACTGCTATCCCAACATACTGTGTAAAATCATTTATGCCTCTCATAAAATCTTTAATTGGTTTTATTTTGCATGATTTATTAACATCACATTTCATTGCCATCGGGAATCCAATCCTTAGTCCGCATCCCTTTCTTTTTCCCCTGGATGGATATCTATAGAACCGGTCAATGTATGTATCGTTTGATCTGAGTATTTTGGTCTCATACCCCCAACTTTCAAACATTGGAATTGCCTTATTTTTGATAAAATCAATATGCTCCGGCAACTCCCCGCTGATATTTGCGTCGAACATAACCTCAGAAAAGATTATCAGGTCAAGTGGCTCCCCATGTTCATGTGCCAAGATGATGCTGGCCGTGCTGTCTTTTCCCCCACTCCATGATGCTATGTACTTCACTCATCCTCCTTTCCCCGGCGGCCATGGCCGCCGGAACAATCGGAACTATTTATCCATCATGGCGTTGTGATATATTATGCCAATGGAGGCTTTATTTACCTCTTCTCTGCGCCCGCCGCATCATACGGTTTGCGGCCTGCACCGGTCTTTGGGACTGCTGCCCGACCTGGTATCCATGTCGTGTCAATCCTATCAGCATCCCCACGCCTTTTGTCTTTGTATATCTTTTACTCATGGTAATGTCACCTGCCTCAACGACTCTCTGAATTTTTTCTGGCCTTCCGAGCCATCTTCCAACATGCATGCCAGATAAATGCATCTCTCATTTTCCCACAGCATCTGGTATCCATCTTTTTTCATACATGGCCCATCCGGTTTACTTTCGTCTTTTTCTGTTGCGTTTTTGTCAATCACTTTTATCAGTTCCTCGCTGATCGGCAGCACATCCCCATTTTCCATTTCTATGTACCGGATATTTATGGGGCCTGTCTGGACTAATTTGGTTATTCTTCCCCGCTCAGTTGCGTGGTCCACAATTTCTCTCAGATCCAGAACTGTCGCATCGCTCATAGTCACCTGATTCCCCATCCCCGGCATCGCTTTGTAAGATTTTCCTGTCTCTGGAAGTTCCCCTGTCATTTCCACGACTGCCGCTTTGATCCCTTTTGGGACTTTATCATATTCCATCCATGCCGCCCATGTAATCGCGGCAAGGTATAATCCCTCCGGTTCCGTCCCATCCTTCGGTGTATGTGCCACAATCAGCCCTCCGGCTTTATATGCACTCTTAATCATTTTTTTCATGATGGATTCTTTGAAAAACATCTGCTCTCCTTTCACATTTCCATAAATTCCTTCAGTTCCATCTGCTCCCCGGTTATTTCGTTTTCTGATCCGGCCTGCTCCCGGCACGACTTATTTTTATATTTATCTGGTAGCGTCAGATTAAATAATCTGCATGCTATAAACTGAGGTTTCCAGTCTCCGGAGCCACCGGCCTGCTGGTGCAGCCTGCAGATAAACTTCTTTTTCTCTATCCGGAGGTTCCGGCACTCGTTGCACAGATGCGTATAATCCGTTCCGCCGGAGATCCGGTACATCTCACTGATCCTTTTCATGCCCTGCTCCCGATGATCATATTGACATAGGTTTCCGTGGTCTTTTTCCCTCCCGCATTTTCCAGGCGGCACAAATGCCTGTACTTTTCAATCACCCGGTACTTCTCCGGCCCATCCCCCTGGTCTATCCAGATCCGGTCTCCGATCTGGATCTGATCCCTGTAAAGAGCCAGTTCCTCCCTTGTGATCGGCGTCTTTGACAGCGTCCGCACGGCATAAGGGGCATACTTTTTCTTTTCGTGCTCCGGCTCCGTCAGATCTCCGCGCGCAATCATACCCGCAATCGTGTTGTAGGTTACACCCAGGGCTTCTGCGACTTCTCTCCGGCTCATCCCGCTGTCCAGCATTTCCTGGGGCTTCTTTTTCCCTATTCGTCCCATAGATAATTCCTTTCCATCAATTTCATCCACTCTTCTCTTGTGTGCGTTTTTTCATATTCGCGCTGCACATCCTTTTGGATCAAGCGCAAGCTCTTGCTGTTCTTATGCGCGGCCTCCGGTCCGTTCCGGTGATGCCGGGCGCAGAGTTTTACCGTAAATCCGTTCTCTTCTGATATTTTCCGCCCCGGATTCCCCGGAAAAGCATGATGCGTTTCCAGATAGCTATGCGTCTAGTGCCGTTTTTCCAGTTTATTGCACAGATAGCACTCGCCCGGTTCCTGGTGCATGATGCTTTTTCCATGCTTCATCCGTTTTTTCATCTTCCGGTCCTCCTCCTGGTCAATTCTGATACCATCCATGATTTATAGGCATGCCGGTATTGTTTCCCAAAAGCAATCCGGTGCGGTTCCGCTGCCTGTATGATCTCTTCCCACAATTCCCTGTTTTTTACCGGTTCTCCATGCGCAGTTTTCCACCCGTTTTTTCTCCATATCGGCAGATAATCCACATAGTTTCCTCGCAAATACAGGGCATCGGTGTATATGGTAATCTCGCTCGGCTTTCTGATCCTCTGCAGTGCGTCCCGGAATGCAGTCAGGATCAGCTGATTCGGCGTTACCCCGGACTCGGACTTAAAATCTGTCAATGTTCTGGCATTTCCTCTGGTGTCAATCCATTCCAACACATATCCGTACCATCCCACCGTTGACCGGACTCCTTTTATGGACGTTTCCAGATACAGATTTATCTGGTACATATCGCATCACGGATCCTTTCTATCAGTTCTTCCCTTCTCTTTTCTCCGATCCCTTTTATTCCCTGGACCGCTTCTCTTACTGCGTCTTCCCATTTTCCTTCGATCGGCTTCTTGTCTTCTTTCCCGATCTGATAGACTGCTGTCAGTTTCCGCTCCATCTGCTGGTGATCCATCTTTTTGATCTCCTGCATTTCCTTCCGGGTAATCTTTATGACTCCGTTTCTTAACTCCACGTTTTATTCCCTCCTTTCTCCCAGAATCCATTCCCGACAAGGTATTTCCTTTGTCCGGACCCACTTTTATCAACCGGTAATATTGATACCTATAGCCGAGTTTATTGATCCCATTTACCAGTGAATCCGTCTCCAGGATGTAACCCTTCGGGGCTTTCGGCATCTCCGGCCAGTCGTCTCTCCTTCTCCTCCTGGTCTCCGGCTTTGGATTGATCAGATTCCGGCTGCAGGAGTACCGGAGTTTATTCGGATTCTTCGGATCCCGAAATGTCTTCTGGGTCTCTTTTATGAGGTATTCGGCCAGCGCCTGGTATCTTCCTTCCTCGTAGAGGTACCGGACTCCGGTGTTCCCGTTCCTCTTCCAGAGTTCCTGCATGACCTTTGCTCCTGTCCCGTCCGGCAGATCCCGGAGGATCAGGTGATGATGTATCCTTTTGTTCTTGTATTCCGTCACGACGATATAGCGAAATTCCTGGCCGGCTTTTTGCCATTTTTTTCGGGCTGTGTCCATGAGGTATTTCAGCTTCCCTTTCGCCGTGTCCGGATCCGGAGCCATCCCCCTGCGGTATGTAAAGGTAAGGAATAGATCGCCTGGGTCAAAATTGGCGTCGATCTTTCGCCGGAGCTTCCGGATGGCATTCCGCTCGTTTATGATTTTCATTTCTTCCGGTGTTGGAGATTTTTTATGACATCGGTCTGATTTTGACTGATACCGGAAGGCGTGCAGATTTTCTACCTCCCGGATCCCTTTGTACTCCCAAATGTGCGTCAGGTACATACTATCTTTAATTCCTTTATCAAGTCTCAAAAGCGCTTATTTTCTTGACCTTTCGGGAATTTTGGGATACTATATAAGTGACCTTATAAGGGTACACTTTTGTATCTTTAATTCCTTACCGGCGGCGTCTCCAGCGTCGCCGGTTTTGCGCTTCTGTCATTTCTTTTTCAATTTTCAAGGTACTGTCCGTGGTATACCAATAATTTCCCAGCTTGTCCTTATAGTAGATGTACTCCACGGTTCTGATCTTTTCTCTTCCGATCTCTTTTGCGCCTCCTGGCGGATGAGCACCCGGAAAAGATCTCGCATTTCCTCTGGCTTCATTTTGCGCGGCGATAATGATCACCCGCTCTCTCCAGCGGCGCTGCATGGCTGTGCCTGTATGATTTCGGCGGCCCCATGAAGGACCGCCGCCCAGATCAGAAGGCATAAAAGCGCAATCAAAAACCATTTCATTCCTCGCATGCCCATATGATCCTCCCATCATTGATGGTAAACACATATCCCTCATCTGCCAGCCTGCAGAGCTGCTCTACGCTCAGTTCGTTCCAGTCTTTAATCGTCATGGCCCACCTCCATCATGCACTTATACAGTTCTGTCAACTGGTTCTCAACCGCCGAGCGGCGCTCTCTGGTTCGTTTCCAATAATGACCATTACTCTTCTCTGGATCTGCTCGATCGGTAGCGCTGTGTTTTCCTCCATGAAATCCCATCTCATGGTTTCATCGCCCTCCTGAGTTCTTTCTTCAAATCCATCCATTTGCCATCGTCGAGCATGCCTGCGTCACGCATGCACCCAATATATCCGGAGAGCCAATCGAAGTCAGAAAACATCTTTCTTGACAGCTCGTCCATTTTGGGGGATGATGGGTCTTTCTCCAGCAATTCTCTCCACCGCCTCATGGATTCTTCTATGCTTTTGACCTTGCACTCCAGGAATGGTTCGCCGATCCAGTTCTTTTCTTTCAGCGTTTCTATGAGTTCTTTCCATTTATCCATATTTAGTTTTCACTTTCTTCACGCGTGAGTGGATCCGGCAGGGATCGAACCTGCGTCCAAGCCGGTCATCTTCCGGCATGCTCTGCCACTGAGCTACGGACCCTTGCCCCGGAAACGGGGCGTATAATATATGTGAAGAGGAATGTGCCTTTCGGGATGCTTGTCCCTCCCGATCGGAGCGGGCCGGAGTCGAACCGGTTTGAGGTATTGAAAAATGGCTTCTTACAATTCATAGGGAGTATGCAAATTATGGGCGCAGCTCCGCGCTGCCTCCCGCTCCATGTCGGGACGCCCCTATGCAGACGCCCCTGTTTCTTTTTTCTTCTCTTCCAGCTTCCTTTGTTCCTGACGCACCAGTGCGGCATAGGCCATATTTGATATTCTCTGCATGATCGCCTGCCGCTCTTCTTCCGTCTGATTGTGGCAGTATTTGTCATTGATCTTTATGTGTGTGTTCCCGATCATGAATTCTTTTATCAATCATATCGCCCCCTTGCTATATTTTATGTGTTACCGGTTGTACACCTTTCACCCTTTGTGCTACTCTGTCTTTACAGGCCCCTGACCGGGTTGAGTAAATAAGGAGGTACACTTTTATGAAAACAGATAAAGAACTTGCTGTTGAATTCGCATCCGCTGTGATTCAGGCTGTTTCCAACTCTTCTTCAAATTCTGGATTAGCCCACAAGCCTATCAGCGGAAACGAGATCAACCGTATTCTCAAAGACTGTTATCAGTCCATCAAAGAGCTGGATGATGGCAAATAATTATCAAACATCCCTTTGATATTTACTTCCTTCACTGGCGCAGACTCTTCTATGATTGATTGCGCCAGTGAAAGAAATTCCTTGCTTTCACTTACTGTATATCCCTGATCTGAGAGCCACTTGATTATCCGGATTAACTCTTCCTCTCTCTCTTCCGTTATCTTCATTTCATGCCCCCACTAATTCAGGCTCTTTTTCTTCCTGGTTCTTTTTCTCTACCATCGCTTCCGCATATCCCAGCATGTATCCTCTGTCTCTTTCTGACATTTTAGGGAGCGCTTCTGCAATCGCGGTGAGAATTTCTTTCTCTCGTTCGTTCATATGTTCATCCCCTTTCCGAATGTGTGTTCTCTTCCATTCTTCCCATTCCTGTGATATGATTTTTGTATTCATATTTACAGGAAGGATAGATATTATGGATAAGTCCAGTAAAATGATCCTTAACTATTTAATTTCAAACGGCGGATGCGGTAAGTTCATCCATTGGGGTGATGAGTTTGACTCCTTTTCTCGTTCCCTTGGATTAAAACCGGAAGATCTCCGCGCAAACATCCGATACCTACATGAGTGCGGATACATTGATTATCAGAAGTTTTCCAGCAATGGTCGGAATGCCTCTTTCTCACTCTCCCACAAAGGTCTTCACTGGAAATATTTTCGTCGTAAAGAAATCCTCCAATATATATCAGAAAAATGGATTGATTTCTTTGCCATGCTCATTTCTTTTGTATCTCTCGCGATTGCTATAATCTCGTTGCTATTACAGCTAACACCAAAATTATGATCAGAGATGTCAGAGATCCTACAATGGTTGATATAATTATCCTTTTCATGTTTAATTCAATCCGGTGCATCCGCTCCCAGACAAACTGCCATGTCGGTATCTCCTGACCTTTGATGCAGATAGTTTTCCTTTGATCTTCCATGACTTCTTTCGTCTCAAAATCTATCTTTATTTTTTTGTCTGGCACTTTATATCCCCTTTCCTAATATGTCTTCTATCTATTGTCAATGTTCCTTGTCCTCCTTTCTTTGCTTGTTAAGGACATTATATACCTCTTTTTTGCTTGTGTCAAGCATATTTTGATTATTTTTTGTCCTTTACAAGCATTTTTTATTGTGATATACTTTATACAGAATTAAGAAGGAGGTGATACTTTTGAACATGAATGAAAGAATTCGCTATTTAAGGAAAGAAGAATTGAAAATGACACAAAATGATTTTGCTTCTAAGATAGATATTTCTAGGTCAAATTTAGGAAATATCGAAACTGGTGAAGTTGCCGTGACAGATCGTGTCATTTCTGCTGTATGCCGCGAATTTAATGTTAATGAGTCCTGGATACGCGATGGAAATGGAGATATTTTCAATCCCGTTGACCGTGACATACAAATCGAAACTTTCATCGGAAATGTCCTTCGTGATGAATCCGATAATTTTAAACGTCGGTTGATATCTGCTCTTTGCAGCTTATCAGAAGATGAGTGGGAATTTCTGGAGAGAAAACTCCGTGAGATCGTCGGCACAGACGAAAACGGGACTGGCTAATCCAGCCCCAGAAGTGCCTTGATATGGTGGTATATGAGTTTCAGCGCTCTTTCATCCGCCTTTTCAAGCATTTCAATAATTTTTTGTTTGTACCATTCTGCATTCACATGTATACCTCCTCCCGCAGGCCGAACATATGTTCTTTTTATACAATACCAGAAAACATCTGTGTTTTCAATACCGTATAGAACATTTGTTCTTTTTGCATTTTCTTACCAGTATAACGAGAGGTATTATCATGGATGACAGAATATTACTATTTGTCCCATATCTGGGACACCTACTGAAAATCTGAGTGATAAAGATCTGATATCCGAACTTTGAGACCTGCTGCCAGTTGTTCCATCTGATCCATCGTCGGACTTACTGCTCCACACTCGATCCGATGTACTGTCGATCTTGACAGCCCTGTCATGATCGATACCTGGCGAACAGTTAAATTCTTATCACTCATGATTTTCCATAATAATATTTCCATAATTGTAGTTTCTGCATAAATTCTCTTTTCATCCTTGAAATTGTGGAAAATGATTTACTTTTAAGGAGATTTTTTATGTCAAAGAAAACAGTTCGAAAGAAGAAAACTACACCTCGTCCTGTCCCTACATCCCTGTATGTTACATGTATGGTTTTATGTATTCCCGTTGCGCTTTTGATGATCCCTATTGAACCAGTATTTTCTGCTTTACTTTTGTTCTTGCTGATATTATTATCGTGCTCATTCTTATCATCCCGAAATCGTAAGAAAAGTACGAAAAAAAGCAGTGTGCCGCATCAAAAAACGCACCCTATAACTGATCATCCGGCGCCCCGCCAGATTCCCGAAACTCCCGATAATATTGCTCCTGATCCGGAACTCTCCAAAATTGATGTTTCTCAATTTTTAGATAAAACAGAGCGCTTTCATGTAACCGGTGTATCGCATTATATCTCTTCTATTGATGATTTAGCCATCGATAATCCAGATTACGATTTGACCAAAACAGAAATGATTGATGAAGCTCTGGAAGAAGAACGTATATATGAATATGAGTTTTCCCCCAACAATGTCCAACTCATCGAAGAACCCGATAACCAGTATGATCCAAACGCCATAAAGGTTATCATTGATGGTTTTTTGGTTGGATATATTAAAAAAGGGAGTTGCGCTCATGTCCGAAAACTTCTGCGCTCCGGGAAAATCCGCGATATTTCTGCATCCATTACTGGAGGCAAGTATAAATATCTGTACTCTAAATATGATTATGATAAAGATAAAGATGTTTACGATATTGAACGTGGAAAAAGAGACTATCATATAACCATTGAAGTCACTTATCCGGAATAGCTCATTTTTATCAAAGCCGAGGAGGGGAGGGCGGCACAAACCGCCCTTTTATTTTATGCAATATATAATCAAATGTATTGGTGTGCATCGCTGCTGTCGGCAGAAAATGCTTGAAAAGCTGTACTTTCGTCAACCGCCCTTTTCTTCCGAGCTGCAGATCAGGATATTCCCCGCGGTATACCTCGGATATCCCACATATCAGATTTATGTCAATCGCATAGATCTGGGATTTATCCCTCAGAGTAAAATTTTTGTTTTCCAGAAAACTATAACAGACATCTCCGTGCAGTCTGTCCCACATACTTCTCCGTCTGGCCGAATACATTATGATTGTATCCTTTGCGCCGGCGCATTTTGAAAGGAGACACTATGTTTGAGAATCTTACCTTTTTATATGGATCCGGGAATTATGCCATCTACCTCCGTAAGAGCCGGCGCGATCTGGCCGCAGAAGCTTCCGGAGACGGCGAAACATTGGAGAGACATCTGGAAACGCTTCAGAGACTTGCGAAGAAAATGAACCTGAATGTCACCCACGTCTATGCGGAAGTCGTATCCGGCGAATCCATTGATTCCAGACCTCAGATGCAGACATTGCTTCGGGACGTGGAAACCGGCATATATGATGGTGTCCTGGTTGTCGAAGTGGAGCGCCTTGCCCGTGGCGATACCTCCGATCAGGGCCGTGTCGCGAAGACATTCAAATTTTCAAATACTAAAATCATCACTCCATCTAAGATTTATGATCCTAACAATGAGTTTGATGAAGAATACTTTGAATTCGGTCTTTTTATGAGCCGACGCGAGTACCAGTCGATCCGCCGCCGTCTCGTCGCCGGGATGTCCGCATCCTGCCGTGAGGGAAAATATACCGGGAATAAACCACCCTTCGGGTATCAGCGGAAGAAACTGAAAGGGGAAAAGGGATGGACGCTGGAGGTGGTGCCCGATCAGGCAGATGTGGTCCGTATGATTTTTGACTGGTATGTGAACGGGATCAACGCCGAGAAAGTCGGATTTTCTAAAATTGCTTATGAATTGAACCGCCTCGGACTCCCCTCCCCGTCCGGAAATCCCTGGACGCGGTACGGAGTGCAGGGGATCCTTCGGAATCCGGTTTATGCCGGATATATCAAAGACGGTTACCGTAAAGAGGTAAAGAAAATTGTTGATGGGAAGACGGTCCGCAGCCGTCCCGTCAACCATGACGCACAGTTATATCCCGGGCGACATGAGGCGATTATCTCACAGGATGTTTGGGATGCCGCCAGTTCCGCTTTCCAAAAACGCCTAAAAAGCTCTGATAATCGTATTCGACCCATGCAGAACCCTCTTTCCGGCCTTGTGATATGCTCCTGCTGCCACAGGACAATGGTTCGCCGCCCGTACAGCAACGGTTCCCCGGCCGGCCTCATCTGTGCGACTCCTGGATGCTCTACTGTATCTTCTTATCTCCATATGGTAGAGCGGCGGGTCCTCGATGCCCTTGACGAGTGGCTTCTTTCCGCCGAACTCCCTGACCCGGAAACACTCCCGGATAATTCTGCTAAGATTTCCGTTTTGGAGTCCAGTATACAATCCATCCAGAACGATCTCCGGGAGGTCAATCTGCAAATTAACAGACAATATGATCTTCTGGAACGCGGGGTCTACACAGAAGAAGTGTTTTTCAGCCGCAATTCCCAGATGCGTAAAAGGCGTGATGAATTAAAGGCGCAACTAAATGATCTGGAATCTGAACTTGAAAAAGAATCCAGCCGCGGGTCTGCGATCCGGAATCTGCTCCCAGCGCTCCGAACCATCCATGATATCTATCATACTCTGGACAATCCTGTTGAGAAAAACAACCTTTTGAAAGAGGTGATTGACCATATTGAATACACAAAATCATCTGGCGGCATGAGTGTTCGCCCAGACAGCTTTACACTTGAAATCTTCCCTCGCGTGTCTGAGCTTTCTTCCCGCCTTCGTCCTTAATGCATAACGTGCGTGTGCCAGTTCTTCCGTCCCTATATCCGTCAGCACCGCCATGCACTCCTTGTACGGCATGGCAAATCTCTGAGACAGGTAACGCATACTGGCGCCCAGCTCCCCATCGGGACCTCCCGACTGCCAGAAGATAGGATTTTACTCCAGATCCAGGTCATCCCGGAGGAAATCCGGCAGGTCCGGAAGGCTGAGGCTGTAAAGGTTGTAGCTAAATTCCTCCTGCCCCTCATAAGTGATCCGCGCCTCGAAACCATCGGGGACAACCCTGTCCGCGTCATAGTACCACCCGGAAAGCGCGCCCTGTGTTCTCAGGCAGGGCAGGATCGCCTGGATCTTTTCCGGATCTGTATACGTGGCCTGGACGTCCGCCGTATCCATATAATTGTAAACCTCCACCTTCGTCACCGCCGACGGATCATACCGCGTCTGGATACCCAGCTCCTCCAGGAGCGCCAGCGTGCGGACATCGTCCTTGTACACAGGATAGAAGCCCAGGACGCTGTCGTAGCTGCCGCTGTCCCACGGCTGACCGACCCTGATCTGAAAGCTCAGCGTTCCCACTCTCTGGGTGGAGAGTTCCTCCAGCCGGTGGCCCAGCAGATCCGCCGTAAATACCTCATAGAACCGCTCCATCTCCTGACTGCTCAGGTCTGCCTCATATTCCTGACCAAGAAAATTACTGAAACGGATCCCCTTATAATACTCCAGATGCTCCCTGTCCGTAAGCACCGAAAAACAGCCTTCTTTGTATTCCTTTGAAGCGTAAACCTCCGCCAGAAGCTCCGTCTGTTCTTCCGTGCACAACGGATAGACCCGATAGACGTCCCGACCGTTTTTCAGCCCATAGCGGACGGTGATCAGGGGCCGAGCTTCCGCCTGACCCAAAGCGCGCACTCCCGCCTCCGCCAGTTCATACGCCGCATCCAGATCTTTAAGCCGCATATGTTCCAGCCGGTAGGGCCTGGGAGATTCATACCCCGGCACGCCGCTCTCTCCCCACGTATAAATATCCTGGGACGTATCCAGTCCGTTTACAGAAATGGCCATAAATTCCAGCGAATCCTTTTCGGGCAGGTAAGAATCATACCCTGTCAGATCCAGCGCAAACGCCAAAAACATGAACACAGACGCCGCCAGACAGAGACCGGAGCTCTTCAGGTGGGCGAACCCCTGCCGGAACGACAGCGCTCCCAGCATCTCCACAAACACACAGGAAACGAACCAGAATACGGCCATCCCGAATACGAACCAGGCCAGGGAAGCCCTCATGGAATAAAAGAACATCCCGCCGGTAAGCCCCGCTGGAACACACACCAGGAATTTAAACGGAATCCGCATCCAGGAAAAGGCAAGGGCGCGGTCGGACGCCTCCGAAGGGCGCAGCCGGTACAGAGTCAGCGCAAGCGCGGCAAACCCGGCGGCCAGCAGCAGCCCAAAGACAAAACAGATCCCTCCGCCCACGATCCATTCACAGTATGTCAGCGGAGACCATATGGTCCTGCTGTCTCCCAACAGGCTGTTATACGGATAACTGGTGAATGAATCCATAAACATGTCCGTCATGTTCACGCGCAGCAGCCGCACCCAGTAGCCGAACAAATACAAAAAGCCCATCATCAGTACGGCCACTGACAGCCGCCCTGTCAGAAGCACTGCCGTCAGCGCGGACGAATAAAGCAGCAGATACAGAACCACATTTGCCGCGGCCGCGAATACCATTCTCTGCAGCACTCCTCCCGCCAGGCCGCCCCTGGAAGCTGCCAGGACGACCGTAAAGAGCATGTTCAGCCCCAAAGAAAGAAGATAGATCAGAACGCCGTTTGTGTATTTCGCGGCGAACAGCGTCTCCCGGCGCACCGGCAGGCTGTGGTAATAATCCGTCCCCGGCCGTTTAAACAGATATGTGAACCCGGACGGGGCGCAGATGCACGCCGCCGTAACCGTGATCATGAACATCATGATATCCCCCCGCGGGAACATCTCCTGCCCCACGAGGATGGCGCGGATGGGATCTGCCCCAACTGCGTTGCCCATCATCAAAAGATACGTGACAGGCAGCTTCAGAAAAAAGACAATGAATCCCAGCAGGAGGCTCCACGCCCTCTGCCGGAAATCCATCTTCAGCACCTTAGAAAATAATTTTGCGGATGTCATAGCCTGCCACCTCCGTTTCACTGATAAAGATTTCCTCCAGGGACAGGGGCAGAAGCTCGTAAAATACCGGTTTCGCGGCACGGATCTTCGCCTCCGCGCTCTCCCGCTCTCCCCGCAGCGTCACCGTATGGAGCATCCCCCTGCGGTCGTCCGCCAGAACCTCCATGGGAGCGAATACCTCCTCCGCCGGACGTTCTTCCTTCAATACAAACTGAACCTTATGGATATTCAGCTTCATATGCTCCAGCTCCCCGGACAGCAGGATGCCGCCGGCGTGCAGGAGTCCGATATCGTCACAGATATCCTCCAGTTCCCGCAGATTGTGGGAGGCGATAATGGGCGTAAACGCCCTCCCCTCCATCTCTCCCGCGAAAAGGCTTTTTACCGCCTGGCGCACCACCGGATCCAGGCCGTCGAACGCCTCATCGCACAAAAGATACGCCGCTCCGGAGCAGAGTCCGCACAGGATGGACACCTGTTTTTTCATACCCTTGGAAAATGTGCCGATCTTCCGTTTCTCATCCAGGCCGAATTTCTGAAACAATTCCCTGCACCGGTCCATCTGGAAATCCGGATAGAACAGCCGGTAACCGGCCGCCGTCTCAAGGGGCGTGGCTCCCGGGAGAAAATACTGTTCGTCCGAGATATAGAAGAGCCGCGCTTTGGTCCGGGGACATTCGTACACCGGCTCCCCGTCCACGGACACCGAGCCCGCGTCAGGACGCAGCCCCCCGGACAGCAGACGGAGAAGCGTGCTTTTGCCCGCCCCGTTCGTCCCTACCAGGCCGAAGACGGCCCCGTCCCGGATCGAAGCGGTGATCCGGTTGACTGCCAGGATATCCCCAAAAGATTTCGTAAGCTCTGTGATCTGGATCATCTTAGCTCCCCTCCTTTACTCTGGTCAATGATGTCATGAAGAAGTCCGGGGTCCACGCCCAGACGGGCCGCCCGTTCCGCCAGCGCCCGCTGCTCTGAGAGGATCTTTTCCTGTTCCCCTTCGAAATAACCTGCTTTCCCGGAGACAAAACTTCCTTTTCCCGGAACCGAATAGATATAGCCCTTCCGCTCCAGTTCCTGGTACGCCCGCTGGATCGTATTGGGATTGATGGACAGCTCCATGGCCAGGCTCCGCACGGAAGGAAGCTGGCTCTGGGCCGGCAGCGCTCCTTTTATGATCAGTTCCGCGATCTTCTCCGCCGCCTGTTCATAGATCGGTCTCCGGTCCGTGTAGTCTATGAGGATCATCTGTCATTCCTCCATTCTACTGTATCAATCATCTTAGTACAGTCAATATACCATGGGCCAGTGGAACTGTCAACGCCAGAAAAAGAACCTCTGAGACTGCCGCGGGGACTGCCCCCGGGCTGCCGCCGGGACTGTTGCTGAAACTGGTGCCGAAACCGTACCTGCCGCAAAAACACAGCGCCGCAGGCAATTGCCTGCGGCGCTGTATATTCGAAGGAATGGGACCCCAGCCCTCAAGGGACAGGGATATCAGCCCTCATAGTATGCTTTCAGATAGATCTCTTTGATCTCGGACATCAGCGGATATCTGGGGTTCGCACCGGTACACTGGTCGTTGAAGGCGTTCTCCACCATCTCGTCCAGCGTTGCCAGGAAATCTTCTTCCTTGATGCCGTAATCCTTGATCGTTCTCTTGATGCCTACGGTAGCTTTCAGGTCTGCGATCGCTTTGATGAAGTTCTCGAATACTTCATCGTCGTTCTTGCCCTGAATGCCCACGAATCTTGCCACCTCGCAGTATCTCTCTTTCGCATGGGGATACGGATACTGGGAGAAGGTTCCCATCTTCACCGGAGCGGGATCTGCGTTGTAGCGCATGATCAGCTCGATGAGCAACGCGTTGGCTACGCCGTGGGGCAGATGATGATATGCGCCCAGCTTGTGCGCCATGGAGTGGCAGACGCCCAGGAACGCGTTGGCAAACGCCATACCTGCCATGGTGGAAGCATTGGCCATCTTCTCTCTGGCAATAGGATCGCCCGCGCCCAGTTCATATGCTCTGGGCAGATATGTAAAGATATTCTTCGTCGCCATCAGAGCCAGGCCGTCGGTGAAGTCCGTAGCCATAATGGACACATAGGCTTCCAGAGCATGGGTCAGCGCGTCGATACCGGAAGCGCTGGTCAGGCCCTTGGGCTGGCTCATCATGAAGTCCGTATCCACAATCGCCATATTGGGAAGCAGTTCATAGTCCGCGATGGGCCACTTGGTTCCCGTCTCGGCGTCGGTGATGATCGCGAACGGCGTCACCTCGGAACCGGTACCGGAGGAAGTGGGGATGGCCACAAACATGGCTTTCTCGCCCATCTTCGGAAATACATAGACTCTCTTGCGGATATCCATGAAATCCATGGCCAGATCTTCAAAAGCGCATTCCGGATGCTCATACATGAGCCACATGATCTTGCCCGCGTCCATGGCGGAGCCGCCGCCCAGGGCGATGATCACATCCGGTTCAAACGCGCGGAGCTGCTCTACGCCCTTCTGAGCCGTCTGCAGCGTGGGATCCGGAGCTACTTCATGGAAACACGCATAGGAGATTCCCATCTCGTCCAGTTTATCCGTGATCGGTTTCGTCATGCCGCTGCTGAACAGGAAACCATCCGTCACGATAAATGCTTTCTTCTTGTTATAATAAGTTTTCAGCTCGTCCAGCGCCACCGGCAGGCAGCCCTTCTTGAAATAAACCTTCGGCGGAGTCTTGAACCAGAGCATATTTTCTCTCCTTTCGGCAACGGTCTTGATATTGATCAGATGCTTCACGTTCACATTCTCAGAGATGGAATTGCCGCCATAGGAACCGCAGCCCAGGGTCAGGGACGGAGCCAGTTTGAAGTTGTACAGGTCGCCGATACCGCCGTGGGACGACGGTGTGTTCACCAGGATACGGCAGGTCTTCATACGCGCCGCGTGCATGGCCATCTTCTCAGTCTGGGACGGATGGATGTACAGGGACGAGGTATGTCCATATCCGCCGTCCTCAATCAGCCGCTCGGACATATCCAGCGCCGTTTCGAAATCCGGAGCTTTGTAAAGCGCCAGCACCGGAGACAGTTTCTCATGCGCGAAAGGTTCAGAGATATCCACGGAGCTTACCTCTCCGATAAGGATCTTGGTCTCAGGCGGCACCTGGAACCCTGCCAGCTCCGCGATGGTAGCCGCTTTCTGGCCCACGATCTTCGCGTTTACCGTTCCCGCCTCCGTCAGAAGGATCTTGCGCATCTTGTCCAGTTCCTCCGGGCTGAGCACGTGGCAGCCGCGCTTCACGAATTCTGCCTTTACCGCGTCATAGATGTCCGCCAGAGCCGTCACCGACTGCTCGGACGCACAGATCATGCCGTTGTCGAACGTCTTGGAATGGATGACGGAATACACGGCGGTCTGAATGTCGCAGCTGCTGTCCATGATGACCGGGGTGTTGCCGGGGCCCACGCCGATGGCCGGCTTGCCGGACGAATACGCCGCTTTCACCATGCCGGGACCGCCCGTAGCAAGAATCACGTCCGCGGACTTCATCAGCATATTGGACAGCTCCAGGGTCGGCTCCTCGATCCAGCCGATGATACCTTCCGGAGCGCCTGCCTTCACCGCAGCTTCCAGCACCACCTTCGCCGCTTCGATGGTACATTTCTTCGCGCGGGGATGAGGGCTGATCAGAATCGCGTTCCTGGTCTTCAGGCAGATCAGACATTTGAAGATCGCCGTGGAAGTGGGATTCGTGGTGGGGATCACCGCGCCCACCAGGCCCATGGGCTCCGCAACTTTCTTGATGCCGTAGGATGTATCTTCCTCAATCACGCCGCAGGTCTTCACGTTCTTATATGAATTATACATATACTCTGCCGCATAATGATTCTTGATCACCTTATCCTCGACCACGCCCATGCCGGTCTCCTCGCAAGCCAGCTTCGCCAGCGGGATACGCTGCTTGTTCGCCGCCATGGCCGCCTCAAAGAAGATCTTGTCCACCTGCTCCTGGGTGTACGTCGCAAATACCTTCTGCGCCTTCCGCATAGCGTCGATCTGCTGCTGGAGCAGCTCCACGCCGCTCATGACCTCTGCCGCCTTGCTCTCTTCCTTCTTTGCCATAAATTACCTCCTTTAACATGTGTTTATATCATATGCATGGCATATGCTCACGATTTTAAAAAAACGGAGGATAACCGTGCTCCTCCGTATTTTTTCTTCATTCTATCATGCCTTGATTCAGTTGAAAAGAGGTTTTCTGATAATTAAAATATTAACATGAATAATAAATTATTAACAATAAAATTAAAATATTAACAAAGAAAATGTCATAAAAATTCTGAGCATGCCTGCGCCCTTTTCCGGGATCAGTTCCACCTCTTCCTGCCCCTTATTTTCAGCATCAGAACCAGCATGGGGAAGATCTCCAGCCTGCCCGCCAGCATGTCAAAGGTGAGCACCAGCTTGGAGAAATTGGAAAAAATGGAAAAATTCCGCACCGGCCCCACCAGGTTCAGACCCGGCCCTATATTGTTGATGGCTGAAGCCACCGCCGAGAAATTGGTAACCCCGTCAAAATTATCCAGCGAAATAAGCAGCACCGATGTGACGAAGATCGCCAGGTAGGCCACCAGGAACACGTTGATAGAGCGCTGGGTCTCATGCTCCACCAGTTTCCCTTCAAACCGGATCTTGCGTACGTTCCTGGGATGAACCAGAAACGCCAGCTCTTTCAGAACAGATTTTCCCAGAATCACAATTCTGGATACCTTGATGCCGCCGCCGGTACTTCCGGCGCACGCCCCAATGAACATCAAAAGGAGCAGGATCTCCCTGGAAAACTCCGGCCACAGATCGAAATCCACGCTGGAGAAGCCTGTGGTCGTAATAATCGACGCCACCTGGAATGCCACGTGGAGCACCGTCGTACCCACATTTCCGAATATATAATAGACATTGAGCGAGATCAGGAACACTGCCGCCGCTATAATCCCCAAATAAGCGCGAGCCTCCTCACAGCGCAGGGCGTCCTTCCACTTTTTGCAGTATATCAGAAAATACACATTAAAATTCACGCCAAAGACGATCATGAATACAGTCAATATAATCTGCACTGCTGTATTGTAGGTCTCGCATCCGCTGTTCAGCACAGCGAATCCTCCTGTTCCGGCAGTAGCAAACGTAAGGTTTACAGCGTCAAAAACTGGACAGCCGAACAAGATCATCAACGTCATCTGAAGCAGCGTCAAAAACAGATAAATGATATAGAGAATCTTCGCGGTACTCCTTACCCTCGGCACCAGCTTGCCCACCGACGGCCCCGGACTCTCCGCCTTCATCAGGTACATGCTGGACGCTCCCATAGGAAGAATCGCCAGCATGAACACCAGCACGCCCATGCCGCCTACCCAGTGGGAAAAGCTCCTCCACATCAGAATCGACCGGGGCAGTATCTCCACATCTGTGGCCACAGTCGCCCCGGTGGTCGTAAAACCTGACACAATCTCAAAAAGAGCGTCAAACGGATTGGGATAAGCTCCGCTGACAACGAATGGGACGGCTCCGCAGATACTCATCGTGATCCAGCACAGCGCCACCACAATATAGCCCTCCGATGAAAAGATCGTAACATTTTCCGGCCGCTTTCCCCGAAGCAGCCAGCCGGCGCACAGACAGATCCCTGCCGTCAGGCCAAAAGCGCCCAGACAATCCCACTCCTGATACACTACCGCCGTCAGGCTGGGGATCAACAGAAGCGCCGCCTCGATCTGTACCAGCGTCCCCACAATAAAACGCATCATTTTTAAATTCATAACTGTTTCCCGTCCTTATCTGCCGTACCCGGACCCCTGCCCGGCCAGCACATCCCTGATGTCTTTGAGTTCTCCGCATCTGGTGGTGATGACCACTACCGAATCCCCCTTCTGCAGAGAATCCTGCCCTCTGGGAAGAATCATTCTTCCTTTCCGGTTCACTGCACAGATCAGCAGATGGGGTTTCAGACTCAGATCCTGCAGCGGAACGTCCGTAACTTCCCCGTCTTCCCGGATAATGAACTCCAGCGCCTCCGCTCTCCCGTCGGCCAGGTGGTACAGCGTCTCCACATTACTGCCGATGGAATTCTGCATGGCCCGCACATACTGCAGGATGCTCTCCGCCGTGATCCGTTTGGGGTTAACCACGCTTCCGATATCCAGCGTGTCTATAACCGCATCGTATGTATTGTGGTTCACCTTGGTGATCTTCTTGGCACGGCTCACGCTCTTGGCATACAGGGACAGCATGATATTTTCCTCGTCCATATCCGTAAGGGATACAAACCCCTCCGCGTCTTTAAGCCCTTCTTCCTCCATCAGTTCCTCATCCGTGCCGTCCCCGCAGATAATCATCGCCTGGGGCAGCAGCTCGCACAGTTCCTCGCAGCGTGCCATATTTTTCTCGATAATCTTTACTTTAATTCCCATGGCCGTCAGCCGCCGCGTCAGATAATACGCGGTCTTGCTGCCGCCGATGATCATGGTATTCTTCACCTGATTCGTCTGCACGCCCATCAATTTAAAGAAACGGCTGGCGTTCAGCGGCGACGCCACGATGGAAATAGTATCATCCGTCTGCAGGCACACCTCGCCGTCAGGGATAATGATTTCTCCCTTACGCTCTACGATGCATACCAGCGTCTCACACTGGGTCAGTTCCGTGATATCCTTCAGCTTCCGGCCGTCCAGCAGGCTTCCCGCCTCCACACGAAAACGAAGAAGCTCGATCCTTCCCTTGGCAAAAGTATTGATCTCTATGGCAGAGGGAAATCTCAGCAGCCTGGCGATCTCTGATGAGGCCGCAAACTCCGGATTGATCACCATGGACAGGCCCAGTTCTCCTTTAATATGGCCAATCTCCTGATGGTATATGGGGTTCCTCACCCTGGCAATCGTCTTGCAGCCTCCCGCCTTCTTCGCGATCAGGCAGCACAGAAGGTTTACTTCGTCAGCGTCGGTAACCGCGATCAGAAGATCCGCTTCTCCTATCCCCGCCTCTTTCTGGATGTTATAGCTGGCTCCATTGCCTGCCACGCCGCGCACATCCGCCGTATCCGTCACGTGCTTTACCACGTCCGCCCTCTGGTCGATTACCGTAATATCATGGCCTTCCCGGCTGAGCTGCTCCGCCAGTGTGGAGCCCACCTTTCCGCATCCGGCTATAATGATGTTCATACTGTTTCCGTCCTTCCCCCAGATCCTGATAAACTATTTGTATCTTTTCTGAGTATTATTTATAGATTCTAATCCAAATATAGCACCACCTGTCGAAAACTGCAACAACAGGTGCAGGATTTTAGCATACTCTTTGCAATTATCCTCCCCCGGCCTCATATACTGCTGGCAAAAGACGATCCAGGTATCTTTATGCAGACAGGCGCAGCTTATATCCGTGTATCCACAGAAGAACAGGCGGAATATTCGCCGGACAGCCAGCTTGGCCGTATCCGGGAATACGCCGGCGCACACCAGATCCTCCTGCCCGAACAATACATCTATCTGGACGAAGGCATCAGCGGGCGCTGCGCGCGCACGCGGCCGGCCTTCATGCGCATGATCGCCCAGGCAAAGGAAAAGCCCCGGCCCTTCGACGTGATCCTTCTCTGGAAATTCTCCCGGTTCGCCCGGAACCGTCAGGACAGCATCCTCTACAAATCCATGCTCCGCAAGGAATGCGGCATCGACGTGATCTCCATCACGGAACAGCTCTCCAAAGATCCCACTTCCATCCTCATCGAAGCGCTTCTGGAGGCCATGGACGAATACTACAGCCTCAATCTGGCGGAAGAGGTCCGCCGGGGCATGAATGAGAAATTTTCCAGAGGCGGCGTGGTCTCCGTCCCACCCTTCGGCTATCGCATGGAGGAAGGACAGTTTGCTCCCGATCCCCGGACGGCTCCCACAGCCGCAGGAATCTTCCGGGATTTCCTTTCCGGCCTCACATCCGCCCAGATCGCGGCCGGATTAAACGCCGCCGGCATACGCACCAGCCGGGGAAATCCTTTTACTCCCCGCGCCGTGGACTACATCCTGTCCAATCCGGTTTATGCCGGAAAACTGCGGCGGCGTCTCATTCCCGGACAGCCGCACATGACGGCCGTGCAGGGCGGCCATCTTCCACTGGTAAGCGAAGATGACTTCCTGGCCGTCCAGGCGCTTTTTGCCGCCAGGAAGCAAAGCTTCCCCCCATACGCCAGATCCTCTCCCACGGACTTCATGCTCCGGGGCCTGGTCCGTTGCGGAAACTGCGGGGCCACCCTGACCCAGTCCGTCAGGGGAAAATATCTGCAGTGCTGCCGCTATGCCAGGGGCCAGTGCGGCGTCAGCCATTCCGTCTCCCTTCCCGCCCTCAGCCGCCGGGTGCTGGAAGCATTGGAGCAGGATCCCCTCTGCCCCTCCGCCCTGAAGCGATCCCTCCCTGCCCTCCGTTCTGCGGACGTTCCGGAGAATGAAAAAAACGGGCTCCTGCGCCCGTTCATCTCCCGCATCATTTTCCGCCGTCCGGAGAACAGCCTTCAGATCATTTACCGGACCATGGACGGCAGTAAAATAAGCTGATGGCAGCGATTCTTTTCCGGCAACAGCCCTTTTCCGACAGAGCTCCTTCCCCTGCCCGTCTTCCTATCTTTTCTCCATCGGGACCTCCGAACTGGGAGATGATCAGCCGCGCCATCTGGGGATTGGCCTTGGTAATGTTGATGGGATACTCCAACCGCTTTTCATAATTCCACATTTAGCACATGCCTCCTTCCCAGGGCCAGGGCTGGTCGATCCACATCCACCGGTCCTGCCCTGCCGGAACCGTGTCCAGCGTCAGCGGCCCATAGAGCGACGTGTAATCCTCCAGGGCCTGCCGGCGCAGCTGGCTGTACTCCCGGAAATAGGCCAGGGCCGTGGGATCTGCGGGATGGGTATCCAGGTACAGATTCGCCTCTACCACCGCAAAACTTACCATATTGATCCAGGAGAGCATCTGCTTCCTGGTAGGCTGTCTCTGAGCCATTATCTGCACCCTCCCCTCACACCCAGAAACGGTTTATCCAGTTCCGGGAAGATCGTACCGCAGGCCAGCCCTTTATCCAGGTCATATACCCTGTGCCAGTACTGCCAGGGCACATAGGCCATGGCCGGCGGAAAATTATCTGTAAAATCTCCGCAGGTATTCCTGTTTGCTCCTCTGGAGCCGGAACATCTCTGATATTCTTCCAACTTCATAAATCCTTTCTGTTTTTTCTCTCTTTTTATCCTATGTCATGTCAAAAAAAGAGTGAAAGTCTTAATACGCAAAAACGGCGCGGCCTGGAGCCGCACCGTATCAAAGGTTTTACCGAAGAAATATCAGGTTCTGTCCCTGCACAAAAAGTTCTTATTTTTTATGCTCATGGGTAAACAGGTGATCCTGGCAGTATTCGTAGTTGCCCACACATTTGGAGCAGAACCGGAACTCCAGATCCTCTCCGTCTTTCTCCGTCCTGCCGCATACGGCACACCGGTGATGGGTACTCTTCTGGGCGGCTGTGCGCACCTTCTTGGCATAGGTCCTCCTCCGCTGAGCCTGTTTGGGCGAAAACCGGTTCCGGTTGGCGGACAGATAGAAGATAATAAAGTTCAAAAGGGAGACCAGCGCCGCCACACTGGTGGCGGGCTCCGGCAGGATGCCGATCTGTATCAGGGCAAAATAGGTCGATACCGGAACACCGACCAGGCCTGTCACGATCGCCACGCCAAAATACAGCCCATAGAAAATCCCGATCCACTTACATTTAATGGGCAGGATAAAGAACAGCAGGAACTCCACGTCCGGGTACAGCATGGCAAAGGCCAGCAAAAGCGACGAATTCAGATAGTACGTGCCCAGAGGCAGGTTCCAGCCAAACAGCAGATACACCACCAGGCACGCGACCACATGGAGGAGCATGCCGGAGAAATAATAGAGGTTGAAGCGGAATGCGCCCCACTGGTTTTCCAGCATCCTGCCCATGAAATAATACAGATACAGGGAGAACATGATAAAGAGAAACCCTTCCATATTGATCGCCACAGGCGAAGCAATGATAAAGGTAACGATCCTCCAGATCTGTCCATGCAGGATCTTGGGCGCGTCCAGGCACAGCCACTGTTCATACAGTCCCGGCGTCACAATCTGCAGTACAAAGCCCACCGCATACAATATAATGACATAATAGATCAGGTTGTGGACCGCATATTTTCCAAACCTGCGCTCCAGTTTGTCAATCCAGTTCATATGGTTTCCTTCCCGCCGAACGGCTAAAAATCTACGGTATTCCTGCGCCCCGTGAAGGGGGCACATGGTTAAGTCACATTATAGATTTTCCGGGAAGGTTTGTCAATGAACCGGTCAGGAAATATTCCCCTGCGGATCACAGTAAAATTCTGCCCTCGCCAGATAGATCTTGCTCACACCGCCCAGTGTAAATCTGCCGGAAACCGTGACTGAACAGGTTCTCCCGCCTTCTATCAGACGGGATTCCATACCGATATGGGACCAGGATTCTGCTCCGGCAGACAGGGAAGTGAACGAAGGAGCGCCTGAAAAGACCAGACGGCCCTGGTAAGCTTCATACTGTGTGTGAAAATCTCCCACAATATCAATCCCATAATCCACGCCCTGAATCGTAAGATACACCCTCTTTACCGCGCTTCCCGCAGGCAGCGGCTCTTCCGCCGATCCAGACTTCATCCCCACATACGAGCCTGCCATTTCTTTGGCAAATGCCCGGAACTCCCGGGGCGTCTTCCAGTCCTCTTCTTTAAACTCCTCGAAGGGGCTCAGCGTCAGTCCAAAATCTCCCAGCTTCGACTCCGGGGACACCTCTTCGATGATCTTCTGGTATTCCTCATACCACTCCCGCTTCGTCGCTTCATCCAGCGCGCCGTTCCCCGCCGCAGAGGCCGCCGCAGGCAGGCCCATGGCCAGAACCAGTATCATAGACAACATCGCTTTTACAAAACTTACTTTTTTCATTCTCATACTGCCTCCTTATGAAATGATAATAAAACCGTACAGATACACATCTAAAATCGTTGTTCCTTCCACATAAAACGTGTAAATCCCCGACTCCGGCACAATCCATTCGTACCATATCGCTCCATCCACCGAATCTATATGCACCCTGGTCTTTGAACTGTCTTCCCTTCCCAGACGGAATTGATCCGCCATATGGCTGCCTTCCAGTTTAATAAAAATGTCGTCTCCTTCAGACAAGTATACTTCCGCAACCGCCAGACTCTCTTTTCCTCTGATAACCATATCGATTTCAGCCGAATCCTCAGTTTCCAGACTTGTTTCCATTTCCTCCATATCCGGCGCCCTGCGCAGTATTTTCTGACTGTCTGTTTCACGGACTTCTTTGTAATCCGGTATCCGCATAAGCGGCAGTTCCGTCTCTGTAATCAGCGCATTGGCCAATGCGTCCTGGGCTATGGAAACGCCATCCGCCGCTGCCATGGTCATCACCGGGCAGGCTGCCAGCAGCGCCGCCGTCAATACGACGGCCCTCCGTTTATTCATACAGCTTCTTTTTCTCGCCATATTTTCCACCCGTTTTTCCAATGTACTGCCTTCCTGGCCGGGAAACGTAAATCCGATACCTGTAAGCGTCCCTTCCTCTTCCTCCACCGCCAGATCGTATATCAGTTTTGCATAGCGGTACCGGGAATTTGGCGGAGCCTCCCGCAGTACGGCCTCATCGCATGCCATCTCATTCACTTCCACAAACCGCTCTGCGAAACGGTACACCGGCGGAAGGAACCAGTACAGCGCGCACAGCCAATGCAGGTACTCCCGGTAACGGGTATCCCCGCACGCGCAGTGGGTCAGTTCATGGCGCAGCATCAGTTCCGTCTCTGCATCTTCCCGGAGTCCTTCCGGCAAATAGACATGATAGATTTTCTTCCCTTCCACAAAAGGCGATACAACCAGCCCATTAGCATAAAGACATACCGGGCGGCGGACTTCCAGTTCCCGGCAGAGCTTCTCCGCCAGTTCCCATAACCACCCTTCTTCCACCTGCCGGGACATCTCCCGGAGGCATTTCAGCGCCCGTTTTTCCCGACGCCTCTGGTACACGCCGAAGTATAAAAAGCCTGCTCCCCAGACCAGTAAAGCCAGCCAGAATATCCAGTGCTTAGAAAGTGCCAGATGGGCCGTAGTAAACGACTCCCGGACAATCGTCCTCATTATATAAGGTTTCCCGAAACTTTCAGTAGGGGTAAGATCCCGGTAAGTCCGGGTGAACAGAACCGCCTCCGTGATGACAGGAAGCAAAAACAACAGATACAAAAGCGACGCTTTGAGCCATCTGATTTCCTGTCCTCTGTCCATCTTCTCTTCCAATTCTTCCATACAGCGTTTTGTTCCAGCCAAAAGCAGGCAAAGGATCAGAGAGGAAGCCGCCAGCATAACTACGAAATCACTCACCATCCACAGACCTGTCAGCATCCTTTAACTCCTCCAAAAGCGCGTCCACCTTCTTTTTCTGTGCATCCGTCAGACGGCTTTTCCCGCAGAACGCCGCAATCAGGCGGTCTATGGAACTGCCCCGCAGTATTGTGTTCAGCTCCTGCTGCAAAAGCGCCTGCTCATACTCTTCCCGGGATACTGCCGCTTTATAGATATGGTGCAGTCCCTGCTGGCAGTTTTCCACATAGCCTTTTTCCGAGATATTGTACAAGATCGTGCTCTTTGTCCCTCTCGCCTGGGGGAAATGCTCATAGATTTCCTGGCTGCTGATTCCTTCCGGATGCTGCCAGATCAGCTCCATAAACGCCCGCTCCGTCTCGGACAGCTTTTTCCTTCCGCCCAGTCCCTCCAATCCCTGCTCCGGTTTTCTTGCCATTTCAGCATTCGCTCCTTTTTTATAAATATATTTATATTATAAAATATATTTATCTATATGTAAATATTTTCTTTAAATATTGAGGGCCGAAGACCCGCCTGCGAATCTTTACAAAATATTTATGGACTCTTTCCGACACTTTTCATATAATATAGCGTGGTTTAAAGTCAAAACAGATTACTGAAGAAAAGATGTGAGGTGAAAGCAGAAAAGCTGCTATTATGAACAAATGTTACCGTTTGGGAATCGACATCGGTTCCACTACCGTTAAGATCGCAGTTCTGAATCAGGAAAACCGGATTCTGTTTTCCGATTATGAGAGACATTTTGCAAATATTCAGGAAACCCTGGCCATGCTCCTGGAGCGTGCAGTGGAGGCGCTGGGGCCCATGGACATCTATCCGGTCATCACCGGATCGGGCGGGCTGACCCTGGCGCAGTACCTGGATATCCCGTTTGCCCAGGAAGTGGTCGCCGTATCGGAGGCGCTCCAGACCTTCGCGCCCAAGACCGACGTGGCTATCGAGCTGGGCGGTGAGGACGCCAAGATCATTTATTTCGAAGGAGGGAACGTGGAGCAGCGCATGAACGGCATCTGCGCCGGCGGCACCGGCTCCTTCATCGACCAGATGGCTTCCCTCCTGCAGACCGACGCGTCCGGCCTGAACGAATACGCAAAGAGCTATAAATCCATGTATTCCATCGCGGCCCGCTGCGGTGTGTTCGCCAAGACGGATATCCAGCCGCTGATCAACGAAGGCGCGACCAAGGAAGACCTGGCCGCATCCATCTTCCAGGCGGTGGTCAACCAGACCATCAGCGGCCTGGCCTGCGGCAAACCCATCCGCGGGCACGTGGCGTTCCTGGGCGGCCCGCTCCATTTCCTCTCCGAACTGCGGAACTCGTTTATCCGCACCCTGAATCTGGATGAGGAACATACCATCATCCCCAAATTCTCCCATCTGTTTGCGGCCTCCGGCTCCGCGCTCCTGTCCAAGCAGGAAACAGCGGTACCGGCGCAGGAGATCATCGAAAAGCTGCACAGCAAAATCCAGATCGCCTTCGAGGTGGAGCGTCTGGAACCGCTGTTCCCAAGCCAGGAGGATTTCGACGCATTCCAGGCGCGGCATTCCAGGGCAAAAGTACAAAAACGCAGCCTGGAGGATTATGAAGGGAACTGTTTCCTGGGCATTGACGCCGGTTCCACCACCACCAAGATCGCGCTGGTGGGCGAGGACGGCTCCCTGCTCTACTCTTTCTACCATAATAATAACGGAAGCACGTTACATATCACGCTGGAAGCGCTGAAGGATCTGTTCTCCAGGCTTCCGGGAAAAGCGCATATCGTCCGTTCCTGCTCCACTGGCTACGGGGAAGCCCTGGTGAAAGCCGCGCTTATGCTGGACGAGGGCGAGGTGGAGACCATCTCCCACTACTATGCCGCCCAGTTCTTTGACCCGGATGTGGACTGCATCCTGGACATCGGCGGGCAGGATATGAAGTGCATCCGTATCAAAAACCATACAGTGGACAACGTACAGCTCAACGAGGCCTGCTCCTCTGGCTGTGGTTCCTTCATCGAAACCTTCGCAAAATCCCTGAACCTTTCCATCCAGGATTTTGCCCAGGCGGCCCTGTTCGCCAAAAATCCCATCGACCTGGGAACCCGCTGTACCGTATTCATGAACTCCCGCGTGAAGCAGGCCCAGAAGGAAGGGGCCGGGGTGGACGACATCTCCGCCGGCCTTGCGTACTCTGTCATCAAAAACGCACTGTTCAAGGTAATCAAGGTATCGGACGCATCCTCCCTGGGGCAGCACATCGTCGTCCAGGGCGGCACCTTCTACAACAACGCCGTTCTGCGCAGTCTGGAAAAGATCGCAGAATGTGAAGTGATCCGCCCCGACATCGCCGGCATCATGGGCGCGTTCGGCGCCGCCCTCATCGCCCGCGAACGCTATGAAGGCCAGCAGACCACCATGCTCTCCAGAGAAGAGATGGAGAACCTGGAATACAGTACGTCCATGACCAAGTGCCGCGGCTGTACCAACAACTGCCGCCTGACCATCAACAAATTCTCCGGCGGCCGGCGCTACATCTCCGGCAACCGCTGCGAGCGGGGCCTGGGCAAAGAAAAGAACGAACATCACGCGCCCAACCTGTTTGAATACAAGAACCAGCGCCTGTTCTCCTACGAACCGCTGAAGACGGAGGAAGCGGCCCGCGGGCTTGTGGGGATTCCCAGAGTCCTGAACATGTACGAGAACTACCCGTTCTGGTTCACGTTCTTCACCAAACTGGGATACCGGGTCGTCCTGTCTCCCATCTCCACCCATGAGATCTATGAGCAGGGCATCGAATCCATTCCCAGCGAGTCCGAGTGTTATCCGGCGAAGCTGGCCCACGGCCATGTGAAATGGCTGCTGCAGCACAACATCCCGTTTATTTTCTATCCCTGCGTTCCCTATGAACGCTCGGAGTTTGCGGACGCCAACAACCACTATAATTGCCCCATCGTCACCTCCTACGCGGAGAATATCAAGAACAACATGGAAGAGCTGCGGTCCGACCGCTTCGATTTCCGCAATCCGTTCCTGAGTTTCGAGAGCCTGGAGATCCTGACGAAGCGCCTGGTGGAAGAATTTGAAGGTGAGAAAAGCATGACGGCTTCGGAGATCACCCAGGCGGCGAAAGACGCGTGGGAAGAACTTCGCCAGGCCCGCCTGGATGTGTGCAGAAAGGGCGAAGAAACCCTGAAATGGATGGAGGAGAACCATGCTCACGGCATCGTGCTGGCAGGCCGTCCCTACCATGTGGACAACGAGATCAACCACGGCATCTCCGAGATGATCAACAGCTACGGCCTGGCGGTCCTGACCGAGGACAGCGTCTCCCATCTTCATGAGGAGGAGCGCCCCTTACGGGTCATGGACCAGTGGATGTACCACTCCCGTCTGTACGCGGCGGCCAACTTTGTGAAGACCCGGGACGATCTGGATCTGGTACAGCTGAACTCCTTCGGCTGCGGCCTGGACGCGGTCACCACCGACCAGGTAAACGAGATCCTGACCAATTCCGGCAAGATCTACACCTGCCTGAAGATTGACGAGGTCAGCAACCTGGGCGCGGCGCGCATCCGTATCCGTTCCCTGCTGGCGGCCATCCGCGTGCGGGAGAAGAACCAGGAAAAGCGTACGGTCGTATCCTCCGCTTATGAACGCGTCGTCTTCACGGAGGAGATGCGCCGGGACTATACCATCCTCTGCCCGGATATGTCGCCCATCCACTTCAATCTGCTGGAGGCGGCGTTCCGCTCCTGCGGCTACCGC
The DNA here is from genome assembly GCA_944381625.1 of uncultured Lachnoclostridium sp. Classification (GTDB taxonomy): domain Bacteria; phylum Bacillota; class Clostridia; order Lachnospirales; family Lachnospiraceae; genus Hominiventricola. Next base: position 31,783 of record CALWLW010000023.1, read on the forward strand.
ATCGACGTGCTTCCCAGGGCGGGAAGAAACGCCGTGGACCTGGGCCTGAAATATGTGAACAACGACGCCTGCTATCCCTCCCTCATCGTCATCGGCCAGATCATGGAGGCTGTACTGTCAGGAAAATACGACCTTGACAAGACCGCCATCCTGATCTCCCAGACCGGAGGCGGATGCCGGGCATCCAACTACATCGGCTTCATCCGCCGGGCGCTGGAGAACGCGGGGCATCCCAATATCCCCGTCATCTCCATCAACTTAAGCGGACTGGAGAAGAATCCGGGCTTCAAATTTACGCCGGAGATGCTGTTCAAAGGCGTCTATGCCCTGGTGTTCGGGGATCTGTTCATGCGTGTCCTTTATCGTACACGCCCTTATGAGGTGGTGCCGGGCGAAGCGAACCGGGTACACGAACGGCTGAACGGCCGCTGCAAAGCGTTCCTGATGCAGAAGCATCCTTCCTGGAAAGGCTTTAAGCGGCTCTGCAGCGAGATCGTGGACGAATTTGACCATATCCTGGTCACCAACGAGAAGAAACCCCGCGTGGGCATTGTGGGTGAGATCCTGGTTAAATTCTCCCCCTCCGCCAACAACGGGCTGGTGGAGCTTCTGGAAGCCGAGGGCGCCGAGGCAGTGGTTCCGGACCTGATGGACTTCCTGCTCTACTGCTTTAAAAACACCGAGTTCAAGGCACGCTACCTGGGTAAGAAAAAGTCAGGAGCCATGATGGGACGGCTGGGCATCCGGGCGCTGGAATTCTTCCGCGCTCCGGCCAACAAAGCGCTGAAGAAGAGCGTCCACTTCTCCCCGTCCTCCAACATCGACCATATGGCGGATATGGCAAAGGATATCGTATCCCTGGGCAACCAGACCGGCGAGGGATGGTTTTTGACCGCCGAGATGCTGGAACTGATCGAGGATGGCACGCCCAACATCGTCTGCACCCAGCCCTTCGCCTGCCTGCCCAACCACATCGTAGGCAAGGGCGTGATCAAGGAGCTGCGCCGCCGCCATCCGGAATCCAATATCGTCGCCATCGACTATGATCCCGGAGCCAGCGAGGTCAACCAGCTCAACCGCATCAAACTCATGCTAAGCAGCGCGTTTAAAAACCTCCAGAAAGAGGATTTAGAGAAAAAAGAAGCGTAAAGTCTGTGCCCACAGGCACGGAAAAGGACGTCAACTGCGGTTATACAGCCGCGGCTGGCGTCCTTTTCTGTAATTGCTTTATTTTGTCTTCCCCAAATCCCCCACCGGGATTCTTTTTATGCCTCCAGATTCACACCGGTGGACTTATTAAATACGTGCGCGGCATTTCCGCCGAAGGTAAACGCAATCTCCTCTCCCATGCCGATGGTCACATTACCAATGGTGGGTACGATGATGATGATATCTTTTCCTTCAAAGGTCGCATGGTAATGTACTTCGCTTCCCATCATCTCATACACGTCCACGGTTCCCTTCAGCATATCCGTACCTTTCAGAGACAGGTGCTCCGGCCTTACGCCCAGGGTAATGTCCTGGGGTTCCACCTGGTTGGCGGCCAGGCGCTCCTGTTTGTCGTCGGCAAGCACCACCTTGACTCCACCCAGAACCACCGCGTATTTCCCGTCTTCTTTCACCAGCTTCGCGTCAAACAGGTTCATTCTCGGCATTCCGATGAAGCCTGCCACGAACAGGTTGGCCGGATGGTCGAAGACCTCCTGGGGCGTTCCTACCTGCTGGATCACGCCGTCCTTCATGATCACGATCCGGTCGCCCAGCGTCATGGCCTCCGTCTGGTCATGGGTCACATAGATGAATGTCGTGTCGATCCTCTTGCGCAGCTTGATGATCTCCGCACGCATCTGGTTGCGCAACTTGGCATCCAGGTTGGAAAGCGGCTCATCCATGAGCAGAACCTTGGGACTTCTCACGATGGCGCGCCCGATGGCCACACGCTGCCTCTGGCCGCCGGAGAGAGCCTTGGGCTTTCTGTCCAGGAACTCGGTGATTCCAAGAATCTGGGCTGCTTCTTTCACCTTCTGGTCGATCTGTGCCTTATCCATTTTCTGAAGTTTCAGCGGAAACGCCATATTCTCATACACAGTCATATGAGGATACAATGCATAGCTCTGGAACACCATGGCGATATCCCTGTCCTTGGGCTCCACGTCGTTGACCCGTTTTCCATCAATATACAGGTCTCCGCCGCTGATCTCTTCCAGCCCCGCTACCATGCGGAGCGTCGTAGACTTTCCGCAGCCGGACGGGCCGACCAGTACGATAAATTCCTTATCCGCAATCTCCAGGTTGAATTCCTGGACGGCCACCACGCCCTCATCCGTCACAAGAAGACCGGATTTCTTCTCTTCTTCTCCCTTTTTGGCTTTTTTCTTTTTCTCCGTGTTCGGATAAACCTTTTTAATATTCTGTAAACTTAAGCTTGACATTTAAACTCCTTCCCCCGCGGCATTTGCAGCGATTATACGCCGGACGGCATGCCTCTGCAGCCTGACGGCTCTAAAAGAGCCTCTCCACCACCGCTTCCGACGTCCTGTGGTTATTTTCTTTGGAAATATCATGGTTTCTGCGGTAATATTCATGGAACAGCACGTCGATGATAAACATCTGGCTCACCCTCGCCCCCATGGAGCCGCCCTCCAGCGGACCCTCGTCGGAACCGCACAGCAGCAGGGCGTCCGTGTATTCTGTCAGCGGGGTCTTCTTGAACCGGCTGATGGCCACCACCTTTGCGCCGCTCCTTTTGGCGATGCGGGCCACCGATATATTGTCCTTGGTCGATCCGGAATAGGACAGAAAGATAATCAGATCCTCCTCCGACGCCATGGACGCCAGCATGGCCTGCATATGAAGATCGGAGATGCAGTTCACTTTTTTGGTGATGCGCAGAAACTTGTTCATGGCAAGCTGCCCCATGAGCAGACTGTCCCCGATGCCGAAAAAGTACACCTGTTTCGCCTCCTCCATCATCCGGACCGTCTTCTCGATCTCCTCATAATCCGCCAGTCTTCTGGTTTCCTTCAAAGAATTGATATTTCTTTCCAGGGCCTGCTCCAGAATATAGTCCAGCCCCAGACGTTTTGCGTCGCCCTGTCCGCCGCTTTTCTCCATCGGCTCCTCCGAAGCAAGGCTTAATGAAAGGCGCATTTTAAATTCCTGATAGCCTTTCACCCCCATAGTCCTGCAAAACCGATACACGCTGGCCTCCGCCACCCGGCAGGCCGCCGACAGATCACTGATGGACATGAATACAACTTTATCGCAATTTTTCAGCACATAATCCGCAACCTTCTTCTCGGTTCTTGTAAACTGGTTATAAGATAGCTGAATATCACTCAAAAAACCGGAAACCATATACCGCCTTAACCTCCCGCAGATATTTTAACAATATGCTGCCACTGCTGTCTGAATCATTTTCGTGCATTCCTCTGCAATCGCATAATCCGCTTCTTCCAGCGCCGCCAGCGGCAGTCTCACGCCTCCCACATCCGGGCCGCCCTGACGGCGGATAATTTCCTTGATAACCGCGTACATATTTCCTTTGGCGGAACACATCTTATAGATGATCCTGCAGATATCGTTCTGCACCTGTCTGGCCTCTTCCATTTTTCCTTCCAGGAAAAGCTGGCGGACTTTCAGGTACAGCTCCGGCATAGCCGCATAGGTTCCGCCGATCCCGCCGATGGCGCCCGCCGCAAGGCCGGATACGAGCTGTTCGTCCGGGCCGTTGAATACAATTACGCCCTCATCCCGGAACATCTGAATATCCTGCACCGGCATGGAGGAATTCTTCACTCCGATCACCCTGGGATTCTTCTTCATCTCTTTTAACAAGGACATGGTCAGGGAAACGCCCGCAAGCTGCGGAATATTGTAAATTATAAAATCGGTATTGGGCGCAGCGGCGGATATATCATTCCAATATCTGGCGATGGCATGCTCCGGCAGCCGGAAATAAATAGGCGGAATGGAAGCGATCGCGTCCACGCCCAGGCTTTCCGCATGAGCCGCCAGTTCCTGACTGTCCTTCGTATTATTGCAGGCCACATGGGCAATGATTACCACTCTGCCCTTCGCCACTTTCATCACATGCTCCAGCGTAAGCTTTCTGTCCGCCACGCTCTGATAGATGCATTCACCTGAGGAACCGCCCACATAAAGGCCCTGAATTCCCTTTCCAATCAGATATTCCGTCAGCGCCTCCACACGTTCGGGGGAAACGTTTCCCTCCTCATCATAACACGCATAGAAAGCGGGAAATACTCCTGCATATTTGTCTGTACTCATATCCTATACTCTCTCCTTTTCCGTTTAACCCTTCACAGCGCCCAGTGTAATTCCCTGCGTAAAATACTTCTGGAACAGCAGGAATACCGTCACGATCGGCACCGCGGCCACCGCTGCGCCAGCCATGATCAGGCCGTAGTCCGTAGCCATCTCCGCCTGCAGTTTCGCAATACCCAGGGAAATGGTCAGCACTTCGCTGGCATTCAGCATAATCAACTGCAGGAAGTAATCGTTCCAGGTACTGATGAAGGTGAAGATCGCCAGCGCGCCGATGCCCGGTTTAATCATGGGCATTACAATGGTGGTAAAGGTCTTAATCTCGCCTGCACCGTCGATCCTGGCCGCTTCCAACATCTCACCCGGGATCCCCTCCGCAAACTGCTTCATGAGGAATACACCGAAAGGCCAGCCCACAGTGGGAAGGATAACGGCCCACAGCGTGTCATGCAGTCCCAGGAAAGACATTTCTTTCAACAGCGGAATCAGCACCACCTGTTTGGGCAGCGCCATGGCGCATACAAACAGGGAAAACATCAGCGCCTGGCCAATGAAACGCTTCTTCGCCAGAGCGTAGCCCGCCATGGCGGCTGTGATACAGGTGAGCGCCATGGACATCACCGCCATGAACACCGTATTGACCAGCCATCTCAGCGCCGGTTTCTCAAACAAACGACTGTAATTTTCAAGAATCGGGTTTTTAGGGAACCATTCAGGAACCGCCGCGTTGATAGCCGCCGCATCCTTGAAGGAACCTGTTATGATCCAGTATAACGGAAAAATCATCAAAATGGCAAGGATGATCATGACAACGATCACTAAAATATCATATCCTGATTTTCTTTTTGCTTTCATCTCTGCCACCCCCTAGTCATTTTTTCCGTTATTCGTGACTTTGAACTGAATCAGCGAGAAAATGGCAATCACCACCGCCAGGAAGATACCCATAGCATTGCCGTAGCCATAACGGTTCAGCTTAAAGGCCTGGTAATAGATGTAGTACATAATCGTATCCGTGGCGTGGTTGGGACCACCGGAAGTTAACAGCTGAATCAGCGCATAACACTGGAAAGAGTTGATGGTTGTAATAATCAATATGTAAAGCGTAGTCGGCATGATGGACGGCCATTTAATCTTCCAGAAAGTCTGGAGCTTTGTGGCTCCATCCACTTCCGACGCCTCCACCAGAGTCGTATCCACATTTCCAAGCGCCGCCACATAAAGCACGATGGGCTGGCCGATGGAGGTGGTGAACAGGATCAGAATGATACAGGCAAGAGCCGTCCGTTCGTCGCCCAGCCAGTTGATCTGTTCGTCAATGACCCCGATCCCGTTCAGCACATAGTTAAACAGGCCCGTATACTTGTTGAACATCCATTTCCATACCACGGATACCGCCACCGTACCGGTTACCACCGGAAGGTAGAACACACAGCGGTAAAAAGCCCTGGAAAAAGCGTTCATTTTGTAGATAGCCGACGCCACCCACAGGGAAAACACCGTGACGGTGGGAACCGCCACCACCACGATAATCACTGTGTTCACCAGCGCCTTCTGAAAAATGGGATCACCGAACATCTCCACATAATTCTGAAGCCCCACAAACGAGAAATCGTTCATGGTATAATTGAAGAAGCTGTAAAATAAACACAGAAACATCGGTACAATTACAAATCCCAAAAAGAAAATCAGAGCCGGGAGCAGGAAGAGATAAGCCGCTCTGGTCTCTCTCCACACCAGCACCCGGTTTCGTTTTAAAGAATTGCCCATGATTACTTTACCTTTCTTAAAAAGCGCCCGCCAAAAAGGCAGGCGCTTTCTATCAGTCAGCTATATTGGTTTAGTTAGATGCTGCCGCCGTAGCTGCGTTGCAGGTTTCTGCGTACAGATCCGCTTCTGCCTGAACGTCGCTGGTCTGCTCCACTCTCTGGAGAAGGTTCCACCACTCAGTTCTCTGCTCAGCCCAGCCGAGAGTCACATTGTAGTAGTCGCCCAGCCACTGCTGGAAGCTTCCGAAGGTTGCCATTCTCTCTTCATCCTCCGTTCCTTCATACGGATTGCCGAAGGAAGATCTTACCGGGAAGAAGCCGGTAGCTTTCACGGACTCAAGGCCCTGTACTTCGTCGTCACAGATGAACTCGATGAAAGTCTTAGCTGCGGCAATCTTGTCCGCGTCGCCATTATCAAAGATACCGAAGCCCCAGATACCGCCTGCCAGCTCAGGAACCGCGTCGTCAGACGGGAATGCCACCGCATACGGGGTGAAAGCCGTCTGGGATGCGTACTGTGCCTGATTGGATGCGTTCCAGCAGAAAGTCATAGCCAGCGTACCATTTGCAAACAGCTGCAGCTCATCAGCAGCCTGGATACCGGCGTCAAATGCCAGAAGGCCTGCGTCCGCCCAGTCTTTCAGCTGCTGCAGACCCTTCACGCCCGCTTCGCTGTTCATGGTCCACTCAGTATGCTCCGCATTGGTAAACTGCGCGCTGTAAAGGTTCATTGCCAGCGCCCTTGTACCCTGGTCGCCGCCCTGGCCGCCGCAGTAAACAACGCCGGTATTGGTCTGGCCGTAGTCTACCAGAGCCTGAAGAGCTTTCTCAAAGTTCTCCGTGGTCCAGGTACGATCCTCGTTGATGTACTGCAGCGCGTCAGCCGCCTCAAACAGTTCATAGTTGATCGCCATGGTGTGGGTGGTCATAACAAACGGATACTCATAGTAGTTTCCGTCCGGAGCCTTACATGCTGCCACAACTGCCTCGCTGGTAGCAGAGATGTCTGCCAGGGCTTCCTCGTCCCACAGATCCTCCAGGGATACCATCTTGCCCTTAGCGCCCCAGTTGCTTACCAGACGCTCCGGTCCTTCCAGAACGATGTCCGGTGTGGTTCCTGCTTCGATAGCCGCCGTAACCTGATCGTCTCCGGATGTGTAATCCAGATACTCTACAGTCACATGGATATCCGGGTATTTCTCATTGAAAGCCGCCACAAAGCCGTCTACCGTAGCGGCGTCGCCAAAGCTTCCCACCGGATAGGTCCACAGAGTGATGTCAGCCGCAGCCGCGTCACCGGAAGCCGCATCCTCAGCAGCCCCGCTCTCTGTCTCCGCAGTCTCCCCGGACTGTTCCTCTGCAGGCGCAGTTGCGGGCTCGTCTTTGCTGCCGCATGCCGTCATGGAAAATACCATGGTTCCTGTCAGCAGCAGCGCGATTAGCTTTTTCATTTTGTTTTCCTCCTTATTTGATTTCCTTTTTTGATTATGTTGAAATTGTACATGATATATTTTCCAATGTCAATAGCATTTGTCTGATTTGTGCAATTTTAAAACAAATTTTCTTTTCAATAAAATTTCTGAAAAAAATTTTCTTTCAAAATTGATGGTAAAACAGGCTTTCACATGATATAATGGTACCAGATAAATATCGGATTTTGCAGAAGGTATGCAAAAATAATCAGAAGGAGGCTTCCATATGAAAAAACCCTTAAATGAAATTCTCGCCCTCACCAAAGGCAGCATCATCGTATCCTGCCAGGCCCTGCCTGGAGAACCGCTGTACTGCGATGAAATGTCCCTTATGCCATTTATGGCGGAGGCCGCTAAAAGAGCCGGGAGCAAGTGCATCCGCACCAGCAGTCTGCGGGACGTGGTGGAGATCAAAGAAAAGACAGGACTCCCCGTTATCGGCCTGATCAAAAAGGTCTATGAAGGCTTCGAGCCCTACATCACTCCCACCATGGCGGAGATCGACCAGCTGGTAGAAGCAGACTCCGACGTCATCGCCCTTGACTGTACGTTTATGAAACGGGGCGACGGAAAGACCATCAATGAATTTCTGAAAGAAATACGCAGCAAGTATCCCGATATTGTGCTGATGGCGGACATCTCCACTTACGAAGAAGGCGTCAATGCCTGGGAGTGCGGCGTCAACCTGGTAGGCACTACCATGAGCGGCTATACGCCCCATTCCGAAAAATCAGAAGGACCCAACTACGAGCTGGTGTCCCGGCTGGTGGAGACGCTTCCTATCCCCGTGATTGCGGAAGGAAAGGTGCACTATCCGGACCAGGCGAAGAAGATGCTGGAGCTGGGTGCCCATGCGGTCGTAGTAGGAGGAGCCATCACCCGCCCCCTGGAGATCGCACAGCGTTTTTATAAAGAGATCGAAAAATAAGACCTGTCCCATTGGCCGGAAAACAGTCTGTACATATAGAAAGGAAAGCGTTTATGATTTTTGACAAACTGGAACGCATGGGAACTTACCGGGGACTTCACGCCAATCTGGACACCGCCGTCGATTTTCTTCTCTCACATAATCTGGAAGAACTTCCCATGGGTCGAACAGAGATCCTGGGCGAACGGGTATTTCTGAACAAGATGGAAGCCCAGGCGCTGCCCGCTTCAGAAAAGAAATTTGAAATTCACCGAAAATATATGGATATCCAGATAGATGTCCACGGTTCAGAGCGGGTGGAGACCGGCGACGTCTCCTCTTTCACCTGTGAATCCTTTTCGGAGAAAGATGACATCGGTTTCGGAGAATGCCCGGCCGCCGCTTCCTGCACGCTGGCTCCGGGGAGTTTCACCATCTGTATGGCGGGAGAGCCCCACAAACCGGGCATCCTGGCCGGGCCGGACGACCGCCTGGTAAAATGCGTCATAAAAGTCCGCGTGGAGGAAGTTCTATGAAAATACTGGTATTCGATATTGGCGGCACCTCTATCAAATACGGCGTACTCACAGACGGCGTGCTGTCCGGCACAGGGGAGACGCCTACCAATGCCGCCCTGGGTGCAAGACACGTCCTTGACACTGTGATCTCACTGGTCCGGGATCAGGAAGGCTATGAGGCCATCGGCATCAGCACCGCCGGCCAGGTGAACGCCTCCGACGGCTCTATCATCTATGCCAACAGCAATCTTCCCGGCTACACCGGGATGCAGATCCGGCGGGAGCTGGAAGACCTGTTCCACGTCCCCGTCATGGTGGAGAACGATGTCAACGCCGCCGCTGTGGGGGAAGCCATCTACGGCGCCGGGAAAAATTACGACGATTTCCTGTGCCTGACTTACGGCACCGGCGTGGGCGGAGCCATCATCCAGAACAAGACCGTTTACCACGGCTCCACTTTTTCCGCCGCTGAATTCGGCGCCATCGTCACCCACAGCGTGGAAAAACTTCGTCAGAAGGATTTCTTTGACGGCTGCTATGAGCGCTACGCGTCCACCACCGCCCTGGTGGAGAAAGCCCGCTCCTATCGCCCGGATCTGACGGACGGACGGAAGATTTTTGAAAACCTTCAGGATCCGGAGGTCATGAAGATTCTGGACGCATGGGTGGACGAAGTGCTGCTGGGGCTCTCCTCCCTGGTTCACATTTTCAATCCTGCCTGTGTGATCCTGGGCGGCGGCGTCATGGCCCAGCCTCTGATTCTCCAAAAGGTAAAGGATCGTATCAGCCGCTTCATCATGCCCAGCTATGCTCATGTGGACATCCGGGCGGCTGCCCTGGGCAACCACGCCGGGCTTCTGGGCGCGGGGCATCTGGCCATGGAGTATATGAAATCTCTGGAGTCGAATCCCTCCCTGGCCCAGGACGTTTAAAAAAGAGCTCACGCGCAAAAACCCCGCAGGGGCCGCATCCTCCAATCTGATGCGCCCCTGCGGGGTTCTTTCGTTTTATCGGTTCTTTTTATGGGAAGTATTTTACCGCACGGCATCACAGAAACCGTTCGATCATCCTCACCAGTTCGTTCATATCCAGCGGCTTCGCCACATGACCGTTCATGCCACATTCCAGACAGCGGTTGATATCCTCCGCGAACGCGTCAGCAGTCATGGCAATAATAGGAATTTCTTTGCCGTCGGGACGCTCCTGCAGGTTCCGGATGGTTTTCACAGCCTCATAGCCGTCCATCACCGGCATACGGATATCCATAAGGATGACCTGATAATAACCAGGCTCTTTCTCCAGGAATTTGTCCACGCACAGCTGTCCATTCTCCGCCCAGTCCAGTTCGAAACCTTTCTCCGACAGCAGTTCGTTGGCAATCTCCCAGTTAATGTCATTGTCTTCCGCCAAAAGGATGCGCACGCCGGTAAAATCTCTGGAGCCTTCCATTCGTTCCGACTCCTGACGGCCCGATTCCGTATAGGCGGACAGGCCATGATACAGCGTGGATTTGAACAGCGGCTTGGATATGAAACCGCTGACACCCGCCGCCTTCGCCTCGTCCTCAAAGTCAGACCAGTCGTAGGCAGAGATCAGCAGGATGGGGATCTGGTCCCCGATCTTCCTGCGGATTTCCCTTGCGGTCTCTATACCGTCCATATCCGGCATCTTCCAGTCCAGAAGCACCACATGGTAGCCTCTTCCCTCTTTGCTGCGTTTTTCCGCCAGCTCCACTGCAGAGGCACCGTCCGTGGCATATTCTCCCCGGACGCCCAGATCTTTCAGGGACTGCACCACATCCTTGCACAGCTGAAGGTCGTCGTCCACCACCAGCATGTTCCAGTCCGGCAGGCGCATATCCTCCTCCGGCACCTCCGCTTTTTCCAGATCCAGCACCACATGGAATATGGTGCCTTTCTCCAGTTCGCTGTGAACCTCTATGGTGCCCTCCATCCGGTCTACAATATATTTGGTGATGGCCATCCCCAGGCCGCTGCCCTCAATCTTCTGCACCCGCTTGCTGTCTTCCCGGACAAAAGACTCGAAGATCTTTTTCTGGAATTCTTCCGTCATACCGATTCCGTTGTCCTTCACCCAGAAATGCGTGCGCACCCGATGTCCGTCCACCGGGGACTCTTCCTGCATGACGGAGACGTCGATGGAGCCGCCCTCCGGCGTGAATTTCACCGCGTTGGACAAGAGGTTTATGAGGATCTGGTTCAGGCGCACGCCGTCGCACAGCACCTGCTCCGCCAGTACGTTCTGTATGGAGATATTGAAAGACTGGCCTTTGGCCTTCACCTGAGGCTGTACGATGCTCACCAGGCTCTCCATCGTCTCCCGCAGGCTTACCAGTTCCACATTCAGGTTCAGTTTGCCGCTCTCGATCTTCGACATGTCCAGCACGTCGTTGATCAGTCCCAGAAGGTGCCTGCTGGACAGAGTGATCTTCTGCAGGCAGTTTTTCACCTGATCCGGTTTATCCATATTCGCCGCGGCGATGGCCGTCATGCCCACGATGGCGTTCATGGGCGTCCGGATATCGTGGCTCATGTTGGACAGGAACTCGCTCTTGGCCAGGTTCGCATGCTCCGCCTCTTTCTGCGCCTTTTCCGTTGCTTCAATCTGCTGACGGGACATTTTCATATAGGTGAAAAAGATGATCAGCGTAACGGTGAGGAGGACAAGGCATCCGGCCAGGGTAATTGTCACTCTGCTGCTGCCCAGTCCGGACACAGCGTCGTCCAGTTCCCCGTGGGGCATGATCGTCACCAGCGACCATTCCGAATTGTTCATATGGGAACAGTACACATGCCTGCGTTCTCCGGCGATGGAGAACACCAGCGTGTAAGAATCCTCGCTGTTTACCGTTTCCTCCAGACCGGCGATGGCCTCTTCCCCGTCGATGCCGTCAAAAACCGCCTCCTCCCGCAGCCAGTCGAAATAGTTGTCATAGGGAAGTTCTCCATTCTGCACCACAAAGCTTCCATCTTTGCGGATAATATGGGAAAAATTCAACCCGTCGTCCATACCCAGGGCCAGGGCTTCGTTCAGCTTCTCAATGGGCAGGCCCACCGCCAGCGCCGTACACTGGCTCCCGTCCGGCAGGGGATATCCCACAGAACGGGGATATCCCACGGAGATCCCGTACAGCAGCAGCCTGTCACCGGATTCCGTCGTTCCTGTGGCCGCGATCTTCTCGTCCCGGTTCATGGCCTCGATGAAATGATCCTTATTGACAACGTCGACCGGATCTCCGTAGATCACGAACTCTTCCCCTTCATTGTTATAAAGGGCCATATAGATAAAATCCCGTTTTTTCCCGCTCTCTGCCAGCCGGGCAATCACATCTTCGTCAAGCTCGTCCACGCTCTCCGGCGGAACCACCTCCGTGATCCCCTCCACCTGCAGCATCCGCATCTGAATGAGCGAATCGAAATGGCGCTGAAGCTGGCCGTTCATCTCCTCCATATAAAGGTTGACTACCCGGGTAATGGTACTCTCGCTCTCTCTGAGCATATACAGCGTGATCCACGCGAATACCCCTATGCACAGGAATACCAGCCCAATCAGGCTTCCCCATAGAAAATGGCTTGTTTTTTTCTTCATGTCTTCCATATGTGTTCCGCTCTCTTTCCTGATTCCTGCGGCGGGAAAAGGATTCCGTCCCGCTTAACGATTCTCGATCTGCCAGTCCACAGGCTGAAGCCCGTGTTCCTCCAGAAATGCGTTCGCCTGGCTGAAATGCCTGCACCCGAAAAATCCTCTGTACGCAGAGAGAGGACTGGGATGGGGCGCTTCCAGGATCAGATGCTTCGGATTGTGCAGCATCGCCTTTTTCATCTGCGCCGGCCTTCCCCACAGCATAAATACCATGGGACGGTCCTGCTGATCCAGGACGCGGATAGCCGCGTCCGTAAACTCCTCCCATCCGATCCCCCGATGGGAATTGGCCTGATGGGCGCGCACGGTCAGCACCGTGTTCAGCAGCAGCACACCCTCCCTTGCCCATTTTTCCAGATAGCCGTTGTTGGGGATGTAGCATCCGCAGTCGTCATGCAGTTCCTGGTAGATATTGACCAGGGACGGCGGGATCTCCACCTCCGGTTTCACTGAGAAACACAGGCCGTGGGCCTGTCCGTCTCCATGGTAGGGATCCTGCCCCAGAATCACCACCTTCACCTGGGAAAGCGGCGTAAACTCAAACGCATTGAAAATATCGTCTGCGGGAGGATAGATCCTGCGGGTGCGGTATTCCTCCATCACAGTCTTATATAATTTTGCATAGTACGGTTTCCCGAACTCCGGTTTCAGCGGCTCCAGCCAATCATTGCTTATGGCTCCCATCTTATGTCCTCCTGCTCTTTTTCTCCTTCGCCTCTTTGCCTACAGGCGCACAGGGATATGGCATCCCTGCAGATAGGTCTTCACCTGACGTATCTCCAGTTCTTTATAGTGGAACAGGGAAGCGGCCAGCGCCGCATCCGCCCTTCCGTCTGTCAATGCGCTCCGAAAATGATCCAGCGTACCGGCGCCTCCGGAAGCGATAACCGGCACCGGCACGCGCTCGGCCACCGCGCGGGTCAGTTCGATGTCATATCCGGCCTTTGTGCCGTCGCAGTCCATACTGGTCAGAAGGATCTCCCCCGCCCCCAGCTCGCTGACCCGGACAGCCCATTCCACCGCGTCGATTCCCATATCCACACGGCCTCCGTTTTTATAGATATTCCAGCCGCTTCCGTCCGCGCGCCTCCGGGCGTCGATGGCCACCACCACGCACTGGCTTCCGAACTTGTCCGCCGCCTCCCGGATCAGTTCCGGGCGCATGATCGCCGCGGAATTGACCGAGATCTTGTCCGCTCCCGCCCTCAGGATCGTCCGAAAGTCCTCCACTGTACGGATGCCCCCTCCTACCGTAAAGGGGATAAACACCGTCTCAGCCACTCTGCGCACCATATCGATCACTGTATTCCTGGCGTCGGAGGAAGCCGTGATATCCAGAAAAACCAGCTCGTCCGCCCCCGCCCGGTCATAGGCGGCGGCAATCTCCACCGGGTCCCCCGCATCCCGCAGGTTTACAAAATTCACGCCCTTGACCACCCGGCCGTTGTTCACATCCAGGCAGGGAATAATTCTTTTTGTCAGCATCTCTTTCTCCCTCCTTAAAGCCCGGCAAAATTTCTCAGTATCTGAAGCCCGGCATCGCTGCTCTTTTCCGGATGGAACTGGCAGGCAAACACATTTCCCTGCTCCACGGACGCGTGGATCTGTACGCCGTACTCCGTCCTGGCCTTCACAATGCTCTCATCCTCCGCCTTCAGATAATAAGAATGGACAAAATATACAAAGGGATGTTCAAGCCCCCGGAACAGCCGTCCGTCTCCTGAAAGCTCCAGACAGTTCCAGCCCATGTGAGGGATCTTCCTTCCCTCCCCCTCCGGGATACGCAGGATCTCGCCTTTCAGGATCCCCAGTCCCGGAATTCCCGGCGCTTCCTCGCTGCGTTCAAACAGAAGCTGCAGCCCCAGGCAGATGCCGAGAAATGGCGTCTGCCTGTCCACCACTTCCTGGATCACATCCTTCAGGCCATACGCCTGCAGGTGCTCCATGGCGTCCCCAAAAGCGCCCACGCCGGGCAGGATCACCTTGTCCGCACCCAGGATCTCACTCCGGTCACGGGTAATACAGGTCTCCTGCCCCAGATGGGCGAGCGCTTTCTCCACGCTCCTGATATTTCCCGCATCGTAATCAATAACAGCGATCATTGCAATTCCTCCTTGCCCTCTGCAAAAAATTCCGCCGGAGCCTGCCGGATGGATACGCCCCGGTCCGCAATCTCGGCAGACAGCTGCCAGAGACGGTCATGAATACGGATGTAGGTGGATTTCTGGTTAAAATAGCAGGTCTTCTCAAAGGGGAATCGGATGGTCTCCGGCTTCTGGAAGCCCACGCCCAGCTCCAGGATACACAGCTTCTGGTTCAGCGTAAAACTCAGCCAGTTCAGATACCTGTCCCAGCTGGACATATCTTCCCCGTCCGCCAGAGGCGCCGTGATCTGTTCCGCCTGAAGCCCCGCCGCCTCCAGTTCTCGTCTTCCCTGCAGCGTTACGATAAAATAGTCTTTTTTTTCAAGGAGTCCGGATAAGCTCCGGTACAATCCTTCCGGGGCTTCGCCCAGATCCTCGCCGATTCCCACCAGCACCAGATTGGTCTGCCGGACCTCCCTGCACATTTCTTCATATGTCATAAATATGTTCTTCCTTCCAGAAGGGCGCGGGCATGCCGCGCCCTTTTCACTCTTTGACATCCAGTATAACACGCTGTTCCCGATTTTTCCACAAAATACTGCCTGTTTGAATGCACTTAAAGAGGACCCTGCCAAAGACAGGGTCCCCTTAGAAGGAAGAAACAATTATGCAACGATCTCTTTTGCTCTCTGTGCGCAGGAAGCTGCGTCTTCCGTATAAGCGTCTGCGCCGATCTCATCTGCGAATGCCTGCGTAATGGGCGCTCCGCCTACCATAACCTTGATGCCGGAACGGAACGGAGCCTCGTTCAGAGCGGTTACGGTGTCCTTCAAAGCCGGCATCGTCGTGGTCAGAAGCGCGGAACAGCAGACGATCTTGGTGTCCGGATTCGCTTCTACGGTCTCGATGAATTTCTCCTTGGGAACGTCCACGCCAAGGTCGATCACTTCGAATCCTGCGGATTCCAGCATCATGGACACCAGGTTCTTGCCGATATCATGAAGGTCTCCTGCCACGGTACCGATCACAACTTTGCCCGCTGCGCCTGCCGCGCCGCTTGCCAGATGGGGTTTCAGCACTTCCACGCCTTTTTTCATGGCTCTTGCAGCTACCAGCATCTCCGGAACGAAGATCTCGCCTTCTTTGAATTTGGCTCCTACCTCGTCCATGGCTGCGATCATGCCTTTGTTCAGCACTTCCGTGGGATCACATCCGGCGTCCAGAGCTTCCTGAACCGCTCCGGCGATCACTTTCGCTTTTCCCTTTACTACCAGATCATAAACTTCCTGAATTCCTGCCATTTTTTTATCCTCCATTTTTTAATTAATATTTTCAGATCAGCCCTGACTGATCTGTATTTACTTATTACTTTTTCGGTCCGAAGATGCCTTCCCGATACGCACTGATATACTCCATGCAGTAGTCGTCCAGACCCAGCAGAGCTTCCGTAGCGTAGATCACGCCCATCATATCCCGGTTGGTGGGATCCAGGATGGCGCTGTCCAGCCCGGCGTTCATAGCCAGTACGGTGAATCCCAGATTGACCATCTTTCTCACCGGAAGGTTGAAGGAAATGTTGCTGACTGCCGCCGTGATATGGATATCCGGGCATCTTTTGCGCACCGTGCTGATGACTTCCACGTTCATGGCGATCCCGTCTTCGGAAGTACACAGCATCTCAACCAGCGGGTCGATATGCATACGGTTATGGGCGACACCGTATTTGTCTGCTTTTTCAAGAATGGTATCAAATACTTTCAGGCGGTCTGCGGCGCATTTGGGAATTCCCGTGTCGTCCGACAGAAGGCAGATCACTTCCCATTTGGTATCCGCGATCAGAGGGAAAATCTTATCGATCTTGTCTCCCTCTCCCGACACGGAATTGATCAGACCCGGTCTCTTGCAGTACGGGAAGATCTGTGCCAGCACGTCCGCGCTGGGGCTGTCCACGGAGATGGGCAGATCCGTCACTTCCTGGATGCAGTCGATCATCCATTTCAGCGTCTCCACCTCTTCCGCTTCCGGCACAGACGCGCAGCAGTCAATAAACGTAGCTCCTGCCTCGGCCTGCATCTTTGCTCTGTTTTTAATGAATTCCGCATCCCGTTTCGCGATGGCTTCCGCAACAACCGGGATGGAACCATTAATCTTTTCACCGATGATTATCATGTACTTTCCTCCTTCTGATGAATTTTTATGTATGATCATCGTTTTTATTGTGTATTTTGTCCATACCCAAAGTCTACCACACTCCGAACCCATGTGCCATATGCACAATTGTTGATTTTCATCTTCGCTTTCCTACTTTTTGTAGGAAGGATTTCTTCCCGCTTCTTGTCTTCGGACCCGTTTCTTTGTATAATATTGTCTAAAAGAAACGCCGGTTTCCTCCGGCACAGCACACAAAACCGGCCGCCTGCCGGCCGGGAAGGAGTCAGTCTATGAACCTGAGCGCGCTTTTAATCGCCTATCATCTCAAAAAGGAATATAAAACCATGGTTTCCTCCTGGATCTCAGGGGAACCCCATTTAAAATATCCCCTGCATTATCAGGGCGAAAAAAATCTTGCCGACGGAACGGTTTACGTGGTGGACGATCCGGATTTTGTTCTTCCTTCCCACCATTTGTCGAAAGTCTTCCTCATCCTCACCGGGGCAGATTTTTCCATTTCCGAAAAGGATTATCCCAATCTGTGCATCCTCCCGCCGGAAATCTCCGCCGATGAGACGCTTTCCTTTCTGCAGAAAATATTTTCCCGCTACGAGGAATGGAATCAGTCGCTCTTTGAATCCCGGCTGTCCAACTCCACGATCCAGGATCTTCTGGACCGCACCGCCTCCATCATTCCCAATCCCATGATGGTAATCGGCATGGATTTCACCGTCGTTGCCTCCAGGGGCTACCACCTGAAAGGTCTTCGCAACTCGGTGCTGGGCTCTACGGAAGAGACCCGCGCCCTTGTCAATGCTCTGAAACAGGACCCCAACTATGAAGAGGCGTTCCACCGCATCGGTTATTTTTATTTTCCCGGCAACGACATTGCTGATCCTTCCCTGTGCGTCAACATCATGCGCTTCGGGAAAACCGTCTACCGGATCATGATCTCCGCGGGGGAAGTCCCCCTGGACGATACTTTCGGTTTCCTGCTGGAATATCTGGCCCGTATGGTTTCCCATGCCCTGACCACCAACGTGGTCAGCAGCCACGACGCTTCCCATTCCCTGCACCAGATCTTTCAGACGCTTCTGACGGATCCCAGCGCGGACTATGTGGAAATCAGCCAGCAGTTTTCCGCTGCCGGATGGCTCCCCTCCCACTCTTATCAGTGTATCCTGATCAAAACAGGAATCCTGGATTTTAAAAAT
Source organism: uncultured Lachnoclostridium sp. (assembly GCA_944381625.1). GTDB lineage: Bacteria > Bacillota > Clostridia > Lachnospirales > Lachnospiraceae > Hominiventricola. The sequence continues at coordinate 49,848 of CALWLW010000023.1, forward strand.
CTGACCCTTCGCGCCATCTGCGGATATGTGGAAAATTCCATTCCATCCTCCTGCGCCGTAGAACACCACGGCAACGTGGTAGTCTACATCAACCTGGATCTTTGCTCCCTGTCTCTGGACGAGATTTCCCAGAAACTGGCAAGCTTCATCCGGGACAGCCTGCTGAACGCCGGATACAGCCGGAAGATGCTGGGACATTTTAATTTCCAGCGGCAGTACGTCCAGGCTTCCATCGCCCTGCAGTTCGGCAAGCGCAAAAGCCCTTCCCAGTGGATCCATCAGTTCAATCAGATCGCGCTGCCCTATCTGCTGGAACAGACCACAAAAAAGCTCCCCGCGTACATGGTCTGCCACGAGAAGCTTCTTTCTTTAAAATATGCGGATGAGACGAATCATTCCCAGCTCTACCAGACGGTGCGCTGCTACCTGGAACATCATCAGAGCATTACAAAAACCTCGGAAGCCCTGTTCATCCACCGCAGCACGCTCCTTTACCGCCTGGATAAGATCAAAGAAGTCCTGAAAACCGATTTCTCCGATCCTGACGAGCTGCTCTACCTGCTGCTCTCCTTCCACCTTCTGGATCTGGAAGAGCTGCAGGGCACGGAACCCTAACAGAACTAGCAGAAGAGGTAGCACGCCGTGTACGCCATCTTCTGGGGGCCGTAATAATAGCTCATGCCGTTTTTCTTACAGAGATCGCTGACCAGGATCCCGTAGGATTCCATGGACGACACTCTCTTGTCCGGAAAACGGCAGGGCGCCGACGGATAGGTACATTCTTTACAGAGCGTACAGCATCCTGCTCCCAGGGCCAGCATGTCGGGGAACTGTTCCTTCAGTTTTGCGGCCGCGGCATAGAACGACGCCTTATGCTGCTTCTCCGCCTCCATGATTCCTTCATAATCCATGCTGTCCTCCACATCCCCCACGGTCTGCACCAGGATGCCCCAGCGGTAACGGGCCACCTGCTCCCTCAGCTCCCGAAGTTCTCCGCAGCCTGGAGGACAGGCCCAGTTGGCTCCATATTTGCCGCAGGTGTTGGCCGCGCACATATCCCTTACTGCGTCCAACAGTTCCAAAGTCCCCACATCCAGTTTTGCCGTATATGTAAAACCAGCTTCTTTTGCGGTCTTCTCCGCCAATTCATAGCCTTCCATACGTTTCGTCCCCCTATTCTTCTTCCGGAAATTCCAGTTCATCCACATAGACGTCCTGGAAATCCGGATCCATGGCCAGTTCCAGAAATTCTGTCTTGCCGGCCAGTTCCCTGCTCCTCTCAAATTCTTCCGTATTCAGCGCCGCGATCCGGGCGCCCTCCCCGGCCGCGTTTCCGATGGATACAATCCTGTCCTTCAGCTCTCCGGGAAGCATGCCGATGGCGCATGCGCTGGCCGGATCCAGATAATTGCCGAAGGCTCCCGCAATCAGCAGTTCTTCAATATTCCCCGGCTCGATCCCTTTTTTCCTGCACAGAAGACGGATGCCCGCCGCGATGGCAGCCTTGGCCAGCTGAAGCTCCCGGATATCCTTCTGTTCTACAAAGACGTTCTGTGTGAAATAGTAAGTCTCTTTCATACGGCCGCTCTCGTCCACCCAGCCCATGCGGCGCAGGCAGGCAACCGCGTCCAGAAGCCCTGATCCGCAGATCCCCTGGGGCTCCCCGTCCCCGATCACATGGAACCGCAGATTCCCATCCTCCAGGTACACGTGGTCGATGGCTCCGGCGCTGCCCCGCATGCCGCAGGTGATCTTCGCGCCTTCAAAGGCCGGCCCCGCCGCTGTGGAACAGGCTGTGAGCCCCGTACTGCTGTTTCCCAGAACCATCTCTCCATTGGTTCCAATATCCACCATCAGCGTCATCTTTTCCCTTCGGTCCATGTCCGCCGCCAGCAGGCAGCCGGAGGTGTCCGCCCCCACAAAGCCGCCGATATTGGGAAGCCAGAAAAGCTTTGCGTCCGGATGAACCATAAACCCGTACTCCGATGCCTTCAGTTCCAGCGCCTCCTTTACTTTCGGCTCATAGGGCGCCAGCACCAGCGTATCCACCGGAATCTCCAGGAACAGATGATGCATGCAGGAGTTCCCCACCATGACAATCTTCACGATCTCTTCCTGGCTTCTGCCGCAGGCTTTCGTCGCTTCCCTGAGCAGCTCGCTGACCGCCCGGCGGATACAGCCGCTCAATATGTCCGCCCCCTTCTCCAGCGCATAGCTGCTCCTCATGACCACATCCGCTCCGTACTGACGCTGGGGATTCAGGACGCTTTTCACAGAAAGCTGCTCCCCGGTCCGTCCGTCCAGAAGATAGGCCACAACGGAAGTGGAACCCAGATCCACTGCCGCCATCAGCGGACGATCCACATCCGGCGCAAGCTCCCCCGGGTGAAACGTCACCTTTCTTCCGTAACCTGCGGTCAGGATCTGCTCCCCGGCTTCCCCTCTCAGCGTCTCCACTTCCAAGTTCCCCTGTATCACGGTCTGGCAGGCCGGTACGTCTTTTCCGCCGATACGGACCATGCACTTCCCGCATTTTCCCCGTCCGCCGCAGGGCGCGTCAGGCTTCAGCCCCGCCGCGATCTCCGCCTCCAGAACAGTCGTCCCTTCTTCTGCCTCCCAGATCTTTCCTTCTTTAACAAATGTGATTTGATACTTCATTCTGTCTCGCCTACGCCTCCGTTTCCGCCTCACTTCTCAGATATCCAGCGCCGCGTGGTATCCCTGGTAGATGGCCATGCAAATATTCGCAGGACGGACGCAGTCTCCGATCTGTTTCACCACCGGAGCGCAGTCCAGCAGGCTTTCTGCCACATCCCTCCTGGCCCGCTGACCCACCGCGCAGATCACGGATGAAGCCGGGATCAGGACCTCCTGCCCATCCGCCAGACACCAGATTCCTTCCTCTGTAACCCTCAGACCCTGGTGCTCCATGTGGCATACGACTCCCTGCTCCTCCAGCTCTTTAAGGAGAATCGGCCGGTGACGGATATTGGCGTCCGGAGCCAGTTCCTTCCTCATCTCCACCAGATGCACTTTTTTGCCTTCCCGCGCCAGATGGATCGCGCATTCGCATCCCGCCAGGCCGCCGCCCAGCACTGCTACCTCGCTGCCTTTTACTTTTTCCTTTTCCAGATAATAATTATTGACTACAACCACATGAGGCCCGTCGATTCCGGGAACAGGAGGTATGATCGGCCTGGAACCCACAGCCAGGATCAGCGCGTCTGCCTGTTCCTTTTCCGCGTATTCGGCCGTCACCTCCGTATTCAGGCGGATTTCCACGCCCTCCAGCCTGGCCTGGCGTTCCAGTGTAAGGCCCAGCTCATACATCTCCCGCTTAAAGTCGATGGCCTGTTCACTCTTTAATATTCCTCCAAGCCGGCTGCTTTTCTCACACAGAACCACTTTGTGCCCTCTCCGGGCGGCGGTCACCGCCGCTTCCAGCCCGGCCACGCCGCCGCCAGCCACAAGCACTTTCTTTTTCTTCCTGGCCTCCGGTATCTCGTCTCCTTCCCATTCCCGCCCGATGAGCGGGTTCACCGAGCATCTGCGGGTCTGAGTCGCGCCGCGCTCCGCCATGCACACAAAGCACCTCAGACATTTTACGATCTCATCGTCACGGTTCTCCATCACTTTCGAGGGAAGGAACGGATCTGCCAGCAATGCCCGTCCCATCACCACCACGTCCACTTTGCCGGAACCGATCAGTTCGTCCATCATGGCCGGGTCGTTCAGCCCGCCCACCGTCGCCACCGGTTTGGACACATGCTTCTTAATCTCTTCCGCCAGGTACACATTGCACCCGTGTTCCCGGAACATGGACGGATGGGTGACGGAGAATCCGAATTTATAAGAGCCAGCGGATACATGAATCAGATCCACCAGGTCCTCCACCGCCTGGGCGATCCTCACGCCTTCGTCCAGCCCGTAGCCTCCGTCAAACAGTTCCGAACCGCTCATGCGGAATTCAATGGGGAATCCCGGACCCACCGCCTCCCGGACTGCTGTCAGGACTTCCCTGGCAAAGCGCACCCGGTTCTCAAAGCTGCCGCCATACTCGTCTGTACGGTGGTTGAAATAGGGAGAAAGGAACTGATTGACCAGCCACCCATGTCCGCCGTGTACCATGATCATCTCATATCCGCACAGCTTGGCCAGCTTCGCCGTGTCATAGTATGATTTAACAATATCCCCAATCTGCTCTTTTGTCAATGGCGTCACTGGAAGCCCATCCGGCCTCGTACCCTCGCTGGGCCCATACTGGGTCATCTGCTCTTTCTTATTCTTATCCAAAAGATAAGTGCCCGCATACTGACCGGAATGGGAAAATTCCACACTGGGCACCGCGCCGTGCCGCTTAATGGCATCAGCCGTATAGGTAAAGCTGGCCACTGATCCCACCGTCTGCATATTCAGATGATAGGCGTGGGAAGCGTCCGTAGCCGGATGGACCATCAATTCGCTGACGGTCACCGCTGCCGCTCCTCCCTTCGCCCTCAGTTCATAAAACGCAGTGGATTTAGGTCCTATGGTACATTCCGGCGTGATCTCCGCCCCGCTCATGGGCGCGGAAAACATGCGGCTTCGGAAAGTTACGTTTCCGATGGTAATAGGTTTGCACAGATTTGGGTATTTTCGTATCATATTCCTTCTCCTTTCCTGATACTCTCAGCCAGGGACACCCGGATGCCGAATTCTTCCTCCAGTCCAGTCTCCAGCTCCTTCATATTTTCATACCGTCTGCGACGGACTCTGTCTCCTTCGTGCACAGTCAGCTCCATATCCATAAGCGCCTTACTGCCATCCGGCGTACACAGGTTTATCACTCGTTTCTGTGTAAACATGATCACCGGATTGGAGGCGCAGTAATAATTCAGCACCTGAAAATCCAACCGTTTTACCAGGCGGTCTGTAAATTGCAGAAGCGGTTTCCATCCCTCATTAAACAACCGCTCCAGACGGTAGTCTCCGTCTTCCAGTATCTGGAAGCGGAACCGGTATCCGCCGATCTCCTGCTCCTCTGTATTCAGCATCATAAGCCCTTTGGGACCAGGCCCTCCATAGCCCACGTCGCAGTAATATGTCCCGCCTTCCACTTCAACCACCAGCCCCGCATGGGTAAGCGGCGGCAGCTGGGGCTTGTTCCAGAGGATCCTGGCCGCCACCGGATATACCTGGTATCCCAACGCTTTTAAAAGAGAGTAAAACGATAAATTCAGTTCAAAGCAGACGCCGCCCCTGTCATTTGTCACAAGCTTTTCAAACAGCGCCTCTTCGCTCAGATCCGGCACCTTTCCAAAATCAAAAATGTCCAGATTCTCAAAGGGAATCCGTTCCAGGTGCGCCCTCACCATCCGTTTCAGGGCTTCTGCCCCTGGCCTGTCCGTTTCCTCACAATCCAGTTTTTCTAAATATAAAATCGCTTCCTTCTGATTCATATATCCCCCTGTCTTCCTACCTTTTGCCGCTGGCAATATGCCGCTGTTTATACTATAATGCAGTGCTGTTATTTCGTAAATCCTGCATAGGGTCCCATTCTCTTTCCTATGCTTCATACTTTTTGTCGCATATTGTCTGGGCAATGTTCACAGAGAAATTTATTCATGGTATAATGAGCGCATAGCGCGAATTATACCATTGCGCATACCGGTTTCTGCGCTGGCCGCAGAAAGCCGGGCGCATCCGCCGGAGGCAGCATATCCGCAAAGCGGATATGGTATAATGTTCAAGAAAGCATGAGCAGTGCGACAGACGGAGTCGAGCGCTGCACTGCGCACAATCATGAGATTTATCTACTCTAAGCACGGAGGCTTCCAGCATGCATATCTTTTATCTGACCATGCAGATCTTATACGACGAATTTCAGGAATGCTGTAATAACCTGATCTACTACCCCGGGCGAAATACGGCCCGCCTGGAAGGCATCCGCCTGTATCAGCAGGACGTCCGGATGCTCCCACAATATGTCTATCTGATCCCTGACGCAGGACTGCCCGGCGGATATGATCATATCCAGGGCCAGTCCCTGATTCTGGCAAAAGGTGTCCCCGTCGAAACACTGGCGCAAAAAAACGCCGTCCTGGCCGTGGAAGACGACGTAAGTCCGACAACTTTGTTTACAAAAGCCCAGGACATTTTCGACAAATATCTGCGCTGGGACCGGACCATTCATCAGGCCCTGAACAGCCAGTCCCCACTGGACGATATGCTCACCGCCAGCCTGGATATTTTTCACAATCCCATCTTCATCCACGACCCCAACTTTTTTATCCTTGCCTGTCCGCGCACCGTTCCCGGTATGTCTGTATGGACAAAAGACCCCCGTTCCGGCATGGATATCGCGCCTCTGAGTCTGATTCACGATTTCAGAGCGGACCTGGAATATCTCCATACGCTGAATACTACAGGTCCCTCCCTGTACTCTGCCGAACTGCGGGGGTATCCGATTCTGTATATTAATCTGTGGAATGAGGGGAAATATGAGGGACGGATCTGCGTGGATGAACTGGAATCTCCGATCAGGCCCGGTCATTACCAGACACTTCAGTATCTCAGTGAGGTAATTTTGTCCGCACTGCAGAACAAAAATCTGTACCGCCTGGGAATGGGGAACGACCTGATCCAGTTTTTCCGGGAATATCTGGACGGAAATGTCCAGGATGAATCCCGCGTTATTAACTGTCTGTCCTTCCTGAACTGGAACCGTTACGACCATTATCTGTGCCTGAGGCTGGAGCCCGATCAGCCTGACGTACAGCTCCACTCCTCGGCCGCAACCTTAAGCTATATTGAGACGCAGATCCAGGACAGCTATGCGTTTCTCCATCAAAATGGGATCACTGTCGTCGTCAATCTGACCCATTCCGGCGCCAAGGCGCCTGACGTCCTGCGCAGCCTCGCCATGCTTCTTCGGGAAGAACTGCTGAAAATGGGCGCAAGCTCCCAGATCGGAGATTTCTTCCAGCTGCCTCAGGGATACCAGCAGGCCAAGACCGTACTGGAACTGGGACGGCGCAGCCACAGCATGCACTGGTACTACCGTTTTGAAGATTATCTGTTGGAATTTCTGCTCCAAAAGGGCGGAGAGGTCTTCTCCCCGGAACTGCTCTGCTCCGCCAAACTGCTGGCGCTCAGGCAGTATGACAGGGAAAATCATGCCGACCTTTACCATACGCTGAAAGTATTTCTGGAGCAGGAGCGCAATGTGCTTCAGACCGCCAAACTTCTGTTTATACACAGAAGCACCCTGTTCTATCGTCTGGAACGGATCCAGAAAATCGCAGATGTGAACCTGGACGACGCCAAAGAACGCCTGGTTCTTCGGATCTCTTTCTATATTATGGAGTATTTCGATGAGGCAGGGGAGAATGCACAGGTATAGTTTTTCACCTGTGTGTAATGAAGATATTTCACTACAACAAAAAAACTCGATAACATTTTCTGTTATCGAGTCATTTTTTACATGTACCTTCAAAACTGCATACAGTCTATACACATTTCTCTACTCACTTCTCTCCATCCGTCTCCAGAACCTCTTGGTTAAGCCCTCGACCTATTAGTGACAGTCAGCTCCACACATTGCTGTGCTTCCACCTCTGCCC
>CALWLW010000024.1 GCA_944381625.1 uncultured Lachnoclostridium sp.
ACCGGCAATCTGGACGAGGATACGGCTTTGGACATTACAGAAATCTTGAAGGAAAGTGCCCATCAGATGAAGAAATGTGTGGTAGTTGTCACTCATTCAAACGAGCTGGCAAAACAGGCAGATGTGGTGTTCCGGCTGAAAAAGGGTGAATTACAGATAGAGCAAAGCGGGAAATCTTCATAACTTATTTTACAGAGCAAGACAAGCACTTGCCAAAACGGGCCAGTCTGCCTTGTGCGGATTGGCCCCATTATAAAAGGATTGCTTTTTTCGTGAAAATCCAGTACACTGTCAACCCTACACTTTAACACCAGACTTATAAAGTGTGGTATAACAAAAATGGCCTCAGAAAGCAAGCGGTGACTATCATAAAGGTTTCCGCTGCCGGAAATTATGAAGAAGCTGCCGCACTGACCCGCCTCTATATCCAGCAGGTGGATCAGGAGCGAAAAAATGCGGAGGAAGCAATTCAGATTACCCGGAAAATACTTGCCGGGTTAGATGGAGGAGAACATACAGGTATTTACTTCACACGAAAAGAAGCTGCGGATTTTCTCGGCGTTACCATAGACACGCTGCGGAACTGGGAATTGAATGGCCTGTTCACAATCAAGCGCAGAGAGAACGGTTATCGTGTCTATTCTGAGAAGGATATACAACGCTTGAAGATCATCCGTTCCCTTCGCTGCGCGAATTACTCGCTGGCAGCCATTTTACGGATGCTGCGGGCGGTTGGCGACGATCCCGCCGCAAATATCCGTACAGTCATTGATACGCCGAATGAGGATGACGATATTATGAAGGCGTGCGACAAGCTGCTTACCTCTCTGTCTGAGGCCCGGAAAAATGCGGTTTATGTAGCCGGACAAATTGAAAAAATGCAGGAAATGACAAAATAAAAGCCTACATTGACCCACCATACCACCGAACCATGCTAACCTTTAACCATCAAAATGCGAATGGCGCGGGCAAGACTACCACGATAGAGTGCATTTTAGGTACTCGGAAGGCAGACGCGGGATCTGTTTCTATTTTAGGGTTAGACCCTCGAAAGAACCGAAAAGAACTCTTTGAGCAGGTCGGCGTACAATTTCAGGAAGCCAGCTACTCGGACAAGATTAAGGTTTGGGAGCTGTGCGAAGAAACCGCCTGCCTTTACCGGAAAGCTGCAAATTACGAGGAGCTTTTGAGGCAGTTTGGTCTGTGGGAGAAACGAGGCGCTTTCGTAAATGAACTGTCCGGCGGGCAAAAGCAGCGGCTATTCATCGTTTTAGCACTTCTGGTGGTGTTATGAGACTCCCGTTGGTGATTTCCGACTACCGGCAGAAGAAAATACTGAAACGCTATAAGGTAACGCCGACCAGCCCTGTCCTACTGCTGGCCGTACAGGTTTCTATTTACGCCATTTACTCGTTGCTTTCTTTAATACTGGTCTATCTGGTAGGAAGTCTGTTCTTCGGAGTGCGGTTGCCCGGTTCTGTGGGAATCTTTCTGGCCTCTTATCTTCTGGTGATGCTTTCCACATTCAGCATTGGAATGATGGTGGGCGGAGTAGCACCGAATATGAAAGTTGCAAGTATTGTCGCCAGCGTTTTGTATTTCCCCATGTTGATCTTCTCCGGAGCCACCCTTCCATACGAGGTGATGCCGACTGCATTGCAGAGGATTGCAGATATTCTTCCGCTGACGCAGGGGATCAAATTGCTGAAAGCAGCTTCACTGGGCTTATCAATAGATGTTGCCTGGCTCCCTCTGGTTGTCATGGTGGCTCTGATTATTATCTGCGGAGGAATTGCGGTGAAATTCTTCAAGTGGGAATAAAGCAGTCATCCTGAGTGAAAAAGGGATCCTGTATCGGATGAACCGTTCCATCCAGGTAGAAGGAGCCTTTGGAGTATTGAAAAACGATTATGAATTTCAGAGATTTCTGCTGAGGGAAAAAACCAAGGTAAAACTGGAGATTCTTTTGTTGTGCCTGGGATATAATCGTACGGCAAAAATCCGGCGTTCTACTCTAAAAATAGAGAGAACGCCGGATTTTTGGCTGTAGCGAGCGGAAAGTGTCGCTCAATCATCCGTTATAGATGATTTTGCGACACCCCCTTGACTTCAGTCCGTCGCCGTCAGTCTCTATTCTACCGGGATCACTGCTCCCTGATAGGTATCGTTGATATAAGCGGCAATCTCGTCAGATTTCAGCACATCCACCAGCGCTTTGACCGCGTCGGATTCTTCGTTTCCGGCTTTTACAGCGATCACATTCACATAGGTCTGGGACGCTTCGGAATCCGCCTGCTCATATGCCAGCGCATCCGTGGCCACGGAATATCCTGCCTGAAGCGCATAGTTTCCATTCATGACCACGTAGGAAGTTTCACCCACCACGCGCGGCACCTGAGCTGCTTCCAGCTCCACGATCTCCACATTCATGGGGTTCTCCACGATATCCGTCACTGTCGCCATCAGGCCTGCGCCCTCTTTCAGCGTGATGATGCCGTTGTCCTGCAGAAGAAGCAGGGCTCTCGCCTCGTTGGTGGTATCGTTGGGCACTGCGATGGTATCACCCTCGGAGAGTTCGTCCAGGCTTGCCTTGGCGCTGGGATAGATGCCGAACGGCTCATAATGGATGCCGCTTGCATTGGCCAGATCTGTGCCTCTCTCCTCATTGAACGCCTCCAGGTACTGTTTGTGCTGGAAATAGTTGGCGTCAAAATCGCCGCTGTCCACTACCATGTTCGGCTGTACATAGTCGTCAAACACCGTAACCTGCAGGTCGTATCCCTGCTCTGCCAGGAGCGGCTTTGCCTGCTCCAGAATCTCCGCGTGGGGCGTAGCGCTGGCGGCTACCGTGATCACCTGAAGGTCTCCGGCTGCTTCCGCCTCTCCCGCTTCGTCCGCGGTCTCTCCTGCTTCCGCCTCCGTGGTGCTGTCCTGTGCCGGAGCCTCCTCCGTGCTGCTGCCGCAGCCGGTCAGCGTGCCGAAAGCCAGCACGCCTGTGAGCAATACTGCTGCTAACTTTTTCATAACATAATCTCCTCTCTGTTATTTTCTTTTATCTAAACGGGAGGCAAGATACATGCCCACCGTCTGGAACAACTGTACCAGTAAAATCAACAGGATGACCGTCACGATCATGATGTCCATCTGATAGCGGTGATAACCGTACCGCACCGCGATGTCGCCCAGTCCGCCGCCGCCGACGGCTCCCGCCATGGCGGAATACCCCAGGATCGTACCGATGGCGATGGTACTGCCCGTGATCAGGGACGTACGCGCTTCCACCAGAAGTACCTTCACGATAATCCGCATATTGCTGGCTCCCATGGATCTGGCGGCTTCAATAACCCCGGCGTCCACCTCCTTGATGGAAGATTCCACCATACGGGCGACAAACGGGATCGCGGCGATGGTCAACGGCACAATCGTGGCCGTAGACCCGTAACTCTTCCCCACGATAAATTTCGTAAACGGAATCAGCAGAATCAGAAGAACCAGGAACGGGACGCTGCGGACGATATTGGCGACCACATCCATGACTTTGTAAACCGCCGCGTTGGGCTTCAGTCCATCCTTGTCCGTCACCGCCAGAAGCACGCCCATGGGGAGCCCGAACGCATACCCCAGCACGGTGGAGCCAATCGTCATATAAAGGGTCTCTCCGATCCCCTGGATCAGCATATCTATGATTTCCTGTGTCCACATGGTCAATCCACCTCCCCAATCTCCAGCCCGCGTTCTCTAAGATGCGCTTTCATGGCTTCCACCTGCCGGCTGTCTTTCATAAACTGCAGGATCATCTCCCCTTTGGCGACGCCTCCCACATTCTTGGTATCTGCCTTCAGAATGTTCACCGGTTCCCGGAACGTCAGAATCAGGTTCGCAATCACCGGCTCAAAAGCCGAGTTGGCAGAAAATACAATACGGATCTTCTCTCCGCTCTCGATCACCGGCTGTACGGCCTTCTGTCCATCCTCCACGTCGGAGCCTGTATCCTTGCGGATCAGCTCTTTGGCCACTTCCGATTTGGGATGGCTGAAGATCTCCGACACCAGACCTTCCTCCACCACTTCTCCTTCATTCATGATCACCACCCGGCGACAGATCTCACGCACCACCGACATCTGGTGGGTGATGATGACGATCGTGATGCCGAAGCGGGCATTGATATCCTTCAAAAGTTCCAGGATCGAATAGGTGGTCTGGGGGTCCAGTGCGCTGGTGGCCTCGTCGCACAGGAGGATCTTGGGGTTCGACGCCAGGGCTCTGGCAATGGCCACGCGCTGCTTCTGTCCTCCGGACAGCTGGGCCGGATAGGACTCCGCCTTGTCTGTCAGGCCGACGATCTCCAGAAGTTCCATGGCCCGCTCATGCGCATCCTTTTTCTTCTTCCCCTGTATGTACAGCGGAAAGCACACGTTCTCCAGCACCGATTTCTGCATCAGCAGGTTGAAGTGCTGGAAAATCATCCCGATCTCTTCTCTCTGCTTTCTCAACTCTTTCTCCGTATAATCGCTCAGGGATTTTCCTTTGATCAGGACTCTCCCCTCCGTGGGAACCTCAAGGAAATTCATGCATCGCACCAGCGTGCTCTTTCCCGCGCCGGACATACCGATGATCCCGAAGATATCCCCCGCCTCCACGGACAGGTTCACATTTTTTAACGCCTCCACCTTTCCATCTTTGGACAGGTAGGACTTACATAGATTCTCTACTACTATCTCAGACATATCCTCAGCCTTTCTGCTTTTCAAACTACATGCACATACTGTACCACAGATGCGGATTACCAGTCAAGCAAGCCGTCTGTTTTTCCCGCTCCCGGAAGGAAGCCCGGCCTGTCTACGCAGCTGTCCGCGAACCGCAGCCGCCTTTCCCGCTCAGGCGCTTCCGGTATATTCCCAAAAACAGCACGCTGGTCACCGACGCCGCCAGCACGTCCGCCAGAGGTTCCGCATAAAACGCCGACCGCGCCGCGAAAAACAGGGGCAGGACGCAGGTCGATCCCAGATACAGGGACTTGCGCAGCAGGGAAAGTCCCAAAGAAATCCTGGTCATGCTCAGCGCAGTGAGCGCGTCCACAAACACATACTGCAGGCTCAGAGGGATGATCATCAGCGTAAACACGCGGATGCCCCAGACAGAAAGCTCCTGGTATTCGGGCACGTTGGTAAAAATCCTCACAAAATACTGGGGAAGAATCCGGGACACAAAAAACATCACCGTAGTGAATGCCAGGCACAGCAGCAGGACCCAGAATATGGTCCGGCGGATGCGTTCCGGCTTTCCCGCCCCATAGTTGAAGCTGATCAACGGCTGGGAACCGCTGGTCACCCCCAGCATGGGCGAAGTAATCAGCAGCATATAGCTCTGCACGATGGTGGCCGCCGTGATCAGCGTATCCCCGTATTCCGCCCCGCCGTAATACTGCAGTACCGTATTCAGGGCTATGATGATCAGGCTGTCCGTGGCCAGGATCAGGAAGGGGGAGAAGCCGATGGCCAGGATCTGTTTTCCCAGCGCCGGCTCCGGTTTCGCCAGGCGCACCGGGATGCGCATCTTCCTGCTCTTCAGCGTCCACAGGACGAACACGCACGAAGCAGTCTGGGCGATCACCGTGGCGGCCGCCGCCCCCGCAATATTCATATGAAACCCAAAGATAAAAACCGGGTCCAGCACAATGTTCACCACCGCCCCGATGAGCGTGGTGGCCATCCCCAGAAACGGATAGCCCTGAGCCGTGATAAAATAGTTCATCCCCATGGACAAAAGAGCAAAAAACGTCCCCAGGGTATAGATCGTCAGGTAAGCGTCCGCATAGGCGTAGGTGGCCTCGCTGGCGCCGAACCACCACAGGAGCCGTTCCTTGCACAGCAGAAAGATCACCGTCAGGGCCAGCGACAGACCCACCAGCATGGAAAAGCTGGACGCCAGGATTTTCTCCGCGCCTTTATGGTCTTCCGCCCCCAGGCGGATGGAAAACAGCACAGAGCCGCCGATGCCGATCCATGTCCCGAATGAGGACAAAAGCGTGATAATCGGCGCGCAGACCCCGGCTCCCGCCAGGGACACGCCTCCGATTACCGGAATATTTCCTATATAAATCCGATCCACGATACTGTACAGCACGTTCACAAACTGGGCAAACATGAACGGTACCGACACCTTCAGCACCAGTACCGGGATGGAATCTCTGCCGAAATCATTGGTCTTTTTCACAGTGCAGCCTTCTTTCCCATTAGTAAAAGGATTTTCCCCGGGGAAAATCCTCATACACTATACTACAACTGCGGGGAAAAAACCACCTTGATTTGAAAAAAACACGCTGCCGGCTCACACACAGAGAAAATTCCCCCGTACCGGCTATTCCGCCACCTTAATCGCATTGGGATAGATCCTGTTCAGCCGCTCATCATCGAACCGCTCGTCCATGACCTCCTGCCACGCCGACTGGGCCGGCACGCCCCGGCTCCGTTCGTCCTGCCGGACCAGCGCCAGGAACGACACAGCCATATTGCAGGTCATGAACAGGATCACCGCCCATGTGACCACCGTCCCGGCCCGCCTGGGCAGGCGCTCGATCCAGTCGGAAAACCTCGGATACAGCGCCTTGAACCATATAACGGCCGCAAAGCCCCAGAAGAAGCAGTACAGAAGGTTGATCCTTCCGCCCAGGTTAAAGGGGATCTTGCTGTAGTCCCAGAATACAGTCCCAAACATCAGCTCCGTCATCACGCTGCACAAATATTCGTAAGCACCGCCCAGAACCGTTCCAGCCAGGAACAGGAACATGCTGGGCCGATCTCTGTAGCGGTACAGCAGCACAGTCACAAAGGCAATGGCCATGCCCCAGACGATGCTGAACGGCCCCCAGACCAGACTGCTCCGGCTCATCCACACGCCCGCCGTGAGCCGGCAGAAGATCGTCTCCACAATATCTCCCAAAAACGATCCAATAAAAAACAGCAGCACAATTTTGTAAAAACTGCAGCCGGAAGCGAACACGCCCTCTTCGGCCTTCTCTTCCGCCCGTCTTGGATATGCCCGTTCCACCCGGCGGTTGACCAGGATATACACGCGCTCGCCCAGACGCCCGCTTACCCGCGTGAACCATCTGTCCACCTGCTCCCATTCCCGGACCCGCTCCGCTTTCCCGGACAGGATGACCAGCGTGGCCAGGATATCCAGGGCCAGCGCCGCCAGGAGGATCCACAGCACCACATGACCGGCATTGACCGGGATCAGGCGGAACATGCCCAGCCAGAATTTATTCAGCCATTTCACGCAGACCAGACCCAGAAGCCCCCACAGCAGGGACATGGGCAGACAGATATAACCGTCCAGATTCCATTTGATATGGGAGTAGTCCCACCATTTCTCATGGTAAAACCGTTCGATCCAGTGACCGGCCAGCCATTCCGCCACCGTAGCCAGGATCATGGAACCCCAGAACAGCCAGAACGGGGAAAGTTCGCTGTAGAACAGGGTCAGCGCCGCCAGCACAATACCGTAGAGGACGCAGAACGGCCCGTTGACCAGTCCCCGGTTGGTAAATCGCTTATTCTTCCAGGCTGCCATCACCGTCTCCAGGATCCATCCATGGAACGATCCCATGAAAAACAGCCACATCAGTTCGTAATTCATGTGTTCTCCTTTTCTTCTATTCTAAATAGTAAGTATCATGATTGTAATATAGCTTTCCCTGTTCCGGACATGGACAATATCCTTTTTCTGTCATATTTTTGTACAGATCATCCGCTGTGTCCAACGCACAGCCGCAGAAAAAAGCTTGCCGGCCCCGCGCCTTCGTGCTACAGTTAGAGTAACAAAACTTGAGGAGGTCCCATTATGAGCGAAAAAAATGAAATTCTGGAGAACATAAAGACCAGAAGAAGCGTGCGTAAATTCAAACCCGACATGGTGCCCGGAGATATCCTGGATCAGATCATCGAAGCCGGGACCTGCGCCCCCACCGGTATGAACCGTCAGTCCCCGATCATCCTTGCCATTACGGACAAAGCCGTCCGCGACCAGCTCTCCGCCCTCAACGCGAAGATCATGGGAGCCGGTACCGATCCTTTCTACGGCGCTCCGGTGGTACTCGTTGTATTGGCTGACAAGGCATGCCCGACCCACGTATACGACGGCAGCCTGGTCATGGAAAATCTCATGCTGGCCGCCCATGCGCTGGGGATCGGAAGCTGCTGGATTCATCGTGCAAAAGAAGAATTTGAGATGCCCGAAGGCAAAGAACTCTTGAAATCCCTGGGGATTGAAGGCGAATACGAGGGCGTCGGCCACTGTATTCTGGGCTATCCGGACGGAGCATATCCGAAGGCTCACGACAAAAAGGATACCTGGGTCTACCGTATTTAGGATAAACAGTTCCAGCTTTTCATGGTTGCGGCCCGGCTGCCTGACGCGGCCGGGCCGCAGCCATTTCTTCGGCTTCCCCTCCGCGGTTCTGTTCTTCAGGAAATCCTCTCTCACACGGATTTCACATAAAATTCTTTCCCGTCGATCACCATTCCCGTAAGCTTTCCCCCAAAGACGCACCCGGTATCCAGTCCGATCATGCCGGTATCCATCAGCGGGACGCGCTCATCCTCTTCCAGAATCGCAGCGCCTTCCCGGCCGTCCAGATAGATTGGTACCCGCAGCGGCGTGTGTCCTGCCAGCACCAGCTTTCCCCGGTACGATCCGTTCTCGATGGCATGCCGGTCCCAGAGCAGGATATCCCCGGGATTGTCTTCCAGCCGTTCATATCTGAGCCCCGCATGGACGCAGATGAACCGCTCATGCTCATAATACAGCGGAAGCGCGTCGAACCAGTCCAGATAATTTCTCACGGAATCCCGGTGTTCTTTGAAAGAACGCACCGTCTGTCCGCCGCCGTTCAGCCGCCAGAGGATCGGATCTTTCCAGGCGTCCAAAAGCATCTGTTCATGGTTCCCGCGGATCAGCACACACCGGTCCTGCATCCGCTCTTTTATATGGTAGAAATACTGGAACACTTCATAGCACTGGCTTCCCCGGTCCATCATGTCCCCAAGACAGATCAGCCGGTCTTCCTTTTCAGAAAATTCCAGTTTCTTCAGCAATTCCATCAATTTTGTATAGCAGCCGTGGATATCTGTCACCACGACGATTCTTTCGGACATTCCCATCCCCGCTTTTCCTGTGTTCGCCTTTTCCCTGCATGCGCGGTGATATCTTTCGCGCTTTGCGCTCAATATATCATGTCCGCACTGCAGACATGATATCGCCTCCGGCGGATGCGCCCGGATTTCTGCGGCAGGCGCAGAAACCGGCATGCGCGATGGTATATTTCGCGCTTTGCGCTCAATATATCATGTCCGCACTGCAGACATGATATCGCCTCCGGCGGATGCGCCCGGATTTCTGCGGCAGGCGCAGAAACCGGCATGCGCGATGGTATATTTCGCGCTTTGCGCTCAATATACCATAATCCGCCCGGCTTTTCCACTGTTTTGATAATTTCCTGTCGTCTCCCGGCCGATCCTGTGGTATACTGGTCGCATGGACAAAATTTCGTAAAGGATGAAACACATGAAAAAAATGATTGAAACCTGGAACCAGATCAGCCTGATCAAAAAAATCATCTGCGGCCTGGCCGTGGGCATCGTGCTCGCCCTGACCGTGCCCCAGCTTACGGTGCTCACCCTGGTGGGAGACCTGTTCGTGGGCGCTTTAAAAGCCGTCGCGCCTCTGCTCGTGCTCTTCCTCGTCATGGGAGCGCTGTCCAGCCAGCGGGAGGGGCAGCAGAGCAATATTAAACGCATTATCTTCCTGTACCTTCTGGGAACCTTCCTGGCCGGATGCGTGGCGGTCGTCGCCAGCTTCCTGTTCCCGGTCACCATCGCGCTCACCGAAAGCGCGTCCACCACGGCTCCGCCCAGCGGCATCGGGGAAGTCCTCAACAGCCTTCTCATGAGCCTGGTGGCCAATCCTGTGGACGCCCTGGCAAACGCCAACTACATCGGCATCCTGGCCTGGGCCGTACTGCTGGGCCTGGCCCTGCGCAAAGCCGGAGAAGGCACCAAGACTGCCATCTCGCATATTTCTGACGCCTTCTCGCAGATTGTGCGCTGGATCATCGGCTGCGCCCCCTTCGGCGTCATGGGCCTGGTCTTCACCAGTATCTCCCAGCAGGGACTTTCCTCCCTTTTAAGCTACGGAAAGCTTATCCTCCTTCTGGTGGGCAGCATGGCCTTTGTGGCTTTCATTGTCAATCCCATCATCACCTTCATCGGGATCCGGAAGAATCCTTACCCTCTGGTACTCAAATGTCTGAAGGACAGCGGCATCACGGCGTTCTTCACAAGAAGCTCCGCCGCCAACATTCCTGTCAACATGAAGCTGTGCGAGGAGCTGGGGCTTGACCGGAATACCTACGCCGTATCCATTCCCCTAGGCTCCACCATCAATATGGGCGGAGCGGCCGTCACCATCTCCACGCTGGCTCTGGCAGCCGTCCATACCCTGGGCATCCCGGTGGACATCCCCACCGCCATCGTCCTCTGCCTGCTCTCGGCCATCAGTGCCTGCGGAGCTTCCGGCGTGGCGGGAGGCTCTCTCCTGCTTGTGCCCCTGGCCTGCAGCCTGTTCGGCATCTCCGACGACATCGCCATGCAGGTGGTGGGCGTAGGCTTTATTGTGGGCGTGATCCAGGATTCCTGCGAGACCGCCATCAATTCCTCCACCGACGTACTCTATACCGCCGTGGCGGAATTCTCACAGAGAAGGAAAGATACAGCACAGTAGAAAACGCCCAGAGAAAGGATACAAGGTTGAACCAAATATTGCTTTTAGAAGACGACGAGGCCCTGGGACGGGGAGTCGGCATGGCTCTGGAAACGCCGGACTGTACGGTTGTCCGCTGCAGTACGCTGCGCCAGGCGGTGGAACTGTTGCAGGAGTCGGTATTCCAGCTTTTGATCCTGGACATCAATCTGCCTGACGGCAGCGGTCTGGAACTGCTGCGGACACTGCGGAAAAGCGGGGACTGTACGCCCGCCATCCTGCTCACGGCCAACGATCTGGAACTGGATGAAGTCACCGGCCTGGAGGCCGGGGCAGACGACTATATTACCAAACCTTTCTCCCTGGCGGTACTGCGGGCCAGAGTAAACGCCCAACTGCGGCGGTCGGCCCCCTCAAAACCCGCACGGCTGGAGCTGGATGGCTTTACCTTCGATTTCTCCCGGCTGGAGTTCGCAAAAGGCAGCGTGTCCATTGAGCTTTCCAAAACAGAACAGCGGCTGCTGCGCCTGCTGGTGGAAAACAGGGGCCGCACCCTGCCCCGCGGCCTGCTTCTGGAAAAAATGTGGGACGGGAGCGAGTTTGTGGACGAGAACGCCCTGTCCGTGGCAGTACGGCGGCTGCGCGCCAAACTGGGAGACTGCCCCATCAGGACGGTGTACGGCGTGGGCTATGCCTGGGAGGTCTCCCGATGACGCCCCTGACCTGGTGCGCCCTGGCTCTGGCTGCCGCCGGCGTGGGATTCGGCGTATGGCAGCGGCAGGCGCGGCGGCGCACGCTCCGGCGGATGAACCAGATGCTGGAGCAGGCCATTGCCGGCGGTTTCACCGAGGATACATTCGACGAGTCGGAGCTTTCCGCCCTGGAGAGCAGGCTGGCCCGATTTCTCCGGGGTTCCGCCTCCGCACAAAAGGCCGTGGAGGAAGAACAGGCGGCAGTCAAAACACTCGTCGCCGATATCTCTCATCAGACCCGCACCCCCATCGCCAATCTGCTGCTGTACGCTTCTCTGCTGTCCGAGAGCGGCCTGTCCCCCAGGCAGCGGGAACAGGCCCAGGCACTCACTGTCCAGGCAGAGAAGCTCTCTTTTCTCATCCAGACGCTGGTCAAAGCCTCCCGGCTGGAAGCCGGCATCGTGGCTCCGCTGCCGGCTCCAAACCCGGTCGGCCCGCTCCTTGCAGGAGCCGCGGAACAGGAGGAACGCGCGGCCAGGGCCAGACAGGTCACCATCACTGCGGCGCCCTTTCAGGGAACAGCCGCCTTTGATCCCCGCTGGACGGGTGAAGCTCTGGGCAATGTGGTAAATAATGCCGTCAAGTACACCCCTGCCGGCGGAACCGTGACCATCTCTGCCCAGATGCTGGACTCCTTCTGCCGGGTGGACGTGGCGGATACCGGCCCCGGTATTCCGGAGAGCGAACAGGGCGAGATCTTTAACCGTTTTTTTCGGGGACGGGAGGTTTCCGCCGCGGAAGGGCTGGGCCTTGGTCTCTATCTGGCCCGGGAGATCCTGAACAGACAGGGCGGCTACATCAAGGTCGCTTCCAGGCCCGGAGAAGGAAGCGTCTTCTCTCTGTACCTGCCCAGGGAAACTCCCGGCGCAGAAGCAGAAAAAGCCGGGCAGGAGGAAATGCTTTCGGATTGAGAATCTTTCCATTCTGTCAGATTTGAGAAAGAACCTGGAAAGATTATTGTGATAAAGTCTGTATTGTCGCAGGACAGTGCAGACTTTTTTATGGAGGTAGATTTCTATGACGATTTTGGAGACCAAAGATCTGAAAAAATATTATGGAAGCAAAGACACGCTGGTGAAAGCTCTGGACGGAGTCAATCTGAGCGTGGAAGACGGGGAGTTTGTCGCCATCGTGGGCACGTCCGGTTCCGGCAAGTCCACCCTGCTCCACATGCTGGGCGGCCTGGACCGGCCCACCGGCGGTTCCGTCACCGTGGCGGGAAAAGATATCTTTTCTTTGAAGGACGAGGCGCTGACGATTTTCCGCCGGCGGAAGATCGGTTTCGTGTTCCAGAGCTACAATCTGGTGCCGGTCCTGACGGTGCAGGAAAATATCGTCCTTCCCATCCAGCTGGATGGAGGCAGGGTGGATAAATCCTATGTCCGCCAGGTTGTCGCCGCCCTGGGACTGGAGAAAAAACTGAACAGCCTGCCCAGCCAGCTCTCCGGCGGCCAGCAGCAGCGGGTGGCCATCGCCAGAGCCCTGGCCACAAAACCTGCCATCCTCCTGGCCGACGAGCCCACCGGCAATCTGGACAGCCGCACCAGTCAGGATGTGCTGTCTCTGATGAAGGTTACCGGCCGGAAATTTGCCCAGACCATGGTGATGATCACGCATAACGAAGAAATTGCCCAGCTGGCCGACCGCATCATCCGCATTGAAGATGGCCGGATTGCCGCGCGTTAAGGAGGTGAGACGCATGAAAGTAAGAAACAGCAAATGTATTCGGCGCCTTGCCTGGAAGAGCCTGCAGGCCAGCCGTACCCGGAACCTGATCGCGGCGGCGGCCATCGCCCTGACGGCGGTGCTGTTCACCAGTCTGTTCACCATTGCCCTGTCCATCAACGAGGGCATCCAGCAGGCCAATTTCCGGCAGGTGGGCGGTTTCTCCCACGGCGGCTTCAAGTACCTGAGCGAACAGCAGTTCCAGGATCTGAAAGAAGATCCGCTGATCGAATCCTGGGGCCTGCGGCGGTTCATTGGCATGCCCCGGGAGGCTCCCTTCAACAAGTCCCATGTGGAAATCGGATACGCCGACGCCAACGAGGCGCACTGGATGTACTGCGATCCGATAGAAGGCGCTCTGCCGCAGGAAGGCACCAGACAGGCCGCCACCGATACCCGTGTACTGGAACTGCTGGATATCCAGCCGGAAATCGGCGCAGAGTTCACGGTCACATTCGATGTGGACGGCCGCGCCGCCACCCAGACCTTCACCCTCTGCGGCTGGTGGGAATATGACGAAGCCATTGTGGCCAACCACATTCTGATCCCGGAAAGCCGTGCGGACGAAATCCTCTCGGAGTGCGGTGTGGATCCTGAAAATTCCTCCGACGGCATGACCGGCAGCTGGAATCTGGACGTGATGCTGAAAAGCGGCGCCCGGCACATCGGGCAGGATCTGAACCGGATATTAGCCAGCCATGGTTTTCAGAGCGATACGCCGGGAGACAATTATATAAACACCGGCGTCAACTGGGGCTACACCGGAGCCCGGCTTTCGGACACGCTGGATCCCACAGTGGCCGCCGCCATCATCGCCGTGGCCCTGCTTATCATCTTTACCGGCTACCTGATCATCTACAACGTATTCCAGATCTCCGTCGCCGGAGATATCCGGTTTTACGGCCTGCTCAAGACCATCGGCACGACGCCCCGGCAGCTGCGGCAGATCATCCGGCTGCAGGCGCTGGCGCTCAGCGCCGCCGGCATCCCCGTCGGCCTGCTGGCCGGCTGGTTCCTCGGCGGAAAACTGACGCCGGTGATCGTGGCCCGGCTGAACGGCGTGGTGACGCTCACCTCTGTGAGCCCCCTGATATTCGCCGCCTCAGCCCTGTTCGCCCTGTTTACCGTCCTGCTCTCCTGCCGCCGGCCCGGCCGGATGGCCGCCAGAGTCTCTCCGGTGGAGGCGGTGCGCTACACAGAAGGGAGCACAAAGACCCGCTCCAAAGGCCGCAAAGCCCGGAAAGTCAATCCCTTCACCATGGCCTGGGCCAACCTGGGCCGCAGCCGGGGCAAGACGGTGGTGACGGTTTTTTCTCTTTCCCTGGCCGTAGTACTGCTGGTTGTGACCGTCAACTTCACAGGCGGATTCGATATGGATAAATATGTATCCAACTTCACCGCCAGCGATTTTGTCCTGGCGAACGCCGCCAAATTCCAGACCAACGCCAGCGGCTTTAACAAAGATATGGGCGTGCCCCAGTCGGCCATGGACACTGTCCGGGCCCAAGGCGGCGTCACTGACGGCGGCGTGGTGTACGGCAAAACCACTTCCATGCTGGAGTATGTGACCGAAGATTATTTCCGGCATACGAACCAGTATTTTTACACCCCGGAACAGCTGGACAATCTGATCCGTCTGACGGACCGGAACGAAGAGGGCCTGCTGGCCGATGACGTGCAGATCTCCGGCATGAGCCCCTTTGCCCTGGATCAACTGACCATATTGGAAGGAGACCTGTCAGACCTCTATGAACCCGGCAGCCGCTCTGTTGCCGCCGTGTACAGCGACGACGATTATGGCAATGCCGATATGGACAGCCACTGGGCCCGCCTGGGAGACACGGTCACCCTTCGATATATAGAAGAGATGGAATATTACGATCCGGACACCGGGGAAGTCTACGGAGCCTATGCGGACATACCCGATGGAGCCGACTTTTCCGCACGTCCCGTGCGGTACCAGGATGTGGACTACACGGTGGCCGCCCTGGTAACCGTGCCCATGCCCCTCTCTTACCGTTACTATGGATCTGACGAATTTATACTGAACGACCAGACCTTTATCCAGGATACGGGTACGGACCATGTGATGTACTATGCCTTTAATACCACCGACGAGGCCAACGGGGCCATGGAAGCATATCTGGCGGACTACACGGAAAATGTGAACCCGGAACTGGACTATGAAAGTAAAGCCACCTACGCCGGAGAATTTGAGAGTATGCGGTCCATGTTCCTGATGCTGGGCGGGGTGCTGAGCTTCATCGTGGGGCTGGTGGGCGTGCTGAACTTTTTTAACGCCGTCCTCACCGGCATCATTGCCCGCCGCCGGGAGCTGGCGGTGCTCCAGGCCGTGGGCATGACGGGGAAACAGATGCGCGCCATGCTCATGTGGGAGGGTCTGCTGTACGCCCTTGGTGCGGCAGGACTGGCCCTGCTCCTGTCAGCGATCCTGGGACCGGCAGCCTTCCGGGCGGTGGAAGGGCTGTTCTGGTTCTTCACCTACCGGCTGGATCTGACTCCCTTCCTGCTGGTGATCCCCCTGTTCGCCCTGCTTGGGGTGGGCATCCCCATCCTGACAAGCCGGATGTCGGAACGGCATACCGTGGTGGAACGGCTACGGGAGGAATAAAGGAAGTATAAAAATCCCCTGCAGGCGGCGGATAGCTGCTTGCAGGGGTACTTTTTTAAATAATTGGTTCTATGCCTGGCCAACTCTCTGGCTCCGCCAACATCATCCAAATTATGCTGCATACAATTCTATTCCTTCATTTTTAATATTGTTATAGAACGGATATGCCCTAAGCCATTTATTGAAATGATCCAAGTTCTTCACAATAGGCATGATTAAAACAAACTTCTAATTGCAGCAATCACAAATATGTGATAAATTATGTCTAAGATACAAAGAACTGCATAGACTATCTCATACATCATGAATGGAGCTGTTGCTATGGAATTTACAGTGAGAAAACAACCAACTACGCAGCAAGAGGATAATCATATTCTTCGGATGTTGGACAGAGGCATTGATGATATGGAAGCCGGACGGGAGCTTCCACTTGAAGAAGCTTTCTGTAAAATTGCCGAATTGAGAGATTCCAGACGAAATGCACGAATATAAAGTTATTTTGACATGGGAAGCTATTTACGATGTAACCGACATTTCTGATTACATTGAAGCTGAATTTAGCAAATCCAGGGCTGATCGTTTTCAGGATGAGATACAAGCACAAATGAAAAAATTAGGATATATGTCCCTTGCTTTTCCAAAGACGCATATTCTATATCGAAATTATTATATTCATAAAAAACCATTCCCTCCATCTATCATTTTTTATGTATGCATGGAACAGACTCACGAAATTCATGTACTCCGTGTTTTACGGGAAGATCGTGACTGGATACAGGTACTCCAGCAAACGCCAAACTATACATATCCAGAATAATTTTTGCAAAAGAGGGCATTGTTTTTCATCACCCCGAATGATGAAACAATGCCCTCTTTTCATGAATCACAAAAATCATCCAAATTATATTACATACCATTATCTGCTTCCTGCGGCTGATAATAGCAGAGTATGGTCCCGTCTTTTTTCATCCCGATAAGAGTCAGCCGATATTTTTCTGCCAGCGCAAGAGCCTGCGCCGTCGGCGGTGCTTTGCTGATCAGAACCGGCACGCCGGCCCGTATCACCTTATCCGCCATATCTGCCGGTACTCTCCCGCTGGTATAGAGCATGCAGGAAAAGAGCGGGATCTTCTGCCGCAGCGCCCATCCAATGACCTTATCCAGCGCATTGTGGCGGCTGATGTCTTCCGCAGAAAACAGGATTTCCCCTTCCCTGGCCAAAAAGCAGCTATGGACACTGCGGGTTTTCTGGTAAAGCAGTGTATCCGACTGCATTTTGTGTCCGAGAGCCTTCACCCATTCCGTTTTCCAGGGGATAGGGCGAACAGGCAAAAGAGGGGCTGCTTCAGGATTCGAAGACACGGAAAGTTTCCGGATATCCTGCCTGAGAGTAAGCCGGACAGACCGACCCAGCCTGTCAGTCACAATCTCCTCCACGTCCCCGACAGACCAGAGCAATCTCTCTGAAAACAGCCTCCCTAACGCCAGTTCCTCCAGGTATGTCGGCGTACAGGCCAGAGAACAAACAGATACTCCGTCAAGGAAAATCTCCAGGGAGTGCTCCTCTGCCACCGCGAGCTGAATCTTCTGCCACCGGCCCGTTCCATCCAGAACCCGGGCCGGAATACAGATCTCAGCCTTCAGGTCACCATATGCTTTCGCTGCAGTCACTTCGCACCACTTTCCTCTTTTAAAACGCCGCGTGCCGCCAGATCGTCGGCAACATCATCCAGATCATAATAATGGAGCGTTTCTCTGGTGGGGATACCGTTCTGGTCCCATCCCCGCAGACGGAAATATTCCGACAAAGTGGCCTCGTACTCTTCCCTGGGAATGGAAAGAACCCCTTTGGAGTCACGAACCGTCTCATATACCCAGTCCACATATTCATAATTTTCCCTGTTTTTTCCGGGCGTAGCCTCCCTGGCAAAGATGGCCGCTTCTATGTTGCGGGCCATCTGATACTGTTTGTTCAGATCCTCCTGAGTAATGCTGGTTCCCATAACGGCGTTCCAGTATTCTTCACCGGAACTGGGATGCTCCGGCGCGTTTTCTATGGACGGCATCTGCAGACCCGGAAGGGCACCGTTGGCCTGCATATAGGGATACACGCCGGTAAGATAACAGCAAAGTCCCAGCGCATCCGGCTCCAGCGCCATGGCTTCATGGGCAATGGCGGCCTGGGCCACCTCCGGCCCCCAGTAATGGGGTTCCATAAATTTCGTATTGCCGACCCATTTTTCGATCAGCTCTTTGCTTGGACATTCGTGATAGCTGGGTTCATAATCCTTTGCCCGCTTCACATCGGTCTGTCCCACCAGCACCCGGAGATTGTAATCCGGCGTATCCATATATCGGAACACCGAGTGAAAATCCACACCGTTGAAATCCCCTCTGCGGGGGTACCATTCATCATACGCCTTTTTGACCGCTTCCCGGTCAGGGCCGAACTCTTCATGAGAAAGTATGTATTCCACAGCCTTTTCATCGCCTTCGGCCACCAGTTCGCCCCATCCCCTTCGGTACGCCAATGCGTTCAGATAATCCGTGCCAAATGCCTCGGAACCATATTCATCCAATAACAGCCCGGTATTTTCTTTCGTCAGAATCCCCTGACAGAAAGGAGAAGGGCCGAAACGGCTGGTAAACCAGGGATTCATGTTAAAGGGATAGATATTATCCAGCCCCAGATCTTCGCACAGGGCGCTCATCCGATGGGCAATCAGTCCATTCAGCTTTTCAGTATCAAAAGACGGATTGTAGTAGCTCGCCTCCTCCAGCGCATAGAAGACACTGGCAACGCATTCGGTGGAACCGACCCGCAGGGAATCATCATGGGTTTTTACAGAGATTCTGCAGTTCATGGCACATCCCAGACAGGATCTCCTCCTGACGTCGATCTCCCCTTTATCAGCGGCAATATGAGTCCATTCCTTGCCGCCAAACACGGAAAATCCCTTCAACTTCCTGCCCGTATAAGGCTTGCCGTCGATCATCTTCGTCTCGCCCTCTTTTGTGCTGAGCCAGTCGATCTTGTCTCTCATCACTTTCATAAAAGCTTTGGGATCCGCCACATTCAGTCCGCCCGTTCCGCGGACCACAATGGCCTTCAGATTTTTGGATCCCATAACGGCCCCAACGCCGCCCTGACTGAAACCGGAGCCAAATTCCGTACTGATCCCGGCATGAACCACCCTGTTTTCCCCGGCAGGCCCGATGAGAGCGACCTGCGCCCGCTCTCCATGGAGTTTTTTGTATTCCTCACGGGCCGATTCCACAAGCATTCCCCATTGAGCGGAAGCATCGCAAATCTCCACATTGCCATCATTGATCCACAGGTAAGAAGGCTTCTTGGCAATACCCTGAATAATCAGGACGTCATATCCCGCATATTTCATCTCCGCGCCGAAGGGATTGCCGGATGTACTGTGATAATAGGTTTTCTTCGGATATCCCTTTGCCGCCTTGGTCACCAGGCTGGAACGCCCGCCTCCCATGGCTCCGGTACCCGTCAGAGGGCCGGAAAGAAAGATCAGCTTGTTTTCCGCAGAAAGGGGATCCACCTCCGGCATGATCTCATCCCAGTAGATCCTGGCGCCCATAGCCCGGCCGCCAATATACTTTGGTGCATATTTCTTTATGGACTCTTCTGTAATCTCGCCAGTGCTAAGATCCACGCGGAGAATTTTCCCCGCATAACCGTAAATCTTTTCATCCATCCTTCATCCCTCCTTTTTCTCAGAATCAATTTTGATACCGTCCGGGTCTGTCACATATTTCAACGCGCCGGTGGGACACATTTTCACGCACTGAGGATCGCCGCCGCACAGATCACATTTCAGAACCTTTTTAGCCGCTTTGTGAAAACGGAGTCTGGGAGGGTCAAGGGGACAGGCACGCACGCAGCTTCTGCATCCGACGCATTTCTCCTGATCAATGACGCGGGCTCCGGTCTTTTCATCCACGTAGACTGCTTCAAAGGGACAGGCGTAGAGACATTCCGGCTCGCCGCACTGATTACAGGGCAGGGCACAGATGTCAAACTTCGCCTGTGTGTGGGCGTTCAGCTGTATCCTGGCCAGTTCCAGGTTTGCCGCGCCCTCATGGCTTAAAGAACAGGCAAAGAGGCAGTTGCTGCAGCCGGCACATAAAGAACCGTCACAGACAATGACCCCTTTGCTTGGAGGCACAGGCTTTCTTTCTTTTCGCTTCATATACTTTAATCCATCCTTTCTTATCTGAACATGGGAAATAATTATAGATTTACAAACCGCCGAAATCACCCATGCGCCGATAAAGCTGTACAATAAATTCCTGGCGGTTGGAAACGCCTGCTTTTTTGTACATATTCGCAATATGCTTGTAGGCCGTCGTCACACTGATGCAGAGACGTTCACTGATCGAAGCAGGGGTCGCTCCCGCCAGGATCAGTCCTGCAATCTCCGCTTCCCTTTTCGTAAGGGAATATTTTGAAAATATAAGTTCCTGCTGACTGGCAGAGAATGCAGGCTCCGTAAAAAAATTGATAAACAGGTTATCCAGGAGCGGCCGCAGCCGCTGAATCACGAAAATTTCTTTTTCCGAGTAAGGAACATCTTTTATCCGGTCCAGTGAAATAATGCACCGGATGCAGTTTTGAGTATCGCTCAATCCCATACCCAGACAGTATTTCAGCTGTAAAGGTTTCACATATGTAGAAGCAAATACATCATGCGAATCCCATGTTTCCGGATCCGTCCAGTCACAGATCTGAACCTTCTCGTTCTCTGTCAGCTGCAGCGGTTCTTTTAACGAATACTTGCTTCCGATACAGTCGTCAGAATAATAGCTCATGAAAGTCTGCCAGGTGCCTTCATTTACTCCATAAAGCAGCGACGACCGGATCTTTCCTGTAATATCCAGGAAAATCACCCTTGCCTGGTCATACCAGACCAGCCGGGACAATTCCCTCACAATCGCACTGCAGAAACCAAAAGGCTCATGTTCGTTTCCACATTTTAATAAAAACTGATAGTATAATTCGATATCGTCAACTGGTCGTTTCTCCACGGCGGCCTCCTGAATACAGAATAGAATTGTCTATAGAAATCTGTATTCTATTATATCATTCCCAAAAAACACATCAATTTTTTTCTTCCGCAGTCCCTTTTGTCATAAACAATCCCATTACAAATGCAAGAACCGCAAATACAAGAGAAATCATAAAGGCTGTCCGTATCCCGTCCGCCACTCCGAAGATTGCGATGATCAGGGTATAGAAAGCGACCGCTATGGTGCTCCCCACTGACTGGCAGATCTGAATCACCGAATTTCCCATTACCCGGTTTTCCTCTCTGATCATAAGCTGAGGAGCAGCCGCAAAGGTTACGCCTGTCTGACTGTTATAAAGCCCGGCTATCAGCATGATTCCATAGATCACATAGATGGAACAGCTCTCATTGAGGATAAAGATAAAGATCACGGTGATTGCGATCCGGATTCCTGTTCCGATCAGATAAACCTGCTTGGCCGACCCGGATTTCCCGATCATTTTTCCCCAGATGGGGCCCATGAAAAGCCCGGCCACTGCGAACATGGATGTGATCAGACCGGAAGCCGTTGCCGATGCCTGAAGAACGTAAATTGCAAACATGGGCAGGAAGAAAAAAGCCGCCATAGTATGGAAATTGGTAAAAAGGTTCGCCAGCGCCAGACACAGCGTATTCCGCTCCTTTAACACGCCAAGAGGAAGAAATGCCTTCTCTTTTAATTTTGCGATAGAAACAATCAACGAGACAAACGAAACCCCGGATATCACAAACAACAGATTACTTACCATGCTGCCAAAAGGCGCAAAGGAAGTCCCAATGGAGAGCGCCAGGGAAAGACATCCCAGGAACAGAGCCAGGGAAATGGCTCCCCAAAAGTCAAACGCCACATCCTTGCACAGTTCTTTCACATCTTCTTTCTTTACATTAACGCCGCACACAGAAAGAATCCCGGACAAAAGGAGGAACGGCCAGATTAGATGGTTTAAATATCTCCAGCTTAAGTGATCCATGATAGTTCCGCCGATCAGAGGGCCGGCAATCTGTCCGATGCTCTGCATGGTCGCTGTAAAACCCAGGTAGTAAGCTGCTTTTTTTGAATCATAGATATCACGGATATAGGAATAGCCGATGACATAGATCGCCGCAGAGCAAAGTCCATAAAACATTCCCGGAAGAATGATCATCCACATATTCGCGGCAATGCTGCGGATAAAGATCACAATTGATGCAAGCAGCATAGATACACTGAATAATTTTGGCTTCACTGCCGGATCTTTCGCCGCGAAGTAACCATATAACGGCATGGCGATAACGGAAACAATGCCGGACAATGTGGCAACCAGTGAATAAATTCCTTCCCCTCCGATTTCCAATGCCGCCACCGGAAGCATGGTGGACTGGGTCGCCGAGATCAGGATCGATCCGAACAGACCGCAGAACAAAGCGGCAAGCGTCAGTTTCTTCTTTGAATCCGAAGCTTCTGTAAAAGCACTCATAAAATACCCCCTTATCCTTTATAGGTTTTTGATACTCCCATTATATTTTTTTATTTTATCGTACGAAATACTTAAAATTGAGTATTTTACCTTTTTGCACAGCACTATATAATCAAAAACAGAATTTATTGTGCAATACGCCGATAAAATCGAGCAAATATCATTTATGGAGGTGGCTAAATGGCAGAAAATGATCCCCGCAGAAGCCTGGATCCGGAGAGTCTTTCCAGAAAGAATATGGAAGCTTCCGTTTCTCTTGACGAGCTGTTCTGCAAATGTCTGGAAGGAAAAACCGCAATTGTGACAGGCGGAGCTTCCGGCCTCGGCTACACAGTGGTAAATCGCCTGTGCGAGGCCGGCGCAAAGGTAATGATCGCATCCAGGGGGGAAGAACGCGCCAAACGCGCAGTTTCCGATTTCAGGGAAAAAGGATATGAAGTGAGCTGGGTAAAGACGGACGTTTCCATAGTTGCAGACTGTTACCACGCAGTGGACGCCGCTGTGGAAGCATATGGCAAAGTGGATATCCTGGTGTCCAATGCGGCAGGCTGGTCGTCCTGTTCTTATCTGGACGTATCAGAAGAGCTTTATGACAGAATCATGGATGTGGATCTGAAAGGTTCTTATTTTATGGGGCAGGCAGTCGCCAAGCATATGGTGGCAAACAAGATCAAAGGAAAGATCGTATTTATTTCTTCTGCCGCTCATCTGGGAGAGGGGCCTTCCCATATCGTGATGAATACTTATTATCAGGCGGCAAAGGCCGGTGTTACAGGACTTACCAGAGGCGTAGCTGAGGAACTGAAACAATACGGCATCTGTGTGAACTGCGTCGCTCCCGGCGGTATGCTCTCCGCAGGCGTATTCACCCAGGGAACAGAATATCCGGCAAAATACGGCCCCGCTTACCAGGAGGCCAGAAAGAAACCGGCAGAACCGGCGCCTTTGGCTATGAATCCCGATGAAGTGGGGCGCGTGGTATTTGCGCTCTGCACCCCCATGTCGGACTTCATGTGCGGCGAAGTCGTCAATGTAAACGGCGGCGCTATGCTTAAATTTCAGACGGTGCCTTTGAGCTATACGGTGGAAGGGTGCATTCCCGGTCCCTCAAAGCAGGAAACCAAATAAAACACATAATTAACCATATATAAGGAGATAAGAACATGGCAAAAGGAAAAGGAAGCGATATTGAAATGATGCCCCTGGCACAGGGACGCAAAACCATCTGGCATCTGCAGAAAATGAAGGATGAGGGAAAACTGATCTCCATGGTCGGCGTCGCCTATCTGGATCCTCTCTTCACCATGATGTGTGAAAAATCCGGCGTCGACCTGGTCCGTTACACCTGCCCTGGCGAAAGCGTAGAAGACCGTGCAAAGTTGATGCCCATGTGGACGAGAATGATCCGAAAGAGCGCTCCCAACATCTGTTTGAACGCAGTTATGCAGAGCCAGCAGTATTCTGATAAATACACGGCTGTGAAAGAAGCCTCCATTTTGGTTGGCGACGGAGCGGACTCCGTCATG
Source organism: uncultured Lachnoclostridium sp. (assembly GCA_944381625.1). Lineage (GTDB taxonomy): Bacteria > Bacillota > Clostridia > Lachnospirales > Lachnospiraceae > Hominiventricola. The sequence goes on from CALWLW010000024.1 coordinate 23,923, forward strand.
CCCATGGGCGTTACCAACGACACCTGCCAGTACCTGTCCGACAACTTAATTCCGGTATTCGGCCATGTGGGATGCCTCTCCGGATGGCAGACCGGCGCTTTCGGCGGCTACAGGAGACAGGGGAAAACTGCGGAAGACGCCATGAAGGTATTCCGTCAGGCCTATGAATATCAGGAATGCGGCATGGTCGGCATGACCACAGAGATGACCTCCAGAGATCTTACCAACCTGATCGCAAAAAAACTGCGCATCCCGGTCATCCAGGTAGCGGCAGGCGGTGTGGCCGACGGCTCCGAAATGGTGATCTTCGATCTTCTCGGATTCCTTCCCGGCGCAGCCCAGGCAAAACATGGAAAATATTACTCCAACATTTTTGACGATTCCATGAAAGCTTTCGCAGCTTTTGACCGGGAAGTCAAAGAACAAATCTATCCGGCAGAAGAACACGGATGGGGTATGGACGAAGCCGAATTAGACAAATTCCGCAACGAACTGGACAAGAAGTATCCTGACGTGAAATAAGAAAGCGATGATATAAGCTTCCTCCTCAATTTATCCCATAATAACAGAACGGCAGGAAAAACCATAAACATAGTTTTTCCTGCCAAGAATCAATATTTTACTGTCTTCTTTTCATTATATACGTCCCGATCCAGCTCTCCCAGTTTGTCGGCCACGAGCATGCCGACCATAACGTCAACATCCACATTCATCAATGTGCGGAACATCCCTGCAAACCAGTCAATACCAATCAGGACCGCAATGCTCTCAAGGGGTAATTCAAGAGAGGATGCGAGGAATGTATAAACAGGTATGGATCCGCCGGGCACGGAGATCGTGCCCATACACATCAGGCAGGAAAGGAGGACAGCCATGCCTGTCTGATAGGGACTCATCTGGATTCCTGTAGCCTGTGCCATAAAGAAAATTGCGGCCACATAGCACTGGACAGCTCCGCAGCTGTTCATGGACATGGTAATCGGGCCTGTGAAATCTGCAACTTTACGGCTGACGCCAAATTTTGTCACCGCATCCTCCATTTTTGTTGGGAGACAGATAGCTCCGGAGGTCGTGGTAATGGCCATCATTGACATTTTTGCAAATTTTTTTGGCATCTTAAACAGATTTATTTTACAAAGAACGGCTGTCAATGGCCCAAATAGAGCAAACTGGATCATATCTCCGATCAAAAGCAGGCCAAGGAATTTCATCATTGGTACTATTACTTTTAGTCCAGTAGAACCGGCGACATCGGCAAGCAGGCAGAAAATACCTGCCGGCGCAATATTCATCACCAGTTTGATGATATTAACAACAACGCCGTTGATTCCATTTACCCATTCAACCATATTTGTGTTTCCGCTATGCCTCGTATATCCCCCCATTGCCACGCCGAATAACAATGCAAATACAATACATGGCACCATATCTCCGTCCGCCATGGCTTTCATCACATTTGTCGGCACAAAATTCAGAAGAGTATCCGTAAGAGAAGAAGATACTGTTTCTGTTCTCGTCACCGCTTCCGCGCCTGCGATCTCTATACCGACGCCTGGCTTAATCAGCACAGATAAAATAACGCCAATTACTGCAGCGATAATGGTAAACAGGATAATCCATTTAAACGTATGGAATCCCATCTTTCCCACATCCCGTCCATCGCCGCCTCCCACAGCCGCGGCTACCGAAGACATCACAAGAAGCACTACGGACATCTGAATCAGGCGGAGAAAAATGTCTCCAATAAACTTTAGGTTCCCAGCCCACGGTCCAACAACAGACCCGAAAATAATACCGGCTGCTGTTGCAAGCAGTATCTGCGTTGTCAACGATAGTTTTAAACGCTTTTTATTATTCTTCATATAGAAACTTCCTGTTTATTTTTCAACCAGTTTCTGTGCCAGATTCGTCATAATTACGGAGGCCTTTGCAAATTCATCGTAAGATGTATATTCTACCGGGCAATGGCTCCTTCCATCCTTACTTGGAACAAACAGCATCACGGTAGGAATGACCTGACCAATCTCCAGGGAGTCATGTCCGGCGCCGCTCGCAAGACGTTTGTAACTGTAGCCCTTCTCTTTGCAGTCGTCTTCCATAATCTGAAGCATTTCTTCGGACAGTTTTACCGGTGTGATTGTCAGCTTGTTATCCATCTCGTAACTTCCGCCCATGGCTTTTGTCTCGCGTTCCAGCGCCTTGCGTATTTTGGCTGTGATATCATTGATATGGTCATTATTGCTGGAACGGATGTCAACTGTGAATTCGACTTTTTCAGCGACGATATTCATTCCGCCGGGGATAGTGTTGATGTAACCGGTGGTCGCGACTGTTCCGTCTGCTTTCTCCCTTGCCCAGTCAGCGATTTTGGAAATGACTTTTGTGGCCGCGTCCACAGCGTCAAGGCGCATATCCATCGGCGTGGTTCCCGCATGGTCTGCCCGTCCATGGACTGTTACCATGTAGCGCTGGATTCCCACAATACAGTCAACCAGGCCGATTTCGATTTTTTCAGCGTCCAGCACAGGTCCCTGCTCAATGTGCAGTTCAAGGAAGGAACCGATGGAGCCTTCCGGCCATTTTGCTTCTTCAATCTTCTCCGGATCAAGTCCGTATTCTTTCATCGCGTCGTAAATAGAAACGCCCGCAGTATCTTTGAATTTCCTGCAATATTCCACATTACGGTTTCCCAGCATTGCGCCGGAGCCGAAATAACCGGTCCCGAAACGCATGCCCTCTTCATCGCAGAAGCCGACCACAACGAAATCACGTTTCGGCTTAACTCCCCTTTCCTTAAGCTGCCTTGCAGCCTCAAGCGCGCAGACAACGCCTGCGATTCCATCGAAATCCCCGCCGTTTACCACAGAATCAAAATGGGAGCCCATCATAACACAGGGTGCGGAAGAATCTTCTCCCCGCATTACACCGATGATATTTCCTGCGGCGTCTTCCCGGACTTCAAGTCCTGCGGCTTCCATCTCTTTTCTAAGATACTCCACTGCCTCTCTTGCTTCTTTTGTAAATGGAAGTCTTGTACATCCATTTCCCGGTGTAGCCGTATATTTTTTCAGACTCTCCAGGTTCCCTGCAATTCTCTCTCTGATTTTCTCAATTGCCACGTGCATGTTCCTCCTTGGAAAATATTAATGAAATCCTACAAATGGATCACGGTTCCTGTTTTTCCGGCAATCCCTTCCGCAGCTTTGTCAAGAAGCGTAATCAGTGTGCGGCGTCCTTCTCCGGACTCCGCGAAACGAATTGCCGCTTCGATCTTGGGAAGCATGGAACCTTTCGCAAACTGCTCCTGCGCGATGTATTTGTTCGCCTGTTCCACAGTCAGATCGGAAAGCCATTCCTGATTTTCTTTACCGAAATTGATCGCAACTTTTTCGACTGCCGTCAGGATTACAAGATAATCTGCGCCAAGCTGCGCCGCCAGAAGGCTGCTTGCGTTATCTTTATCGATCACCGCATTCACGCCGACCAGTTTACCTCCTTCGTTGACAACCGGGATACCGCCGCCTCCGCAGGTGATGACAATGTGGCCCGCCTCTACCAGAGTTCGAATCGTCTCCAGCTCACGGATTCGCTTTGGCATCGGAGAAGCTACTACAATGCGGTAGCCTCTTCCTGCGTCTTCCATGCAGCGGATGCCGTTTGCCTCATTTTCTTCGGCTTCTTCCTTTGTTAAAAATCTTCCGATTGGTTTTGTCGGATGCCGGAACGCTTCATCATCCTTATCCACCTCTACCTGCGACAGGATAGTAGAAACCTTACCGTCGATATTGCGGCTGTAAAGCTCATATTTGATTGCGTTCTGGAGGTCAATGCCAATATATCCCTGACTCATGGCAACGGAAGTCGGGAGCGGTACCTGTTTGTAATTCTCATATGAAACGATGAGATTATCCATTGCCTGCTGAATCATACCAACCTGTGGTCCGTTGCCGTGTGTAACAATAATGTCAATCCCCTGCTGAGCCAGGTCAACGATTACTTTTGCAGTTTTCGCTACTGCTTCTTTCTGTTCTTCAATGTCTTTGCCGAGGGCGTTTCCGCCCAGGGCAATTACAACTTTTTTCCTTCCCATAGATTCCCCCTATTCTGACTTAAGCCTCAAAACCAAGCTTCTTCGCATAAGCTACGATTGCTTTCTCGAAACACTCCACCGGCGGATGTACCGTGCCTGCGCCAATCTGGCCATAGCCGGCAATTTTGTGCGCGATACCGGTGTTGATGACAGGCGTAATTCCCTTTTCCACAACCAGCCTTGCGTCGATGCCCAGACAGATCCCCTGGAAGTTCCATGTGGGAACCGTGAAATTGGGATTTCTGTCAATGACAATTTCCATCATTTCATTGCTTGTACGCAGAGCATCTTCATATCCGCCTGCCCCGACAAATCTTGTTACAGCAGGAGCCGCGATCATTGCCATACCGCCGACACCGAATGTCTCTGTGATCGCGCTGTCGCCCATATCCGGGCAGGCGTCTTCTCCGTCATATCCTGTGAAGTAAAGTCCCTGGGGCGTATTCACCGGACCCGTAAACCATTCGTCGCCCATGCCCGCGATGCGGATACCGAATTCATATCCATTACGGCACATTGCTGTTACGATGGTTCCGTCCGTTCCCCTGCGGGCATCATCCATAACTGCTTTGCCGGTAGCCATCATGATGTTCAGGAAGAACTGATCCGTATCTGATAAGAATTTGATTACATCGTAACGGTCTTTTTCGCTGATGTCTTTCATATCCGTAATGATCGGAGCCATCTCTTTCAGGAACACGAGAGAAGCCGCAATATTCCTCTGATGGAACTCATCGCCCATTGCGATTGCCTTTGCGATCAGCGGATTCAGTGCAAGGCCATTCTCCAGGGAACGAAGAGCTTTTCCAAGTGTCGGACCAAGGATATCTCTCATCCAGCGGAGTCTTTCGACGACATCCTCAGAGTATGCGCCGAAACGCAGTACTTTGCCGATCCCTTCGTTCATGGTACAGTAAGCTCTGTTTCCGCCGGTTTCATTTTCTACTACGAATACAGCCATGTTCGGAGAAGTGATTCCGCCCATTGGTCCTACTGCGCTGCAGTGGTGGCATGGAATGAATTTTATCTCTCCGTTTTCAAGCATCTTTCTTGCATCTGCCTCATTGTCTGCCCATTCCTCGAACAGAACAGCGCCTACGCAGGAGCCCTGCATCGGGTCCGGCATATTTTTGTATTCTACTGGCGGGCCTGCATGAAGGATCACTTTGCCTTCAGCCAACTCCGGAATCACTTCTTTTGCACGGACGTTGTCTTTGAGCACTGGCTGACTTGCAACGACTTTCGCGATAACCTCCCGGTTCTTCACATCAATTTCTTCGATGTTTCTCAGGAAATTAAGCGTCTTGATCAGCTTTACGTTTCCACCAGCCGGCGGCATCCAGTCATACTGAACCACATCGCAGCCAAACTGCTCGCAGACTTCCGCGAAACTCTTCAGGCCGATATTAATGATACGCGGTTTCTCAGAGAGCAGCTTGCGAAGCTCGTCAGACGGAGCGTTCTTTTTGGCATCTACGATCTGTTTTGGAAGAATTTCCTTTACCGGCTCTTCAAAGTCTCTTCCGATTGCGCGGATTGCCGTACGGCATGCAAGTTTATTGTTTTCGCAAACGATGACGCCGGCATCTTTCAGTTTTTTAACGGCTTCATCGTATCCCTGATAATCTGTTCTTGTTCCACATACCGTAGAGACAAAGAATACTTTCCTGTTCTGTGCCTTTGCTTTGTTCTGAAGCTCAATGATGGACGGAAGCAGCGCTCCTGCCATGTCGGCGTGAGAACCGTATCCAAGCATGATGTCGAACAGGATAACGCCCGTGGATTCATCGTCCACTGCACTCTGCATACATTCGATACGTTTTGCAGGATCGATCATCGGGTGCGGTTTCCCCTGTGTATAAGCATCGTCGCCCAGGTCTACTACCACGTTCCCATCAAGCTGAAGCATATATCCTTCGATATCTTCCGGCGGAATCTCGCAGTCAAACGCGTCTTTAATCAGCATAGCCGCTTCGTTTGCCAGCGTTCCGCCCGAATAGTACGCTTTGATTGTCTTCCTGTCCTCCGCCTTGAAGAATTCGGACTCATCCACATCCACCGTCGCTTCCGGAACCTCGGTTCCCCTCACGAGGCTTACCGCGAGACGGGCCGCCTCGTCCAGCGTGTATGTATGATAGAAGTTTTCTTCGTGGTAGGTCGGTTTTTCACCCACAAACAGGGTTACAACGGGTTTGCTGAAGCTGCTCAGCCGTGCGGAAATTTTATCTCTCACTTCTTTTGCCGGCGGCTTGGAGATAATGATCAGCACTTTCACAGCTTCGTCGTCTTCCATCGCATCGATCATATCCATCATGGTGATGCCGCCGATTGCCCCGTTCAGGTCGCGTCCGCCAATACCGATCGCGTTGGTTACGCCTTCCCCAAGCCGGTCGATGATCGTCGTCAATTCCTGGATACCTGTCCCGGAAGCGCCGATGATTCCAATGGAACCGGGAGCCACCTTGTTTGTGAACGCGATCGGTACGCTCTGGATAATTCCCGTGCCGCAGTCAGGTCCCATCACACAGAGTCCTTTTTCATGAGCTTTTTCTTTTAACGCCCTCTCATCTTCGATGGTCACGTTATCGCTGAACATGAATACGTTCAAACCTTCATCCAGGGCGCGGTCGGCTTCCAGCGCGGCGTATGCTCCAGGAATGGAGATGACCGCAAGGTTTGCTTCCGGCATTTTCTTTAATGCTTTCTCCCAGCTCTTTACGCTCTCTGATTCTTTCTTTCCATTGGATTCTGTGGACTGCTTTTTGAAGAACTCTTCAATTTCCTCCATGATTGTGCCAAGAAGCGCTTCCTCTTCAACGTCCGCAACCACAACCATGTCGTTTGCTGTGGCAGCCATCAGCTCTTCCGTATCAAGGCCGCTCTGTTTAAAGATGTCTTTATTTGCCGGCGTTGCCATCATAATGGATACTTTATTAACGCCTTCGATTGTGGAAATATGATTGGTGAGCAACATCAGCACCACGGAATCATGGTAGCTTCCTTTCTGTACAACTGTTCTTAACATGCTTTTTCCTCCATTATCAGTCAGCAAATCTGTTTTTGTGGTCATATCTGTCAAAGTGAATGGCGTCGCTTCTTAAGTATTCAACCAGTTCATCGACAACTTCAATTCCGCCTTCGGCGTAAGCTTTGTCTCTTCTCATAACGGCTCTTTCACCCGGATAATATACTTTGCCGTATCCTTCCGCCGCGGGCATCTCGCCAAGTTCATCACACACCTGGGACATGCTCTGTTTAAATTTCTCAAGACCAACGAATCTTTCCGGGTCAATTACGATATGCATCTGCCCAAGGCACCTTCCCTGGGAAAGATCATGATACATGGAGCTCACATGTTTTCCAAACGGGACTCCCAAAAGAACGCCTGAGAAGATATCCACCATCATCATCAGACCATATCCCTTCGCGCCTGCGATGGGAACCAGCGCATTTACAAGATGGGGATCTGTAACAGGAGCTCCCTTTTCATCCACCGCCCAATCAGCCGGAATGGATGCGCCCTTGGAACGTTTGTCCAGGATCTTTCCCCATGCCTGAACTGTCGTCGCCATATCAAATACTACGGTTCTTTCATCTGCAGTCGGCGCCGCGAAAGAAATGGGATTCGTTCCATAATACGGTTCTGTTCCGCCGTATGGCACTGCCATCGGGTCGGACTGGCAGAATGTAATCGCAACCAGATCTTCTTTTGCAGCCATCTCAGAATAATATCCAATCGAACCGCTGTGGGACATGTTAGCCATACCGACTACGGCCACACCGTTTTTCTTGGCCATTTCAATGGCTTTTTTCATACCTTCCTGCGCCACCACATAGCCAATGCCATTGTCGCCGTCTAAAATCCCGGAACACGGGCCTGTTTCTTTCCACGTAAAATTCGGCTCCGTCGTAATACCGCCTTTAAAAATCCTCTCGCTGTAATACTCAACCCGTACAGCTCCGTGGGAAGCATATCCCCTCTCATGGGACCAGGTCAGAATTTCTGCTGTTACTTCAGCATGTTCTTCTTTAAGCCCCGCCGCCATCATTTTGTTTTTCATCAATGTTTTCAGCTCGTTTCGTGAAAGTCTCATTTTGTCCTCCTTTTTTATAAGCTTTTCACAATCCACCCTTGTGGCCTGTCATTTTTGTGTATTCATTATGTCGGTTTTTTTCACCGTTTTCAATTTCCACTATAGACAAATGCACAAATAAGAATTGTCCACTATGTGCCATATGACAAAATTTCAACTATGTTATACTTAAGAAAATCTATTATATTAATTGCTGTATTTTTAATTTTTGAGGAAAAAACCATGCTGCAGAAAAAGACCTGGAAACTGAACAATGTGAACTGGGAGAAATGGGTTACAAGATATACGGAATCCAACTGTTCACCCAAAGCAAGAATTTTTTACTTTCACGGAGGGGGCCTTCTTTACGGTTCCAGAAATGATCTGCCAAAGAAGCATCTTGAACTTCTTACACAGGCAGGTTACGAGATTTTAGCCTTTGATTATCCCCTGGCTCCATCGGCGGATTTAGAGATGATTTTGAATGATGTATGTTCTTCCATCAATGGTTCCTGCGAGATGGACGCTGAATTTGCAAACGGCGCCTTGCCTTATTTTCTCTGGGGACGTTCTGCCGGTGCATATCTTTGTCTGATCGCTGCGGCCAGCGGTATGTTGAACAGAGCCCCTGACGGAATCCTGTCCTATTATGGATACGGTTTTCTCTGCGACAACTGGTTCTGTACGCCAAGCAATTATTATCTGACGTTACCCCGTATGGATGAATCCTGCCTGAAGCATATCCCTCAGACCATTCATGCAAACGGCAGCCTGGACAGCCACTACAGCGTTTACGTCTACGCCAGACAGACCGGAAACTGGAAAAATCTTATTTATAATGGCCGGGAAAAATACTTTTTCACCAGATATTCCCTCCGCACCTGCAATTATCTGCCCTGCCCGCTGTTTGCCGCGCACGCGATCGGAGATACGGATGTTCCATACTCCGAGTTTTCGGAATTGTGCAGCCGCTATCAGGCACAGCGTTTTATTGCCTCCGGCAATATCCACGATTTTGACCGTAATCAAAATGATCCTTTTACCGCGCCTCTTCTCTCAGCCACCATTCAATTTCTGGAGAAGAGACTGCTGTAATGATTGAAGGGAGCCCTCCTATGAACATCCAGATCACCGCCGCATCCCGCTATGTTCGTGAACTTCTTGCGAGCCATAAACAGGGAACCGTTCATTCCGTTTACCGAAAAACCGTAAATCTTTCACTGGGAGGAACGCTCGTGGCTTTGCAGGCCGCAGATTCCCCGCTGTCTCCCATCAGTCTGATCACGCCTCTGACGGCGCAGGAAATGGAACTGCTTCCCATTCAGACCAAAGACTGTGTCTCCATCTCTTCCGATGTTATACAGGTTGGCCAAAGATGCTGTTTTTCCATAAGAAAAGCAGCTTCTGTGAATCTTAAATTATCTTCCTCCCTTTCCGATGATGAACTTTCGGTTCTGGAACGGCATATTTTTTCTGCTCTTGCCGCCCGCGATGCAGGGAGCTTTGAATTACTGTTTTTCCAGCCCCGGACAGCCTGTGAAATTCCATTTCTCGCGGCCGCAGGAAGACATCTTCTGGATGCTTCACAGGCCTTACACTTATCCGACTGGGAAGCAGCAGCCAGAGCGTTTGGCCGGCTCATCGGTCTGGGACTTGGACTGACTCCGGGAGGGGACGATTTCCTCTGCGGTATCCTGGCCGGTCTGATTTTATGCAGCATTGACAGACATCCTCTTTCAATTATTCTTCATGAAACCATAGCCAAAAATCTGGTTAATACCAATCAGATCAGCGCCGCATTTCTTCAATGTGCCCTGGAGGGCCAGTTCAGCGGAGCTGTCTGCTCTTTAACTGCCATGCCTTCTCCGGAAGAAATTCTTTCCAGCTTTTTGAAAATAGGACATTCCTCCGGGACAGATACCCTTTGCGGCATCGCATATCTTCTGCAAAACCGCCGCCTTCTTAAATAATTTTTATGGTTCAGTTTGAGATTCACAAGAATTCTGTTTTGACATGCCTGTACAAAAAACCTGCAGAGCCGGAACCCTGCAGGTTTTTAAAAATTATTGTGCCTGTTCTGTTAATATCAATGCGAGCTGAAGCTGAAAACAGCTGGAAACATCTGAAAAGTCATTGTTCAATATCTCTTTGCACTTCTTTAATCTGTATTTCACTGTATTTCTGTGAAGATAGAGAGTCTCTGCCGTTTTCGTGATGCTGCCGTTACAGGATAAGTAAGTATAGAGCGTTTTTCTCAATTCCTCTTCCATCTCATCTCTCGGATAAGCAAGTTCCTTTAAGGTATGCTCACAAATATCCCGTATTTCTCTTTCCGGTATGAATTTGAAGAGTTCCAGCATATTTTTAGGTTTATAACTCAGAATATACGGATATGTCTCATTCCGGTTTCCGTCTATCATACACTGTTCCGCGTCATGAAGGGATTTGGTTATGTTCGCAAAAGCCGACACAACGCCTCCCTGCGCTGCCGTTATTTCAAGATCAAATTTTTCCCGAACCATTTCGTAAATCTGGGTGAATATACTCAGATCATCCACCATATCCTCATGGAGCAGACATATGTACCGCCATTTTGATTTCTGCGGGAAAATGATCACGTCCTCCCGGTCGCTCAGCATACGAACCATCCAGTGATAAATCAGGATGAACCTTTCCTCATTCTTGGAAAAGTTCACAGGATTAAACTTTCTTGCGTCCTCTATTCCCATTGCCAAAATAACGATTCTGTATTTTGACGCTTTCTTAAGTCCGTACGACTTTCCCATGGTCAGGACCTGAGGTTCGCTTTCCGGCGTCTTTTCAAGCTGTGAAAAGAAGAAGCTGCGATACTCTTCCCAGATTTCCATATCGTTATATTTTACATAAAGGCTTCTGTAAAAATACATTTCCAGCGCCATAATGATCTGTTCCAAAATAAGAACCGTTTCTTCTTTTTCTTTTGGGTCAAAATCTGAAATAACAATATAATTCGTGTTTCTGCTTACGCCTTTAACTGGATGGACACAAAATCTTCTTCCTTCTTTTTGATAAACAGAATACTTCTCTTCCTCCAGCCTCTTCTCCTTCATCAGAAGTTCCACATCTTCTACTGTTTTTTCTCTGTCTGCTCTTGTATAATTATATCCATATTCCAAAATGGTACCGAATAAATCCATGATCATAACCGGCTTATTCAGTATCATCGTCATATTATTGACGATACTTTTCATGGAACTTCCTTGCAGGATCAAATTGGAAATTTTCTTTTGTGCATTTAAAGCCCCCAGCAGATAATCATTCTGATTCTCCCATATATAGGAAAGGATCTCGCGATATACCTGTCCCAGAGTGACATTCATGGGAATCTGAAGGATCGCCAGTCCAAGCTGGTCCGCCGCGGCAATCACTCTCTCATCCAGATCATCGATAAACCGTCCCAGTTTAATGGCCACGCCGGCACAGGATATCTCATCCAGTTCTTCCAGAAAGGAGCACATATGCAGCGGATTATCTTTAAACGCCATTCCTGTCATCAACAACAGTGTATTTTGAGGAATATATTTTGCAACGTCTGTTGTTTCTGTTGACTCAACCGTAAAAACTGTTCTGGATAAATCTGCATTACCATTCAGCACTTTCAAATACTGGAATTGTTTCCTGGCCAGCAAATCTCCTAAAACCATGGAATCCACCATCCTCTCATCGTTTGTACACCGTTGAATTGTTATAGTCCTATAGTAACATGTTTTATTTTAAAACGAAAGGAAAAAACACGCAGAGAAGTCCCTGTAATGAATATCTTATAAAAGATATGCACTACAGGAACTTGCTCTGTTCATTTAGAAGGAATGATTTTCATGGATAGAAATACCTGTTTTCTCCACGGGTCTTAATATCTTACAATCTTACATCACGGTTGCAGTCTTTAGAATAAATATATGCAAACATGTCTCCTCTGCCTACCGCGTAGCAAGCCTGCGGGCAGTACGCGCTCATAAACAGGTAGTCGCCTTTTTTTACCGGAATCCAGTCGTTGTCCAATACATACATGCCCTCCCCGGAATATATGTATGCACCGTGTTCCTGCACATGGGTCTCGATATAACCATGACATGCGCCCGGTTTGAATGCAAGAATGTGGAAATTCATATCAAATCCAAGATTACTTGCTGCAGGAAGGAAGTCTTTGACGAGAACGTCTTCCATTCCTTCGTAATCTACCCATTCCACATCATTGATATTTCCAATGACCGTATGGGCATCATAGCCCTCCACTCTGTCGTATAATCTCTTATACAGGAAGCATCTTGCTTTTGTCTCTCCCACATTCTCGAAATAGAGTTTCGTTCCTTCCGGGCAGAAAATATATCCGCCGTCGGTTACTTCCGCCGACTCTTTTTCGTTCCATACTTTCATGTTTCCTTCAAATACATAGAAGAAAATTTCTTCTCCCTCAGAACCAAATCCTGCTTTATTTCCTCCGCCTGGTTCCACGGCCACAAGATAATCCACAAAAGATGCGCCTAATTTTGGAGATGCAAGAATGGTGATTTCGCATCCTTCAAATCCCGGAATGACATTTTTTACGACTCCATCCGGTTCAATTACGGCATAATTGTCCTTCTTAATGATAGAACGTGTACCGAGAAGATCTTTTCTATATCCTGTTGCTCCATTTAAATAACTCATTTTTTCCTCCTGTTTATAACTAATGATATGACCTGACTATTTATTAAGCATGCTTTGCTTTCAGACTCTTTGCATTACACATTAAAAAGAATACAGTTCCTACCAGTAATAAGACAGCCCCAATATAAAATCCCATCTCTCCGGATCCGGTAGCATCAATAATTTTACCTGTCAGTGCAGGCGCGATTACGGATGAAGACATACCGAAGAAATTGAACATCCCCAATGTGGTAGCCACATTCTTAGGATCCGCTTTATCTGATACATAAGAGATCAGTACAGGGTCAACTGCCATCTTTCCGAGAAATCCGTAAAGAAGAAGAATTGCTGATAAAAGGGCTGCATTCGGTGCAAACATGGATACTGCAACCAGTACAAATGCTGCAATCTCTAATCCTACTATAATGAGCGCCTTCTGACTTTTCTTTTTATCAGACAGATGCGCAAAGTACAGAGCCCCCGGAACTGCCGTTACGGAAATCATGGAAACTACGACGCCAATCAGTCCGCCGGAGATTCCTCTTTCTGACTCCAGGAAAGACGGAAGCCAGGTAACAATCAGATAATATGCATAACATGTTGTAAAGTAAAGAAGATAACAGGATACAAGTCCGATCCGGAAAAGGCTTCCTTTTGACGACTCTGTCACTTCCTTTTTCACCGTCTGAACAGGTTCTGCAGCTTTTTCCGCTTTTTTCTCTGCCATGTTATCTTTGATTGCAATGGCGAACCATACAACCAGAAGTACGATCAGAACCGCTGAGATCACTACCATGGTCTGCCAGGGTAAGTTCAGCTGTTTTACCACAAAACTGGAACCAGTCATACCAAGGATCATACCAAGCGCGGAACCGCTGTTCACAATCGCAGTACCAATTCCTTTCTTTTCAGGCGGAACATGCTGAGCTGTAAGAGAGAAAGCAGCTCCATAATAAGTTCCGCATCCGACGCCTGCAAGAACACTGCCCACATAAATTGCTGTCAGACTTGACGCTGTTGCAATACTGAACGCGCCCGCTGCAAAAACAAGGAATCCGGGAATCAGGACCCTCTTCTGTCCAAACCGGTCAACCAAATATCCGGAGGGAATCTGCAGCGCTGTATATCCGAAGAAATAACAGCTTGAAATTAACCCCATAGCAGTGTTCGTCTGCTCACCGATTGTTCCCTGAATCTCTCCATAGATCGGAGATAACATTGCCCGGTAAATCCAGATGACAATCCAACCCAGGCAAAAGGTAAAAACAATCGTTTTCCAATAGTTTTTACTTACTTCTTTTGACATTTTCCTCCTCCTGTCACGGTGTTTTATTTATTCTTATCATACGGATGTCCGACATTTTTTTCATTGTCCACTATCTCCAATTTCCAAAAATCTTTTTGTTTATTTTTGATGTAAAAATTTTATATGACATGGATTCCTTGCAGCAATTGTACAAAAAAACAGAGCCTCTCGGCTCTGCTTTCTGGTTAAAAAATTTAATTCAATTGTCTGTGCAAATTTCGATTACATACCCATCTGTTTTGCAACTTCTGCCGCGAAGTCCTCTTCTTTCTTCTCGATGCCTTCGCCGGTCTCGAAGCGTACAAAGCCTTTGATGACGATGTTGGCGCTGTTTGCCTTTGCAACCTGTGCCACGTATGCGGCCACGTTCTGCTTTCCATCCTCAGCCTTTACATAGATCTGATCCATCAGGCAGATCTCTTTCAGCTGTTTGTTCAGACGGCCCATCACTGCTCCGCTGATCACCTTCTCCGGCTTGCCGGCCATCTTCGGATCGTTCTCGATCTGAGACTTGATGATCTCCAGCTCATGTGCCTTGTACTCGTCGTCCACCTCGCCATCGTTGGTGTAGATCGGCTTCAGGGCAGCGACCTGCATGGCCACGTTCTTGGCCATCTCTTTGATATCGTCGTTGATCACGTCGGTCTGTACGTCTACCAGCACGCCGATCTTTCCGCCTGCATGGATGTAGGAAGCAACGAAACCGTTCTCCTCTACCACCTGCTGGAAACGGCGGATGTTCATGTTCTCGCCGATCACTGCGATCTGTGCGGCCAGCTCTTCCTTCACGGTCTTGCTGGTGTCAGCCGCCCACGGCTCAGCCAGGAACGCTTCAATATCCGCTGCGGTGGTGTTCAGCGCCTGTGCGGCCACGTCAGCCACATATCCGCGGAACTTCTCGTTCTTTGCCACGAAGTCAGTCTCGGAGTTCACCTCCACTGCCACTGCTCTCTTGCCATCCTCAGACAGCGCCGTAGCCACGATACCCTCTGCGGCGATACGGTTCGCCTTCTTCTGTGCGGTTGCCAGACCCTTCTCTCTTAAGAAGTCCACTGCCGCTTCCATATTTCCATCGGTTGCCGCCAGCGCCTTCTTGCAGTCCATCATACCCGCGCCGGTAGCTTCTCTCAACTCTTTTACCATTGCTGCTGTAATAGCCATGATTTTATTCCTCCTGTGGGATTGATCGTCAAATTACTCTGCCTGAACCTCTTCGCCGTCCACGTACTCTTCGTCCATGATCTCTTCTGCTTCGCCCTGTTTTGCTTCCACAACAGCGTCAGCCATCTTGGAAACGATCAGTTTTACGGCGCGGATCGCGTCGTCGTTGCCCGGGATCACATAGTCCAGCTCTTCCGGATCGCAGTTGGTATCGCAGATACCGATCAGCGGAATACCCAGGGTATGAGCTTCCTGTACGCAGATTCTCTCTTTCTTCGGGTCAACTACGAAGATTGCATCCGGGAGTCTCTTCATCTCTTTGATGCCGCCCAGGTTCTTCTGCAGCTTCTCCATCTCTTTTCTCAGAGCGATGACCTCTTTCTTCGGCAGTACGTCGAACGTACCGTCCTCTTCCATTGCCTCGATCTCTTTCAGTCTGTTGATACGGCCCTGGATCGTCTTGAAGTTGGTCATCATGCCGCCCAGCCATCTCTCGTTCACATAGAACATGCCGCAGCGCTCTGCTTCCGTCTTGATCGCATCCTGCGCCTGCTTCTTGGTTCCTACGAAAAGGATGGTGCCGCCCTCTGCCGCGATGTCAGCCACTGCCTTGTAAGCTTCGTCAACTTTCCCTACGGATTTCTGCAGGTCGATGATGTAGATGCCGTTTCTCTCGGTGTAGATGTACTCCGCCATCTTCGGGTTCCATCTTCTGGTCTGATGTCCGAAATGCACGCCTGCTTCCAGTAACTGTTTCATTGAAATTACGCTCATTTTTTCTTCCTCCATTTTGGTTTTTCTTCCGCCGGACTTTTCCTTCCGAAAGAACCCTGCCCAGGGCACCGCTCTCAGAATCCGTCCGCGTGATTATTGCGTAACAGCCGTCTTTTACCCAGGAAAAATATCCCTGTGCAGACAGCCTTATACACTATAGCATATCCCCTGCAGGCAGTCAAGGAAAAATTCGCTTTCTGTCACTCTCTGCCGCGCCTCCCCCAACTGCGCTCACCCCGGATTCAATCCCTGGATTCAATCAATATCAGGATCCCGCTTTTCATGCTGATCTGCGCCTCTTCCCCGGTAATTTCGTTGGATACGCCCAGGCCGGCGCTGCCCAGTACCGTAAAGTGATAGTCTGTCAGGGGATATTTTACCCCTCTTAAGGTCACGCCGGTCACGTCCGTGGTCAGGGGGATCAGGGAAAAATAATCGCCGTACTGCTCCTCCCGGCGCAGGCAGAACCGGTCCCGGATCAGGCGGACCCGGTTGTTGGGATCCAGCATCTGGCATTCCACGCCCTTTTCCAGCGCCAGGTACATGGTCTGGATATTGCCCAGCATATGGTCCACCCGGCTCCCCGTACCTCCCAGAATAGTGATCCGGCTGCTGCCCAGCCCAAGCGCCAGTTCCACGGCGATCTGGGTGTCTGTGGCATCCTTCACCGGGTTATACTCCCGGATTCCGATGGAAGTATGCTCCCGGTACCATTCCAGGATCCTGTGATCCAGCGTATCAAAATCGCCCACGATATTGGTGGGCGTGATCCCGTTCTCGTAACAGAAACCCAGTCCTTTATCCACCGCGATGATCCTGTCAAATCCTTTTCCCAAAACACGGAGGGCAAAATCACTCCGGATATCGCCCCCCGTCACAATGGCCGTATTCATATGCCTTTTATTCTCCCATGATCTCCAGAAACTCTCTGGTGTTCTGTTCGATGTCTCCTTTGAAGATGGCAGATCCCGCCACGATCACATTGGCTCCCGCTTCCAGGACCATCTTCAGGTTGTCCTTTTTGATGCCGCCGTCCACTTCGATATCCGTGTCCAGCCCCCGCTCGTCCAGCATACGGCGCAGCCTGCGGATCTTCTCCGTGGATTCCGGGATGTAGGCCTGTCCGCCGAAGCCCGGCTCCACCGTCATGAGCAGAATCATATCCGCCTGATCCAGCATGCTCTCCAGCACTTCCACCGGCGTCCCCGGCTTGATGGTCACTCCGGCTTTGATCCCATGGGCCTTGATCTTTTCCAGGGTCTTTGCCGCGTCCTGGCACGCCTCATAGTGCACCGTGATAATGTCCGCCCCGCAGTCCGCGAACTCGTCGATATAACGGTCCGGATCCTGGATCATCAAATGCACGTCCAGCACCATATCCGTGATCTTCCTCACGGAGCGCAGCACCGGCATCCCGAATGAGATGCTGGGCACAAACAGCCCGTCCATCACGTCATAGTGCAGATACGGCGCTCCTGCTGCCTTCGTACGCATGATGTCCTCTCCCAGATGTCCGAAATCAGCGGACAGGATCGAGGGTGACAAATAATTCTTTCTCATGAATATCTCCTTCCTTCTCTCTCCTGTAGTTCTCTGAACAGGCAGGTATAATTTTCATACCGCTCTCTGTTTATCTTTCCTGCTTCCACAGCTTCCTTCACCGCGCAGCCCGGCTCCTTCATATGCACGCAGCCCTGGAACCGGCAGGAGCCTTCATATTCCCGGAATTCCGGATAGCTGTGCCGCAGCTCCTCTTTTTCCATGTCCTCCAGATCCAGGGAACTGAATCCGGGGGTGTCGAAAAGGTAGCTTCCCTGTTCCATGCGGAACAGCTGGCTGTGCCGGGTCGTATGTTTTCCCCTGCCGATCTTCTCACTGATCTGCCCCGTCTCCATACCGGCGTCCGGCACCAGATAATTGGTCAGCGTGGATTTTCCCACGCCGGAAGGCCCCGCCGCCGCAGTCACGCGCCCTCTGAGCAGACTGCGCAGTTCATCCACACCCTCTCCCGTGCGGGCGCAGATAAAAAGCAGGGGACTTTTGCAGCCGGCATAAATGCGCCGCAGCCGCTCCAGTTCCTCCTCCGGCGCCTCATCCTTTTTATTAAAGCAGATAATCGCCGGAAGGTTCATCCGGTCCATGCTCACCAAAAAACGGTCCAGCAGCAGAAGATTGGGTTTGGGGCTGGCCGCCGCGAAGACCACCAGCGCCTGGTCCACATTGGCCACCGCCGGACGGATCAGCTCGCTCCGGCGCTCCAGAATTCCCACCAGACTTCCTTCCCGATCCTCTTCGTGGAGAATCTCCAGTTCTACATCGTCGCCTACCAGCGGTTTGACCTTCTGATTGCGGAAGATCCCCCGCGCCCGGCATTCATAGACACCGCGGCCTTCCACATACACATAGTAGAAGCCCGCGATTCCTTTTATGATCTTTCCCTGTACCATCTGAATATTCCCGACTACTGAGTCCCTCCAGCCGCCGGCGTCTGGGGCGCCGCAGGCTCTGTGACAGCCGGCTGGGAAGCGGAACCAGTGCTGATATAGATCGTCACCGTTCCCTCCGGATCCACCGTCTTTCTGGGCTCGTACCTGGTCACATAACCTTCTCCCACAGACTCGCTGCTCTCCGTAGCCTCCTTGATGGTTCCCTCGAAGCCGGCGTCCCGAAGCGCTTCCGCCGCGGCGTCATAGTTCATATTCACCGTCACCGACGGTATGGTTACCTGTTTGCGTCCCAGGCTGACCGTAATCGTCACGGAGCTTCCCGGCTCCACATAGGTTCCCCTGTCAGGATTCGTGCTGATTACCAGACCTTCCCGGACGTCGTCCGAATAAGTCTCGTTCACATTTACCGTAAATCCATCGCCTGCCAGTTCTCCCTGGGCGCGGGTAGATTCATGTCCGATGACGTCCGTCACCTTCACTTTGTTGGGTCCGCTGCTCAGCACCAGGTTGACCGTCGTGCCTTTCTCCACATTCGTACCCGAGGACAGGCTCTGGTTGATCACCGCTCCGGACGTCACCGTGTCGCTGGCGCTTTCGGAAACCGTGCCCACTTTCAGCCCGGCCGCCTCCAGCATACTCCTGGCTTCGGCCTCGGTCCGCCCCGTCACATTGGGCACGCTCACCTGTTCGGTCTTCTCTTCCTCCTGCGGCGTACCTGTCTGTGTGGAATTCCCGCCTCCCGTACCGGAGCCGGAGCCCGCGATGGTAACTTCCACGGAACCGCCCACTTCTACCCTGTCGCCCGCGTTCACGCTCTGGCTGATGATCTGCCCCGCGGAATATTCACTGGAATCCTCGCTGCCTCCCAGCACAACGCTTAAGCCCAGCGCTTCCAGTTCGATCTTGGCCTCCGTCATGGTCTTGCCCAGCAGATTCGGCATCTCCACCGTGTTCGCGGATCCCTGGGAAGTCTGCTCATCATCTTCCTGTTCTTCCGTCTGCTGCTCATCCCGGCCGTTATCCTTGTTTCCGCCTCCGATGCCCAGCATCCGGGATACAAAAAGTACCAGAACCAATACGATCACAATGGCAAGAACGGCTCCCGCGATGGTCATGGCCCTCTCCACAGACGGGCTTAAGCCCTCCTCATCGTCGTCCTCATCGTCCTCGTCATCCTCGTATTCTTCTTCATCCTCTTCTTCGTCTTCCTCTTCCTCGTACCTGACTTTCCGTCTTTCCCTGACTCTGGAAGAGGTATCCCGGTCCATGATCACCGTCTTCGCCTGCTCATCCAGATCCACCATCTTGACGAAATCCCCGTCCGGATCCAGAAGCGACTGCTTCAGATCAGCCAGCAGATCCCCAATATCCTGGTACCTGCGGTCCGGGCTCTTCTGGGTACATTTGCGGATAATCTGCTCCAGGCTGTGGGGGATCTCCCTGCAGTACGCGCTGGGCGGAACCATCTCCTCCTGCAGATGCTTCACGGCCACCGCCACCGCCGTCTCGCCGTCGAAGGGCACACGCCCCGTTACCATCTCATAGAGTACGATACCCAGAGAGTAGATGTCGCTGCGGTGGTCCACATATCCGCCTCTGGCCTGTTCCGGGGACGCGTAATGCACCGACCCCATGGCGTTGGAGGTGGTGGTCTGGGATGTGGTGGCCTTTGCGATGCCAAAATCCGTGACCTTTACTTTTCCTTCCCTGGAAATCATAATATTCTGGGGTTTGATGTCCCGGTGGACGATCTGGTTGTTGTGCGCGATCTCCAGCCCCGCAGACACCTGGATGGCGATGCTGGTGGCCTCTTTGACCGTCAGGCGGCCCTTCCGCTCAATATATTCCTTCAGCGTGATGCCTTCCACCAGTTCCATGACGATGTAGTAGATCCCGTTCTCGTCTCCCACATCATAGATATTTACGATATTGGGGTGCGCCAGACCCGCCGCCGCCTGAGCTTCCTCCTTGAATTTTTTCACAAACGCGTCGTTGCTCCGGAATTCTTCCTTCAGCACCTTCACCGCCACAAAACGGTTCAGCTTATGGTCCTTGCCCTTAAATACCTCGGCCATGCCGCCGACGCCGATCTTCTCCAGAATCTCATAGCGGTCTCCCACTATCGTCCCTATCTTTATCATATCCTTACCTCACTGTTATCTATTTCCACCAACACCACTGCGATATTATCCAGGCCGCCGTTGCGGTTCGCCTTCATCAAAAGCTCCCCGCCGATCTCCTGGATGTCCTTGTCCTGCCGGATAATCCGGAACAGTTCCTCATCCTCCACCATATTGCTCAGCCCGTCGGAGCAGAGCAGATAGCGGTTCCCGTCGTCCACATGGAACGGGAAGAGATCGATCTGGGCTTCTTCCTGGATCCCCAGTGCCCTTGTAATAATATTCTTATCCGGATGCCTTCTTGCCTCCCCGGGAGTCAGTTCTCCCTTTCTCACCAGTTCCGCCACCAGAGAGTGATCCTCCGAGATCTGGCGGATGCCGTCCTCCGAAACCACGTACAGGCGGCTGTCCCCGATGTTGACAGCCAGCGCCTCGCTTCCGAATACGGTCAGCGCCACCAGCGTCGTCCCCATTCCCTGATATGCCTCGTACTCCTCAGCCTTCTCATACAGGCAGTAATTGGCATACCGCACTGCTTTCTGCAGGATCAGCGCCGGTCTGGTCTCCGTACTCCTGCGTATGGATTCCACAATCTGCTGCACCGCGTAGGACGACGCGAAATCGCCCGCCCGATGTCCTCCCATCCCGTCGGCCACAATATACAGATTCGGAAGATTCCCCACGGGCGCATCGGAAGCGTATACATAATCCTGATTTATTTTTCTTTTTCGTCCAATATCTGTCAATGCAACCGATGTCTGCAAAGGTCCCCACCTCATTTCTCTGTATCCATATAGCTTTTGCGGAGCTGTCCGCAGGCGCCGTCGATATCACGGCCGATTTCCCTTCTAATAGTAACATTTATTCCTGATTTTTCAAGCTTATTTTTAAATTCCAGCACCGCCGCGTGCCCGGACTGCACGTAATCCCGCTCTTTGATCGGATTTACCGGGATCAGGTTCACATGGCCGCGCAGAGGTTTGATCAGCCGCGCCAGCTCCCGGGCGTCCTCTGCGGTATCGTTGACACCGCCCACCAGGCTGTACTCAAAGGTAAGCCTTCTGCCTGTCTGTTCAAAGTAATACCGGCACGCATCCAGTACCTCTGAAAGCCCGTACCGGTTGGCCACCGGCATCAGCGCCCTGCGCTTTTCCTGGCTGGAAGCATGCAGGGACAGCGCCAGCGTAATCTGAAGCTTCTCATCCGCCAGCTCCCTCATCCGGGGAACAATCCCGCAGGTGGACACTGTGACATTTCTCTGGCTGATATGCAGCCCGCCCTCCGAGGTCAGAAGCCGGATAAACCGTAGGAGCGCGTCATAATTGTCCAGCGGCTCCCCGGTTCCCATAACCACCACGTTATGTACCCTCTCCCCGGACCATTTCTGGATCTGATAGATCTGATCCAGCATCTCCGAAGGCGTAAGCCCCCGCTCCAGCCCGTCCAGCGTGGAAGCGCAGAAACGGCAGCCCATGCGGCAGCCTACCTGAGAAGAAATGCACACGGAATTTCCATGATGATAGCGCATAAGCACGCTTTCAATGGCGTTGCCGTCCGGCAGGCGGAACAGGATCTTGGTGGTGCCGTCGATCCTGGACGTCTGGATCTTCACCGCTTCCAGGCGGACCAGTTCATAATGCTCCGAGAGCTTCTCCCTGAGCCCTTTGGACAGATCCGTCATATCCTCAAAACCATCCGCCAGCTTTTCATGCATCCAGCTGTAGATCTGTCTGGCCCGGAACTTTTTCTCTCCCAGTTTTTCCATCTCCTGCTCCAGTTCTTCCAGAGTCATGGACTTGATATCAGTCATGAAGCTTCCTCTCCATCTTCGCAATATAAAAACCGTCCCAGGGATCTCTGCCCTGGAGCATCTGCCTCTGCTCCTTCAGGACGAACGGGAAACGCTCCAGAAACCAGGCGGTGTTCCCCTCGTTCTCCTCCCGGTGTACGGTGCAGGTACTGTAGACGAGAACGCCTCCCGGCTTCACATACCGCTGTACCGTTTCCAGGATCCGGCGCTGGAGCATCACCAGCTCTTCCTGCTGCTTTGGCGTCATCCGGTATTTCAGATCCCGTTTTTTATTCAATACACCCAGCCCCGAACAGGGAAGATCCGCCAGCACCACATCCGCCTTTTCCACAGACGCTTCATCCAGGACAGTGGCGTCCTGACGCGCCGCCCGGATGTTCTCCATCCTGCTGCGGGCGATATTTTCTTCTATCAGCTGCACCTTGTACTCCGTCAGGTCCCTGGCCTCCACCATACCGGTTCCATTCATAAGATCCGCCATATGCAGACTCTTCCCACCCGGCGCGGCGCATACGTCGATGCAGTAATCCCCCGGCCTGGGGGCAGCCGCCAGCACGGCCAGCATGGAACTCACGTCCTGCACCTGGAACAGTCCCTCCTGAAAAGAAGGCAGGGCCGCCAGGTAATCATAACCGGAGATGGCCAGGGCGCAGTCCAAGCCGTCCACGGTCCGCACGGAAACGCCCTCCCGGGTCAGCCTCTCTGCCAGCGCTTCCCTGGAAATGCGGTGCAGGTTCACCCTCACCGTTACCGGGCGCTCCGCATACTGGTCCTCCAGCATACCGAGAGCCAGCTCCTCCCCGTATTCCTGCGTCCACTGACGGACGATCCACTCCGGCGTGGAATATTTCACCGAGAGACCGGGGTATTCCACCTCTCCCAGTCCGCGTACAATACTGCGCAGGACGCCGTTGACGAAGCCTCTCAGCCCGGAAAATCCTTTTTTCACCGCCAGTTTCACCGCCTCGTTGCAGACGGCTGCGTCGGGAATCCGGTCCATATATTTGATCTGGTACACCGACATACGCAGGATTCCCCGGATCACCGGCTTCATCTTATGTACCGGCGTCCTGGAAAAACAGCCGATGATATAATCCAGTTCCAGCATCCGCTCCACCGTCCCTTCCACGAGACGGGTCAGGAACGCCCGGTCCTGCTTTTCCAGGTACTGATATTTTTCCAGAGCACCCCGCAGGGCCAGATGGCTGTACTCCTTCCGCTCCGTCACTTCCAGGAGCACTTCCAGAGCCAGCGCCCTCACATCCGTTTTCCCTCTGTCAGTCACGGTCTCTTCCTCCGAACAGCAGGAACAGACGAAGCAGGGACAAAATCGAAGCCAGCGCCGCCGCCACATAGGTCAGTGCAGCCGCGGAAAGCACCTTCTTCGTCTGCCCCAGCTCTTCCTCCATGAGCATATGGCTTTCTCCCAGGATGCGCACCGCCCTGGAAGACGCGTTGAACTCCACCGGAAGCGTAACGATCTGGAACAGGGTCCCCAGCGCGAAGCACAGAAGGCCAATCTGAACCAGTGTATAAGAACTTCCGAATACAATGCCCAGCAGGATAATAGGAACCGCCGCCTTGGTGCCGAAATTGGCCACCGGTACCAGGGCGCTGCGGATTCTCAGCGGCGCATAGGATTCCTCATCCTGGATCGCGTGCCCGCACTCGTGGGCCGCCACGCCGATGGCCGCCACCGAGGACGCGCCATAGACGCTGTCGGACAGCCTGAGTACCCTTGCTTTCGGATCATAATGGTCCGTCAGGTTTCCCCGCACGTGCTCCACCCGCACGTCGTAGATACCCGCGCCGTTTAAGATACGCCTGGCCGCCTCCGCGCCCGTAAGCCCGGAATGGCTTCTCACCCTGGAATATTTCTGATAGGTGGTATTGACCCTGGCGGATGCCCACATGGAGATCACCAGCCCGATCAGCACCAGAATATACGTTGGATCATAATAATAAGGATAAATCATGACGTCCTCCTGCCTTATCCCAGGACTGTGCCTGATTTCACGCTGCTGCCCCTTAGGAAAGCTCCGGCATCCATCCGCTTCTTTCCTTCCAGCTGCAGTTCTGTCACTGTCAGCGCGCTGTCTCCCGTCTGCACAGTCAGGGAATCTTTCGTTGTACTCAGTATTTCACCACATTCGCCCTTTGATGCATCCTGAACGGCCACGCTGCACTCCCAGATTTTCAAAGTTTTGCCATTCAGCTTTGTGTACGCGCCGGGCCACGGGTTCAGTCCCCGCACCAGCCGCTCGATGGACGCCGCATCCTTCGTCCAGTCGATCCTTCCCGTCTCACGGGTGAGCATGGAAGCGTACCCGGTGGGAGATTCTCCCTGTTTTTCAGGAACCAGGGTTCCCTTCTCCAGCTCCTCCAGCGCTTTGACGCAGAGATCAGCTCCCACTTTGCTCAGCTTGTCAAACAAGCTTCCTCCCGTTTCCTTCTCATCCAGAGGCACCGCCGCTTTCAGCAGCATATCTCCCGTATCCAGTCCCTCGTCCATCTGCATGATCGTCACGCCGGACTCTTTTTCCCCGCATATGACCGCCCACTGGATGGGCGCGGCCCCCCGGTATTTGGGCAGCAGGGAGGCGTGCACATTGATGCATCCGTATTTTTTCATCTCCAGGATGGATTTGGGGATAATCTGCCCGAACGCCGCCACCACCATCACATCGGCTTCCACGCCGTCCAGATACGCCACGGCTTCCTCTGAGCGGATCTTCGCCGGCTGGTACACCGGGATCCCCAGGCGCAGGGCCGCCGCTTTCACCGGAGTGGGAAAAAGTTCCTGCTTTCGGCCTTTGGGCTTATCCGGCTGGCTTACGGCCAGGACGACCTCATGCCCGGCTTCCGCCAGGGCTTCCAGCGTCCCCACCGCAAAATCCGGCGTTCCCATAAAAATCACTTTCATACAGGTCTATTCCTCCTCGTAATCGTCATCTTCCACCGTGGTATCGTGAAGCTCACCCTCCACCATATCGATATAGAGCTTTCCGTCCAGATGGTCGCATTCATGGCAGATGGCCCTGGCCAGAAGTTCCTGCCCTTCCAGCTCGTACCACTCGCCGTCTTCCCCCATGAAGCGCACGGTGACTTCATTTGGTCGGGTCACCGCCCCTGCTTTTCCCGGCACGCTTAAGCATCCTTCATCGCCGGTCTGGCTCCCGGATGTCTTTACAATCTGGGGATTGACCATCACCAGCGGGCCTTCGCCCACATCGATCACCACGATCCGTTTCAGGATGCCCACCTGGGGAGCCGCAAGGCCCACGCCGTTGTCCTCATACATGGTCTCCAGCATGTCGTCGATCAGCTCCCGGATCCGGGGTGTGATCTCCTTTACTTCTTTGCTTGTTTTCCGAAGGATCGGATCTCCTTCATATCTCAGATTTCGAACTGCCATAATCTCCTCCTGTTATCTAATATACACTGATCGGGTTCCAGTCATACTGTATGTAAATTTCCTGCCGTACAGTCTCCTGCTCCGTCATTTTTTCCAGTTTCCCTTTTATCTTCAGAAGCGTTCCTTCACTTTGGTGCTTCAGATAAATCACTCTTCGGTAAATGTCCTTTTTCTTCACCAGCGCCGCCTTCGCCGGGCCGATCACGGACAGCCCCGGGACCTCCAGCCCGCGGATACAGCCGCCCAGATATTCTGCCTGCCGCTCCAGAGCATGCTCATCCTGCCCGGACAGATAGATCCCCAGCATCCCGCACACCGGCGGATAGCCCAGCAGTCTCCGGTACAGCATCTCCTGCTCATAGAAGCCCTCGTAATCCTGCTTGGCCGCCATGCGGATGCTGTAATGCTCCGGCACATAGGTCTGGATCACCGCCTCTCCCGGAAGGTCCCTCCTGCCGGCGCGGCCCACCGCCTGCGTTAAAAGCTGGAACGTGCGCTCCGACGCCCGGTAATCCGACGCGTACAAAGAAAGATCCGCCGCCAGGACGCCCACCAGCGTTACGCCGGGGAAATCATGTCCTTTTACAATCATCTGCGTGCCCACCAGGATATCGGCCTGCCGGTCCGCGAAAGCGGACAGGATCGTTTCATAGCTTTCCTTGCTCCTGGTAGTGTCATAATCCATCCGCAGTACCCTGGCGCCGGGAAAGACTCTGTACACTTCCCTTTCGATCTGCTGCGTCCCCGCGCGGAACCCGGATATATACGGGGATCCGCAGGAAGGACAGTTTCCCGGCATTTCCTGCTCATATCCGCAGTAATGACACCTGAGCCGTCCGTCCCCATGCAGAGAAAGAGTGACGTCGCAATGGGGGCACCGGACCGCCTTCCCGCAGGACCGGCAGGATACAAAGCCCGCCAGCCCCCTCCGGTTCAGGAACAGCATGGTCTGCTGCCTTTTTTCCAGGCGCTCCTGGATGCCTTCCCGCAGCTTCCGGCTGAAAATGCTGCGGTTTCCCGCCCGCAGTTCCTCCCTTAAGTCCACCACCGTCACCTGGGGCAGCGCCGCCCGACCGATCCGGTCCGGCAGACGGTAATACCCGTACTCCCCGCACCTGGCCCGGCAGAAGCTGTCCGTGGACGGGGTGGCGCTTCCCAGCACCACGAAGGCCCCGCACATCTTCGCCCGGTAAATGGCGGTCTCCCGCGCGTGATAACGCGGCACATTTTCGCTTTTATAAGAGTTTTCATGCTCCTCGTCCATAATAATAATTCCCAAATGTAAAAAGGGGGCGAACAGCGCCGAACGGGGGCCGATCATCACATCGATGCTTCCTTCTTTCGCCCGCAGGAACTGATCATAGCGTTCCCCGTCGGACAGGCGGGAATGCATGACGGATACCCGGTCTCCGAAGCGCTCATAGAACCGCCCCACCGTCTGGAACGTCAGGGCAATCTCCGGAATCAGCACAATTGCCTGCTTTCCTTCCCGGATCACCCGCCCGATCAGTTCCATATACACCTCTGTCTTCCCGCTTCCGGTCACTCCATGGAGCAGATATGTCCTGGGACCATTTCCTTTGCATCCCTCCCAGATCCCGTCCGCCGCCAGGCGCTGCTCCCGGTTCAGAATCACCCCCTGCGCCCGCTTTGCAAAACGCCCCGCCAGCGGATTGCGGTACCGGGTGCTGGATTCCACCCTGAGGACGCCGCTGTCCTGAAGCCCTCCCAGCACCGCGGCGGTGGCTTTCAGTTCCTTAGACGCCCGGTCATAATCCAGCGTCCCTTCCGGGTTTTTTAGAAGCGCATCCAGCACCCGCTCCTTTGCCCGGTAATGTTTCCGCTGAAACTCCGCAAGCAGCGCTTCCGCCTCCGTCCGTTCCATGCTCAGAACGATCCTGCGGCTCTGCTTCTGCCGGATCTGCTGTTTCACCGGAAGCACCGTCTTCAGCGCCTGGTTCATGGTGGAACCATAGGTCTCCTTCATCCAGGCGGCCAGGGCGATCAGCTGAGATTCCGCCGGCACGCTTCCCGGCACAATCCCGGTGAGCGTCTTAATCTTATCTATGGGATAGTCCGGTTCCTCCGTACATCCCACCACATATCCTTTCATGGGACGGTTGCCCATCCCAAACGGAAAATTCACCTGCATGCCAACCTGGATTCTGCCCTCAAGCTCCGGCGGTACCCGGTACTGAAATACCCGGTCCAGTTTTTCATGGGAAATATCCACGATGACATTGACGAATTCCATCCTTAGCGTCCTTTCTCCTGTTCCGCCGCCAGTTCTTCCAGAACCTCCCGGATCAGCACCCTCTCATCCATGGGGTATTTGACCCCTTTGATCTCCTGGTAATCCTCATGGCCCTTGCCTGCCAGCACGATCACGTCGCCTCTGCGTCCGTGGGCAATCACATAGCGGATCGCTTCCTTGCGGTCCATAATCTCCACATACGCGCCGTCCGTCTTCTCCATACCCACTTTGATGTCGTCTATGATCGCCTGGGGTTCCTCATACCTGGGATTGTCTGAGGTGATGACAGTAAGGTCCGCCAGGCGTCCCGACACCTCTCCCATCTCATACCGGCGCAGCCTGGAACGGTTCCCGCCGCAGCCGAACACGCAGACCAGACGCTGGGGATGGTATTCCTTCAGCGTCTCCAGAAGGCTCTGGAGGCTCATGGCATTGTGAGCGTAGTCGATCATCAGGATAAATTCATCCGATACTTTGATCATCTCGGTCCGGCCCTTCACCTTCACCACCCGCAGCGCTTCCTTAAGATCCGCTTCCGCCACCTGAAAATGCCTGCATACGGCGATGGCCACCAGGGAATTGTACACACTGAATTTTCCGGGAATGTCGATCTCCACATCCATGTCCGTTTTCCCCGACACCCGGTAGCGCACGCCCATATAACCGGGGCGGCCTATGAGCTCCATGCCGGACGCCCGGTAGTCCGCCTTCTCCGAAAAACCGATGGTCTCCAGCCCGCAGGTGTGCCCTTCCAGCACCATGTCAAAATGCGGGTCGTCCACGTTAGCGATACCCAGACGGCACTGGCGGAACAGCATGGCCTTGCAGGCGGCGTATTCCTCAAAGCTGGCGTGCTCATTTGGACCGATATGGTCCGGCGACAGGTTGGTAAAGATCCCGATCTCAAAGGGGATCCCCGCCGTCCGGTGCATCATCAGGCCCTGGGACGACACTTCCATCACGCAGACCTGGCAGCCCGCTCCCACCATCCGGGCAAAGGACTCCTGGATCTCAAAAGACTCCGGCGTGGTATGGCTGGCCGGGATGTGTTCCTCCCCGATGACCGTCTCGATAGTGCCGATCAGACCCACCTTGTATCCCGCGTGCTCCAGGATTCCTTTTACCATATACGTGGTGGTGGTCTTTCCCTTGGTCCCCGTGATGCCGATGATCTTCATGCGGTCCGCGGGATGGCCGAACCAGGCCGCCGAGAGAAGGGCCAGCGCGTACCGGGTGTCCGCCACCTGGATCAGCGTGATCCCGTCCGGCGCTTCCACCGGGCGTTCCACCACCACAGCTGCCGCTCCTTTCTTCACGATCTCCTCTATATGTTCATGGCTGTCGTAAGCGGCGCCTTTGATGCAGACAAACATACAGCCTTTTGTCACTTTGCGGGTATCAAAGACCAGGTCTTCCGCCGCCCGGTTCAGATCCCCTTTTATCACCTGATACTGTAAACCTTCCAGTAATTCCGATACTGTCTTCATGCTTTTCCTCCTTCCCGCCGCCTGAAAATCCGCGGCGTCCGGTTTTATGCGTTCACTCATTATATCATATCTCCCCAGGTCTTGCAATTTTCCTTTCCTACTTATATAATGTACAGTATACCTATTCAGCCATGCGGCTGAAGATTGCAAGGCCCGGCGCGAGCTGGCTCGCAGAGGGATTCTGCTATCTTCAGGCATAGGGCGCTTAGCCCTGATCGAGGGTTCAGCCGCGCAAGCGGCGGTAGAGCAGCGTCAGCTGCGGGAATCCGAGATGCATGGCTGAATATCGAGGACTCAGCCATGCGGCTGAAGATTGCAAAGCCCGGCGCGAGCTGGCTCGCAGAGGGATTCTGCTATCTTCAGGCATAGGGCGCTTAGCCCTGATCGAGGATTCAGC
>CALWLW010000025.1 GCA_944381625.1 uncultured Lachnoclostridium sp.
AATGCGGACGGAGTGACGGATTATGATGATACAGACTATGGCCCGAACGCGGATGGAGTGACAAACTACGACGACACGGACTACGGCCCGAACGCAGACGGAGTGACGGATTATGATGATACAGACTACGGCCCGAACGCGGATGGGGTAACGGATTATGTGGAACCGGAGGCTGCACCGGCAGGAGACACAAATTATGATGACGGGGGCTCTGATTATGACCAGGAATCCGATGATGGGGATTCTAATTATGACCAGGGATCTGACGACGGGGATTCCAATTATGATGATGGGGGTTCTGACTACGACGACTAAGGCTGGATGAAAATTTTAAAAATGAAAACAGCGGGAGAATAGAGGATGGGACAGGGACGTAGATGGAAGGCCTGTCTGGCTGCGGCTTCAGCCGCAGTCCTGCTGCTTTTTTGGGGGTTTTTGGGAAAAAGCATAGACAGGGAAACTTTAACGGAGCCGGGATATGCCAGCCGTCTTTTCGACGACAGCCGTGTGCATGCGATCGACATCCGTACGGAAGACTGGGAAGATTTTCTGGAGAGGGCCCCGAAGGAAGCATACATTCCCTGTAATGTGACGGTGGATGGAGAAGAATTTGCGAAAGTAGGGGTGCGGGCCAAAGGGAATAATTCTCTGCGCCTGACGGAAGAATACGGCCTTCGCAGATACAGCCTGAAACTGGAGTTCGATCATTATGAGAGCGGAAGAAATTATTATGGACTGGATAAGTTTTCTCTGGATTCTTCTTTTCAGGACAATAGCTATATGAAAAGCTTCCTGGCGTATGATATGATGAGGTTCATGGAGGTGCCGGCTCCTCTCTGCAGCTATGTCTGGGTGACAGTGAACGGCGCCCCCTGGGGGCTTTTTCTGGCGGTGGAGGAACCGGAGGAAGGATTTGCGGAACGGAATTTCGGCAGAAACTACGGGAAATTATATAAACCGGATTATCGTCTGCTGGCGGAGGAAAACGCTGATGTAGCGCTGCGGTATGTGGATGAAGATCCTGACAGCTATGACAATATTTTCCGGAACGCGAAGTTTCCGATAAATGCGGCGGATCAGGAACGGCTGATCAGAGCGATCCGGACACTTGATTCTGGAGAGAATCTGGAGTCGGCCGTGGACGTGGACGAGGTATTGCGATATTTTGCCGTGCAGGTTTTTGTGATGAACTGGGACAGCTACCTGGGGCGGACGGGGCATAACTATTTTCTCTATGAAGAGGACGGAAGAATCAGCATGCTGCCCTGGGACTATAATCTGGCGTTCGGTACTTATGCGCTGGGTATGACAGATCCGATCCGGGATCCCAATGTGCTGATCAATTACCCGATCAATACACCGGCACCGGGAGAGGTTATGCTGGAACGGCCGTTATACCATAATCTGATGAAAAATGATGTTTATTTCCAAAAGTACCACAAGTATTTTGACCAGTTCCTGAAAGGGTATATGGAAAGCGGATATTTTCAGGAAAGGATCCACGCGATACAGGTGATGATCACACCATATGTGGAAAAGGATCCTACTGCATTCTGTAACTTTGAAGACTTTCTGACGGCTGTCGGGACGCTGGAGGAAATATGCCTTCTGAGAGCTCAGAGTGTGAGGGGGCAGCTTGAAGGAGCCTATCCCTCCACCTTCCGGCAGCAACTGGATCATCCGGATGCGGGGGTGGAGGCTTCTCATGTAAATATTCGGGATCTTGGGGATTTTGATGATCTGGAGAACGCCGGCAGTTCCTGCTTACAGGATTGTCCGTGAGCAGGAGCTGCCGGAGCAGGGACGCCCTGTCCTGCAGGAACACGCGTTGCACATTTTCCTTCTTCCTGATATAATCGAAAGCAGAAAATGATTTTGCCGCAGATAAAGCGATGCGGAGATAATTGGGGAGCGGAGAGGAAAGAAGATGGACAGGATAGAATTAAAAGCCCTGGCAAAGATCAACCTGGGCCTGGACGTACTGCGCAGGAGAGAAGACGGCTACCATGAAGTGAAGATGATCATGCAGACCATCAGCCTTTATGACGAGCTGGAGATCCGCAGGACAAAGCGGGCGGGAATACAGGTGGAGACGAATCTGTATTATCTGCCGACCAATGAGAATAATCTGGTATACAAAGCCGCACAGTTATTGAAGGAGGAATTCCATATCCGGGACGGAATCGGGATCCGCCTTCAGAAAAAGATCCCGGTGGCCGCGGGCATGGCCGGAGGCAGTTCGGACGCGGCGGCTGTGCTGTGGGGCATGAACCAGATGTACAGATTGGGGCTTTCCAGACAGGAACTGATGGACCGGGGCGTAAAACTGGGCGCGGATGTCCCGTACTGTGTGCTTCGGGGAACGGCGCTGGCCGAGGGGATCGGAGAGAAGCTGAGCGTCCTGCCTCCCATGCCCAAATGTTATATTCTGATCGCCAAGCCGGGGATCAGCGTGTCCACGAAGTTTGTATATGAAAATCTTCATGCCAACGACCTGAAGCCGGAACAGCATCCGGATGTGGATGCCATGATCCAGGCGATGGAGCAGAAGGATCTGGGACTTCTGGCCTCCCGCATGGGCAATGTACTGGAGACGGTGACGGTGCCCGCCTATCCGGTGATCGACGAGATCAAAAGGTTTATGGTAGAGCAGGGGGCTCTGGGAGCGATGATGAGCGGAAGCGGTCCCACGGTATTCGGAATATTTGACACCAGAGGAAAGGCAAGGCAGGCATACCGGGAACTGCGGGCCAGAAAGCTGGCAAAACAGGTTTATCTCACAACGCCGTATAATGTGAAGCGGTAGGGACATAATATGGAAAGGATGGCTGAATGCCATCCTTTTTTTGCGCGGTGCGCCTGGCGGGCGGCTGGCTGCGCCTGTACAGGCGGCGGAGGCGGGTAAGACGGCGAAGGAGGGTATTTATGGGCAATGTATCGCGGGACCTGACCGTGAACCAGGAATGGGTAAAACAGCGTTTTGAAAAGTGCGACGATATCCTGAAGCGCCAGGTATTTCTGGATGACGGAAAGCAGGAGGGATATCTGGTCTACGTGGAGGTGACCGTCAGCAATCTGATGCTGGAAGAGCATGTGATCGGACTGTCGGACGTGCAGCCGCTGGAAGGCTACGAGCAGGCGGAGGCGGCGCTGCTGGCCGGAAACGGCATCCTGTTCCTGGAAGGGGACGATACGGTCTATAAAATATCCAGTAAAGGGTACCCGGGCATCGGTGTGTCCAAGGCGGAGAGCGAGAAGGTGATGCGGGGCTCCAGGGAAGGTTTTACTGAGAGTGAGAAGGTGAACGTGGCGCTGATCAGGAAAAGGCTTCGGGACCCGCGTATGAAGGTGCAGGAGCAGACGGTGGGGAGCCGTTCCCATACCATGACGGCCCTGGTCTATATGGAGGACCTGGTCTATCCCCGCCTGCTGGATACGATCCGGGAGCGGATGAGCGCGTATGAGATCGACGGTATCCTGGACAGCGGCATGCTGGAGCAGCTGACGGAAAAGCACTGGCTCTCGCCGTTTCCCCAGTTCCAGTCCACAGAGCGGCCGGACCGGGCCGCGGCCGCCGTACTGGAAGGGCGCATTGTGCTGGCGGTGGATCATTCCCCCACAGTGCTGATCTTTCCGTCGGATTACAACAGCTTTTTCCAGACCAGCGACGACTGGTACAACCGGTTTGAAGCCGCGTCTTTTGCCCGGTTCCTGCGTTTTTTTGCGGCGATTCTTGCCATGAGCTTTCCGGCGGTCTATGTGGCCGTGACCTCCTGGCATACCAGCCTTCTGCCCACAAACCTGATTCTGTCCATGGCGGCGGCCAGGCAGGGCGTTCCGTTCCCATCCCTGGGAGAAGTTCTGCTGATGGAGATTTCCTTTGAACTGATCCGGGAGGCGGGAATCCGGCTGCCCGGCCCTATCGGAAATACCATCGGCATTGTGGGCGGCCTGATCATCGGACAGTCAGCGGTGGCCGCCAATGTGGTCAGCCCCATTGTGGTCATCGTGGTGGCATTCACGGCGCTGTGTTCCTTTGCCATTCCCAATGAAGAATTTGCCTCGGCGTTTCGTCTCCTGAAATATGGCTGTATGTTCATGGGAGCATGGCTGGGCCTGTACGGGGTACTGCTGTCGTATTTATGGGTGCTGATCCACCTGTCCCATCTGAACAGTTTCGGCATTCCCTATCTGATGCCTTACGTGGCGTCGGACCTGAACGGCTATGAAGATGAAAAGGACTCTCTTTTGCGCTTCCCCTTCCGGATGCTTACCAGAAGGCCGGTCTTTGCCAGAAGGGACGCCAGAGTAAAACTCCGAAAGAAGGGGTAATAAAAGATGTTTTCAGGCAATCAGAAAATCTCATGCAGACAATTATACCGCGGTTATACTGCGGGGTTGATCAGCCTGGGCGCGCTTCTGGCGCCACTGGCCATGAACCGGGAGAACCTGACTCAGATTGTGTTTGCCCTGCTGCTTCTGGGCGGGTGGCTTCTGGGGACAGTCTATGTGCCGCGGCCGGCATCCCCGTGGATCAGGATGCTCAGCTATCTTCATTACTGGGTCATAGGAACCATGGCGGCCCGCATGACGGGACTTCTGATACAGGAATTTCTGCTGGACGGCACGGCGCTCTGGCTGATTCTGGGATGGTTCTACCTGTTCTGCTTTTATAATCTGTATAAGGGTGCGGAATGCCGCGGCCGTGTGGGGGAGATCCTTTTCCCGTTTTTTATTGTGCTGCTGCTTTTCCTGACGGCAATGATGTGGGGTGAGATAGAACTGGAGCGCTGTTTCGACCTCCGCCCGTCCCTGGGTGCGCGGCAGCTTCAGGCGGGATACCAGCTCTTCTGCTGGCTGGGCGCGGTGCAGGGCCTGTGGTACCTGCGGGGGCAGACGGCTCCGGAAGGGAGTTTTAAACGGACGGTGGGGAAGATCTGGCTCACCGGTGCGGCGGTCATTCTGGCGTTCAGTGTATTTTCTTACTGTATCTACGGAGATGCGGGCCATACGGGCCTTGTATTTCCCATGGCGTCTGTCATGACGCTGGCGCATTTCCCCGGAAAAGTGGTGGGCAGGCTGGACGCGCTGTTTGTATTTGCCTGGGTGATCGGCCTTTTCCTGCTGTGCAGCACGCTTTTCGCGCCGCTGAAGGACGGAGAGCCGGGTACCAGAGAAAAATACCTGATGTTTGCGCTGCTGGCCGCGTCCTTTGCGGCGGCTCTGAATCCCGCGTGCATGGACTGGGGGCAGGATTTTCTCTATATGATTTCCACGCCCCTCCAGATACTGATCCTGTTTTGCATGGGGCTTCGCAGGCTGGGGAAGGGAGGACGAAAGACGCTGCTGGCCGCGGCGCTGGCGTTGTTCCCGGCGTTGCTGCTGACTGGCTGCGGAGGGCAGGAGTTGGAGGAGCGGAGCCTGGTAATGGCTGTCAGCGTGGATCCCGGGCAGGAGGAAGCGTATCATCTGACCTTTGGCTTCGGGGCTTCGGAGGACGACCCTGAAGAACCTTTTGAGACGGAAGCCGGATCCATGCAGGAAGCAAAGGATGCTTATTATGACAGGTTTCAAAAACAGATGGATTTTAACCACCTGAAAAATTTTTATTTCTCCGAAAAGATTCTGGACTTAGAGGAGATGGGGCCGCTCCTTGAAGAACTCCAGACGGACGGGGCGTATTCCCGGGGGACGTCTGTCTATATAACGGAGGGAGCCGCCTCGGACGAGGCACGGCTGGAGGAACAGCCTGAGAGCGGCACGCCGCTGCACCGGATTCTGAATGCCTGGTACAATGAAGAGTTCTGCCGTATACCGCTGATCACGGAGGACCATCTGTATAAGGGAGAGATTTCCTGGCCATACTCAGAATAGAGCAGGGGATAAGCCTTACGTTACCGTTTACGGCTGACTTGTGAACGGTAACAGCCTTACGCTCCTGTATATATGGAAAGGAGACGGACAGATGCGCAGAATCCTGTTGGTACTGCTGTGTTTCCTGATATTGGGGGTCGGTACGGTCAGGTGGACGATCCGTGTGTGCGGGTACTGCCCGGAACCCAGGGCGGTGGCCTGGTGGACGCTGCTTATGGAACGGCCGAATCCTGACAGACTGCCTGTGAAGGTACGTTTTCAGTGGGTAAAAGGACTTGAACAATTTGCGGAAAACAGATAAATGCTGCTTTTGTGTTTGACAGCTGGGAAAATAAAAAACTGCCGCAGGTCTATGGTTTGTAGGCTCTGCGGCAGTTTTTATTTAAGTTTTACCCTAAAATCACTTCAGTAATTCAGCGATGCAGACCTGTAAATCCTCATAGATTCCTACCTGAATTACATCTGAAAAGGGAAGGATAGCAGGCGCGGCATCTTCCTCATAACGGTAAATGGTGGTTCTTTCCTTGTCCGGATCTACAATCCAGTATTCACGAACGCCAGTATCAGAATAGAGAGTATTTTTTCGTGAGTAATCCATCCGGCGGCTTGACGGAGAGACGATTTCGATAATCCAGTCCGGCGCGCCGGAACATCCCCGGTCAGTCAGTTTGCTTTTATCGCATATGACAGAGAGATCCGGCTCTACCCAGTTCTGGTCTTCCGCATCCAAATTAACCGCAAAGGGGGCAGGGTAGACCTCACAGGAACCACCTGTTTGGGCAATATAATTTCCAATTTTCCGGGAAAGCTCTTGTATGAGCTTTTGATGAATCCGGCTCGGTGGAGCCATGTTATAGAGCTGACCGTCGATAAGTTCCGCTCTGCGCCCATCGGGGAGAGCCCAGTAGTCTTCCGAGGTATAAATATCAGGATTGAGTAATGGCATATAAGGTCACCTCCTTTGCTTTCCTTACTTTTATTATATCCGGAAACAGGAGAAATTCAATCCATTTATTCCTGCAGGGGACTTGAATAGTCCGCGGGAAACGGATAAACTATTGTCAGTATTGATGATGGAACTGTAACAACTATTCAGCATGCGTCTGATAGTTACAAAATACATAGATGATACGGGGAGCTGAAAGTATGACAAAAGAAGTGATGGTAACAATCGCCGGCCTCCAGATGGCGGACGAGAGCGACGCGGACCAGGAACTGCTGGAAATGGTTCACGTGGGGGAATATTATAAGAAAAATGGAACCCATTATATTCTCTTTGACGAAGTGATGGAAGGGATGGCGGAGCCGGTCCGCAATATCATAAAGGTGAAGGACCGGGGGCTGGAGATCCGTAAGAGAGGACCGGTGGCGGTCCACATGGTATTTGAAGAAGGAAGCTCCCGGCAGAGCATCTATCAGGTGCCCTACGGGAGCTTCCAGGTGGAGACCAGCACATCCAGCGTCCGGGTCGAAGAGAACGACGAGGGTCTGGAGGTGCTGGCCGCATATCGTCTGGCGGTCAACGGGGAGCACTGCGCGGACTGCGATATCCGGGTATTTGTACAGCCCAGGGAGCAGTTCCGGCTGGACTGATGCAATGTTTACGGTATCTGCAGACAGCGGCAGACGGATTACTCCACGGTGACGGATTTTGCCAGGTTTCTCGGTTTATCCACATCCAGGCCTTTGGCGACGCTGACATAGTAGCCCAGGAGCTGGAGGGGGACGATGGCCAGACTGGTGGTGAACCAGGACTCGGTCTTGGGTACATAGACGGTGAAATCCGTGGTATCTTCCACGCTGTAGTTGCCGTAACAGGTCAGTCCCATGAGATAAGCGCCGCGGCTTTTGGTTTCCAGCATGTTGCTGATGGTTTTTTCAAAGAGGGCATTCTGCGTCAGGACTCCCACGACCAGGATGCCTTTTTCAATGAGGCTGATGGTGCCGTGCTTCAGCTCCCCGGCGGCGTAAGCCTCAGAGTGGATGTAGCTGATCTCTTTCATCTTCAGGCTGCCTTCCATGCTGATGGCGTAATCGATGCCGCGGCCCACAAAAAAGATGTCCCGCGCGTTGGAGTATTTGCTGGCAAACCACTGGATGCGTTCCTTGTCGTCCAGTACCCGTTGGATCTTGTCCGGCAGGGTCTGCAGTTCCTGGATCAGTTCGGCATATCGCTCTTCGGAGATCCGGCCCCGTACCTTCGCGCTCTGTACGGCCAGGAGGTAGACAGCGATGAGCTGCGCGCTGTAGGCCTTGGTGGTGGCCACGGAGATCTCCGGCCCGGCATAGGTGTACATCACGTAATCGCTCTCCCTGGCGATGCTGGAGCCCACCACATTGACAATGCCCAGGACGGGAACTTTCTTTTCTTTTGCCAGGCGCAGGGCGGCCAGGCTGTCGGCTGTCTCGCCGGACTGGGAGATAACGACGACGATGGAGTTGGAGGCCATCCGCGGATTCCGGTAGCGGAACTCCGAGGCCAGATCCACTTCCACCGGAATGTCAGCCAGATCCTCCAGGATATATTTGGCGGCCATGCCCACATGGTAGGCGGAACCGCAGGCTACAATGTAGATGCGTTCCAGCGACTGGATGATTTCGTCCGTAAGGCCGACGGAGGACAGATCGATCTGGCCTTCGCTTAAGTAAGCGCCCAGAGTATCCCTTACCGCTTTGGGCTGTTCGTGGATCTCCTTGATCATGAAATGCTCATAACCGCCCTTTTCGGCCGCTTCCGCGTCCCACTGGATCTGGGAGGGTTCTTTTATGATCTCTTCCCGGTCAATATTGTAGAAATGCACCTCGTCAGCGGTGAGTTCGGCGATCTCCAGGTTGCCGATATAGTAGACGGTGCGCGTCCGGTCCAGGATGGCGGGAACGTCTGACGCCAGCAGATGGCTGTCTTCGCTTTTCCCAATGATCAAAGGACTGTCCTTGCGGGCGGCAAACAGCTTGCCCGGCTGGTTCTCAAACATGATGCCGAAGGCGTAGGATCCCCGCAGGCGGAGCATGGCCCTGGAGATGGCCTCCAGCGGGGCGCCGGTCTTGCGGTAGTAGTAATCCACCAGCTTGACGGCAGCCTCCGTATCCGTCTGGGAGTAGAAAGTATACCCGGAACGCTCCAGCTTCTCCTTAATCTCTGTGTAATTTTCGATGATGCCGTTGTGTACCAGCACTACGGCGTGGTCGTCACTGCAGTGAGGATGGGCGTTGGTCACGGAAGGTTCTCCGTGGGTGGCCCAGCGGGTGTGGCCGATGCCGCAGACGCCGTGGACGGCGCGGCCGCAGTCTGTTTTCTCGATCAGCGCCTGAAGGCGCCCTTTGGATTTGATGATCTCGATTTTCTGGTCTTCATCCCTGCGGACTGCGATGCCCGCGGAGTCATATCCTCTGTATTCCAGCTTGGAAAGCCCGGAGAGCAAGATGGGCGCGGCCTGCAGCCGTCCGATGTATCCTGTAATTCCACACATATAATAGGTCCTCCTTGTATCATTATCTAATAGCAACACGATTCAAAAAAAAAGTCAAGCGAAATATTACGGAATTTCTGGTATAATGTTCGCGTAAGCAATAAGCAGTGCGGCAGACGGTAGGAACCATCGCTTCATGCTCGCATGAAAGCGTTGGTTCCTGCTGGATGCCATAGGGCGAAGCCCGTGAGCGAGACGAAGCGAAGCGGAGTCGAGCAGCACTGCGGGGTACAACGAAGGTATCGCAGATGCCATGCCTGCACTGCGGGGCACAATGAAAAACAAAGGAGATCAGCATGAAGAAGAATAAGAACAATGGAAAGAAACCGGCGGCGCGGAGCAAGGCGGCAAAGCCCGTATACAACGTCCCGGCTGACTGGTGGTATCTGATTCCCGAAGAAGTCAGTCTGCGCAGGATCTATGATGTGATCCGGGAGGAAGAGCAGGTGAAGGCGGAGCTTTGGGAGGAAGCAGGTGTCCTGGAGATAGAGGCGCCGGGCGCCGGATCGCTGGATCTGGAAGCAGTTCCCTGCAGCCTGGGGGACGAAGAGGGAGACGCTTTCCTGGAGAAGCACCAGATCCGCACGGTGTTTGCCGCTTCGCTTTTCCAGGAGGCTTATGGAGTATTAAAGCCGGTAATGGAAAAGCTGACGGAGTCCCTGGGAGGATTTTTCTGCGGAGATACGGAGGATTTTACCCCGGTTGTGGGAAAAATGTTACAGTTCACACCGAACCTCCACCCGCATGCGCACTCGTCGCGCTAACGCGCTCCAGTCCCGCACTACGTGCTAAGACTGCTTATGGGGGCGGAGGTTACGAGTTCTACTCGCACTCAGGAATAGAAAAATGCCTCTTACATGCAAGCATGACGTTGCATTTTCCTATTCCTGAGTACGGTGTGAACAGTAACGGAAAAATGAAAAATCCTGAATAATATTTCCAGACATGCTTGACATATGTAGACGTCCGATCTATTATATAGATAATCTATATATAGACTATCGATATATGAAAGGAGAAAAATATATGGCGGCAGACAGAACATGGCTGTCCGGAAGCATGGGAATGCTGATCCTGAGACTGCTTTCGGAAAAAGACATGTACGGCTATGAAATGATCGAAACTCTGAGGCAGCGGTCCCAGAATGTGTTTGAACTGAAGGCAGGCACGCTGTATCCTCTGCTGCACGGGCTGGAGGAGAAGCATTATCTCACATCCTATGAGCAGGAGGTGCTGGGGAAGGTACGGAAGTATTACCGGATCACCAGGGAAGGGAAAGGCTATCTGGAAAAAAAGAAAGCCGAGTGGCAGGAATATTCCCAGGCTGTCACCAGCATCCTTACATTGGAGGTGGTGGGATGAGACTGGAGGAATATCTGCGCACGGTGACGGATCAGATCCGTTGTGCCGGGGCAAGAAGTATGGTGGAGGAAGAACTTCGGGAACATATCCAGGATCAGGCGGAGGCCTATGAAGTGGACGGGATGTTTGAAGAAGAAGCGCTGGAAAGAGCGGTGCGTGAGATGGGCGACCCGGTGGAGACGGGCGTCTCGCTGGACCGGGTACACCGACCCCATATGTCCTGGGGGATGCTGGCATTGGTGAGTGTTCTGGCGTTGACAGGGGTGGTGTTCCAGGCCGCTCTGTCAGCCGGCGGTCTGGATGCGGACGGCGCGCAGTATTGGTTTAGTGGGCATATCCGTTATACGCTGATGGGAATGTTGGTGATGCTGGCCGTATACCGGCTGGATTACAGTATCCTGGCAGGACGGGCGCGCCTGGCGGCGGGAGCATATCTGGTATTTCTGCTGTTTGGCTGGTTCGTGCTGGGCAGGAACTATGGTTCTTATGTGTGGATCGACCTGGGGGTCACCCGTTTGTCGGGTATGGCCGCGCTGTACCTTTTTATTCCTCTTTATGGGGCGTTGTTGTATGACTACAGAGGGATAGGATACCGGAAGCTGTGGAAGCTGTTTTTATGGGCGCTGGCGCCGGTGTGGCTGGCCTTCCGCCTTCCGTCCATAGTGACGGTGGTGATCCTGGCAGCGGCTTTTGTACTCCTGTTTTCCATTGCCGTATGGCATGGCTGGTATCAGGTGGGCAGGAAAAAGACGCTGGCCGTGCTGTGGGCCGGTATGGCGGTACTGCCTCCGGCGCTGTTTGGACTGAGAGCGGCCATGGGCGGCATCGCAGAATACCAGATGGCGCGGATCATGGCGTTCCTGGGGCGTGCTCCAGAGGCAGCGTATACGCAGACCATGGCAGGAAACTTTTTAAGCGGCAGCGCCGCGGCGGGAGGGAATCCTGAAAATGTGCTAAGACTCTGGACGTCCCTGCCCGGTTTCAACAGTGATTACGCCTTTGTAAGCCTGATCACCACCTATGGGGTTCTGGCCGGGATTTTGGCGGCGGCGCTGATGGCGTATCTGCTTTTCCGCATTTTCCGTATCTCCCTGCGCCAGAGAAACCAACTGGGGATGATCCTGGGCTGTGCCAGCGGCATTACGATCTTTTTGCAGACCGTGATGCACATTATGGTGAATCTGAACCTGCTTCCCTTCGTATCCGTAAACATGCCGTTTTTCTCGGTGGGGGGAAGCCAGATGATGGTGTCGTATATCCTCCTGGGGATTGTGCTGAGCGTGTACCGGTACAAGGATATCCGGCCGGAAAAACGGATACGGAAAAAGGTACAGGAAACAGCGTAAGAATAGCATAAGATGGCGTAAAACAGCGCGGCCTGACGGACATGTCCGCATGACGTCCGGCCCGCGCCTGCAGGGGAATAAAAGGGTTTCCCTAACGGGTTCGCGCCCGCCAAAGGCCGGCTGCCAGACCCAGCAGGGCGGGACAGATCCATCCGAACCCTGCGTCAAAGAAGGGCAGAAGACCGGTGACGGACGGGAGGATGCTGTCCAGACGCAGGAAAGAAGTCAGCCTTTCTGGAAGCGCGTTCAGGAAGTCCAGCAGCCCTGCGGCCGCGGTAAAGCCGGTCACCCACCGGTATACGGTTTGGTTCCCGCCCCAGCTCACCGCGGTCAGGGAGAGCAGAATCAGTGTGATCGTCAGCGGGTAGAGGAACAGCAGTACCGGCAGGGAAAAGGCGATAATGGAGTTCAGGCCCAGGTTTGCAATCAGAAAAGAGAGAACGCAGAATCCGGACGCCCATACTTTATAGGAAGGACCCTGGGGAAACATCTGGGAGAAGGTCTCCCCGCAGCTGGTGATCAGTCCCACGGCTGTCTTCAGGCAGGCCACCGTGACGGTGACGGCCAGGATGAATGTTCCGGCCGTGCCGAAATAGTGCGTCGCGATCTGGGACAGCGCCACGCCTCCGTTTTCGGATATGGCCAGTATTCCACGGCTCTGAGCGCCCATGACGGCAGTGAGCAGATAGATCAGGCCCATCAGGATGGAACTGAAGACGCCTGCCTTTACAGTGCTTCCGGCGACGGAGGAGGCGTCCTCCACGCCCAGTCCCCGGATCGCCTGGACGACGACGATGCCGAAAGCGAGGCCTGCCAGCGCGTCCATGGTATTATAGCCTTCCAGAAATCCCTGGGCGAAGGCATTGGCCGCGTACGCTCCCGAAGGGGCGGCGGACGAGATGCTTCCCATGGGAGAGAGGAAGGACCGGACAATCAGGATGCCGAGAAAGCATAAAAACAGGGGGTTCAGTACCTTGCCCACCCAGGTCAGGATCTCCCCGGGTCGCAGTGACCAGAACAGAACCAGCGCAAAAAATATGAAGGAAAATACTGCCAGCGCCAGGGGGCGCGCCTGGGAGGGCAGGAGTCCTTCCATACCTACCGTGAAAGACATGGAGGCGCACCGGGGAATGGCGAAGAACGGACCGATGGTGAGATAGAGCGCGCAGGTGAAGAATACGCCGTAGCCTCTGCCCACCTGGCTGCTCAGGTCAAAAAGCCCTTCCTTGCGGCTGACACCCAGTGCCGCCACGCCCAGCAGGGGAAGCCCTACCCCCGTGATCAGAAATCCTGCAAAGGCCGTCCACAGGCTGCTTCCGGCCAGCTGTCCCATGGATACCGGGAAGATCAGGTTTCCCGCGCCGAAAAACATGCCGAACAGCATGCTGGCCACCAGAA
Source organism: uncultured Lachnoclostridium sp. (assembly GCA_944381625.1). Lineage (GTDB taxonomy): Bacteria > Bacillota > Clostridia > Lachnospirales > Lachnospiraceae > Hominiventricola. The sequence goes on from CALWLW010000025.1 coordinate 13,451, forward strand.
TAAGTTCTTTTATGTTCAGATTCTTTTTCATGATCTGTCTCCTTCATCACTGATGGATTCTATTATAAAATTCCCTTTACCAGAAAGCAAGGCAGGAAATAAGGATGTTCACTCTTGAAGAGGATATGGTTTTGTGCTAAGTTAAAGTAATAAAGACAAGAAGAACGTAATCCCGCAGACAGGTAAACAAGCGGAATGAAAATAGCGGGGCGTTTGGTTCCTGTGAGAATAAAGACAGGGAGAGTACGATGAAAAGACTATGGAAACGATTTGAGCGGCTTACAAACAAATGCTACCTGGATCTGGCAGAGGGCGGTCAGGCGATGAATAACTGGGACGACGGCTATGCCGCTCTGTGCGCGATTATTGAGGACGGCCGCAGCAGGGATAAGGATTTTGCCAGGGAGCTGTATCTGCTGGATGACGGGACGGACTATCAGTACGACGTGCAGGGATGGCTGGAGGATTATCTGGATGAGTTGAGCATGCATGACAGATATGCGGAGCTGGAGAGAGTCTGCCGCCAGCTGCTGGAGATGTTTCAGTGGGAGGAGGTGCCTTCCTGCGACATCCGTTTTATGCTGTCGGTTGCTTTGAGAAGCCAGGGAAAGCTGGAGGAAGCGCTGGATTTCTGCCGGCAGTGGCACGCGGAAGAGCCGGACGATACATCAGCGGCCGCCGCGCTGATCTATACCCAGACTGCGATGAAAGACTGGGAGGGGGCGGAGGAAACCGTAAGGAAATACATATCCGAAGGAGACCCCTGCACGGAAGATACGGAGCTTATCTTTACCGCGGCCTCCGCATTATACAGGGAGAACGGAGACAAGAAAGCGGCCCGCAGGATCGACCGGGCAATCAGAAAATATGAGGATGAGATGGAAGAAGCGCTTCTGGAACTGGATGATGAGGAGGAGTTGGACTTCGGGGTATACTCCGATGATTTCCTGCATAGATTGTAAAAACGATTGATCCAGGGGATATCATTGAAAGACTATATCTCAGAGAGAGCCGTAAAGATAGCGAATTACATTATACAGAACAACGCGACCGTCAGGCAGACAGCCCATACCTTTGGGGTGAGCAAATCGACGGTGCATAAAGACGTGGCCGAACGGCTTCTGTATATCAACCCGCATCTGGCGGCAGAAGCCAGGAAGGTGCTGGATGTGAATAAATCGGAACGGCATATCCGGGGAGGGATGGCTACAAGAGAAAAATATCTTCATCAGCATGGATGAAAAAATATAAAAGGCAGAAGCGGACTGCGGCGTATCGGTGCAGTGGCTTCTGCCTTTTGCTGAAGCAGGGTATTCATCTGATGACTTGATGGGCGGCTTGACTGCCCTGCGGCTTTATAGTAAAGTGAAACCATGATAGGCATTTATATTTTTTGCAATCAATCAGAGAAATCCGGGAAGTTTACATATAAGAGTACGGTTTGTCGGTATACGCTGTATCGCTGATGTTGGAAAGGAGCGTGGGGAATGTGAGGGAAAAACTGCCGGTTGGGATTGAGAATTTTGAAGAATTCTCCACCGAAAATTTCTATTATGTGGATAAAACCCTCTTTATTGCAGAGCTTTTGCAAAATTGGGGTAAAGTAAACCTGTTTACCCGACCAAGACGCTTTGGAAAGTCATTGAATATGAGCATGCTGAAATGCTTTTTTGAGGTTGGGGGTGACCCGACGCTGTTTGACGGCCTGAAAATCATACGGGAAACAGAGTTGTGTGAGAGATATATGGGGAGATTTCCGGTAATCTCTATCAGCCTGAAAAATGTGGACGGGCGAAGCTTCGAATCAGCGTCTGCGGCATTGCGGACTGTGATTGGGAATGAAGCCGGACGGTTTCGATTTCTTCGCGAAAGTACGGTTCTTGATCAGGAGGATAAGAACTCCTATCATCGTCTGATTAAAGTGGGGGCGGACAGCTGTTCCGTCTATGATATGACGGATGATATTCTGGTCGACAGTTTGAAGACGCTCACCCGGCTTTTGTCCAGGCATTATGGCCAGAAAGTTATCCTTCTGATTGACGAGTATGATGTTCCTTTGGACAAGGCATTTCAAGCCGGATATTATGATGAGATGGTCATGCTTCTTCGTAATCTGTTCGGAAATGCCCTGAAGACAAATGACAGCCTTTATTTTGCCGTCCTTACCGGATGCCTGCGGATTTCCAGGGAAAGTATTTTTACAGGCCTTAACAACCTGAAGGTACACACGGTCTCGGATGTACGGTATGATGAGTTCTTTGGTTTTACAGACGAGGATATAGATGAGATGCTGGATTTCTATGGACTGTCGGCTTACAGGCCAGTGATCCAAAACTGGTACGATGGATACCGGTTTGGAGATGTGAATGTATATTGTCCGTGGGATGTGATCAATTATTGTGATGAGCTGCTGGCTGATCCAACGGCCTCTCCCAAAAACTATTGGGCCAATACCAGCGGAAATGATCTGATCCTCCGCATGCTGAAAAAGGCGGACCAGACCACCAAAGACGAACTGGAAGAATTGCTGAACGGCGAAAAAATAACGAAAAGCATCAAACAGGAGCTGACCTATAGGGAGATAGACGACAGCGCTGAAAATGTATGGAGTGTTCTTTATTCCACCGGATATCTGACGGGAAAGCATATGGAGCGGACGGAAGCGGATATATTCAGGTTATGGATTCCCAATCATGAGATCTGTAAACTGTTTTCAGACCTGGTGCAGGACTGGTTCAGGGAAGTGACACGATCGGATTCTGCGAGGATCAACCGTTTCTGCGCGGCGTTTCCAGATGGGGATGCGGCAGTAATACAGGAGATGCTTCACGATTACCTCTGGGATTCCATCAGCGTGCGGGATACAGCAGTTCGAACAAATATGAAAGAAAATTTTTACCACGGTATGCTGCTTGGATTACTCAGAAGCCAGGGAAACTGGCTGGTCAAGTCCAATGCGGAGACCGGGGAAGGATACAGCGACATATCTGTCCGGACGCTGGATCGGATTGGAATCGTGATCGAACTGAAGTACGCGGATGACGGAAACCTGGGAGCAGCCTGTAAAGAAGCCCTGAATCAGATTGAAGAAAAAAAGTATGCGGAAGGTTTAAAACGTCGTGGTACGAAAAAAATTATCAAATACGGAATAGCCTTCTGCGAAAAAGAATGCATGGTCGTGATGGGGTAAAACTGCGGAGTTATTCGATGGCTTTATCCGTAAAATGGCACAGGAGTAAAAGATGAACAGCAAACTGAAGCAGTCCATACAGGAAATCTACACGGACCTGCGCAGGTCAGAGAAAAAAGTGGCGGATTATCTCTTAAGCTATACCGGTTCCTGCCGGGAGCTGACGCTGGACAGGATCGCCCGTGAATCCGGGGTCAGCCAGCCCACCGTACTGCGGTTTATCCGCGCGGCGGGTTATGGAGGTTTCAAAGAATTCCGGTATATACTGGCAGAAGAGCCGGAGGCGGGCGGCAGGACGTGGGATCACATCCTGTACGGTTTTCCGTTCACGGAATATGACCGGGTGGAGGACGTGCCGGCCAAGCTGGTCAGCACGACCATTGAACAGCTGAAAGACACGCTGAGAAATATTTCTCCGGATACGCTGAAGGAAGCGGTGCAGGCGCTGATCCATGCGGAGAAGATTGCGGTCTATTATGTGGAGAACTCTGCCTGCACGGCCAGTGACCTGGTGACCAAGCTTCTGTATCTGGGCATGAACTGCTGTTCCTACAGCGACTATTATATGCAGAATGTCAGCGCCGGGAACCTGACGGAGAGGGATGTGGCGGTGGGAATCTCCTATTCCGGCAATTCCCGAAGTACGGTGGACGCCATACGGACCGCCCATGAACGGGGAGTCAGAACGATTACGCTCACCAATTTTGAAAACAGTATGATCGAGAAATATTCGGATCTGGTGCTCCGTACCAGCAACCGCCAGCATTTTTACGGAGACGCGGTCTTCTCACGGGTGTCCCAGCTGGCTGTGGTGGATATGATCTATACGGGGATCATGCTCAGCGATTATGAAAAGTATACGGGCATCCTGGACCGCAACAGCAGACTGATTCAGGCGCAGGCGTATCCGCCGGAGGGCCTGCGGCCATAAGCAGCATTTACTCCCGCGGGCAGCGAGCCAGGCGGACACAGCCCAGGCTGCCCTCTCTTGCCGCACAGCGGCAATTCACCTCGTGCCTGCGTCCATTTGGCGACTGCCCTCTTTTTAAAAATTTTACATATGCAAGACCTCACCTGTGGAAATGTAGAATTTCTACAGGTTTTTTTACGCGCTTTTTACATAATTTTTCCTGTGATTTGATAGCGGCGGATTCGAAAAAATGGTTTCATAGATCTGGATCCTGGAACGGCGCAGAAACGCGCTGTCCGGGAAAGAAAGGAGTAAAAGCGCGATGCTTGAGATTAAGAATTTGAAAAAATCCTATGACGGGGTAACAATTCTCCACGATATCAACCTGACCATTAACGACGGAGAGATTGTCTCCATCCTGGGACCGTCCGGATGTGGGAAGACCACTCTTCTGAATCTGATCCTGGGGCTGACGGACGCGGATGAGGGAGAGATTCTGTTTCAGGGAGAAAATGTTCTGGAGCTGCCCATGGAGCAGAGAGGCTTCAACATTGTATTCCAGGACTACGCGTTGTTTCCCAATCTGAATGTATACAAAAATATCACGTATGGGCTTCGGAACCGCCCGTCCATCTCCACCCGGCAGGAGGTGGAGGACCTGATCGACCTCCTGGGGCTTCGGGAGCATCTGGACAAAAAGATCGAGCAGCTGTCCGGAGGGCAGAAGCAGAGAGTGGCGCTGGCGCGCACCATGGTGATGAAACCGAAGATCCTTCTGCTGGACGAGCCGCTGAGCGCTCTGGACGGCGTGATCAAAGAGTCCATCAAAGCGAAGATCAGGCAGATCGCCAGGGATTACCGGCTGACCACCATCATCGTCACCCACGATCCGGAAGAAGCGCTGACGCTGTCGGATAAAGTCCTGATCGTACAGAACGGAACGATCTCCCAGTATGGGAAGCCGGACGACATCATCAAGAAGCCCGAGAATGAGTTTGTGAAGGAATTTATCCTGAACCAGCTCCTGATCAAGAAAAATAATATTTTCACCTTATTCAGACAGGGGAATGCGCCGGAGATGGCGGTGCAGGCGGGGGCGGCAGGATGAGCCGGAAAAAAGAACTGGAGATCAAGGGGATCTTCGTACTGGTGGTTCTGGTGTTTCTCATTTTTTTACTGGTTCCGCTGGCGCGTCTGTTTCTGAAATCCTTTGTGGGGGACGCGGGACTTACGCCGGACTTCTATGGAGAGGTACTGACCGGGCGGGGATTTCTCAGAGCCTTCGGAAACAGCCTGGTAATCTCTTCGGTCAGCGCCGTGGTGACCACGCTGCTGGCGTTTATCCTGGCCTACGGGGTTCATTACTGCAATCTGCCTGGCAGATATAAAGGTTTTATCAGCCGCGCGGCGGTGGCGCCCATGCTGCTTCCCACGATCACCTATGGATTCGCGATCATTTATTCTTTTGGGAAGCAGGGGTTGATCACCAGGCTGTTCGGAACGCAGCTGTTTGATATTTATGGCTTCAATGGACTGCTGCTGGGGTACGTGATCTACACCCTGCCGGTATCGTTCCTGCTGCTGAGCAATACCATGAGCTACATAGATAAGAAGTTCTCTGTTGTATCGCGGATCATGGGAGACAGCCCTTTTGCCACGTTTGTGGGGACGGTGCTCCGGCCCCTTCTCGGGACGCTGGCGGCTTCTTTCGTGCAGTGTTTCTTCCTGTGCTTTACTGATTACGGAATTCCGGCGTCGGTGGGAGGAGAATACGAAGTGGCGGCGACGGTGCTGTACAATGAGATGCTGGGAAGTGTGCCCAATTTCAGCCGCGGCGCCTGCGTGGCCATGCTGATGCTGATTCCGTCTGTGGTAACCATTGCGCTTCTGCACTATCTGGAAAAATACAACATCCGGTACAATAAGATTTCTCAGATTGAGATCCGCCGGGGACGTATCCGGGATACGGTGTTCGGCGTGCTCAGCGCCGTGATACTGGCCTGCATCCTGTCAGTGTTCGCCGTGATCTTTGTGGTGCCCTTTGTGGACGAGTGGCCGTATCGGATACAGTTTACACTGGAGCATGTGCTGGGCGTGTTTGCGGACAACAGCCTGGTGACCGTATGCCGGAATTCTCTGGTTGTGGCGCTTTTGACGGCGGCTCTGGGTTCCCTTACCACCTACGGGGCGGCGCTGACAACGGCCAGGAGTCATCTTCCCGGCGGAGTGAAGCAGGTGATTGAGAACATATCCCTGATCACAAACACCATACCGGGCATGGTCATCGGTATCGCGTACCTGCTGATTTTTTCGGGAACGCCTCTGCAGAATACACTGTTTCTTCTTGTGATCTGCAATGTGATCCATTTTTTCTCTACGCCGTACCTGATGATGAAAAGCTCTCTGACCAAGATGAACGCGTCCTGGGAGACAACGGCCATGCTCATGGGGGATACCTGGCTGAAGACCATTGTCCGTGTAGTGACACCCAACGCCATGGGGACCATCCTGGAGGTGTTCAGTTACTACTTTGTCAACGCCATGGTGACGGTCAGCGCGGTGATCTTCATCGCCGGCGCCCGGACGATGGTCATCACGACAAAGATCAAGGAACTACAGTATTATACGAAATTTAATGAAGTATTTGTGCTTTCGCTTCTGATCCTGGCGGTGAACCTGGCCGCCAGGGGCGTGTTCCGCGGGATTGCCGCCGGCAGGCAGGGAGCGAAGCGGATGGTGCGCCGTCCGGCGTTCAGGAAACAGAAAGCCTGAGAAGGAATCAAAAAGGAAAGAAGAGGAATGAAAGAAATGAAAAAGAATCTGAAAAAGTATACTTGCCTGCTGACTGCCGCGGCCATGCTGACCGGCGCGGCCCTGACCGGCTGCGGCTCCGGGGGCGGCTCGGAGGAAGTCGTCATCTACACCAACGCGGACGACGAGGCCATGGAGGCCATGAAGCATGCTCTGGACGCCAACGGATACGAAGGACAGTATCTGATGCAGTCCTTCGGAACCTCCGAACTGGGAGGAAAGCTGTTGGCGGAGGGAACCAACATAGAGGCGGATCTGGTTACCATGAGTTCTTTCTATCTGGACAGCGCCCAGGAGCAGAACTCCATGTTTCAGGATCTGACCTTCGACGCGCCGGCCATGGAGGAATACCCTTCCTTCTATACGCCGATCACTGCCCAGGAGGGAGCGATCTTTGTAAATACGGAGATGATGGCGGAGCATCAGCTTCCCATGCCGACCTGCCTGAAGGATCTGACCAATCCGGTATACGAGGGACTGGTGTCGGTGACGGATATCCAGAGTTCGTCCACAGCCTGGCTTCTGATGCAGGCGCTGGTCAGCGCTTATGGAGAGGATGGAGCGGAAGAAGTGCTGGCAGGCATCTATAAAAATGCCGGGCCGCATATTGAGAGCTCCGGCTCCGCGCCGCTGAAAAAAGTGCGGGCAGGGGAAGTGGCCATTGGGTTCGGCCTGCGCCACCAGGCGGTAGCCGACAAAGCGGACGGACTTCCCATCGATTATATCGATCCCATGGAAGGCAACTTCTCCCTGACCGAATCGGTGGCTGTGGTGGATAAAGGCGATAAGAGCAATCCGCTGGCCATGGAGATGGCGGAGTGCATCATCAAAAACGGAAGAGAAGAACTGCAGCAGACTTATCCGCTGGCCATCTATGAAGGAGAGACGAACGATTCCGAGAACCTGTCGGCGTACCCCATGATATTCTCGGAACCGCTGACGGTGGAGCTTCTGGAAGCCCATCAGCAGATCTCTGAAAATGCCAGGGTGCTGGCGGAAGAATAATAAGGAACCAACGAGGAGGGGAAAGTAATGCCGGATTATAAATTACTGACGCCGGGGCCGCTGACGACGACTGCCTCGGTGAAACAGGAGATGCTGTTTGACCATTGTACCTGGGACGACGATTACAAAAAGATTACCACCAGAATCCGCAGGGAGCTGCTTAAGCTGGCCCATGTGGAAGAACCGGAATATACGTCCGTGTTGATGCAGGGAAGCGGTACGTTCGGAGTGGAATCCGTACTGACCAGCAGTGTGGGGACGGAGGACTGCCTGCTGATCCTGGCCAACGGCGCTTATGGAAAGCGGATGGCACAGATCGCGGAGCATGCGGGGCTCCGGTATTATATGGAGGAATTCCATTATGACCAGATCCCCGATGCCGGACGGGTGGCGCGCCTCCTGGAAGAACATCCGGAGATCACGCATACGGCCATGGTGCACAGCGAGACCACTTCCGGGATTCTCAATGATATTGCTTCTGTAGCCAAAGTGGTGAAAGAAGCAGGAAGGACCATGATCGTGGACGCCATGTCCAGTTTTGCCGGCGTGGATATCCCGGTGGGGGATCTGAAGATTGATTTCCTCATCAGCAGCGCCAATAAATGCATCCAGGGCGTGCCGGGATTTTCCTTTATCATCTGCCGCCGGGAGGCGCTGGACGCCTGCGAAGGCAAGGCCCGCAGCCTGTCCCTGGATCTGTATGACCAGTGGAAGACCATGCAGGCGGACGGAAAATGGAGGTTTACTTCGCCCACCCATGTGGTACTGGCCTTTGCCAAAGCGCTGGAGGAACTGGAGCAGGAGGGCGGCGTCGAAGCCCGCAGCCGCCGCTACCGGGAGAATAACCGTTATCTGATCCAGGGACTGAAGGCTATGGGCTTTATCCCATATGTATCGGAGGAGCATCAGGGGCCGATCATCACCACATTTTTCTATCCGGAAAACAGAAACTATACGTTTGAAGAAATGTACTGTTTTATTAAGGACAGGGGCTATGCCATCTATCCGGGCAAGGTGACGGACGCGGAGACCTTCCGCATCGGAAATATCGGAGAGATCTATCTGGAAGATATGGAGAGGCTCTGTGAGATCTTCCGGGAATTCCTGCAGGCAAAGGGGGCGGCTGCATGAAGTGCGAAGCGGTAATCTTTGACTGGGCAGGCACCACGGTGGATTATGGTTGCTTTGCTCCGGTGCAGGCTTTTCAGGAGATCTTCCGTGCATACGGCATAGAACCCACCATGGAAGAGACCAGAAAACCCATGGGAATGCTGAAATGGGACCACATCAAAACCATGCTTGAGATGGAGCGGATCAGAGGGGAATTCTGCCGGGTGCACGGCAGGGATTTCACGGACGCGGATGTGGACGGGATGCACGCCCGTTTTCAGGAGATGCTGCTGGGGATTCTGGACCGCTTTTCCCAGCCCAAAGACCATGTGGTGGAAACTGTGGCTGCACTGCGGGAAAGAAACATCCGCATCGGTTCCACCACCGGCTACACGGATGTTATGATGGAGATTGTGGCCAGGGAAGCGGCAAAATCCGGCTACCAGCCTGACTGCTGGTTCAGCCCGGATTCCACAGGCGGCATGGGACGGCCGTATCCGTATATGATTTTCCGGAATATGGAGGCGCTGAAGGTCACCTCCACCGCCCATGTGATCAAGGCCGGCGATACGGTTTCCGACATAAAAGAAGGAAAAAATGCAGGCGTTTACACGGTGGGGATTCTGGAAGGCAGTTCCGAGATGGGACTGACCAAAGAGGAATATGAGGCTCTGGATGAAGACGTCAGGGAACGGAAGCTGGAGGAAGTGACGGCCCGTTATCTGGACGCGGGGGCAGACCGGGTGATTCGGGATATCCGCGGGATTCTGGAGTTGATAGATTAGGGGAGAGGGCGCTGCTCAATCATCCAGATTGATGATTTTGCAGCACCCTCTATTTTTACAGGCAAAGGAAGGATCAAGTGTCAAGGATCAGTCCTTTCCCCAGCTCTTCATCAATGATGAGCGCAGTCATATAATGCCCGGCCAAAGCGCTTTTAAGAATGTCCAGCTTGGCGCGTCCGGCAGCAATTCCGATTCTGTGTTCTTTTGACAGTAACTCTTTCAGAGGAAGTGAAACGATTCTTGAATCCAGATCCGGATCACATAGATTTCCCTTTACATCAATAAAATGGCCAAGAATATCACCGGTGGCTCCGTTGTGTTTTATCTGATCCAGATACGGTTGGGAGATAAAACCGGAACGGAGTAAAGAATTAGTGCCGACTGTCCCGAGTGCGCCCACGGAAAAAATAGCGATATTGGACTCCCTTTGCAGCTGTAAGGTTTTTTGGATGTTAGTATCCTGAAATACGGCTTTTTTTATTTCTGCATTTTCCAAAAACATGGGCAGAGGGAAGCCGTAGGGAGAAGCACTCAGTCTGTCCGCTGCCAGTTTCAAATTTTCAATGGTAGGAATATGGTGGTTCATATTAATGTATTCTCCTACCAGCTGAACGATCCGTATATGATTCAGGTCATCTCTGGGAATAATATTCAGTGCAAAATTATGCATGGTAGTTCCGTTGGCAATGCCGATGATATCGTTGTTTTTAATAATATGATTCAAATAGCGCGCGGCTGACAGAGAGACCTGGTTAACAGTATTCTCGTTGGGGAGGCATGGAACAGTAAAAACTCTTTGCAGGCCGTAATCCAGACGGATTCTTTTCTCCATGGAATTTTCATGATCTAAGGGATCGTGAATGGAAATTTTGACGATTCCAGATGCGCTGGCTTCCTGAAGCAGCTTGGAAACATATGGTCTCGAAATATTCAGTTTTTCCGCAATCACGCTCTGGTTGCAGTTGTGTTCATAATACATTCTGGCTACGGTGACAAGTAATGAAGCTTTATCATTATTCAAAATAGATTCCCCTCCTAGCATCGTCTTATTTACATTATAAAATAAAAATAAATTTTGAACTATAAAATTTTACAAAAAATGAGTGCTTTTTGCAAAAAGCAGTCTAAGCGAAAATGTGAAAATAAATAAAAAATGTTCTTTGCGCAAAATAATTATTGACATAATTAACAAAGTGTGCAATACTCAAAGAAACAAATGATAATTAATGATGAACAAATGATAATAATAATATCATTTGTTCATTAAAATAATAACAAAAATAACAAGAATAATCAAGGAGGAAACATGAGGATTTTAAACAGTGAACAACTATTAAGGTGCAAAAATCAGCGCGGGCGTGAAAATATGCTGAAGATTCTGGAAGTAGGGTTGGAGGCGGCGGATCCTTATTACAGCACCAAAGAACTGTTTCGGGTCGAGGGGAATACTTTGTATATCGGAAACCTGGATTATGAGGCCAGGAATGATCCGGACAGCGGTATAGAAAAAGTGGATTTGAACGAAACTGATAAAATCCTTGTGGTAGGCGCCGCCAAAGGGATTCAGAGAATAGCGCGAGCCATAGAGGATGTGCTGGGGGACAGACTGACGGGCGGCCATGTAATTGGAAAATACGGAGATTCTACAGATTTAAATAAAATCGGGATTACGCTGGCGGCGCATCCTACTCCTGATGAGAACTGCGTAAAAGGATGCCATGAGATAAAAAAACTGGCAGAAAATATTACAGGCCGCGATCTGGTTATTACTGTTATCGGAAACGGTGGTTCTTCCCTTCTGACAGATCCTGCGGAAGGAATCCAGATTGAAGAGATAGAAAAGTTTACCTATATGATGCAGATTGAGATGGGAGTACCAACCATTGAACTTAACGTAGTACGCAATCATATAGACCGTATGAAAGGCGGAAGACTGGCCAGGCTGTTCAGCAGGGCAAAACTGATCTGTCTGGATTGTGTCGATCTGAATGATTTCAGGATGAGAGGAATTCAGGAAGACTGGAATGTACTGATGAAGGAAAACAGATGGCTTCATAATCTTCCGGATGAGACAACATTTCAGGACGCGCTGGATATCATTGATAAATATAATGTGGAAGAAAAAACTCCGAAAAGTATTATGGATCATCTCAGAAAAGCAGGAATTGAAGATGAGACTGTTCATTTAAAAGAATTTCAGACATTCGGAGCCCGCGTGTTTGGGCTCATGCCAAAATCAAGAGATTTTTTGGAGACAGCAAAACGAAAGGCAGCGGAACTTGGCTATAAAGCGATCACACTTGCGCATGTAGAGGCCGTGGAAGCAAAACAGGCCGCCCGTATTTTTTCCTCGATTATTAAACATTCCATACAGGAAGGAGAGCCTTTTGAAGCGCCCGCCGCTCTGTTTGTGGGAGAAGAAATGGTCGTGGAAGTGGGAGACAGCAAAGGCGTGGGGGGAAGGAACCAGGAATATGCATTGATGATGGCTTCTTTAATAGACGGAGTCAAAGGAGTAACTGTAGGGGCAGTGGATACAGATGGAACAGACGGACCGGGAGGGCTTAAGCTGGAAGGAGCGCCCAATTGCCTGTCAGGGGGGATTGTAGACGGAGAAACCATGAGCATGGCAAGAGAACTGGGAGTAGACATCGAGAATGCGCTCAGGACTCACGCAACATCTGAGGCACTCTGGAAGCTTAATAGCGCTATATATGCAACACAAAATGTCAGCATGGGTGATCTGGGGGTGATACTATTAGATAAAATTTGAGGGAAATATAAGGGAAAGTGAAAAGGACAACAGGAGAACAATAAAAAGGAGGAAATTACTATGAAGAAAAAATGGATGGCCATTCTGATGGCGGCGGTTACATTGACGATGTCCGCATGCGGAAGCACGGCGGATGATACCAGCCCTTCGCAAAGTACGGAAAATACAGAAGAGGCAGGGGAAACAGAAGAGGCGTCGGAGGAGTTTGACGGTGAAATTAAGATTGGTGTTCTGACAACGGGAACGGCGATTGCCACGTATACAGAAACTGTTGCAGACGGAGCGGAACTTGCCGCGGCACAGCTGAATGAAAAAGGCGGTGTATTGGGAAAGAAAGTTGTAATAGTGACTTCTGACGGAAGCAATACTGCAGATGAGACGATCAATGGTGCGAACCGGCTGCTGGAGGACCCGGATATTGCGGCGGTCTGCGGATATCCGCTCTCTACAGGCTGCCTTGCCATAGAAAGCCTTTTTAAACAGGCGGAAGTACCCCTGGTTATTTCTGGTACGAGTGTAAGACTGAAAGATGAGACGGACAATGAATATTTGTTCCGCGGCAGGGCATCCGATGCCATTCAGGCAAAGAGCGCTGCAGAGTTCCTTGCAGAAGATCTTGGACTGAATGAAACCATGGGAATTTTGTACGAAAATAATGACTTTGGACAAGGCGCGCTGCAGGTAGTAGAAGAGTACTGCAATGAAAAAGGAATTACTCTGGTGGCAGAGGGATTTAATACGACAGATACGGATATAACGGCGCAGGTGCTGAAGCTGAAGGATGCGGGAGTACAGTCTGTTGTGACCTGGATTGCTGCAAGCTCTGTTCCCACAGTGGCAAGCAATATGTATAATCAGGGCCTGACAGTTCCCAAATGCGGCCCGGTTGCAGTGACGCTGGAAGAGAACCTGACGAACTGCGAATCAGCGTGGATTGACGGCTGGTATGGTGTGACCGATATTTGCATGACAAAAGATGACGAAACATTGCAGTCTTTTATCAGTGAATATTTTGAAATGTTTGGAGACGACGCATATCTTTCCAACGAAGGAGCCAATATTTACAGCCATGTGCTTTGGCTCTGTGATGCGATTGAGCGGGCAGGATCTACGGATGGCCCGGCGATTATGCAGGCCATGAAAGAGACGGATAATTTCCCGGGGTTGAACGGAAACTACAAACTGATCGGGGACAAAGTGGATTACGTTTCCACCGTAGATATTGCGCAGAATGTTGTTGTGGATGGAAAAGTACAGAACGAGTACATTAAGACGGTGGGATCAGCCGAATAATTTATAAATGAGAGGGTGATAGTCAGATGCAGGGTATATTGTTACAGTTGATAGTGAGCGGGATCGCAATGGGCTTTGTATATGCTCTTGTGGCAGTGGAGTACACACTCATATGGAATGCGTGCGGCCTGCTTAATTTCAGCCATGAAAAAATAATAATGCTTGGCGGCTACGTCTTTGTGGGTACGTGTATCACAGCTCTGGGAATGTCCAATATCATGTCTGCGATTCTGACTATCATTCTATTGGGAATATTCGGAGCATTGATTGCGGTAATAATTTTTATTCCGCTGAGAAACCAGACAAGGCTGATTGCAGTGGTAGCAACCGTAATGCTTGGGCAGATCCTGAACGAGGCGGCTGTCCTGGTATGGGGACCGGTGGCGCTGATGCCCAAAAACTTTTTGTCAGGCGTATTCACATTTATGGGGGCGACAGTTGCCAAAAGTTACGTTTATATCATTATAGTAGCAGTCATTATTATTGCATTGCTGGAGCTGTTTTTTAAAAAGACAAAGCCGGGAAAAGGGATGACCTGTGTTTCCATTAACAAAACGGCATCTGCTTTGATGGGTATAAATGTCAAAGTGAGTATTGTTATCACTCTGATTTTAAGTTTCATGATCTGCGGTGTCCTGGGCATTATTACGGCTCCCATCTTTACGGTAAAACAGCAGATGGCGACAATGATCGCCTTAAAAGGATTCTGCGCAGGTGTAATAGGCGGCTTCGGAAGCCTTCCTGCAGCGATAGCCGGGGGGCTGGTCCTGGGAATTGTGGAAAATATAGCCGGTGTCGTACTGCCTGCTGTTTTCAAGGACGCAGTTGCCTTTGCCCTGATGATTCTTTTTATGCTGTTTTCACCAAAAGGGCTGGTAGGTGTACGGGATCATGTGAGAAATCTTCAGGAAAACAGGAAACAGAAGAAGGGTAAGGTGAACATATGAAGACAGCCAGAGAATGGAAGAAATATTTCCCGGTTTTCTTGATGCTTTTGCTGGCAGTGATTCCTGCGTTTGTTACAGGCAATTATTACAGGACGGTCTGCTGTCAGGCCATGTTATACGCCATTGTGGCACTCGGCCTCAATTTCATCGTAGGGCTTTCCGGACTGATGACGTTGGGGACAGCGGCTATTTACGGTCTGGGTTCCTATGTCTCGGCTCTTTTCTGCGTAAAACTTGGGTGGAATCCATGGGCAGCTCTGATACCGGTGTTGATTTCCGGATGGCTGATAGGGAAAGGTCTCGGCTATCCAAGCCTGCGTGTCCAGGGGGTATATTTATCCCTGGCGACGATCGGATTCAATGAGATTGTGAGAAACCTGCTGACGAATCTGGAGTGGACCGGAAGCGGAACCGGCATACGGAATATACCGGTGTATGAAATCGGCGGTTTTGCCTTTGATACTCAGATCAGAAGTTATTATCTGATTTACGCGGTTCTTCTTCTGTTCATAGTGATCGCGTGGAAAATCGTAAACTCGAGGTGGGGCAGAGCGTTTAAGGCTGTAAAAGATAATCCGGATGCATTGGAAGTCTGCGGAATTAATATCGCAAATGTAAAGATTACGGCATTTACGTTATCGGCCATATTTGCTGTGGTGGCAGGCGCGATGTATGCACATTTTAACCGCTATATCACTCCGGCTACATATACGACGGATTTAAGTATTTCATTTGTGGTTATGCTGATCATTGGAGGGCTGGGGAATTTTTGGGGATGCATCTATGGAGCATATATCGTCGCCTTTTTGCCGCAGCTTCTAAGACCAATCGGGTTGACGTACAAACTGATCTATGCGGTGATTATAATGCTGCTTGTTGTGTTTTTCCCAAATGGAATTTTCCATGATATCAGACGGTATCTGGGACTGCACAGGGTTCTGAAGAAAGGGGGTGAGGAAGGTTGAGCATACTGCTTGAAACAAAAAATCTGACCAAAAGGTTCGGAGGGCTGGAGGCAGTCAAGGATGTGAATATCCAGGTAAAAGAAAGAGAAATACATGCACTGATCGGGCCTAACGGCGCAGGAAAAACCACTACGCTCAGTATGATTAACGGGACTTTAAGACCAACGGCCGGCGAGGTGCTGTTTTTGGGGCAGGAAATCACAGGGAAGCCCACTTATGTGGTGGCCAATCTGGGAATTGGGCGGACTTTTCAGAATATAAAACAGTTTGGCTCTCTGACAGTTCTGGAGAACCTGATGGTTGGCGGCATGAGCCATTACAACAAAGGCGGGGTACTTCATATGCTGCTCCATATGAAGGAGACGCGCCATATGGAGGAGGCGGTGGAAGAAAAGGCAAAAGAGATTCTTTCACGGATCGGAATGGAAGCGTTTGAGAAAGAGTATGCGGGAAACCTTCCTTACGGACGCCAGAAAGTGCTGGAACTGGGCAGGGCACTGATGGGAGATCCCAGACTGATACTCCTGGACGAACCGGCGGCAGGGCTGAATCCTTCAGAGAGAGCTGAATTTGTGGAGATTCTCAAGAACGTATATGAGAGTGGGATCGATCTTTTCCTGATCGAACATAACATGGATGTGGTTATGAATATCAGCCATAGAATTACAGTTCTCAATTTTGGAAGACAGATCGCGGAGGGAACCCCGCAGGAAATCGCGAACAATGAAACTGTAATCAAGGCATATCTTGGCGACAGATTTTCAGAAGGAAAGAACAGGAGGGGGTAAATATATGCTGCAGGTAGACAATATAGTCACATATTATGGAAATGCCTGTGCGCTTCACGGTGTTTCTTTCCGGATAGAAGAAAATGAAATTGTCTCAATCATAGGAGCCAACGGAGCCGGAAAATCCACTTTGATGAAATCTATCATGGGTGTTGTCAGGCCCCGCAGTGGAGCGATCACTTATCAGGGGGAAAATATTACGAATCTGCCTACTCATAAGATTGTGGGAAAAGGTATTGTATATGTACCGGAAGGCCGGGATGTCTTCGCGACAGTCAGCGTACAGGATAACCTGGAAATGGGGGCTTACAGCAGGAAATTTTCTCAAAAAGAACTCAATGGCCTTTACGAAGAGATGTATACAATGTTTCCGAGGCTGAAAGAACGAAGGAAACAGATGGCGGGCACGCTGAGCGGCGGAGAACAGCAGATGCTGGCCATTGCCAGAGGGCTGATGAGCAAACCTGAGATTATCATGTTTGATGAACCGTCCCTGGGATTGGCGCCGATTATTGTAGATGAGGTATTTGACAGAATTAAATATATCAATCAGGAGCTCGGGATCTCCGTGGTTCTTGTGGAACAGAACGCTTATATGGCCTTAACAGCATCGAACCGGTGTTACGTCATGGAGAATGGAAAGATCACAAAAGAAGGGAAAAGTTCGGATCTGATCAGTGACGATTCCATTAAAGAAGCGTATTTGGGAATGTAAATTTGTGGCTCAGGAGGAACATAATGGCTAGCAGAGCGATTAAGGATATTATTGTACGTCAGGTGTTTTCAAAAAGGGGACATCCTGGGATTGAGGCGGTTGTGATTACGGAAGGAGGAGTTGCGGAAAGTGCGATTTGCACGGCAGGACTCTCTGTAGGAACACACGAAGTGAAATTTGTTTATGACGGGGGGCCGAAATGGAAAGGGAAAGGAGTACAGAGAGCGGTTGTAAACGCTGAAGAGAAGATCATACCCCATTTGATCGGAATGGATGTATCCGGGCAGGGCGAGATTGATTATACCATGCTTCATTTGCATGAAAATGCCAAAGAAGTATTGGGGGGGAACGCGATTGCGGCGATTTCTGCCGCCGCGCTGAAAGCAGGAGCAGAAGCGCTGCATATACCTTTGTACAGGCATATAGGAGGAGAAAACGCCAGAATTCTGCCGGTGCCTTCCTCTCCGGCCATAACCGGAACGCGCAGATACGGAAGCGTAAGCAGCAGGCATGGCACAAAACCAAGTATCACGTTCCAATGCTATGATTTTGGCAGCTTTGAAGATGCTTCCTATGCGTCGTGGGAAATCTATCAGTTATGGTCTGAAAAGATGAGAAAGAAGGGACTTTGGTCACCGGATCCCTGGTTTTTCTTTGACGTGCCGCCGGGAATGTTTCAGGATGATCTGGAATTATTCGGACTGATGGCGGATACCATAAGAGAAGCGGGATATGAGGGAAAAGCAGGGATTCAGATCGACGTGGCGGCAGATACATATTACAATCGAGAGACAGGTTATTATGATGGAATCCTGACGCCGGGGAAAAAGGATAAGGATCAGATGATGGACCTTTACAGGAAAATGGTCAGAGAGTATCCGGTGGTAGTCATTGAGGATCCATTCTATGAGGAAGATTACGACAGCCATGCGGAACTGACCAGATCAGTGGATATTCAAATCGTAGGTGATGATCTGTATACCACCAATCCTGAGCGCGTGCAGACAGGGGCAGAGAAAAAATCGACAAATTGTGTGCTTCTTAAAGTAAATCAAATAGGAACGATTACAGAAACTCTGGAAATGGTTAATCTGGCATACCGGAATGGGATGGGCGTTATGCCCTGCGAAAGCCGGGGAGAAGGCGCGGCGATTGCAGACTATTCTGTGGGCATCAATGCGGGGAGCATTCGGGAATCCGGCATCAACGAAACTGCGAACAGGCTTTTGGAAATTGAAAAAGAATTGGGCGATAAGGCTGTCTTTCTGGGAAAGAAAGGTTTAAAAGGAAAGAGATTTGCAGATGGCTGACTATGAAGAACTTTTAAAACATATAAAGATTCCTGAGTTTGTAAAGGTTCGGTATCACAAAGAACAGGCCGCCGTAGGAGACATTCCGTCAGCGGTACAGACCGCGTTTGAAAGACTGCGTCCCCGGAAGAGCATCGGAAAAGGTATGAGGATTGCAGTAACTGCAGGAAGCAGGCAAATGTCGGATTATTCAGTAATCCTGCGCGGGATTCTGGATGAATTAAAAAAACTGGGAGCGGAACCGTTTCTGGTTCCGGCCATGGGAAGCCATGGCGGCGCAGATCCGCAGGGCCAGATAAATGTATTGAAAGAATATGGGGTTACGGAACAGTCCATGGGAGTTCCCATTTGCTCTTCTATGGAAACCGTCTCTTTGGGAATTGCTGAAAATGGAATGGAAGTCCGCATGGACCGTTTCGCATATGAGGCGGATGGAATCGTACTGTTTAACAGAATAAAATCGCATACAGGATTCAGAGGCCCCATCGAAAGCGGGCTGATGAAGATGATTGCGATTGGTCTGGGCAAGCAGCATGGCGCTAATATCTGCCATGGAGCCGGACCGGAAAACATGTCTTCCAATATTCAGAGCATAGCGCATTATGCGCTTAAACATTCGAAGATCTTGTTTGGGATTGGCGTGATAGAAAACGGATATCACCAGACATATAAGATAGAAGGAATATGGGCAGATGAGATCTTTGAGAAAGAAAAGCTTCTGCTGCAGGAGGCGAAAGAACTTATGCTGTCGATTCCTTTTCGTAAAGCGGATGTGCTGATACTGGATGAGATTGGGAAAAATATCGCCGGTGAAGGAATGGATCCCAATATCACGGGAAGATCTTATTTTATTGGGAACAAAGAACCATTTTTTGAAAGTGTTGCCGTTTTGGATATTACAAAAGAATCAGAAGGAAATGGGACGGGAATAGGCAACGCCGACGTGATTTCTAAAAGAGCTTTTGATAAATTCCGTATGGAGATGACCTACCCAAACTGCATCACGTCCAGAGACTCAAAATCCACGAAAATTCCGGTGGTTATGCCAAATGATAAACAGGCGCTGCAGTATGCGCTTCAGATATGCTATGGGATTGATAAGGAACGTGGGCCAAAAGTAGTATGGCTGAAAAATACGCTGAATCTGGAAAGTTTTTACATTTCTGAGGCGTTGATTCCTGAAGCGGAAAAGATAGTGGGCATGGAAATTACAGGAAACTGCGCGGAGATCAGCTTTGACGACGAAGGAAATATAACGGAACATTTTGCAGATTAAAAATAAGGCCGGCAATACGGCATGTTTATGGAGTGCGCAGGATGAATAGGAAGAAAAAGCCTCAAATATTAGTGGCAGGAAGTTTTGTAATGGATCAGATTGCGTCCACAGAAGTTTTTCCAGGGGAAGGGGCGACAGTTCTCGGGAAAACATTCAGGAAAGCGCCGGGAGGGAAAGGCGCCAATCAGGCTGTGCAGGCGGCCAGGCTTGGAGCATGTGTGTCCATATTCGGAAAACTGGGGAGAGATGCGAACGGAGAAGAGATGCTGGAGACATGCCGGAAGGCAGGAATCCATACGCAGGATATTTTGTTTGATCCTGGATTGGCCTCCGGATGTGCGGTAATCATCCTGGAGGAAAAACAGGGGGAATCCGCAAAGAATCGAATTATCGTGATTCCAGGTGCCAACATGAACATCGTGAAATCGGACGTGGAATTCTTGAGGGAAAAGATCTCGAAGTATGATCTGCTGATGCTGCAGCTGGAGATACCCATGGAAGTCAATGAATATCTTGCGGAGATGGCATACGAAAGTGGAGTGCCGGTTATGCTGAACGCGGCGCCGAGCGCGCCCCTTTCAGATTCGCTGCTCTCACATCTGTCCTTTATTTCTCCAAATGAACACGAAGCAGAGGATCTTGCCGGAATTCCTATCCGCCGGGAAGGAGATGACGTGAGCCTGGACGACGCGAAAGAGGCGGCAGAAATCCTGAGAGAGAAAGGTGTTCAAAACGTATTGATCACACTGGGTTCCGGAGGGGCAGTGCTGTTGGGACCGGATGGTTTCTCCTATAGCCCCTGTGTGGAGGGTATTATTGCAGTCGATCCCACGGCGGCCGGAGATTCTTTTGTGAGCGCGTTCTGTGTAGGAACCTGCTGCGGCTGGAAGAGCCAGGATGTGCTGCGGTTCGCCAATCATACCGCAGCACTGACAGTTTCTTCTATGGGAGCCATGCCCTCTCTTCCATCGCTGGAGGATGTGAGACGCTTTATGCTCCAAAAAGGAGCGCCATTGCCGGACTTATCTTCCTTAATTTAAAGCAGGATCATAATCCTGCAGCAATCCTCCGATTATGAGCCCGCCCAGATATGGATCGTATGCGCGTCGCTGAACTGCAGAATCCACCCATGGGCCTTCACGATCTGGCACACGATGCGAAGCCCCATAATATGCGGGACGTTGGGAGCATGCTCGGAGTCCGCCTCCGGAGAAGGTTCCTGTGTCAGCGCCTGGATCACCTCGTCCGGGATGCCGCAGCCGTCGTCCGCGATCCGGAAACAGATCCAGTCTGCCTCCGGCCAGGCGCTGACGGTGACGGCGCATCCCTGGGGATTGTGACGGATGCTGTTGTGGATCAGATTGTGGAAAGCCCGCTGCAGAAGCTGGCGGTCTCCCTGAAGCTGACATTTTTCCACGGCCGGATCTATATACAGATCAAAAGAATAGCGCTCTGGAAGTCCCTGATTATAGAAGCTGCTGACGATCTCTCTCAGCAGGCCGGCGGGAGAGAAGGAGGAGAGGCGCAGGGGCTGCATCTCATATTCCAGCTTGGAGGTCAGATTCAGGTCTTCGATCAGCCGCTTGATCTGGATGCTCTGATCTTCGATCATCTGAATCTGCTGCCGCTGTTCTTCGCCCAGGGCAGGGTCAGACTTCAGCGCGTCGGCATAACCCACAATCAGGGAGAGGGGCGTGCGGATGTCATGGGACACGCCGGAGATCCAGGTGGTTCTGGCGTCGTCCCGCTTTTTCAGATGAGCCTTTTGCTGCTCCAGGATTTTGGAGGTCTGGTTGAGCTGATGGGCCAGCAGTGCCGTCATGCCCTTCTCCGGGATACGGATGGCCTCCTGCCGGGACAGACGTTCGATGCCCACTGCGATGGAGCGCAGGGAACGGTAGAAGAGGAGTCCCAGAACCAGGCACAGAACCACCACGAACAGCAGGTTGCCGATCAGCCCTGCGGTCAGGGCTCCGGGGAGATTATCCAGGAAGGCCAGGGACTCGCTGACATTATATTTCCACATGGTATCTCTGGGATGGGCGGTGACCAGCAGGCCGCAGTCGATAATCCTGGTTGTGACAGGGTAATCATCCAGGTACCATTTGCTGAAAGCGGAGACTTCGGAAACGGTGTAGGTATGGTTCAGATTTTCCGGCAGGCGCCACTGCCACACCACCGCTCCGCCATCGTCCAGCACCATGGCCCAGGCGTAGCCACTTTCCAGGTAAGAGAGCCCTTTTTCCGACAGTACAGGTACGTTCCCTTCCGAAATGAATTCGGCGGCAATTTCCCGGGTATTCCGTTCGATAAAGCTGTTGGAGTGCAGGAGCTGGAAGGTCAGGAAGATATACAGCAGTATATTAAAAAAGAGAACGCTCAGTACAATCAGGACGGCGGTGGCCAGATAGCGGATCAGTATTTTCGAAAGGCTTTTCATACCGGCGGCGTACCTCCTTTGACCAGCTTATATCCCAGGCCCCGGATGGTCAGAAGCCACTGGGGGTGAGAAGGATTTTCCTCGATTTTTTCCCTCAGGCGGCGGATATGGACCATCAGCGTATTTTCGTAGCCGTAATAGTTTTCGCCCCAGACCGCGTCGGATAGGGCGTCGAAGGTGACGATGTTCCCTCTGTTTTCACTCAGCTTTTTCAGGATGGCCAGTTCCTTGGCGGTTAAAGCCGTCTCCTGGCCGTCCTTTTTTACCATGCCGCTTTCCAGGCTGATGGTGCGGGGACCAAGTTTCAGCTCCTGGGACGGGGCTTCCTGACGGAGCGTGGAAAAATAGGTCCGTTTCAGAATGGCGGTGAGCCTCAGCACCAGTTCATCCGGAAGAAACGGTTTGGTAATATAGTCGTCCGCGCCCAGCCCCAACCCAAAGAGACGGTCGTTGTCCTCATCTTTGGCGGACAGAAAGAGTACGGGGACGTCGGAACTCATCCGGAATTCCCGCATCAGGGAGAAACCGTCCCCGTCCGGAAGCATGACGTCCAGAATGACCAGCTCCGGCCGGAAGGCGCGGAAGACCTCCTTTGATTCCGAACAGCAGGAAGCAGTTTCTATGGACTGAAATCCTTTGCGCGATAATATATTTCTCAGCATCTTCAGAATATCCTCGTTATCGTCCACAATCAGAATCCGGCTGTCATAAAGATGTGTCATGTATTGCTCCTCCTGATATTTGATCTCCGTGGGCAGCGAGCCGGTCGGGCACAGCCCGGGCTGCCTTCTCACGCCGCCAATCCTATTATAAAGTGTTTCCGCTCTGTTTTCATCAGAAAACCAGAAAATTAAGGAATTGTAAGGAAGCTGTAATCGGTGCGCAAGCAGCGTCCTGTATGATAGGGGCAGATGGAAGTGAAAAAGCTTCCTGATCATACGGGAAAGGCGGAACCATTTATGAAGTATATGATTGAAACAGAAGGTCTTGCGAAAAAGTACGGGGACAAATATTCAGTCAGAAAATGCAGTCTGAGGATACGCCCCGGGTGCGTATACGGCTTCCTGGGACCCAACGGAGCCGGGAAATCCACCACCATGAAAATGATCCTGGGGCTGGTGCGGCCCACAGCGGGAAAGATCCGGATCTTCGGCAGCGAGGTCACGGACAGGAACCGGATCGAGATCCTTAAAGATACCGGTTCCCTCATTGAGTCCCCTTCTTATTATGGACATTTGAACGGAAGGGAAAACCTGGAGATCATCCAGACCCTGAAGGGCGTCCCCAGAGAAGAGATCGACGAGGTGCTGCAGATTGTGCGGCTGGAGGGGCAGCAGAAAAAGAAGGTGAGGGAATATTCCCTGGGTATGAAACAGCGGCTGGGTCTGGCCGCCGCGCTTCTGGGCAGGCCGAAGCTGCTCCTGCTGGATGAACCCACCAACGGGCTGGATCCGGCGGGCATCCAGGAGATGCGCGACCTGATCTCGGATCTGCCGAAGCATTACGGGATGACGGTGATGGTTTCCAGCCATCTGCTCAGCGAGATGGATCAGATGGCCACGGACGTGGGCATCATCGACAAGGGAAAGATGATCTATCAGGGAAGCCTGGAAAAACTGCATGAGCAGGCAAAAAGCAGCCTGCGCGTCCGGGTGCTGAACCAGGGGACGGCGGCCCGGATTCTGGATGAGCACCGGGAGAAGTACCGGATCGAGGGCACGGACCTGCTGCTTCCAGAACGGAGCGAACGGGAAGTGGCGGATATGGTGGCGTTCCTGGCGGGCCAGGGCGCGCAGATCACCCATGTGGAGATACAGCAGAAGAGCCTGGAGGATATCTTCCTGGCCCTGACAGGAAGGCAGGTGAGTCTGTGATGCTGAGAGAATGGAGGACGGAATGGATGAAAGTCCGCCGCAGGAAGATCGGCCTGCTGGTGGGCGCGTTCATCCTGCTGATCTTTGTCTGGGTCACCTGGGCGATGGGAGATGCTTCGGAGGATCGGATCTATGATGGCTGGAGGGAATGCTTTCTGCAGCTGGGCCTGGTCAATACGATCCTGCTGCCCACCATGACCGCCATGCTGGCCAGCCGGCTGTGCGACGCGGAAGTCAAGGGAAGCACGCTGAAGCTTTTGTGCACCATGGAGAAAAAAGGCCGCCTGTTCGATCTGAAGCTGCTGACGGGCGCCGTCTACCTGCTGTTTTTCATGGCGGCGGAGTATGTGATGATGGCGGTGCTGTCTCTGACGCTGGGCTTTGGACGTCCGCTGGAAGGCGTCCATCTGCTGTATTTTTTCCTGGAAAACTATACCTGCAGTATCGCCATTCTGATTCTTCAGCAGGTGCTGTCGTTTTTCTACGAAAACCAGATCATTCCTCTGGCCGCCGGGCTGTTCGGCTCCTTTGTGGGGCTTTTCTCCTGGTTCTTTCCGGGAAATGTTTTCTTCTATCTGGTGGTGTGGGGATATTATGCCAAGCTGGGGTTTATCAACTATACCTGGGATGAAACGACCCGAATCATGACTTATTATAATGTTCCCTTTAATCTTCCGGGATTCCTGCTTCTGCTGGCGGCGCTCATCGCAGGTTATGTGGCGGGGAAATACCTGTTCGTGACAAGAAAGGAGATCTGATATGCTGGCGGTTTGTATAAAAACAGAACAAAAGAAATTAAGGCACTCCCATCTGTGGCTGGTCTTTGCGGTGATTCCGGTGATCCCGGCGGCCATGGGAGCAGGCAATTACATGCAGAACCTGGGCCTTCTGAAATCGGAATGGTTTTCGCTGTGGACGCAGGTTTCCCTCTTTTACGCCAATTTTTTCTACGCGCCGCTGATCGCGCTGTACTGCGCTTATATCTGGCGTGTGGAGCATCTGAACCATAACTGGAACACGCTGATGACCCTGCCGGTGCCCAGAAGGGACGTATTTCTGGCCAAACTGTTCCTGTCGCTGGAATGCACCATCGGGCTGCAGCTCTGGCTCTGGGTGCTGTACCTGTCTGCGGGCAAGCTCTGCGGCCTGCCGGGGATGCCTCCGGCTCAGATCCTGATCTGGCTCCTGAGAGGCAGCCTGGGAGGTCTGGCGGTGGCGGCGCTTCAGATGTGCCTGTCCATGGTGATCCGCAGCTTTGCCGTGCCCATTGCGCTGGCGCTGATAGGGAGTATCGGAGGGCTGCTGGCCAGCAACGGCGGCCTGGGATTATTCTGGCCCTATTCCCTGATGCTGATGGGCATGAACGCGAACAAATCGGAAAACATGGTGGGAAACCTGGCCGGATTTCTGGCCGCGTCCCTCATCTTCCTGCTGGCGTTTTCCGTATTGGGAATCCTGTATCTGAAGAAAAAGGATGTGGCGGCCGGGTGAGGCTGTGCAGCCCTTTGCAGGTGAAGAATCCTGTTTAGAAAAACGTTGCCGCCTCCGCCCTGGCGGGGTATACTGAGGGTAGAGCCAGAACGTGATACCTGTGGGGGCAAAGCGGCATGAAGATTACAGATCTGCAGATTCATAATTTCAAATTTATCCGTGACATGCATATTCAGAATATTGAGAATGCGCTGATCCTGGTGGGACAGAACAATACCGGCAAGACCACGGTGCTGGACGCGGTCCGCGCCGTGGGAGGGGAGTATGAGATCACGCCGGAGGATTTTGGCGAAGACGGGGCGAATATTGAGATCTCCGTGACGCTGGAATTCACAGACGGGGATCTGGAGCTTCTGCACCGCAGAGGCATGGTCAGCCAATACAGGAGAAAAGATGCATGGCTCCAGGATTTTCAGAAAAAGCTGCCGTCTTTTTGCGGCGGCTTCCTGTCTTTCACCATGACGGCGAACCGTTCCGGGCGCGTGCGGTACCAGGACGGCGTGAAAAAGCATAACCCTTATTTGCGGGAGGTTTTCCCCAAGATTTATTATGTGGATACGGAGCGGAACCTGGAGGCCCTGCAGGGCGACCTGCTTCTTTTGCAGGAGGATGAGATCCTCCAGAGGATGCGGTCGGGCTGCTGTATGTTCAACCAGGCCAAGCACTGCAACTATTGTTTCAGCTGCATCGGGCTGATAGAGAAGAAGGCGCCGGGAGAACTGGATGTGTTCGAGACGGCCAAGCTCCTGGATTATAAGCTGTACCAGCTCAATCTGGACGATTTTGCCAGGCGGGTAAACAGAAGCTTCAAAAGGAACGGCGGCAGGGAGGAGATCCTTTACTCCATGAACCGGGACGTGGAGCAGATGCTCCATGTGACGACGGAGTTCTGGAATCCGGAGCAGAACCTGACCCGCCCCATCGCCAGGATGGGGAAGGGCATGCGCTGCCTCTACCTGTTTTCCCTGCTGGAAGCCTACACGGAGATCGAGGAGAACCTGCCCAGTATCATCCTCATTGAAGACCCGGAGATCTTCCTGCATCCCAGGCTCCAGAAGGTGTCCGGGGAGATCCTGTACCGCCTGTCCCGGAAAAACCAGGTGATGTTTACCACCCATTCGCCCAACCTGCTTCCCAACTTTAACAGCCGGCAGATCCGGCAGATGGTGGTCCGCGGCGACGGCTCCTCCGATATCCGGGAGAAGACCGATATCAGCGCGATCCTGGACGACCTGGGATACACGGCGGGGGACCTGATGAATGTGAACTTTGTCTTCATCGTGGAGGGTAAACAGGATAAAAGCCGCCTGCCGCTGCTTCTGCAGAAATATTTTTCGGAAATGTACGACGAGGAAGGGAACCTGTCCCGGATCGCCATCATCACCACCAACAGCTGTACCAATATCAAAACCTACGCCAATCTGAAATATATGAACCAGATCTACTTAAGGGACCAGTTCCTGATGGTGCGGGACGGAGACGGAGAAGACCCGGCGGCGCTGGGTCGGCAGCTCTGCCGCTATTATGAGGAACGGAATCTGGAGGATCTGGACCGCCTGCCCCGGGTACGTCCGGAAAACGTGCTGATCCTGAAATACTATTCTTTCGAGAACTATTTCCTGAACCCGAAGGTGATGACAAAGCTGGGCGTGGTGGAATCGGAGGAGGCGTTCTATGAGACGCTTCTGGAAAAATGGAAAGAATATCTGCACCGGATCACCAGCGGCAGACATCTGCGGGAGGTGCTGGGGAAGGATCTGGAGACGGTGGACGACGTGAAAGAGCATATGGAAGAGATCAGGATCTATGTCCGAGGCCACAATCTGTTCGATATTTTTTACGGAAGATACAAAGAGGAAGAGACGGAGCTTCTGAAAAAATATATTGATCTGGCCCCCAGGGACGATTTCCGGGATATTCTGGAGGCGCTGGAGCGGTTCCCGTATTTTGAGAGCCGGAGACAGGGGGAATGATGTTGGATTTTTATAAGAGAATGGAGATGGTCTGCCGCAGCATCCCCTGGGGGAAGGCGGCCACCT
Source organism: uncultured Lachnoclostridium sp. (assembly GCA_944381625.1). Taxonomy (GTDB): domain Bacteria; phylum Bacillota; class Clostridia; order Lachnospirales; family Lachnospiraceae; genus Hominiventricola. The sequence goes on from CALWLW010000025.1 coordinate 41,173, forward strand.
ATGGGCAGATCGCGCTGCTGTGCGGGAAACCGCGCAATGCCCGGCAGGTGGGATATGCTCTGGGGCGGGGACGGCTGGGAGAAGGGATTCCCGCCCACCGGATCGTAAACGCCAGGGGAATTTTAAGCGGCGCGGCGGCGTTTGACGTCTATGATTTACAGAAACGCCTGCTGGAAGCGGAAGGCGTGGAAGTGCTGGAAACAAAAGACGGTTGGCAGGTGAACCTGAAAAAGGACGGCTGGAACCACACCCTGGAGGACGCCCTTTATTTCCGGGAACTCTTTGAGAAAGAGGGCATATGAAGAAGCGCCGGCGGGCGGAGAGGATGGAAAGAAGATGAATCCAGTATATCGGGATGTATTTCAGGCGATCCATGAAGGAAAATGGATGACCATAGAATACCGGAACCGGGAAGGACAGGTTACCCGGTATTGGATCGGGATACAGGAACTGGATCCGGTGAAAAAGAGCATGAAGGTGGAGGGCCTGCATCTGGGGATGTACCGCATAGAGACGTTCCCTGCCATTTATCTGGAGTCTATATTGTCCTCTCAGGTGCTGGACGGAACCTATTATCCGGTGAACGAATGGCTGGTAAAGGACATGGGGCGCAATCCCCATAAATACCGGACCCTGTTTGAGCATGCTCCCAATCTGAAGATTCTGAATTATCTGGAAGACTGCAGCCGGATGGACGCCACACCGTATAAAGCGGACTTTGCTCTGGTAAGACATCTGGACAGGGACAGCTTCCGGGGAGAATCTTATCCGTTGGACGACGAACAGTTCCGGGATATTGTAAGAGACTTTCAGATACAGGCGAAACGGGGACATGATCAGAAAGAAAATGGGAAGATTGTGCTCCAGCAGCTTGCTATGAACGTGGTGAGCATCCATACGCCGAAAGGCTTGTATGTGCTGGCGTACCGCAGGCTCAGGCTGGATGTGCGGCAGAGATGCCTTCGGCCAGATGATGATATCACCGTCTGCCGGGAGTTTACGGTAGGCGGTTATAAGGAGAGCGTTCGCCGTTTTCTGGATGCGGAGGATTATGAGCTGCTGGAGGATTTTGAGGGAAACCAGGAGCAGATTAAGGAGGCCCTGATACATGGGGGCGGAGGCAGGCCGCAGGTGGATGATCTGCCCTATCTGATTGGGCTGGGGCTGGATCTGCCGCTGGATCTGCACAAAGAATATAACGGGATCCTGGAGATGTACCGCAAAGGAGAGGTGACAGTCCCGGTGAAAGCATTTTTCGGGGAACTGCTGGACCGGCCCCGCGGGAGCCGGCCGGTACCTTTCGCATTGCTGAACCGCAGGCTGAACCTTGACCAGCTTCTTGCCATACACAACGCCATGAAATATCCGGTAGCCTATATCCAGGGACCGCCGGGGACAGGGAAGACCAATACGATCCTCAATACGGTTCTGACCGCTTTTTTTAATGAGAGAACGGTGCTTCTGGCTTCATATAATAATCATCCCATCGATGGAGTGGTGGAAAAGCTGGAGCGTCTGGAATACCGGGGGAGGCGGATTCCGTTTCCGGTTATCCGGCTGGGGAACCAGGAAAAGGTGAAAGAAGCCTTGAAACGGATGCGGGAATTATATGAAAGTACGGAAAAGATCACAGTCTATGCGTCTACGCTGGAAAGGAAACGGGACGGACGGGCAGAGCGGGCCAAGCGGCTGTCCGGGCTTCTGCGCAGATATGAGGAGCTGCTGGATTTAAAAGAGCGCAAAGAGGCCATTGGCCGTCTTTTGGAATATCATGAACAGCATGGACTGTCCGCGCAGCAGCTGCCGTTTGAGGCGGATTTGAAGGGCCGTCAGCTAAACCGGGTGGAACGCCGCATGGAAAAGGCCGGAACCGTTACGGATGAGGAAGCATGGGGGCTCCTGACCGACGACGAGGAAGAGCTTTACAAATATCTCTATTATATTTCGGTTCAATATATCCGGCGTATAGGAGAAACGCAGAATGAAAAGCTGAAAGACATTCTGTATATGGAGGACGAGCGGGAGCAGGCGGAGGCATTCGCAGGTTATTTGACCAGCACGGAGAATCTGAGACGGTTTCAGAAGATTTTTCCAGTAATAGCCACCACCTGTATTTCTGCGCACCGTCTGGGAGCGCCTGAACCCAGCTTTGATATGGTAATCATGGACGAGGCGAGCCAGTGCAACACGGCGGTCTCCCTTACGCCGATTGTCCGGGGAAGGAAACTGATGCTGGTGGGTGATCCCCAGCAGTTAAATCCGGTGATCTTGCTGGATGAAGCGTCCAATGAGCGGCTTCGCAGGAAGTATATGGTGCCGGAGGAATATGATTACCGGAAAAATTCCATATATAAAACTTATCTGGCATGCGACCCGGTCAGCGACGAGGTGCTGTTAAGGTATCATTACCGCTGCAGTCCCAGGATTATAGAATTTAACAATAAAAAATATTATAACTCCAAACTCCTGATCCGGTCTCCGGAGAGAGAGGAACACCCTCTGGTATATGTGGACGTAAAGGACGGAACGACGAACCGCAAGAATACGGCTCCGGCGGAGGTGGACGCGATTATCCGATATGCGAGTATGCACAGGGATCAAAGCATCGGGGTCATCACCCCGTTTGTCAACCAGAGACAGGCAATCGAAGAACGTCTGAAGGAAAACAGGCTGACGCACGTGTCCTGCGGTACTGTCCATGCGTTCCAGGGAGATGAAAAGGACGTGGTGCTGTTTTCCACAGCGCTGACGGATGAAACCCATGCGGGTACTTATGAATGGCTGAAAAACAACAGAGAATTGATCAATGTGGCGGTGTCGCGGGCCAGGGACCGTCTGATTATTTTGTCAAATACCAGGAATGTGGAACGGCTGCACCGGGAAGGCAGCGAAGACGATCTGTATGATCTGATCCGGTATGTACAGACGAACGGCCAGTCGCAGGTGTCGCCGAAAGAGGTACATTCCAGGGCGCTGGGCGTAAAGCCTTTCAGCACCGCCACGGAGGAAGCGTTTCTGACGACACTGAATCATGCTCTGGACAATCTGTGGCTGTCCCAGAACCGGTTTTCTGTGGAAAGAGAGGTGGCGGTGTCCCAGGTGTTTCAGAACAATGTGAATTACAGCGATCTTTTTTATTCGGGAAGATTTGATTTCGTGGTATATGAGCAGCGTGGAGACCAGAAATATCCGGTTCTGGTTATCGAACTGGATGGGAAAGAGCATTTTGAAGAGGAAGCGGTAAGACTGCGGGACCGGAAAAAACAATCCATCTGCAAGGCTCATGATATGGAACTGATCCGTGTGGAGAATTCTTACGCCAGACGGTACCAGCATATGAAGGATATTCTGGCGACTTATTTTGCCGTACGGCACTGAGGCGGCCCTTAAGCCGCTTCAGCAGCGGGGCGGTACAAGTGCCGCCTCAACTGGCGGCCAGCGCACGCGCCGCGGCCATAAATTCCGTTTTGACCTTCCGCCAGTCTCTTTCGGCGATGTCAGGCTGGGCAGAGAGCCTGGGCGCGGGCAGATCCTGTCCGTCCGGCAAAAGCCTGCTCAATTCATAGTACAGGACTTCGTCGTCGATCTGTTTCCATTTTCTGTTTTCTTCTTCCGTAAGGCCGGAGAGGCCGAATTTGTCCAGGATTTTCTCCATAACCGCAGCTTCAATTTCCAGATAATTGGTCAGCCGTCCTTTGATGGGACGGATAATGTCCGACAGGTACGCTTCGCTGGCGTCGTGAAGGAGGCAGGCCAGCTGGAGCCTTTCAGACCAGCCCCTTGCCCTTGCCTCGGCGGCGCAGTTCAGCGAATGCTGGGCTACGGAATAGAAATATTTCAGATGCCCGCCGCCCCGGCAGGACAGGCTCAGCGCATGGGCGATGTCCTCCAGACAGATATCGTCCGGGGTGATCCGGATGGGATCGAAACGTTTGCCGGTAAAGGTTGTCATGGTGTTCATGGGAAGTACCTCCTGATATTCGTTCCTGCGGGCGCCGACAGGCGGGGAGCAGGCCGCCGCGACGCCGATATCCCGGCGGCTGGATGTTCCGTGTGTCTGCGGCGCGATCTGATTCTATTATATGAGCTTTTCATGATAAGAGCAAATGTATCCTGGCAGGCGTCGGCCGAAAGAGTTCCGATGAAAAGTTATTGACATATGTCATAAACGAGGTATAATCATCTTATAAAGAGATGGAGGGATCGGTATGCCAAGACCATGCAAGAGACGGAGGGTGTGCGCCCGTCCTGCCCGTACCTGTTTTGGACCCATAGACAGGGAAGGAGATTTGGCTGGGACGTTCGTGTCCATGACATTGGACGAATACGAATGTATCCGGCTGATGGATCTGGAGGGCCTGACCCAGGAGCAGTGCGCGGAGCAGATGGAGGTGGCCCGGACCACGGTGCAGGCCATCTATCAGGAAGCCCGGCGCAAGCTGGCCAGGTGTCTGGTACAGGGGCTGGAGCTTCAGATCGGCGGGGGAAGTTATACGCTCTGCCGGGAAGGCGGGCGGTGCCGCAGGCGGCATTGCCGGGAAATACCGCAGGGTCCCCGGATGGAAGGAGATAAGACGATGAAGATTGGCGTTACTTATGAAAACGGAGAGATTTTTCAGCATTTCGGACATACGGAGCAGTTTAAGATCTATGATGCGGAGGACGGGAAGATCCTGTCTTCGAAGGTAGTGGATACCAATGGGAGCGGCCATGGCGCGCTGGCCGGCTTCCTGCAGGAGCATCAGGTGGACGCGCTGATCTGCGGAGGCATCGGCGGCGGGGCCAGGAACGCCCTGGCGGAAGCGGGAATCCAGCTGTATGCAGGATGCACAGGCAGCGCGGACGACGCAGTGGCTGCCCTGTTAAAAGGGGAACTGACGTATCAGGAGGACGCCACCTGCGATCATCACGGCGAGCATCATCACGAAGGAAACTGCGGCGACCACGGATGCGGCGGACACAGCTGCGGCCATTAATATAAGGAGAAGCATGTGGAAAAAGACCTGAGAAAGACTGTCATTTGTTTTGGGGATTCCAATACGTTCGGTTACAAGCCGGACGGAAGCGGGCGCTTTGGCCGCCGGGAGCGCTGGCCGGGACGCCTGCAGGCGCTGTTGGGCGACGGATACCGGGTGGCGGAGGAGGGAGCCTGCGGCCGGACGATCCTGTTCCGGGAGGAAGGGAACCCGGATATCTGCGGACTGGACTGTATCCGCGGCGCGCTGGAAAGGAACCGCCCGGCGGACCTGCTGATCGTGATGCTGGGAACCAACGACTGCAAAACAGAATACGGAGCGTCGCCGCTGGAGCTTGCCGCCGGACTGGAACGGCTGGCAGAACGTGCCGCGGGAATCCTGGGCGCGCCGGAAAAGGTGCTGTTGATCGCCCCGGCTCCGCTGGGAGCGTCTGTGGAAGAATCCGTGTGGGGATATGCCTTTGACCGGGATTCCATTCGCAAGTCCCTGGCTCTGGCGGAAGAGTATAAAAAGATAGCCGCGCGGGGGAATTACCGGTATCTGGACGCGTCCAGAGTGATCCGGGCGAGCGCCGCGGACTGCGTCCACCTGGATCAGGAGGCGCACGGGGCGCTGGCAAAAGCGGTGGCGGAGTTGATAAACGGATGATAAGAGTACAAATACCGAATTTTGACCTTTCCCAGATCTGCGCGTCCGGCCAGTGCTTCCGTATGAGGGAGACTGAGCCCGGCCATTTTACCGTACCGGCCGGGGACCGCTGTGTGAGGATCGTACAGGAGGGAGAGATCTGCGAGTTTGACTGCGGTGAAGGGGAATTTGAGGATTTCTGGAAACCGTATTTCGATCTGGATCAGGATTACGGTGCTTACATAGAGAAGATCAATCCGCGGGACAGTTATCTGATAACCGCAGCGGCCAGAGGAAGCGGCATCCGCATTCTCCGGCAGGATCTGTGGGAGACCATCGTATCCTTCCTGATCTCCCAGCAGAACCATATTGGGAGGATCCGCCGCTGTATCGAAAATATCTGCACAGAATACGGGAGCGCCCATGAAAGCCCCTGGGGAGAGACCTACTATGGGTTTCCACAGCCGGAGGCGCTGGCAGGACTTCCGGAGGACGCGCTGAAGGCGTGCAATCTGGGCTACCGGAGCAAATATGTGGTCCGGACGGCCCGGAGCGCGGTGTCAAAAGAGATAGACCTGGAGGCCGTTTCCCGGATGCCGTATAAAAAAGCCAGAGAAGAACTCATGAATCTGTATGGAGTGGGCGGCAAGGTGGCGGACTGTATCTGCCTCTTTGCCCTGCACCATCTGGAAGCCTTCCCGGTGGATACGCATATCCGGCAGGCCATGGAACGGCATTACCGCAGGGGCTTCCCCAACAGGAGATACCGGGGGTTCCAGGGTGTGATGCAGCAGTATATCTTCTACTATGAACTGACCGGGAACGCCGCAGACTGACCGGGGTGCGGCAGACTGACGCTGTCCGCCAGTCAGAGGTACTCCTGCAATAATTCAAGATACATATCCACGGCGGTTTCCAGAATCCCGTCGTTAAAATCATAAGGAACCGTATGCAGGGGCGCGTAATGCGCCCCGTTTCCTATGTAGAAGATGGCTCCGGGACATTTTTTCGTATAGTAGCCGAAATCCTCGGAGGCGCGCCAGGGCTCCGGCATCTGGATCACCTGTTTTCCAAGACGCTCGGCCGCGCTCAGGATGGAGCGCACCGGGCCGCTGTGGTTCCTGGTTTCGGGGAAGGGGTCTGTGACCGAAGATTCCATGGACAATCCGCTTTGGGCCGCAAGCCCGGCGGCTTTTTTTGTCAGGAGATCTTCCAGAAAGTCCAGGTCGGCTTCCCGATTGGCCCGGATGGTAAAGGAAACTTCGCCGCTGCCGGGAGAGATGCCGAAATCCCTGTCCCCCATGCAGATGTGGACGGGGGTGCACAGCACCATATCCGCAAATATTCCGGGAGCAGGTGTTTCCTGACTGTACAGAACCAGCCGCGCGATTGCGGCGGCGGGACTGCGGCCGTCCTCCGGCTGGCTGGCGTGGGAGGCCTGCCCCTGAAAATGAAAGGTAAGCCCGCGGGAAGCGCACTGGGACAGCCCGTCTCGAAGGATGATGCTGTTCTCCGGGTAGCCGCTGAGATTGTGGAAGGCATAGACCGCCGTACAGCCCATGGAAGAAAGTTCTTCGGCACATTCAGCGCCGCCCTGCCCGGTTTCTTCCGCGTGCTGGAAGATAAAACAGACGTTAATCTGGGGACGGGTCTGCCATACTTCCAGGGCAAATCCCGCAAGCGCGGCGCAGTGGCCGTCGTGCCCGCATTTATGGCTGATCCCCGGATGGCGGGAAGCATGCTCAGAAGGCACGCTTTCGCCCTCCGGGATGGGGAGCGCGTCCATATCGGCGCGGAAGGCAATCGTGGGAGCATTGGGGTCAGACGCCGCATACCGTGCGTAGAACCAGCGTCCCCGGTCATGGATCTCCAGACCGGTATGCGTACGGAGGAAATCCATCAGGACGCCGCGGGTATGAACCTCCTGCATGGATAATTCCGGGTATGTATGAAGAAGATGCCTGAGCATGATAATTTTCTGCAGATTTTCCGAATTCATGGGAAATCCCTCCTTTATATATGTGCGCTGTTATAATGAGCACTTTGCGCTCATTATAACAGACTTCCGGCAGGATGGTCATTATAAAATTGTAATGGAAATCCTGCTCTCTGGGTACTCTTTATAGAAGAAAACGAAAAAGCAGAGGGTAAATAAATGAAGAAATTATACTACGGAGGTCCCATCCTGACGATGGGAACGCCGGCTTCGGCGGAAGGAGTGCTGACGGAGGATGGGAAGATTATAAAGGTGGGGAGCCTGGAAGAGATGAAGCGTCAGAGAACGGACGCGGTGCCTGTGGATTTGAAGGGACGGACGATGCTTCCCGGCTTTGTGGATGCTCATGGGCATTTCACCCAGACGGCCATGGGTTTTCTGCAGGTTTCCCTGGAAGGGGCGGAGTCTGAGGAGGAGATACGCAGACGGATACAGGATTTTATAGACAGAGGGAAAATCCGTCCGGGATCATGGATTCAGGCAAGGGATTATGACCATAATCAGCTGCCGGGAGGGCGGCACCTGAGCAGGGAAGCGATACAGGGACTGGCACCGGGATACGCGCTGGCTGTCCATCATAAATCCGGACATTCCGGACTCTTCAACCGGATGGCCCTGGAACGGGCAGGGATTGCGCCGGATACGAAAGAGCCGGCAGGGGGACGGATTGGAAGGGATGAAAACGGCCTGACCGGTTATCTGGAAGAAAACGCGTATTTTATGGCGGCAAAACAGATTCCCATGCCCGATTCCCGAGAGATTCTGAATGCATATCAAAAAGCCCAGGGACTGTATGCGTCTTTTGGCGTCACCACCATGCAGGAGGGCATGCTGGTGAAACAGATGCTTCCGCTGTACCGTATGCTGCTGGACGCGGATATACTGAAGCTGGATCTGATCGCATATCCGGATCTGGAGACGCTGGCGGAGGCGGAGCGGGAGATAAAGGGAGCGGGAGAAAAGGCGCCCGGCCATGTGAGGCTCGGAGGGATCAAGATCTTTCTGGACGGTTCGCCCCAGGGGCGGACGGCATGGATGACGGAACCCTACGCGGGGGAAGATGCGTACCGGGGATACGGTACGATGAAGGATGAGGAGGTGCTGGAGGCTCTGGAGGAAGCCGGAAGGAGGAAAATGCAGATCCTTGCCCACTGCAATGGCGACGCGGCGGCGGAACAGTTCCTGGATTGCCTGGAAAAAGCGGAGAGGACAGACCTGGAATTGAAACGGCTCCGGCCGGTGATGATCCACAGCCAGTTCCTGCGCGCAGATCAGATGCCCAGGGCGAAAGCGCTGGGAGTGATCGCTTCTTTTTTTGCCGCGCATACCTGGTACTGGGGAGATGTCCACGTGAAGAATCTGGGAATAGAGAGAGCCTCCCAGATCAGCGCGGCGTCGTCGGCGCTGTCCTGCGGGCTTCCCTTTACCCTGCACCAGGATTCGCCGGTGATTCAGCCGGACATGCTGGAGACCGTATGGTGCGCGGTGAACCGGTTCACGAAAAACGGCCGTGTCCTGGGGCCGGAGCAGAGGATCTCTGTGCGGGAGGCATTGAAAGCAGTGACCGTAAACGCGGCGTATCAGTATTTTGAGGAAAATAAAAAGGGAAGCATCGCGCCGGGAAGACGGGCGGATTTTGTGATCCTTTCCGATAACCCGCTGTGCGTCCCGCCGGACCGGCTCCGGGATATCTGGGTGGAGGAGACTGTGAAGGACGGACAGCAGATATACCGGCGGTGAGGGCTGTTTTGCGCGGAAACGTTTTATTTTTATGCCAGGGCAGATTTGAAATTGCATTTCTCTTTCCTGAAGATTATAATAGCCTTGTAAAGAAATTTCGTGAATACATTTTCCGCGGCGGCTTTCCCAAAGCGGCGATGGAGAGGAATGAGAAATATGCAGGAGATCAAGAACCTGCCGGCCTGCTCGGTGGAGACCACGCTTATGCTGATCGGAGATAAGTGGAAGGTGCTCATATTAAGAGACCTGATGCCGGGGACGAAGCGATTTGGAGAATTGAAAAAATCCCTCGGAAGCGTTTCGCAGAAGGTACTGACCGCGCAGCTGCGGGATATGGAAGAAAATGGCCTTGTGAACAGGAAGGTTTATCCGGAGGTGCCGCCCAGGGTGGAATACAGCCTGACAGATCTGGGAATGAGCCTGAAACCGGTTCTGGACGCTCTGCAGGACTGGGGAGAAGACTATAAGAGGAAAAGCGTATGATCATCGAAAACAATCCGAAAGAAATCGAAGCTATGAAAGAATTCCACAAAGGCAACCGGGCGGAGGGCCTGCGGCTGCAGGAGGAATTTGCGGCGGAATTCCGCAGAGAATACCAGGACAAGGATCATTGTCCGTGCCGGAAAGCCTGCCGTTATCACGGGAACTGCAAAGAATGCGTGGCCATACACCGGGCTCATCAGGAGCATGTGCCCAATTGTATGAGGCCGCTGCTGAATAAAAAACTCAGGCTTCTGTCAGAACTCACAGAACATACCCTGGCAAATGAGATCGAGCCTCCGAAGGAAGTATTGAGAAAAGAATTCCAGTAAACAAAAAGGCCGCCCCGCAGTGATCTGACCCCAAAAAGTTAGACAAAATTGTGGCTACGCAACTGATGAGGATTGAATCCTGTATTGCACAGGGC
>CALWLW010000026.1 GCA_944381625.1 uncultured Lachnoclostridium sp.
GGAAGCGGAGCCTTCAGCAGTTCTACTTCATGGCAGTCAAACCAACGGTGCTTTATTTCATGTTTGCCTTCCTGCTGCCCTTTATCTTCTACAATCAGCATTCGTCCTCGCCCCCTCTCCTTTTGTAATACCTTTCTCCAGTCAGATACTCTTCCGCCCGCTGCTGACGCTCAACAAGGCCCTTCAGCTTTTCCAAGAACTGCTTATTCTGCTTATCTGAGCAGAACTTTGCAATCTCCTCGGTCATCTTGGCCTGATCTTTGCAGGCACGCCTCGCAAGCCGTTCATTGTGTACCCTTGTCCCTACCCGGCACCGTTCTTTGTAATTCGTCGCAAATTCCAGGTCATGGAGCTGGTCCTGCTGGCGTTTATCGTATTTCCAGACTTCCTGGATATTGGTTTTATATATAGACTGGCATTCCTGCAAGAAATCCAGAAACCCTGCGATCTGTTCTGACGGCAATACCTTTTGCATATGCTTATCCTCCTGTCAATTAAACGGTAGTTCTTCGTCGATCCCATCCGGGATCTTCATGAAGCCGTCACCGGCTGCCGTTGCCGGTCCAGACGTCTGGGCGCTCTGGCCTCCGCCCTTGTTCCGTTTTTCTTCGGATGCCGCCTTGCTCTCCGCGAACTCCTGCTCCTCCACCACCACGTCTGTGGTGTATACCTTCTGTCCGTCCCGGTTCGTATAGCTTCCGGTCTGGATATGGCCGCAGATCGTCACACGCATACCCTGGCGGAAATACTTCTCAATAAACTCCGCGCTCTTTCCAAACGCCACACAGCTGATGAAGTCTGCATTCTGATCACCATCCCGCTTAAATCGCCGGTCTACCGCCAGCGTAAACCTGGCCACCGCGGTCGCCTTCTCTCCGTTGGAATAACGGACTTCCGGATCTCTGGTCAAACGTCCCATTAAAACTACTTTATTCATGTCTTTCCTTTCTGTACCCCGCCCGCAGGCAGGGCACAAATGTTCTCTTTATGAAATCACTACAAAATTCGGGAAATCTTCCAGCTCTACCTCCAGGTGATTCCTGATGTTCTTCATCGCCTCACGCTTCCAGGCGCCGCCGTCCGCCTCAAAGATGGCACAGTATACTCCACCGTCATAATCTTTCATACGGAAGACAAATTCCGATTCCGGCTGGGTCACCTCAACAAAAGTGCGGTACGGGCGCAGTTTAACCGGATTCGGCACCAGCGCGGTCTCCTTCCCGGCGATCCCTTTCTTCACTGTGGCGGTCTGAGAAACGCCGTCGTCCCCGTATGTAGCCAGCGTTCCGCTCTCGATAGTACCTGCAAACCGGAGCAGCGCTTCCGCCCCTTCGTTCTGAAGGAAATTGGAGCGCAGACTGATCAGGAACGCCTCTGCATCCACAAATTTCCCATATGTGATCCCCGGAAGTTCTGCTTTGGCTCTCACCAGGCACTCCCGTTCCCGATCCAGATCCAACGGGGAAATCAGACGGACCTCCGTGGGCGATACCACATGCACCAGCATATCCCCTTCTATCAAATCCACGTTCGACCTGATGTAATCCACCAGGCCGGAGAGGGTAGTCATTCCAAGCGCTTCCGCCCTTAAGCTTTCATCCAGCCTCTGGAGTTTTTCATCGGTGTAGCTCCAAAGGCCATGCTCCACAATCTTCGGCTGCTGGGACTCCACGATCCACTGCAATGCTTCTTTGATAATTCCTGCCATCATTCTTACCTCTTCTTTCTTTTAATTTAAAATTTCTCCCGTCTCCGGGTCTGCCACCTGTCCCTCAATACGGATGTTACCATCCTTGTCTTTCGGGTAATCGTCCATCTTTATCTGTCCTCTGATACCTTTTCCGTACTCTTCCACGAAGAGTTCTTTCGTCCTCAGATCCTTACCAATCGCCATCTGCGTCTTGATCGGACTGCGCGGGGACAGTTTCGTCTCCACCTGGACGCCCACGGTCACATCATTCCTCTGCTCAGTCTGCTCAAAGGTCAGTTTGATTGTGATGCCGCGCTTATTTTTATACGGCGTATTCGGATCAAGGAGGTTCTCCACCACCTTCTGCGCCGCAGCCTGAAACTGCTCTCCCAGCTCGCCGCCGGCTAAATCATCCAAATTGATTTCAAACATGCTGTTTCCTTTCATAAAAACGTTGGTTTAAGTGTTGCTTTATATAAATTTGACCGGTCAAAATTGTTGTTGTGGTGTTGCGTCTATAAATCTATTTCCAGCCCCTTCTCGGCTGCATATACCGGGCAGGAGACAATCTTTCCGGCTTTTCGGATAAATTCTCCCGCATCAGCATTCCGGGCGCTCAGATGACACAACACAATATTCTTCAGCCCCGGATGATTGTTTGCCTCCAGGAATCCACACACCGTCTCGATGCTCATGTGGCCGCGCATCACATGAACGTAATTCGGGTCTATCTGGCTCATATACTCTTCCGAATAATTAGCCTCCACAAGAATATGATCCACTCCATGAAAGCGCCATTTGATATATTCTGTATCGCTGGCATAGATCAGGGCTCCCATCTCTGGATGCCGGATGAAAAACCCGTAACACGGCACATCATGCACCGAATCAAAGACCTGTATCCTGAACCGGCTTTTCGGGAATGTCATAATTTTTTCCTGGGCGTATGGCTTAAAGACGGGAATTCCGGCTTTCTCATATTCCTGGACGTATCTTGCATGATCCCCATGGGAATGGCTGACAGCCACTCCCACAATCTTCATCACATTGAAATTCAGCGCCTTTTTTACTTCCATAAACGGGATGCCAGCTTCAATGATCAATGCTTCCTTCTCATTTTCCAGCACATAACAATTCCCGTCTGATCCTGATCCTAATACCCTGAGTTTCATGCATTCCTCCTTAAAACGGAGCTTTCACATCTTCCGACTCCGGCTTTGGCTCTGCATCTGTAATCTCGACCCCATCAGCGTCAATAAAGTCTTCGCTGTTTGCATCCTCCCGGATATCTTCCTGCGCCTGCTGGTAAGTCTCGTCCATCTGGAGCAGGGAGCGTGATGCCAGCGGATTATACTCCTTCGGATATTTTTTTATCGCATTGTTCCGCATCTTCCGGACGATCATCGACTCAGGAGTATCCAGCCATGCCGCGCTGATATACGGTCTGGCTTCTTTGCAGGCCAGCATATCCTCTACGGTTCCGCAGTTTCTTAACGCCTCATAAATTTCCTCTTTTTTCTCGGCAATTTTTTTCTTCTCCTCCGGCGTTGCATCGTACCTGGTACGTTCTTTGCCGTTCGATTTCTTTCCGCTGACGATCCCGAAAGTCTCATTCATCAGATTATTCCGGATATGGGCAAAAAGATTTGTCTTTACACTGTCCCGCTCCGCGATTAAGAACTGGAATGTGCCGTCTTTCAGTTTCACCGGATATACCACATGGATAACCCTGGATGACTCCCCTTTCTCCACCCATTCCGGCGGGGTCATTTCTACGCCCTTATGTTTGGGGTAAATAAATTCATCCCCCTCTTTTACCATCCAGCACGGATACACGGTATCAATGCCCACTCCAAAATTGCGGAGCAGCGCATCATTTCCGTCGCCTTCGATCCCCATTTCCACCACATGCAGATAATCATCCCCGACTTTTTTGGTACGAAGCTGGAAATATATCTCCCGCGGCACCGCATTGGCATTCAGCTTCAGGCTGGCAACACGTCCGATGATCTCCCGGAGATTGGACGAATCCAAACCGTTCAGATCTTTGACCTTATCGCTGTCTTTTACCAGCTGAAAGATATTGGTCATCGCCGCCATAGCGCACTGTTTAGAATACTCGTCGAACTGAACCCCGCATGCCTCAAAATCCCTGGACACAAGTCCGGTAAGTTCATTACTCCACTGGCTGATTGCCGTGGTATACTCAGAAACCTTTGCAACTTCTTTTTTCTCATCTGCCATCTCTGCTTCCTCCTGCCCTTCCCAAGTCATCTGAATCAATATATTTTCTTACCTGCGCCACTTTATCAGCGCCGTAGGCCTCCACCCACGCCATATCAACGGCCTCATCCACTACCACCAGCTTTGAACCCCTGGCATCAGTAACAATATCTCCAGGCTGTACATCGTCCTCAGTACGATATGTATATGACCGGCCAAACGGCTTATCCTGTTTCAAAAATTTTGCTTTTAAAAATTTCACTCACTCCACCTCCACTTTCAAATCTCTATCTTCGGATACGGACAGGCATATCATCTGCGGCGCCATCTCAGGAAGGTTAAATTCGTTGATGCTTTCTGCGTTATCAATAAAGATCGGCGCAGAAGCTCCGTGGAGCTGTGACAAGGTTCTGATGATATCCAGCCCGGCCACGATTCTGTGCCCGCTATTCAAGGCGGAATACGGAACTCCATTCACCGTACACTCACAGCACTCTTTTACCCCGCCGTTGATCTGAATATCAAACAGCTTCCAGGACACTGTGTTAAATTTACTGTTAATCGTCTCCGATATTCTCTGCATCTTCCTCATTGTGAACCGATCCAGCAGATACAGCATCTGTTCCTGATCTGCGACTTTCTGGCCTACTTCACGATGTTCTTCCTGTAATTCCTCAATCCTCGCTTCAACGCGGGAATTATCAGAACTTGCAATTTTCCGTTCAGTCTCAGACAGTTCCTCCCGCAGACCAGCGAGCCGGACCTTCATCAGATTTCTGCCATCTGTGCCGCTGTCCATGCTCGAAAGCGCTTCCTCCATCTTGATCAAACGTCCCTGCATTTCGGCAAACACCTGGTCGTCACTCAAACCGTCATCCACCGGAATTTGTGACATAATCTTTTCGAGATCAGATTTTTCCAGCTCCGCCTCACGAATATTTTCTTCATGCTCTGCGATCTGTTTCCGAACCTGCTCCAGTTCGCTTTTCAGCTCCCGAATGACCGCCACTACAGCATTTCCCTTTTCCTCAATGGCCGTAAGGCTCTTTTTCTTATCCTGTTCAAAGGCATCCAGACCTTTCTCATAGTCTTCTTTATGTTTCAGGCAGAGCGCCTCATGATCCCGAATGATCTGCTCTCTCCTGTCGTCCTGGAACTCACGATGGCATATCGGACAAGTCAGTGCATCCTGACTCAAATCAGGAACCGGTACATAATCCGGATATTTCTGCGCTTTCTTTGCCTTCCATTCATTCTGAAGAGAGAGCTTCTCTTCTTGGTGACTGTTGATCCGGCGATCCAATCGCTCTTCTTCCAGACGAGCAAATTTTATCTCCTGGTGAGCGGCCTTGATCGTAGAATCACAACTCCGGATTTTCTCCCGGATTCCCGTTCTCTGTGCTTCGGCCTTATCCTCGGCTTTCTTTCTGTACGCTTCTACTTCTTTCCGGAAAGCCGCTGCTTCCTCAAATCGCTTCTGGTACTCCTTATAAGTACCTGCGCATTCATCCATGGCCCGTTCTGTCTCGGAGATCTTCTGGATAAGATGGTTCTTATAAAGTTCCAATTCCGCCACATCAATATTGACGAGTTGGCGGGAAACTTCATCTATCCTTGCCGGCAATTCAGCCTGCCGTTTCTTCCACTCTGACAATGCCTTGGTATATTTTTTGCGGATGTCATCCGTAGACGGAGCTTTCTCCAATTCAGGGAGCAATTTTGAGAACTCCGGGTCATCTCCGGCAATTTCCACGTCGGAACTCTCACCGGCCAGTTTCATAAGAGTCGCCCTCTGTTTGCGCCAATCCATTCCGGCAAAATACTGAGGGGAAGTCAGTATTTTGAACAAATCCTCCGGGATCATCTGACTTATGTATGCCTTATAATCGCTTTCCCGTTTCGGATATCCGTCGATCTCAAAAGTATTGACATTTCCCTGCAGAACTGCCGTGTCTGCCCCCCGCTTCTTGACCCAATTCTGTTTCTGGATTTTGGAAAGCTCTACCTCCACGCCGTCGGCATCCAGAATCGCTGTCACCTTAATTTCCACATTGTCGATGCACTTCCCTTCTGCATCCAGCGGGCGAATATCAAACTTCTCATTCCCTGCACTGTCCTTCCCGAACAGGAGCCAGGTAAAGCCGTCGAATATCGTAGTTTTTCCCGTAGCATTTGCTCCATAGATGTTCGTTTTGTCCGCAAAATCCACGGTCATGTTCTGGATTCCTTTAAAATTCTCCAGATGCAAGTTTTTCAATTTAATCTGCATATTGCTTTTCCTCTCGATCTGCTTTACAATAAAGCTGTAGTTATTTGAATTTGTCCTGTTTAGCTTGGCGGCGGCAGGACTTTTTCTTTTGGTAAAATGCTCCTTCCCGACATGCGGCCGCAATCATGAGCAACAATCCGATCACGATAACCGGGATACTGTCCGCTGACATCAGGAAGAAACCAACCAGCAACATAAGCGCGTTCATTAACTTTTTCCCTCCCAGACATATCCGGTAAATTCCCATAAAAGCTTAGGACTTATATATACATTGGCATTCATTTGCTGATCAGACGCTGTTACAACGCCAATAGGGAGCAATCCTGTGCGAATCCCATTCCTAACCCATGTCTCGGATTTACCAAATACTTTTGCCGCTATTTTTACTGGAACATTACCTGGCGGAAATGTTGGGCAGACATTTCCTAAGATTTTTCGCGCAATCCTATCTGCCAGCATGTTTTCATCTCTCACCTGGTCTTCCGTCATAGCTTACCTCCTTCCTTTTACCATTGACCAGAACATATGTTTGTGATATATTGTTTTTATCGAACATATGTTTGATTATTTGTTGTCTTTCTCAAATAAGTATTCAATGTCATATTCAGGGAAAAAGACTTTCTTAATTTTGGAAGCCTCGCTAAATGAAAAACCACATTCCACTGATCCATTGATTTTGTCGCTTACGGTAGCAATCCTGCATCCGAGCAAATTTGCAATCTGTGTTGTGGTAACATTTTTACTCTTCATCGCCTGAATCAAACGCTTATACATCTCTTCACCTCTTTTCTTATTTGCGGTACTCCGCAAATCTTGATTAAACTATACTCGGATTACCGCAATATGTCAATACAAAATTTGCGGATTTCCACATTTTTACGGATTAACGCAAACTTTTTATTTACTTTGTGCGTTTTTTCGTATATAATGTCAGTATAGAAAAAGAGGTGGAGAAATGGAAAAAGCCAGAATACTAGAAAGACTCATCAAAGAAAATGGATATTCCGTTCGTTCTTTCGCTTTAAAATGTGGG
The DNA here is from genome assembly GCA_944381625.1 of uncultured Lachnoclostridium sp. Taxonomy (GTDB): domain Bacteria; phylum Bacillota; class Clostridia; order Lachnospirales; family Lachnospiraceae; genus Hominiventricola. The sequence continues at coordinate 7,216 of CALWLW010000026.1, forward strand.
ATTCCAGAAAGCACGCTTTATACAATCCTGAAAAAAGGAGTTGGACGTGCAAGCGTAGACAATATCATCACTATTTGCAAAAATCTGGGGATCAAAATTGAAGATCTTGAGGAAATGGCAAAGGATGAGGAAATGGAGAAAGCTAAAATTCTTGAAGCTCTAATTAAGGAACATGGATACAATTTAAAATCTTTTGCTACCAAATGCGGTATTCCCTACACCACACTTTATGGGATAATTAAAAATGGTGTAGGACGCGCTAGTGTTGATAACATCATCATTATTTGCGAGCATCTTGGTATTACCGTAGAGGATTTGAACAACATGGCAAAGGGAGAAAAGAGTACTACTCTTCAGCCCACATATGAAGATATCCAAAAACTAATTGCCAGAAATGGTAAAAACCTTAGCGCTGAAGAAAAGCTGGAATTGATCAAACTATTGTCCGATTTAAAATAATCATATTGGGATGTGATTTGTTTGGACTACAATTTCATAGCTGAGAAGACATTAGCCGTATACATGGCATGTGAAGTACGCAGTTTCCCTATTGACTGTTTCAAGATACTGCGGCATTACAATTTCAGAATTTATACTTACGCGCAACTCCTGGCATCTAACCGACGACTATATGAGATGTGCAAGAAATATTCTGATGATGCCTTCCGGTATCAGGATGTTATTTGTTACAATCAGCAGGCACACAATAAAAGAATCCGCTTTTCTCTCATGCATGAGTTAGGGCATTACATATTAGGCCATAAAGAAGAATCTATAGAAAATGAGCAGGAAGCCGACTATTTTGCCAGCTACATACTGGCTCCGCGCATAGCGATCATACGAACCGGCTGTCGGACAGCAGATGATATCCACGATCAATTTGAAGTATCATATGCTGCCGCCAACAGGATTCTTTCAGAAGTTCAGTGCCAAAGGGGAATAGGATGGACTGATCATGATGAAAAAATTGGCGATTGGTTCTTCCCGCCGGAACCAAAAATTCCTATAGCTTCTCCGGCTCCAGCTCCTATTCCAGAACCAAGGCGCAAAGAGACCGCTCGGCAACGCAGGCGCCGGGAGGAAATGGAAGAACGGGCACAATTCCTGTCCACCCATTTTTCATCTATGTATGGATCTATTTGCGAAGTAACAGATTATCCAGAATATTACGGATAATAGCCCTATTGGGATATTATAGATTCACGAATGCTGTAATGTATTCGCTTCAAAGGGAGGGGTTAAATGAAAAGCAAAGCATTTCACCTGTTATTATGTGCGATAGTAGGCATTTCCATGATCTCTGGATGCGGCGGGCAAAGTACCAGTACAAATACTGGTTCCGAAAGTAATGCCTCCAGCGACACAGCCGACGGAAGCAACGAATCAATTTCTGTAGACAAAAACATTCTTTCGGTGGAAATTACAATTCCAGCGTCCATGTACGGCGAAGAAGGGGCCAATGAGGAAAGTCTTGAAATTGATAAAGATGCTTATCCAGATCTGGAATATACAATAAACGATGATGGATCTGTCACTTATAAGATGTCAAAATCCACGCATCAAAAATTCTTAGACGAATTAAAAGCTTCATTGGATGAAGGATTCCAAGAATTAACCGATCAAGAAAGCGATTCTTACGTGGCCTCCTTCACCGAAATTTCCTACAATGATGACTTATCTGTATTCAATGTCATCGTTGATCCAGAGGCATACACCTCATGGGACACTCTTTATGCCCTAAGTCTTGAAATAGCCGGAATGTATTATCAGGCTTTCACTGGAGTAGATTCTGACGATCTCTTTGTTGAAGTCAATTTTATAAACGAAACAACAAATGAAATTATAGATACAATAAATACAGATTCATTACAGGAAGCATCTGAAAGTTTATCAGGATCAGAAACTACCTCCAATGAATTGATGGAGAATATTTCATTTCATGAATATGGCTTTGAAACAGGAGTTGTTTCCACGTTTGAAAACAACAATGATGAAGATGTGACTATCCACGGGAACATCACCTATTATGATTCCTCTGGGAATATGCTATCTTCTGAAACTGCAATCTTATGGGACTGCGCCAAAAACGGGACCGGATCTCTGGCATTCCAGGGTCCCCTTGATGCAGATTACAATTATGTCGCTTTTGACTCGTTTGATGTCTCCTACACTGTTGAAGATGCGAGCACAAATTTTTCCGTTGAGAATCTTCAGAATCAAATAGATGTGAAATCAAATCCCGGATCTGATGGCGGAGTTACTGCAATGCTAACCAATAACACCGGAAATACTCTGGATGAAATTGATCTCATGTGCGTATACTTTTCCGGAAGTGAAGCTGTTGGTTATACTTCTGAGTTTATCTGGACCTGTGGAGAAACTGCTTCGGTTAGCTTCGCACCGCCAATGAACGCTAATTGGGAAGCTGTATCATATGACAACTATGAAATATTCATCAATTCAACAATAATTTATTCGGAGTAAAAATAAAAAATCGACCCCCTGCGCCAACAGAGAGCCGATCTCAGATTACATCCCCGAAGGATGATGCAATCCCTCCAACAAAGATATTGTATCATCTTCGGACAGCCAACGCAAGCGGAATGTCAATTCCGGCTGGCTGTTATTTTTATACCCATTTTTGAAGGAGGTACAATATGAAACTGCCAAACAAATATGGAAGCATCTCCAAACTATCTGGAAACCGCCGTAAGCCGTACATGGTCAGGATATGCGACGGTGTCGTCTATGATGAACAAATAGACGGATACAAAGTTAAACGGGCAATTCTCGGCTACTATGCAACCAGGAAAGAAGCTCTGGCCGCGTTGGCAGAGTACAATAATAATCCTTTCAACATACGCGATGCCGGCATCACTTTCGGGCAGATTTATAATCGCTGGAAACAGGAAAAATATTATCAGCAGCTTTCCGAATCCGCAAAAATTTCCAGGGAGTCTGCACTCAAATACTGCACTCCAATTATGGACATGAAGATCAAAGATATCAAGACCGCCGCATTACAGGATATTATTGACGCATGCCCGCATGGTAGTTCTACCAAAAAGAATATACGAACCGTCATGCATACTGTGTTTGAATACGCTGTACAAAACGATCTGGTCAATCGCGATTATACTGACTTCATCAAAATCGAATATTCAGAGCCTGTTATTGACCGTGAAATATTCAGTGAAGATGAGATCAAAAAACTTTGGGATATGTCTGAGAAATGGGAAGTCCAAATATTACTAATCCTTCTTTATTCCGGCCTGAGAGTCAATGAGCTGCTTAAAAACAACCGTGAAAACTGTAATCTGGAAGAAAAATGGATCTATGTCCCGGAGGCTCTTGCTAAAAACCGATCCAGCATCCGCTATGTGCCAATTCACGATAAAATATATGATTTCGTCCGGCGGTTCTATATGACCGGAGAAAAGAATAGTTCAAAAGGGCTCATCATTAATGACGGCGGATATGTCATTACATACAATAATTTCGTTGCCAGAAACCTGAAAAAAATTAACCAGGCGCTCGGAAGTAATCATAAAATGCACGACACCAGACATACTTTCATTACCAGAGCTCACTCATTTAAGCTTGATGATCTTTGTCTGAAAAAAATTGTAGGACATACCCCTGGAAACATTACGCAGAAAGTTTATACCCACATCACAATAGAAGAATTGAGAAAAGAAATAAATAAAATGACATAAAAGTGTTGCCAACCTGTTGCCAACGTGTTACCAATAGCATGATTTTTGTCCCTTTTCAGTGAAATTGCACAAATGGAAAAAGCCCGGATTTTCAACGCATCCGAGCTTTTTGTCTTTGAAATCATTCAGTTTTCATTAAACGCGGGACAGATACTCTCCGGTTCTGGTATCGATCTTGATCTTATCTCCCTGCTCCACAAACAGCGGCACGTTCACCGTCGCTCCGGTCTCAACCGTAGCAGGCTTGGTCGCTCCGGTCGCCGTATCTCCCTTGAAGCCCGGCTCCGTATCCGTGATCTCCAGTTCCACAAACAGCGGCGGCTCTACTGCGAACACGTTGCCGTTGTAGGAACAGATCTTCACCATCTCGTTCTCTTTCACGAACTTCAGGGCGTCTCCGATATCGTCTGCGTTCAGCGCGATCTGGTCGAAGGTCTCCGTGTTCATGAAATGGAACAGATCCCCGTCACTGTACAGGTACTGCATGTCCACGCGGTCGATACGCGCCGCCGGGAACTTCTCCGTGGGGCGGAACGTCTTCTCAACCACACCGCCGTTGATGATATTTTTCAGTTTCGTTCTTACGAAAGCTGCTCCCTTTCCGGGTTTCACATGCTGGAATTCCAAAATCTGATAGACATTTCCATCGATCTCCAAAGTAATGCCGTTTCTAAAATCTCCTGCTGAAATCATTCTGTTCTTCCTCCTTACGTTGCGTGAGAAACGCGCAATCCTCACACTTTATACTATTTTATAATAGAACGGGTATTATTTCAACCATTTTTTTCAATCGCCGGATCAATGTCCAGATACCTGCGCGTCTCCTGGCGGATGATCTGCACCACCTGGCGCACACTTCTCCTGTCCGTGCGCACGCAAAGGTGAGCCGCCTGGCGGTAGCAGTTCTCCCTCTCTTCCATCAGGCGCTCCACTCTCCGTTCCAGGCTGTCCCCGGCCAGCATGGGCCGGCTCCCGTCACTTTTCACCCTTCCCAGGATCGTCTCCTTTTCTGCGGTCAGATAGACTACGCAGCCTAAAGAACGCAAAAACTCCCGGTTCTCTGCCCTTACCGGCATGCCGCCCCCCACGGAGATTACGGCATGGGAGGTATCCTCCTGCATCATTTTTAAAAGCTCCGTCTCCAGGTCACGAAAAAAGCCTTCGCCATGCTCCGCAAATATATCCGGGATGCTCCGCCCCTGCCAGGCCGTGATCCGGTCGTCCGTATCCACAAAATCCATCCCGCTCTCCTGGGCAAGGAGCTTTCCCGCCGTAGTCTTCCCCGCGCCCATAAAACCGATCAAAATAATATTATTCATATATCGTCCTCTAACCCAGCATCTTTTTCAGTTCATCCATGAACGTATTCACGTCCTTGAATTCCCGGTAGACGGACGCAAAACGCACATAGGCCACGGAATCCAGATCCTTCAGCTTCTCCATCACCAGTTCTCCGATCTCGCCGCTGGAGATCTCTCTTTCTTCTTTCTTAAAAATCGCCGCCTCCACTTCGTCGATCATGGTTCGGATCTGATCCGCGGAGATGGGCCGCTTATGGCAGGCGCGGATCACGCCCCCTTCGATCTTGGAACGGTCGTACGTCTCCCGGTTATTGTCTTTTTTTATCACAATCAGGGGGATCATCTCCACCTTTTCATAGGTAGTAAAACGCTTCCTGCACGCGTCGCATTCCCGCCTGCGGCGGATCGCGCTCCCGTCCTCCGCCGGCCTGGAATCGATCACCCTCGTATTATCTTTTCCGCAAAATGGACACCTCATAACTGGTCCTCCTTCTCAATGCTTTTAGTATATAACAGGAACAATTTTCCTGTCAATCCAACATTCTCTTTCATGAATCCGTCCTGTCCCTGCATACATTTAGGAAAAAAGGCAACGCAATGAAGAACCAGGTTCGTTTTTGTGAATTGAAACAGAAGGATGTGATCAACCGGTGCGACTGCAAAAGGCTGGGAAAGGTCTGTGACCTGATCTTTGACGAATGCAGCGGGAGGATCTGTTCCATCGTGGTTCCCGGCCCGTTCCGCCTGTGCGGCTTTTTAGGCCCGGACCAGGAGTACGTCATTCCCTGGAATAAAATCTGCCAGATCGGCCCCGACATTATCCTGGTGGAAATCTGTGCGGAAGATGTTCTCACTCAAAGAAAAATCTGGCATTGAATATTTAGTTTCTCTCTGCATAACCGAAGGTTTTTGGGAAATGCTTTTATTAAATGTGAAGCAGCAGGAGGGAAGCAATGATTTTGAACAAGGTAGAAATCTGCGGAGTCAATACGTCGAAACTCCCGCTTCTTACCAATGAAGAAAAAGAAATGCTCTTTGAACGGATTCAAAAAGGGGACCGGGAAGCCAGGGAGCTGTACATCAAAGGGAACCTGCGGCTGGTGCTCAGCGTCATCAAACGCTTCGCCTCCAGCAGCGAAAACGCGGACGATCTCTTCCAGATCGGCTGCATCGGACTAATGAAAGCCATCGACAATTTCGACTGCACCATGGATGTGAAATTCAGCACCTACGCAGTCCCCATGATCGTGGGAGAGATCCGCCGGTACCTCAGGGACAACAACAGCATCCGGGTCAGCCGCTCCCTTCGGGACACCGCGTACAAAGCCATCTACGCCAAAGAGAAGCTTTTAAAAGATAATTCCCGGGAACCCACAATCCAGGAGATCGCCGAAGCCGTGGGCATCCCCAAGGAAGAGATCGTCTACGCCCTGGACGCCATCCAGAGCCCCGTCAGCCTGTACGACCCGGTCTATACTGAGGGCGGCGACACTCTCTATGTGATGGATCAGATCAGCGACCGGAAAAACAAGGAAGAAAACTGGGTGGAGAACCTGTCTCTCTCCGAAGCCATGAAGCGGCTGTCCCCCAGAGAAAACCATATCATCAATCTCCGCTTTTTCGAGGGAAAAACCCAGATGGAAGTGGCGGAAGAGATCCATATCTCCCAGGCGCAGGTCAGCCGCCTGGAAAAAAACGCCCTGAAAACCATGCGCGGCTATCTGAAATAGATAGCCGCAAACCTTTACTCGTATTTTACAATCTCTTTTTTCAGCCTCCCGATGATCTTCTTTTCCAGCCGGGAAATGTACGACTGGGAGATCCCCAGAAGATCCGCCACTTCTTTCTGCGTCATCTCCTTGCCCGCAGGATGGTTCAGGCCGAATCTCAGCTCGATGATCGTCTTCTCTCTTCTGGAAAGTTTGGACAGCGCTTTTTTCAAAAGTTTACGTTCCACCTCATTCTCCAGATCCCGGTAGATAATATCCTCGTCCGTCCCCAGGATATCCGACAGCAGAAGTTCATTGCCGTCCCAGTCCACATTCAGCGGTTCGTCAATGGATACCTCCATCCGAAGCTTGCTGTTCCGTCTCAGATACATAAGAATCTCATTTTCGATGCAGCGGGACGCATAAGTGGCCAGCTTGATGTTTTTATTTCTTTTAAATGTGTTGATGGCCTTGATCAGTCCTATGGTGCCGATGGAGATCAGATCCTCCACGCCCACCCCGGTATTGTCGAATTTTTTTGCTATGTATACAACCAGCCGCAGATTATGCTCGATCAACGTTGCCTTTGCCTGCTGCTCCTGTTCCGTCTCCAGGCCCAGAATCGCTTTCGTCTCCTCCTCCGCGTTGAGCGGCGGCGGCAGGATCTCCGCGCCCCCGATATAATGAATCTCCCCCTTCTGGGAGAAGAACATGCTCTTAAAACGCGGAGCGACCTTCAGCTGAATCTGATGTGGAATCGTAACCTTGATAATCATAATGCCTCCTCTATGAGGAAAGCAAGTCACGGTGAAGTATCATGGGGTACTGCCCTTTTCCCTCCGGCATGCCTGCCAGGAGCGGTTTTTTCAGGATCCGGCTGCCGTCAGGGCCTTCAACCTCCATCTCCTCCAGGACATAGGCGTACAAAATCCCCCTCTGGGAAATGGTCCGGTAAGGAATGACCCGGGGAAGATTTTCAAGACCGGACTGTTCCAGAAGTTCCTGCAGCCGCTCTTCCTCCAGAATGCTCACCGGTTTTCCCGAAACAGGATCCCTGAGGCTGTTCCCTGTGTCATACAGAGCATCCAGCTTTGCCCTGCTTCGCCCGTGCCTCAGAGTTACCCTGCAGGTCAGGGACTGACGCCGTTTCCTGTATTTTAAAAAACGCTCTCCCGCCAGAATCAGCCCTGCGGACACGCTGCTGGCCACAAGGAACCAGACGCCGGCCAGCGAATGGAACTGCTCCAGATACCGAATCATGCCCCCCAGCATCATCCCTTCCAGATATACGGACAATATCCTCTCTCCCAGATGTTCCCGTCCCGGATACGCCGTCTTCGTCATCCCTGCGGCCAGAGCCAGAGTTCCCAGAAAATACCCGGCTCCGGTAAGCCCGGGCGACGCTATGGTAAGCGCGCAGGCGCCCAGGCCGCCCAGAACGGCCGCCGCCAGTATCCTCCCCACCCGGACCGGCGTACGATTCGCCCAGGCCGTGATGAAAAGCAGCAGCAGATCCATCCAGAGATTTTTTACGAACAGCACATCCGCATATACTTCGTAGTACACTTGCCACCCTCTCTCATATGGTAATCCCCATTATAGGCAGGGGGCCTTAAAATCCTTGTCGGATACTGCGGCTGTGAGAGGCTTTTTTTATGCCAAAATACGACATGCGTATGCAGGGAAGCTTTCCACGCCCGCAAATATCGAATCCTTTTATACTCATATGTGACGAAGTCCTCCGCAAAATATATGGCGCCGCCTTTCGTAAAAGGTCTGGCGTTCTTTTTTCCGTCCTGATACAATATAGAAAAACTTTGGAGGCCGTATTTATGGAAAAGCATACAACAGACAATTATGAACTGCTATGCGCCGACTGGCAGAAGCGCATGCTCCAGCTTGACACGGCGGAACTGATGAAAAAACTTCCCGAGCTTCGTCTGGAAGGCTCTTATCTTACGCTGTCGCACTATCACCACAGATACGGCGTAAGCCTTCAGGACGGAACCATCTGCCGTCTGGACGGGGCGCCGGAGGAGCCCATCTCCCTGTTCACCAGGCTGAATATTTACACACTGCTGTGGTACTGTACTGGCCGTGTATCCTCGCAGGACGACTGGGTCCCTTTCCGCAGCCTGAAGGACGCGTCCCCTTTTGCGCCTGCCTTTCAGCGTTCTGTCATCCAGGTATTTTCCAGAACATTTTCCGGGCATCTTCCAGAACTGGAACGCGCCTTTTTAGCCCTGGGCGGACAAAAACTCGCAGTTTCCGACCTGGGCTATCAGCTGGATGCCTTTGACTGCATCCCGGTGCAGTTCTTTTTCTGGGACGGCGACGACGAATTCCCTGCCCAGTCCAACCTTCTGTTCCGCAGAAACTGCGTGGATTTTATCCATGTGGAGAGTATCGTCTCCATCGCCACCGAAGGGCTTGCCCACCTGTCAAAGCTGTCCGGCATTCCTCTGAAATCAGGCGGTTTTTAAGGCTTCTGAAATGCGGAGCATTCTTTTTCAAATATCTCATAAAATCAGTTGCATCTTCCTTTCAGTTGTGTTATTGTAATCATATGAATATATGTTCAAATGTTTTATCTTAAATGCGTCCTGAACACCGGGCGCATCCGAATCATAGACTTCAAAGGAGGATTGTTATGAGCGCCATTGAAAAACTCACCCCTGAACACAGCGATGTCTGCGGATGCGGACATGCGCATCATCATGAACACGATGATTCCTGCGGATGCGGACATGAGCATCACCATGAACATGACGATTCCTGCGGATGCGGACATGCGCATCATCATGAGCATGACGGGCATGAATACTCTCACGGACAGGAACAGGCTTCTGTGTCTGTTAACGGGAAAAAGGGAAGGAAAATTTATATTCTGGAGAATCTTGGCTGTGCCAACTGCGCTGCCAAGATGGAGAAACGTATCAACGAGCTTCCGGAGGTCACCGAGGCATCCATCACCTTTGCCACAAAACAGCTCCGGCTCACCGCCAGCCATTACAACGGACTGCTTTCCAAAATCCAGGAGATCTGTTCCTCCATCGAGCCGGAAGTTGTTGTCAGGGAAAAAGAGACTTCTCCCTCCGGCCGGAAAAAATCCGAACAGAAGACGGATGCTGCGGCAGAAGAAAAGAAAAACGTCCTGTGCATCGGCACCGGCGCCATCCTTTTTATTCTGGGAGAGATCCTGGAGCACACAGGCTTTGCAGGAGCGCCGCTCCTTGCCATATTTGTTGCTGCATACGCAGTTCTTGGAGGCAAAGTGGTGCTGACTGCGCTCCGGAATCTGATCAAAGGACAGATTTTTGATGAAAACTTTTTGATGAGCCTCGCCACCCTGGGCGCTTTCGCCATTCAGGAATATCCCGAAGCGGTGGGCGTCATGCTTTTTTATCGAATCGGAGAATTTTTTGAGGAAAAAGCCGTCGCCAAAAGCCGTTCCCAGATCATGGACGCGGTGGATCTGCGTCCGGAGACCGTCAACCTGGCAAACAACAGCGAAATCCAGGTCATCCCGGCGGAAGACGCTGTACCAGGCGATGTACTGCTGGTGCGTCCCGGCGATCGGATTCCCCTGGACGGCATCGTAATAGAAGGCGAGAGCCGCATCGACACCTCACCCATCACCGGCGAACCGGTTCCGATCCACGCGTCGGCAGGGGACGAAGTCCTGTCCGGCTGTGTGAATACCTCCGGCCAGTTAAAGCTGCGCGTCACCAAACCGTTGGAGGAATCCATGGTGACCCGCATCCTGGATTCTGTGGAAAATGCCGCCGCCAGCAAACCTAAAGTGGACCGCTTTATCACCCGTTTTGCAAGGATCTACACGCCGGTGGTGGTTCTACTCGCCCTGGGCACCGCCCTGCTCCCGCCCCTCCTCGCCGGGGGAGACTGGAATTACTGGGTCTACACCGCCATGACTTTCCTTGTCATGAGCTGTCCCTGCGCTCTGGTACTCAGCGTACCGCTGGCCTTTTTCTCCGGAATCGGCGCCGGTTCTAAGAAAGGCATCCTGTTTAAAGGCGGCGTGGCTCTGGAGATGATGTCTGGTATGAAAGCGGTGGTTATGGATAAAACCGGCACCGTCACAGAAGGAAATTTCGTACTGCAGAAAACAATGCCGGCGGCGGATTTATCCGAAAAAGAACTGCTCCGTCTGGCTGCCAGCTGTGAACAGTTTTCCACCCACCCCATTGCCCACAGCATTGTGACTGCCGCCAAAGAACAGGGACTGGAGCTTCAGAAGCCCTCTACCCTGAAAGAGATCGCAGGAGAAGGCATCCTGGCCGTTATCAACGGCAGAGCGGTTCTGGTGGGGAACAGAAAGCTGATGGAACACCATTTGGTGAAACTTTCAGAATACAAAAGCGAAGATTTCGGCACAGAAGTCCTGGTCGCCGCAGAAGGCATATATTCCGGATGCCTGGTCATTTCTGACACGGTGAAATCCGACGCCCGTCAGGCGGTGCAGGCTCTCAAGAAGCTGAATATCCGCACTGCCATGCTCACCGGAGACGCGGAAAACGCCGCCAGGGCGGTGGCCTCCCAGACCGGCATCGACGAAGTGCATGCAAGGCTCATGCCCCAGGATAAACTGAGCATCCTGCAGGAACTGCGCCAAAAACATGGATCCGTCATGTTTGTGGGCGACGGCATCAACGACGCGCCGGTACTGGCGGGCGCAGATGTGGGTGCGGCCATGGGAAGCGGAGCGGACGCGGCCATCGAAGCCGCCGACGTGGTCTTCATGACCTCCAGTATGGTGGCCGTTCCCCAGGCTCTCGGCATCGCCAAAACCGCCGTCAAGATCTCCTGGCAGAATATTGTATTCGCGCTGGCCATTAAAATCATCGTCATGATCCTGGGTCTGTGCGGCTTCGCTTCCATGTGGATGGCCGTCTTTGCGGATACCGGCGTGGCCATGCTGTGCGTGCTGAACTCTGTGAGGATTCTGTATAAGAAACAGTAAAACCATACATCATTCATATTCGGTGCCGTGAGGCGCCGCCATAAAAAGAGGGAACCCCAAAAGCCCTGAACCGGCTTGAGGGATTCCCTCTTTTTCCTCTATATTTCTGTTTTACAGAATATCAATATACTCTCCCGCCAGCGCCTTGTTCATGCTGCGCACCGCGCAGAATTTCCCGCACATACTGCAGGTGTCGCTGTGGTCGTCCTCCGGGCTTCTGCTGTCCCGGATGGCCTTTGCCGTCTCCGGATCAAGGGCGCAGGCAAACTGTCCGTCCCAGTCCAGCCTGCGGCGCGCGTCCGCCATCCTGTCGTCGATGTCTCTCGCGCCCGGAACCCCTTTTGCGATATCCGCCGCATGGGCCGCGATCTTGGAGGCGATGATGCCCTGTTTCACATCGTCCACATTGGGAAGGGCCAGATGCTCCGCCGGCGTCACATAGCACAGGAACGCGGCACCGTTCATGGCCGCCACCGCTCCGCCGATAGCTCCGGTGATGTGGTCATAGCCGGGTGCGATATCCGTCACCAGCGGCCCCAGCACATAGAACGGAGCGCCCATGCAGATGCTCTTCTGCACCTCCATATTGGCCGCCACCTGGTTCAGCGGCACATGGCCCGGGCCTTCCACCATCACCTGCACGTTGTGATCCCAGGCGCGCTTGGTCAGTTCCCCTAATCGCACCAGTTCCTCGATCTGGCACACATCCGTGGCGTCGGCCAGACATCCGGGACGGCAGGCGTCGCCCAGGGAAATGGTCACATCGTACTGTTCGCAGATATCCAGGATCTCGTCAAAATATTCATAGAACGGATTCTCCTCCCCGGTCATGCTCATCCACGCAAATACCAGGCTGCCTCCTCGGCTGACGATGTTCATTTTTCTCTTATGTTTGCGGATCTGGTCGATGGTCTTTCTCGTGATTCCGCAGTGCAGGGTGACGAAGTCCACGCCGTCCTCTGCATGGAGGCGCACCACATCGATGAAATCCTTGGCGGTCAGCGTGGCCAGATCCCTCTGATAATGGATCACGCTGTCATAGACCGGTACCGTGCCGATCATGGCCGGGCACTCGTTTGTCAGCTTCTGCCGGAAAGGCTGGGTATTGCCGTGGCTGGACAGGTCCATGATGGCCTCTGCTCCCAGTTTTACGGCGCTCATGACCTTTTCCATCTCAATGTTATAATCTTTGCAGTCTCTGGATACGCCCAGGTTCACGTTGATCTTGGTGCGGAGCATGCTGCCCACTCCCTCCGGGTCCAGGCAGGTATGGCGTTTGTTGGCGCAGATCGCCACCTTTCCTTCCGCCACCAGCTTCATCAGATCCTGAAGCGGCATCTTCTCCTTCTCCGCTACGATCTTCATCTCTTTTGTGGCAATCCCTTTTCTTGCCGCGTCCATCTGTGTGGTATACTGTTCCATCCTCATTCTCCTTTTCCTGTTTTATAAAAGTAAATCGCCCGCGTTATCCGCAGTTTATTCCGTGTCCTTCTCAAAAAATCTGTACATATGGTTCACCGGGCCCGAGCCTTTTCCCAGATCCAGCCCTGCCTCCAGCGCGCCGGTCAGATACTCTTTCGCCCTGCGCACAGAGTCCTCCAGGCTGTGCCCCAGGGCCAGGTTGCTGGCAATGGCGCTGGACAGGGTACAGCCGGTCCCGTGGGTGTTGGGATTGTCCACCCGTTTTCCCAGAAACCAGTGCAGTTCTCCATCCATGCACAGCAGGTCGTTGGCGTCGTTGACCCGGTGGCCGCCTTTGCACAGCACCGCGCAGCCGCAGGCCGCCTGAAGCGCCTTTGCCGCCCGTTCCATATCCTCCGTATTCCTTATTCTGGCTCCGGTGAGCGCTTCCGTCTCCGGCACATTGGGCGTGATGATCTCCGCCAGAGGGAAAAGCATCTCTCTCATGGTCTCCACCGCCTCCTCCCGGATCAGACGGGACCCGCTGGTGGACACCATCACCGGGTCCAGCACCACATGCGCGGCCTCATACTGCCGGAGCTTCAAGGCCACCGTTCGGATGATCTCCTCCGAGGACAGCATCCCGATTTTCACCGCGTCCGGGCGGATGTCGGTGAAGATGCAGTCCAACTGGTTTGCCAGAAACTCCGGATCCGCCTCCATAATCCCATACACGCCGGTGGTATTCTGGGCGGTCAGGGCCGTCACCGCGCTCATGGCGTATACGCCGTGGGCGGTCATCGTCTTGATATCCGCCTGGATGCCTGCTCCTCCGCTGGAATCGCTCCCGGCGATTGTCAATGCTGTCTTCATTGCCTGTCCTCCTGTATCTCCATGCTTAAAAATCCCCGGACCGCTTCCTGCTTGTCCTCCGCCGCGAAAAGCCCGCTGATCACGGCCACTCCCGCGATCCCGCTCCCCTTCAGACTTTGAACATTGTCCAGGCTGATCCCGCCGATGGCCACCGCCGGAATCGATACCGCGCCGCAGATAGCCTTCAGTTCTTTCAGGGCCAGGTTCGTGGCGTCTTTTTTCGTGCTGCTGCCGAACACTGCCCCGCAGCCGATGTAGTCGGCTCCCGCGGCCTGCGCGGCCAGTGCCTCCTGCACATTATGGGCGCTCCCTCCGATGATAAATCCATCTCCCAGATACGCCCTGGCTTTCTCGATGCCCATATCCGACAGCCCCACATGGACGCCGTCGGCTCCCGCCTCCTTCGCGATGTCCGGACGGTCGTTGATGATCAGCGGGACCCCATATCTCCTGCAGAGCCCGGCCAGTTCCCTGGCCTCCGCCAGAAAAGCGCTGTCATCCAGTTCTTTCTCCCGAAGCTGGACGCAGGTCACGCCCGCCTCCAGCATCTCCTCCAACACGCCCGCAAGGCTCTCTCCTTCTTTCAGCCAGCTCCGGTCCGATACCGCGTACAGCCGGAGCGCTTCCGCTTCTATTTTCATCCTGTCTCCTCTCCGCGGCAGATCCTGTCCGCCTCGTCAAATAAATACCTGTGAAAACTCCCCATCCCTTCTCCGGCGGCGTCCGCGCGCTTTCCGGCAGAATCCGAGCTTTCCTTCCAGATCTTCGCTGCCTCCCGCGCCGCCTCATACGCAGGTACCCCTGCCGCCGCGAACAGGGCGCAGAGGGCGCTCAGCATACATCCGCCGCCGGTGATCCTGGCTATGCGTCCGTCTCCTCCGCCCAGCAGCTCTGTGCGCGTCCCGTCAGATACGGCGTCCTTGCTGCCGCTGACCAGCGCCGTACAGCCGTACGCCCCGGCCAGCTCCGCAGAGAGCCTCATCTGGCTCTCCTCATCCAGTGTCACGCCGCTCTCCACACCTCCCGATATGCCTCTGTGCAGGTGCAGAAGCGTATAGGCTTCTCCCTGATTGCAGCGGATAATAGAAGGCTTCACCTGGCTTAACAGTTCGTGTATTCCTTCCCTGCGGAAACGGCTGGAGCCTGCTCCCACCGGGTCCAGAACCACCGGACGTCCCAGTTCGCCGGCTTTTTTCCCGGCCAGGATGCAGGATCTCCATTTCTCCTGATCCGGGACCCCTGTATTGAGCAGTGTCCCGTGGCACAGGGCGGAGATCTCTTCCGCCTCCCGCGGATCCTGGGCCATGATGGCGCTTCCCCCACAGGCCAGCAGGATATTCGCCACATCCTGCATGGTCACCGGATTGGTCAGACAGTGTATCCTTGGAGCCGCGTGATGGAGCGCGGCCAGTATCTTCCTCCGCTCCATCCTACCGCTGCGCTCCCGGAAGCTGACGGAATACCCCGCCTTTCTCCAGCGCCGTCACCAGCGCGAAAGCAAGGATGCTTCCCGCCACTGTGGAGATCAGGAACGGAACCACATAGACAAACAGCCCCACCGGCTCGGCCCCCATGAGGAATTTTGCCACCGGATACGCGGCCAGGCCGCCCAGGATCCCGGTGCCCAGCGCCTCCGCAACACAGGTGGGCGCGAGCTTTTTCACTGCCTTGTACATCAGCCCGCAGCACAGGGCTCCCACCATACTGCCGGGAAAAGCCATCAGGCTTCCCAGCCCCAGAAGGTTCCTTAACAGGCTCGCCAGAAAAGCGATCCCCACGCTCCACCAGGGTCCCATCGTCACAGCCGCCAGAATATTGACCATGTGCTGAACCGGAGCGCATTTGCTGCCCGCCACCGGAAAGCCGAGCATGCTCCCTACGACCGCCACCGCGGTAAGCACGCCCGCCAGGGCCAGTTTTCTTGTCCCATCATCTGTCTTCATTTTTCATACTCCTTCCCACCTGATGGATGCCAGTGCATAAAGGCGCCCCGCTTCACAGGGCTTCGCCCGCGGCGGGCCGCGCGCCTCTCCTATCCGACGCAGCGCGGACCTGCCCGCGAAAAAAGGGAACGCCAACGGCGTTCCCAGTCCCATCCCGGTATCTCTCCCTACGTTGGCATTATCCAAATCAGGTTCTGGGTCGAGACCAGTCAGTCTCCTCTCAGCCGGCTTCAGCCAGCTCCCCGTCGCATATTTCGCTGAAAATATTATAGCTCACCGCATAAACTTTTGCAATCACTTTTTTCCAGCCTGCCGTTCTCCAGACGGTAGATCTGATCGCAGTTTTTCAGCGTGCTGGTCCTGTGGGCGATCATCAGAAGCGTGCACCGCCCCCGGAACCGTTCCACCGCTTCCATGACCGCCTGCTCCGTCTCCGTGTCCAGCGCGGACGTGGCCTCATCCAGCACCAGGATCTCCGGCTCCTGATAGAGCGCCCTGGCGATGCCGATCCTCTGGCGCTGGCCGCCGGACAGGCGCACACCGGACTCTCCGATCACCGTATCCAGTCCTCTCTCCAGACCGTCCACAAATTCCAGAAGCTGCGCCTCTTCCAGCGCCCGGCGCACTTTTGCCTCCGAGATCTCCGAGTCGGGGATGCCGAACGCCACGTTTCGCCGGATAGTATCGTCCGCCAGGTAAATGCTCTGGGGGATATACCCCAGCTTGTGTCCCCATGCGTCCGGATACTCCCGGATATCGCTGTCCCCGTAGCAGATCCGGCCCTGATCGGGCGTCAGCAGGCCCAGCAGAAGATCCATGAACGTGGTCTTTCCGGCTCCGGAACTGCCCGCGAATCCGATGGATGCTTTCAGCGGAAGCTCTACCGACAGATCCGACAGGATCTCCCTGTCCGTTCCCGGATACCGGAACGTCACATGCTCAAACCGGATGGAATCCGCCGCCGGAAGCCTTTTATACCCCAGCTCCGGCGGCCTTTCGTTCTTCTTTGCCCCTGCCTCCTGCAAATCTTCATAGATCCGGTCAATGGACGGCTTCAAAAACAGGATGCCGTTTAACAGGTTATTCACCTGGTTCACCGACGGAAGCAGCCGGAACGCAGCCATGGCGAAAACGGAAAGCTGGGGAACCAGCTCCTGTACGTCAGCCCCCGCCTGCAATTTCACCAGAATCGTCGCCAGCACGCCGCAGACGCACACTGTCTCGATCAGGTATTTGGGCGCGTTGCGGTAGAACTGGCTTTTCTTCAGGCTGGATGCATAGTATCTTCCGTTCTCTTCGTAGGCGCGGACAAAATAATTTTCCCTTGCCAGGACCTTGATCTCCTTGATCCCTCCCAGCGCCTGGTTCACCGCCTGGATCATCTTTCCATTATAGAGCTGGTTCTGCTTACCGTAATCCAGCGTGCGTCCCCGCATGACGACGAAGTAAAACAGGGAACAAAAGCCAAGAAGCACAGCCACCACCAGAGTAATCGCCACGTCCGTAAGCAGCAGATAGACCGCCAGCATGACAATGATCAGAAGGTTGGAGACCAGGTCGATCACGTTCATGACCATATCGTACAGATTGTTCACATCGGAAGTCACGCTTCTCAATATCTCCGAAGAATTTTTCTCCAGATGAAACGGGTAAGGTTTCCGCATGTAGCTTCGCATCAGCCTTCCCGACAGTTCCAGTCGGTTGTTGTACACGAACTTTAACTGTATATATTTTGCTATGAGCAGATAGATGTTTTTCACCAGATACACACCGATCAGCAGAAGACCGATCCAGATCAGCAGCTCCCTCTGAGAATTTGCCCCCACCAGCCTTCCGAACCATTCCAGCAGTTCGTTGTCTGATCCGTTTCCGTCCATGACCAGCTGGACAAAAGGCATGATCAGGGACACGCCCATCAGCTCCAGCACAGAGCCTATGAACAGCATGCAGAACAACAGTACAAATTTTACTTTCTGCGTCCGGTTGAAAATCATGCGGATTTTTTGTATCATATCTTCTTCCTCTTTTTATATTGTTCCAGAAGTGTGTTGTACATATGCATCCGATACCGGTTAAAAAGCTCCAGGCCGCCACAGCACAGGATTCCTGCCCCCAGGATGAGGATAGCCGCGGTCTCTCCAAATACGGGCGCCCTGTCCGACGCCAGCACACCCAGGCATCCGTATGCCAGCGCCGCGCAGAGGCAGAGATAGGCGGCGAACCTGGCGGGGTACCAGAACCGTTCCGACACGCGGGAACCCAAGAGCAGTTTCTGGAACGCCGCGCTTCCCAGGGAAAATAAAAGGAGCATCCAGACCGCGGATACCGGAAGGAACTCCACCTGACCGCACGCCGTGTACACGGACAGGGCCAGCACCGTTATGGCAGTAAACAGATACGACGCGCCGATGCACACCGGCTTCAGCGCCCGGTATAATTTCCAGACAAATCTCACAGTTTCTCCTCCTCTCCTACAGGCATCCCAGCTTCTCTTTCACCGTCCTGGCATACTGGCGGGATACGGTCAGCCGCTCCCCGTTGCTCATGGTCACCTGCATGGTCCCTCCAAATTCCGGCTTCAGGGACTGGATCTGGTTGAAATTGATGATCAGGGATTTGGACGCCCGGAAAAAATCACAGCTTTCCAGGCGTTCCTCCAGCTCATAAAGTCTCAGCGGCGTCTCAAAGACCTCCCCCTCCGTATAGAGGAACGTCTTTTTCTCCACCGTATCAATATAGAGGATCTGGCTCACATCCAGCAGATAGGTCTGCTGGTCTTTGTGTCCGGTGAGCTTCCGGTCCGCGATCCTCAGCATCTCCAGGATGCGGATCACCTGCTCATTCGTCTGTCTGCACCGGATCGTGATCTCCAGATCTTCCGCGGACGGGTCTTCTTCCATTCGGATCTTCACTCCTGCCCCTCCTTTTCTTCCGTCTTTCGCATAGTATAAGCCTCTTTGCCATCCGGCGCAATCCCTTTCCCACTGACCTGCCGTTTTCCGGGAGTGACCTGCATGTTGGGCGGGGTAACGGGCAGGGCGGCGGGGCAAGTTTAACACCTGCTCCCGCCGCCCTGTTTCCTGCGCCGCCTTTCTTCCCGACAAGGGATACTACCTTTCCTTCCGCTGTTTCCAGACCTGATACAAAATATCTTTGAGCACCAGCATGGCGTCCTGCTCGTTATAATCACATTCCCGCTTCAGTTCGTCCAGCATAAGATTGATCCTGCGGGCGTAGTTGGGGATATTGACCTCCGCCTGGTATTTGAGGAGAATGGGATATTTTTTGCCCCAGGCGCTGGTCCAGTCGATTTTTTCTTCCGTCTCTTCCTTTGTACGGTCAATCGCTTCCTGGATCTCCTGTACGTCAAGGTCAAAATCCACCAGTTCGTCCAGGGACACGTGGAAAAGCACCGCCATCCGTTTGGACTGGCGGATATCGGGAACGGTCTCGTCCGTCTCCCATTTTGAAACGGTCTGCCGGCTTACCCCCAGCTTCTCCGCCACGTCCTCCTGGGATAGACCGCATTTTTTTCTGGCATGAAACAGGCTGTTTCCTAAACTCATAAATTTTCTTCCTCCCTGCTGTTGATACGCCTATGATAACATCTGATACAGGAAAAGGCCACCTGTTATCAGCGGCAAATATGCACGGGATCTTTACATGAGACATGGGGAGACGCGAAAATTCATGCGTAAACTTTTTCAAGGGACTTTTAAGGAAAATCGCAACTTTTTCAAGGGACTTTTCGGGAAAATCGCAACTTTTTCAAGGGACTTTTCGGAGAATCCGCAACTTTTTCAAGGGACTTTTGCGTCCGGGCAGGTCCACGCGCCAAAAGCCCCGCGTCGCACAGTCACAGACATGCGGCGCGGGGCCATATTCTTATTCTTCTTTCCACTGATCCAGCATTCGTTCCATACGCGTGTTCAGGTACGGTTCCACCTTCTCGTACTGCCGGTCGGTCAGCCGGTTACCCACGGCGTAATAATGATCCAGGCACCGTTCCGCCGCATCCTCATCCACGGAATATAAAAGCTCTTCCAGCAGATTGAAGGAGTATTCCTCCTGCGTCAGCTCCTCCACCAGTTCCGCCGCCGTCCCATCATCCAGCCAGGGAAGCAGATACATGATGGTTCCCTGCATGGGATGGGGATAGCCGCCGTTCTGTATGGCGTCCATCAGAACATCTCCCGCCTTTTTCTCATCAAGGAAGATGAACACATCGCTCAGTTCCCCGTCCGTCAGATCTTCCTTCCGTTCCAGAAGCATGCGGAAGATCTGCAGAGCGTCGTCTTCATCCAGCGCCGGAAGCGCGTCGAAAAATTCCTGTTTGCGCGCCTCGCCGCTCTCGATCCGTTCCGGAAGGCGGGCATAGTCTTCCTCCTCCTCAGAGTCATAGACGGCGGAAATGCCCTGCTGTTCCAGACCCTTAAACGTGACGCCAAGCTGTTTCAGCCTGGCCTCCCGGCCCACCATCTTGACCACATTTCTTCCGGCCTCCAGCGTAATCGGCACGCTGGCCTCGCTCCCCTCTTCCTTCAGTGTTTCCACATTTCCGCCCGGGCTCACCTGGACAATCTTAAAATCTCCTTCCAGTTCTTCCCAGGAAACCTCCGCCGTAATCGTGACCGGCTCTTCGGCCTGGACAATCAGGATGGAATCCGATCCCCAGAAAGCAAAGGCCGCGGCCTCGATCCTGCCGTCTCCCTGGCTGTAAAAATACGCTCGCCACTGGCTGTCGCCCGTATCTTTCCCCGCTATCATCCCGTCATCGTCATAGACGGAGTATGCGTCATCCCCGGCGCTCACCTGGAACGGGTCGTTCAGCACACTGTCCATCCAACTGTTCCTGGCGAAGATGCCCAGAAATTTTTGAAGGAAGCCTCCTTCCTCCCCCGCGTCTTCCACAGCCAGTCCCTCCGAGGCCTCAGACTCTTCTGATGGCGCGCTGCCTGCACTCTCGGCACTTTTCGACGGCGCACTCCCGGAGGTTTCCAACGCCCCGATCTCTGCGCGGCTTTCCTGGGAAGCCTCCGGAGACGTGCAGGCGGCCAGAGCCGTTACACATACGAAGACCGCCGCCGACAGGCATACTGCCAGAGTTCCCCGTTTCCGGTATGCGGCAATCCATGTAAGCCTCTGTTTCAGATCCTTTTTCCCTTCCAGAAGAGTGGTGGACAGTACGCTCCTGCGGAACTTCAAA
Organism: uncultured Lachnoclostridium sp.; assembly: GCA_944381625.1. Classification (GTDB taxonomy): domain Bacteria; phylum Bacillota; class Clostridia; order Lachnospirales; family Lachnospiraceae; genus Hominiventricola. Next base: position 28,346 of record CALWLW010000026.1, read on the forward strand.
TGGCGCTCCGCCGTATCCAGCAGGATATTTCCATAATTTCGCCTCTGTTCCGCCGTCAGTGCCCCTACCACGCTTTCGTCACAGGACAGTTCACAGTCTCTGTCCAGCTGTCTGCCGAACCAGTACACGAAGGGATTGAACCAATGGACGCAGGCGGCCAGCTGGAACAGCCATTTGTACCAGATATCTTTTCTTTTTAAATGGGTCAGTTCATGCCGCAGGATCAATGCGGACTCCTCCGGCCTCAAATCCCCCTTGGGCAGAACGATAAAGGGACTGAATATTCCAATCAGCGCCGGGCTGGCCACCAGCGGGCTTACATAGATCCCCACCCATCTGCGGATATGGAGCTCTTCTGAGACAGCCTCCGCCTGCCGCAGAATCCTATCATCTTCCACAGGGATGCAGTCTGCCTTCACGTAGCGGACGAAATTCCGGTAATCGTTCCCCTTCAAAAGCAAGGATAGAAGCGCACCGAACAGCCATACCACACACGCCCCCCGGATGAAGGAGACCGGCGCTGCCGAAGTATCCTGTGCCCCCGCGCCGCCGGGATACTGCGCCCCGGCTTCTGACGGCATATCCTGCGCCTCAGCTTCCGCCGGGGTATTCTGCACCGCAGCTTCCGCCGCTCCGGCTTCCGGCATTCCGCTTCCCGCCGTTTCATTTCCCTCCATCCTGTCTTCTGCCGCCTGCAGGCCCGCGCCGGCGGTTTCCTGTGTTTCTCCGGCCGCCACGGTCTCTTCCTGCAGCTGCTCCTCCCAGATCCCCACCGGACTCCAGAGCCTGGGAAGCGGAAGGAAACTCCCGTCCAGATGCACCGGCAGCAGCAGGCGCAGGAAGACCACCGCCCAGAGATAGTAATGCCATTTCCAGGAGAACAGCTTTCTGGTCATGGGCCTCAGCGCCATAAGCAGCACTCCCAGGACCGTTCCCATCCAGGACAATGCGAGCAGTTCAAAAAATAACATCCTTTCCATCCTGTCACCTCCGCCTTCAGAACCGGCTGTTGAAGAAATCCCTGAGTTCCTGGATCTCTTCCCGGCTCAGATCGTCGTCCGCCATCAGAGCCGCCGCCATATTCCCGTTCCGTCCATGGAAAAACTTATTGACAAAATTTTTCGTCTCTTCTTTCACATAAGCCTCACGGCTCACCGACGGACAATAATAATAGACCTCTTTCTTTTCCTGACGGAGCATACCCTTTTTCACAAGCCTTTGGATCAGGGTCAGCACTGTGGTCCGTTCCCAGGATTTGTTTTTCTCCAGCATACTGCGGATCTGGGCCGTATTCAGCGGTTCCCCTGCTGCCCACAATACTTCCAATATCTCCAGTTCCGCGTCTGATACTGATTTTTTTCCCATCTTGACACCTCCATAACTATATTACAGGGCAGGGCTTACAGGACAGACCGACACCGCCCCAAGCTCTGTGCCCTTGCGCCCATACCGGACTTCCATCGCCCGCATAATCATTTGACTACTTCTGTAGTCAATTAAAGTCTACAATAGTAGTCATGAAATGTCAAGAGAAATTTAAGGAGTCCTTTTTCAGTATTTCAGAAATCCTTTTTCAACATTTTTGCGGGTATTTTTCACGGTTCTGCGAAACGCAGCGTACAGGCAAAAAAACGAAAGGAACGTACCTTCGCCGGGCCTCATTCCTTCCGTTTTTCCTGTGATTCGCTATGATGTTTTATAATTCTTTGCCGGAACCTTTTTCTCTCACCTGGGTGACAGCATAGAGCACCACCTCCGCCGTCGCGCCCGTGTTTTTATCCAGAAGAAGAGTGACGTAGTCTCCGTTCACCTCCGTGATCGTCCCCACGATCCCTCCCATGGTGATCACCACGTCGCCGGGAGCCAGGGAAGCGTGCAGTTCCTTCCGCTCTCTTTGCTTCTTCTTATTGGGGATAAACACGAAGAGATACATGGCCAGAACCAGCACCACCGCATAAGCGGCAAATACCAAAATCGGCGTCATAATCCTCCCGTCCTTTCCGTCAGCCCTCTGAGCCCAGGTATCTCTCGGCAATCTTCACAAACAGGGCCGAGCCAATCCAGAACACATCCTCGTCCACGTTGAACCGGGGATTGTGATGGGGAATGTCCGTATGTTTTTCCGGGTTGGCGGAACTCAGGAACATGAACGCTCCCGGCACGCGCTCCAGATAATAGGCGAAATCCTCTCCGCCCATGTTGGGAGCGTCCACATGGTCGATCACCATGCTGTCTCCCACGATCTCCCTGGCGCAGTCCGCAGCCAGCTTCGCCATTTCCGCATCATTGACCACCGGCGGCGCGCCCCAGTCCATCTCCACTTCCGCCTGGCCGCGAAACGTGCTGGCCGTGTTCTGAGCGATCTCCTCGATCCGTTTTGCCAGATACTGGCGCACATCTTCCTCCAGGGCCCGGATCGTTCCTTCGATCATGACCTCCGAGGGGATCACATTATAGGCGAACCCACCCTCGATATGGCCGATGGTAAGAACTGCCGGCTTCACCGCAGCGATCTCCCTGGCCAGGATCTCCTGAAGATTGATGACCACATGCGCCGCAATATTGACCGGGTCCACACCCTTCTCCGGCGTGGAGCCATGGCACCCAAAACCTTTTACCCGGATCACGAACCGGTCGAAGGAAGCCATACAGCACCCGGGAGTGCAGATCACCGTACCTGCCGGGATATCCTTGGAGATGATGGTGCCGATATGGGTTCCGAACACCGCGTCCACGCCGTCCAGACGCCCTTCCGCGCACATCCTCCTGGCTCCGCCGGAGCACTCCTCGTCCGTCTGGAACAGAAATTTCACCGTACCGGCAAGCTGCTCCTTATTCTCATTCAACACCTTTGCCGCGCCCAGAAGCATGGTCATATGCGTATCGTGGCCGCAGGCGTGCATCCGGCCCTCATGCCGGGATTTGTAAGGAACATCATTCTCTTCCGTAATGGGAAGCGCGTCCATGTCCGCCCTGAGAGCCAGAGTCTTTCCAGGCTTCCCTCCCCGGATCTCCGCCACCAGGCCGCTGTCCGTCTGGTTCTCCACAAAAGGAATCCCCATCTCTATTAACTTTTCAACCACATAGGCTTTCGTCTGCGGCAGGTCTCCTCCGGTCTCCGGAATCTGATGAAGCTCGCGCCGCATGACCACCAGTTCATCCTGCAGGTCTTTGCATTGTTCCCACATGTTCTTTTCCTCCATTATATACATTGTTTTCCAGGACAGCGAACCAGGCGGACATACCCGCATGCCCCTGGTCTCTGCGCCCTGCTCTTATGCCAGCATGCCCTTCTTATAAAAGACTCTGGCGATCAACAGCGTACCGAATACCGTAATCACGATCACCCAGGCAGCCGCCAGCGGGGTAAACAGCTTCAGCGCCACCGGAATCGCCAGGGCGAACACCGCCACCTTCGGATACTTGATGGCAAAATTTCCAAAGGTCGCCCCAAAGATGGCCGAGCTGGCATACTGGGTAAGTCCGGACACGATAAACTCCGGCAGGACCGCCAGTACCGCACTGCCGATGATCACCGCGGAAGTGGTGCCGATCAGGTTCGTGATGATGGATCCGCAGATGGCCATGGTGGAGACCACCTCGGCCTGGATCGTCCCCGGCGTGGAATCCGTCACATCCAGGGCCAGAGCCGCGCAGGGCACGCGCATATTGCCGATATTGCCCGACAGGAAACTTAAGTAGGTTCCGGAAAGCCCCAGAGCCGCGTAATAGGATACCGGCTCCACAAAGTAAAACGCGCCGAAGGAGGCCGCCACCATACCCCAGGCTGTCAGCACCGTAGTCACCGGCGGCCAGCAGTCATAGGTAGTGCAGAGCCAGATCACCGGGATGAATGCCGTCAGCGCGGCCAGGATATTGGTGGGCGTACCGATGATAATACTGTCGCGCTTCCATTCTTTCATAATATCTTTTTCGTTCATGGTCATCCTCCTTCTAACGGAACAGCTGGTCGTAGCCCACTGAGAAAATCATGCCGATGATCATGGCGATGCCCAGGGAATACTCCATCAGCCGGGGGAATTTTTTGCATACCGTCTTCACCAGGATCACCATGGAGATGGCCCCAGCCAGCACCGCGATGGTATTCCCCACCCCTTTTAAGATCTCGCCGGAATTCAGATATCCGAAGATCCCCAGGGAACAGGCTCCGCTTAAGACCACCAGCCATTTCATATCTCCGCCGGAAACTTTATTGCGCAGGGTCTCCAGAGACGGTGTCGCCACGCCCGTGAACAGGAGCCATCCCGCGCCGTTCAGCGCCATGGCAAACCAGGAAACCGCCAGGCATATCAACGTATACTGTTCCGATCCCAGCGCCACGCCGCAGGCCTCGGCCCCGATATTGGCCGCCGACAGCTCGGTGGCCGCCGCGCCGATGATGGACAGGCGGAGCCAGGCCATAGGCCCTCCGATGGAAGCCATCAGGCCCACCATCACGATAAATACGCCCAGCGCCGGCCCGATGGCCGAGATAAAGCCCACACGGAAGGCTTCTTTGGGAATATGGGGATCGATCCCCGCCTCCCTGGTAATTTTGCTGCACTGACGCATATACAGCACAGCCTGGACTGCGGAGATCACCACCGTAATTCCGCAGAGGATCCACAGGATCGGAGCATTGGATACCTGCTGGACCTGTTCGATAACGCTCATTGTACATTCCTCCTTTTTCTTCTGACCGTTGTCGCTGCTTTTCTATTGTAAATCTTTATCAAATAAAAGCACGAATTCTAAAAAAGCGGCCGGAGATCTGAGCGGATACTCCGGCGGCGCCTTTGCCGAAACATATGCGTTATCCCTCTTCCGGGACGCATTTTTTGAAGCATCTGTGAAAAAGCAAACTGTTTACCCAGGCCAGGAATCCCGGCCCCAATAAGATCCAGACGATCATAAAGTGGAAAAACAGCGATGGGGACAACAGGAAATTCCACACCGGCAGTCCGCTGATCAATACAGTCAGGAGAAAAACCGGAAAATTTGCCGCCGCCATCAACCACGCATTTTTCATCGTGTTCCGTATTCCTCCGCAGAACCTCGCCTGGACGGGATACACAAACATGGCTTCCATCAGCCATGCCGCCAGGAAGATCCCCGTCAAAATTCCGAACGGAAGCCTGAGGTTCCCTGGAAGCATGCTCACCGCCACTCCATAGAATCCCAACAGAAACAGCAGCGCCGTCAGGATCAGATGGATCAGCGTGGCCTGTCGGAGATTCTCACGGAACGCGTCAAAGAACCCTGCCACGGTCCGACGCTCCTCATGCCGGGCCATGCGCAGCGTCACCGTGTACAGAGCCGCCGCGGAAGCGCCCGCCGTCACCAGCGGAAGGGAGCAAAAAAGGTAAAGCAGACTTAAAAGCAGGAAATCCGCGATCTTCGCCATGAAGCCGCCCAACATGCTGTCCTCGGAAAAATACTTGTTCATCACATGTCTCCCTTAGTTCTTAAAGCTGTGGATGGGCGCCGGAATCCTTCCGCCCCTGTTGACGAAGGCTTCGCAGGAATAAGGATTCACCGGCATCACCGGCGCGTATCCCAGAAGCCCGCCGAATTCCACCATCTCGCCCACGCCTTTTCCCACCACCGGGATCAGACGCACAGCCGTCGTCTTCTGATTCACCATGCCGATGGCCATCTCATCCGCGATGATGCCGGAGAGCGTGGATGCGGGCGTATTGCCCGGCACTGCAATCATATCCAGTCCCACGGAGCAGACGCAGGTCATGGCCTCCAGCTTCTCCAGGGTCAGCGCCCCTGCCTTCACCGCGTCGATCATCCCCTGGTCTTCGCTGACCGGGATAAACGCGCCGCTTAAGCCGCCCACATAGGAGGACGCCATGACGCCGCCCTTTTTCACCTGGTCGTTCAGAAGAGCCAGCGCCGCTGTGGTTCCCGGAGCACCTGCATATTCCACGCCGATCTCCTGGAGAATATCCGCCACACTGTCGCCGATGGCCGGCGTGGGAGCCAGGGACAGATCCACGATGCCGAAGGGGATGCCCAGCCTCCTGGACGCCTCCTGAGCCACCAGCTGTCCCACTCGCGTCACCTTGAAGGCCGTCTTCTTAATCGTCTCACACAGTACCTCAAAGTTCTCTCCCCGCACCTTGGAGAGCGCCGTCTTCACCACGCCGGGGCCGCTGACGCCCACGTTGATCACCGCGTCCGCCTCTGTCACGCCGTGGAAGGCTCCCGCCATGAACGGGTTGTCGTCCGGGGCGTTGCAGAAGATCACCAGCTTGGCGCAGCCCAGGGAATCCTCCTCCTTGGTCAGCTCGGCGGTCTTCTTGATGATCTCTCCCATCATCTTCACCGCGTCCATATCGATCCCCGTCTTGGTGGAACCCACATTGACAGAGCTGCACACCCGGCCGGTCTGGGCCAGAGCCTGGGGGATCGCCTGCATCAGCAGCCGGTCGCTGGCCGTCATTCCCTTGGATACCAGAGCGGAAAAACCACCCAGGAAGTTCACGCCCACCGTCTCGGCGGCCCGGTCCAGCACTTTGGCAATCTCCACATAATCCTCCGGAGTCCGGCACGCCGCGCCGCCCACCAGCGCGATGGGGGTCACGGAGATTCGCTTGTTTACGATGGGGATGCCGTACTGCTCCTCAATCGCCTTTCCCACAGACACCAGATCCTTTGCGGTTCCGGTAATCTTATCATATATCTTGACCTTCAGTCTCTCCAGATCGGAGTCAATACAGTCCAGCAGGCTGATCCCCAGTGTGATGGTACGCACGTCCAGGTTTTCCTGTTCGATCATCTTGTTGGTTTCCAGCACCTCGTTAATATTGATCATGAATATCTTGCTCCTGTCTTATGTATTTCCGGCTTGTCCGGCCCGTATCCCGGGAGACGCCGGTCAGATTCTGTGCATCATATTGAAAATATCCTCGTGCTGGCAGTGGATCACAACCCCGATCTCTTCTCCCAGCCCGGCCAGCTCCTGGGACATCTTTGTCACATCCGTCACCTTCACCGCGTCCACGACCATCATCATATTGAAATATCCGTCCACGATGGTCTGGGAAATATCCAGGATATTCACCTGGTTCTCCGCCAGATAAGTGCAGACCTTCGCGATAATCCCCACCGTGTCGTGTCCCACCACTGTAATGATAAATTTTCTCATCTCTTTTATCCTCCTCGGCCTGTTGTACTAAAATTCGCATACTCCGGAGACGCAGTCCCGCTTCGCCACCTGAATATCAAAATCACCCGGCATATATTTTACCGGGTCCAGCTGGATCTCCAGCTTCACCGTCTCATAAGCAAGCTCCGCGTAATTGTTCTCCTTGCTCAGATGTCCCAGGTAGATCTTCTTCATATTGTCGTGAAGCACCCGGCACAGAAGCTGTCCCGCGCTCTCGTTGGACAGATGTCCCCTGTCCCCCAGGATCCTCCGCTTCAGCGGATAGGGGTAGGGTCCCACCTGGAGCATCTGGATATCGTGATTCGCCTCCACTAAAAGCACGTCCAGGTCTTTCAGATGGTCCACGATATAATCCGTGTAAACTCCCATATCCGTGGCCACCGCGGCGCTCTTCTCCCCGCACCGGAACCGGTACGCCACAGGCTCCGCCGCGTCGTGGGAGATGGCGAACGGCTCCACCTCCACATCCCCTATGGTGAACGCCTCGTCCGCCCGTACCACATGGTACAGTTCTTCATCGATGGTGCCCAGTCCGGACATGGCCTTCATCTGGGCGATGGTCCCCGCCGTGCCGTAGATGGGCATCCCGTATCTCCTGGCCAGAATCCCGACCCCTTTCACATGGTCGGAATGCTCATGGGTGATCAGAAGCCCCTGGATATCCTTTCCCTCCAGTTCGATCTGGCGAAGGCCCTCCTCGATCTTCTTGGCGCTGATCCCCGCGTCCACCAGAAGATGGGTGCTGTCGCTTCCCGTATAAATACAATTACCACTGCTTCCGCTGGCAATACTGCACAATCTCATCTATCGTCTCATCCTTTTGTCAATCCGGTCTTTCAGTTCTTCCACTGTCCCGTTGTTTTCCACCACAGCCTGGCACCTGGCCAGGAACTCTTCCCTGCTTTTCTGCGCCCGCAGGATCTGATCGATCCGTTCGTCCGTATAGCCCCGGCTCTCCTTAAGCCGCCGCCTGCGGACGTCCTCATCGGTATCAATATACCATGTTTCATCGCAGAACGCATCATATTTTTCTTCCAGAAAAAGGGCGGCCTCCACCGCCGCGTACGTCCTGCCCTCTTTCCTGGCCGCCTCCAGGCGTTTTAAAATCTCTTCTTTCACAGCCGGGTGGATGATGGCGTTGAGCGCCGGCAGCCGCTCCTGGCAGGAAAAAACGATGCCGCCCAGTTTTTTCCGGTCGATCCTTCCGTCCCTGTCCAGGATACCATCCCCGAACGCCTCCAGCACCTGGCCGTAGGCTTTTTCTCCCGGTTCCATCACTTCGTGCCCCACCAGGTCCGCCTGGATCACCAGCACCCCGTACTGCTCCCGCAGGTATTCCAGCACCTGGCTCTTGCCGGAGCCCACGCCTCCTGTTATCCCGATCACTTTCATCTATTTCGCCTCGTACCAGTTCGCGCCCCTGTGCAGGTCGATCTCCAGCGGCACTTTCAGTTCCGCCGCCTGCTGCATCTCCTGGCGCAGAATCTCTTCCACCCGGTCCGCCTCTTCTTCCTTCGCTTCGATTAAAAGCTCGTCATGCACCTGGAGAATCAGCCTGGAAGCAAGTCCTTCCTCCTTCAGCCGGTCGTGGACGCGCACCATGGCGATCTTGATAATATCCGCCGCGGTTCCCTGGATGGGAGAATTCATGGCCACGCGCTCCCCAAAAGAACGCTGCATGAAGTTGGAAGATTTCAGCTCCGGCACCGGCCTGCGCCGGCCGAACATGGTCTTAGCATAGCCGTTCTCCTTTGCAGACGCCACCAGCCCGTCCAGGAAACCTTTGATTCCCGGATAGGTCTCAAAGTAACGGTCGATATACTCCTTCGCTTCCTTCGTGGAGATATCCAGATCCTGGCTCAGCCCGAAAGAGCTGATTCCATACACGATGCCGAAATTCACCGCCTTGGCGTTGCGCCTCTGCAGGGGCGTCACCTCCTCCAGCGGCACGTGGAATACCTGGGACGCGGTGATCCTGTGAATATCCTCCGCCTGGCGGTACGCCTCGATCAGTTTCTCGTCCCCGGACATGTGCGCCAGCACTCTCAGCTCGATCTGCGAATAGTCCGCGTCCACAAAGACGCACCCCTCCGCCGGAATGAACACCTTGCGGATCAGCCGTCCCAGTTCCATCCGGACCGGAATGTTCTGGAGATTCGGCTCCGTGCTGCTGATCCGGCCGGTAGCCGTGATGGTCTGGTTGAAGCTGCTGTGAATCCGGCCGTCCCCGGCGATGCAGGCGGACAGCCCGTCCGCATAGGTGGATTTCAGTTTGGTCAGCTGCCGGTACTCCAGGATGTCCTTCACGATGGGATAATCCGGCGCCAGCTTGTCCAGCACTTCCGCCGAGGTAGAGTATCCGGTCTTTGTCTTCTTGCCGCCGGGAAGTCCCAGCTTCTCAAAAAGAATCACGCCCATCTGCTTGGGAGAATGAATGTTGAAGGCTTCCCCCGCCGCCTGGTGGATCTGCGTTTCCAGTTCTTCAATCCGTCCGGTCAGGGCTTCCCCGTAAGCATGGAGTTCTTCCGCATTGACCCGCATCCCCGCCACTTCCATGTCGTAGAGGGTAAATACCAGCGGCATCTCAATCTCGTCAAACAGCTTCCTCATACCGGCGTCGGAGAGCTTCTCCGTCAGGGACGCCATCCGGCCGAAAGTGGTCCCGGCCGCGTACGGTTTTCCCAGATCCTCATGGGCGTAGCTGCCCATGAGCGGGTTGACCAGGTAAGCCGCGATCTCCACATCAAAAAGATGGCCGCGGGCTTCTGTCCGCACGTCCTTTAATACTTTTTTCACATCCGAAACGGCGCACAGCGGCACCCGCTCAACCGTCTCGGACAACTTGCCCAGCAGGTACTCTTCCGTCAGGAATCCTTCCGCGGGCAGATAAAACACTTCATTTTCGGAAAAAGCAAGGGAGACGCCGGTCTCTTCTCCGTTCCTGCAGATTTCAAACGCCAGCCGTTCCTTTTCCCCTGCCTGGCGGAAGATCTCTTCCGCCCGCGCAAAATCATCTACCCGCTCCGCCTCCGGCGCTTTCGTGTCCGCGGATTCAAAACGCTGCAGAAGTTTCTTGAAATTCAGTTTTTTGCACCACTCATAGGCTTCCGGCGTGTACAGATCTCCCAGGCGCGCCTGCTCCCAGTCCAGCTCCACCGGCGCTTCCACACAGATGGTGGCCAGCTTTTTGCTCATAACCGCCATATCATAGTGGGCCTTCAGCGCTTCTTTTGCCCGGTTGGGTCTGATCTCCTCCACATGGGCGTAGGCATTCTCCACGCTGCCGTAGGCCGTGATCAGGCTGGTGGCCGTCTTCTCCCCGATCCCCGGCACGCCGGGAATATTATCGGAAGAGTCGCCCATGAGCGCCTTCAGTTCGATGATCTGGGCAGGCGTCACCTGGTATGCCTCCAGCACGTCTCTGGTATGATAATTCTCAATCTCTGTGGTTCCCCGTTTCGTCTTGGGTATCCTGATCAGGATCCGGTCCGTGGCGATCTGCAAAAGATCCCGGTCACCGGAGACGATCACCGCGTCCAGCCCCCTGGCCTCGCTCCTCCTGGCCACCGTACCCAGCAGGTCGTCGGCCTCGTAGCCCTCCTGCATGAGCAGAGGAATCCCCATGGCCTTCAACAGTTCCTTTAACACCGGCACCTGCTCCCGCAGTTCCTCCGGCATGGGTTTCCGGGTACCCTTATACGCCTCATACATCTCATGCCGGAACGTGGGCGCTTTCAGGTCAAAGGCCACCGCTAGATAATCCGGTTGCTCTTCGTCCAGAATCCGAAACATAATGTTCAAAAACCCGTAGATCCCGTTGGTATGCAGCCCTTCTTCATTGGTCAGGTCCGGCACGCCGTAGAACGCCCGGTTGATAATGCTGTGTCCGTCTATCAATACGATCTTTTCACTCATCAGAAAAATAACCTCACAATCATATAACACAGGCTGGCCGTGGCGGCCGCCTTCAGCAAAAAGGAATACAGGGCCAGGAACCGTTCGTCCCTGGCGTCCTCCTCAGAATTTTCCAGCGTATCCTCCACCAGGGTACGGTAATCGATCTTCTCATCCGCTCCGTCCAGCTGGCGGATGCCCGCGAAAACCGTGGCGTACACCTCCAGCTCTTCGTAGCATTCCGAACAGTGCCGGACATGCCGGACAAATTCCTCTTCTGTCTTTTCCTGCAGCTCTCCGTTGATGTACGGCACAAGCTGCCTCTGCACCTCTTTGCAGTTCATATCACCACTCCTGTCGCTCTCCCCACTGCGGACCCAAACAGGTCATCCGAAGCCCGACTCCGATACATACCGGCCCCAGCACCAACAGCAGGATATTGACGGCCAGGGGCACGCCTGTCAGGGCCGTCGCCAGATAGGTTCCGCAGAAATTAAAAAACATATGCATCAGCATGGGCGCCGCCAGAGACCCGGATTTTTTATACACGATTCCCAGCAGGAATCCCAGCGCGAACGCGTAGCCGCCCTGCACCCAGTTCATGTGCACCAGGCCGAACAGTGCCGCCTGCAATAGATTCGCAGCCAGGAACGGCATCCCCGTCCGCTCCAGGTACCGGTATGTCAGGCCGCGGTAGGCAATCTCCTCCCCTATGGGCGCCAGCACAAGGGTCGCCACCGTGGACAGGAGCGTCAGACCGGCGATCCCGCTCTCATTCACCAGCGCCTCATACTCCGCCATCAGGCCGGGAAGCGCCCAGCCCATGAAAACCATATAAAAATTCACCGCCACATAGAACCCCAGGCTCAGGATCACCATTCCCGCCAGCTTTTTCGGGCGGAACACCTGGCTTACCTGTATCCTCCCTTTTCTGTAGACAAACAGGAAATAATACCACGGGAGCGTCACCAGCAGGGTCAGAACCTGGGATATGACCTGGATATTCATCACCGCGTCCATCAAAAGCTCCGTCGCCTGCTCCGTCAGGGCCTGGGCGTCCATCCCCGTACCCGCAACCATGAGAACCCCCATGGCCAGGCCGGACACGATGGAGATAAACACCACCTGAACCGCCAAGAACACAACTGTGGGCAGAAGCGCCAGAAAGCCCCGCCCGATTCTTCTGTATATGCTCAAATTCTTTTCCTCCATTTTCTCCGCCTGCGGCGGGCTGCCTGTGCAGCATCTTTTCTTTCCGCCGCAGCATGGTCCCGCCCGGAGTCTGGCTGTTCTCAGGGAAAGTTCGAAGAACTTTCCCTGAGAACAGCAGAAAAGCCTTCCTGTACTTACAGGAAGGCTTTTGCACAAGTGCAGGAGATGGGACTTGAACCCACACATAGTCACCTACGTCAGATTTTGAGTCTGATGCGTCTGCCATTCCGCCACTCCTGCGTATCAACTATGTCAGTTTATCATAACTGATCATAAAATGCAAGAAGAAAATCGGGCAGCGGACGCCAGTCCCGCATCCGCCGCCCGTCTTCTCCGGGTCTACTGCCGGATCAGTTTTTTTCCTATCTCGAAACAATCCAGAGTAGCGAAATAATCATTCAGCGTCTCGGCCCTGCGGATCAGGCGGACAGAACCGTCCTCCTGCAGCAGCAGTTCCGCGGAACGCAGTTTACCGTTATAATTGTATCCCATGGAATGCCCGTGGGCTCCGGCATCATGGATAAACAGATAATCTCCCATATCAATGGCCGGAAGTTTCCGGTCCACCGCGAATTTATCACAGTTTTCACAGAGAGATCCTGTCACGTCGTACATATGGTCACAGTCCGCGTCCTCTTTGCCCAGTACGGTGATGTGATGATAAGCGCCGTAGATGGCAGGCCGCATAAGGTTCGCCGCGCAGGCGTCCACACCAATGTATTCTTTATACGTATGCTTCTCATTGATGGCCCGGGTCACCAGCCCGCCGTAGGGTCCCAGCATGAAGCGTCCCAGCTCCGTATAGATAGCCACGTCGCCCATTCCTGCCGGAATCAGCACCTCTTCATATACCTTACGCACGCCTTCTCCGATCACCCGGATATCATTCGCCTCCTGGTCCGGTCTGTAAGGGATCCCGATCCCTCCGGACAGGTTGATAAACGCCACATGCACGCCGGTCTCCTTCGCCAGCCGCACCGCCAGCTCAAACAGCACCTTCGCCAGCATGGGGTAATATTCGTTGGTCACCGTATTGCTGGCCAGGAACGCATGGATGCCGAAATGTTCCACGCCCTTTTCCTTCATGATCCGGAAAGCCTCAAAAATCTGCGCTTCCGTCATGCCGTACTTGGAATCCCCCGGATTATCCATGATCCCGTTGCTCAGGACGAAGAGGCCGCCCGGATTGAACCGGCAGCTCATGGTCTTCGGCAGATAGCCCACCGCCTTTTCCACCGCTTCTATATGGGTGATATCGTCCAGGTTGATGATACCGCCCAGCTTCTCACAACAGGCAAATTCTTCAGGCGGCGTATCATTGGAAGAAAACATAATATCCTTCCCCGTGATGCCCACGGCCTCAGAAAGCGCCAGCTCCGCCATGGAAGAACAGTCGCATCCGCACCCATATTCATGCAGGATCTGCATCAGGAACGGGTTCGGGGTTGCTTTCACCGCAAAATATTCCTTAAATCCCGGATTCCAGGAAAAAGCTTCGCATAAGGCTCTGACATTCTCACGGATGCCTCTCTCGTCATAGATGTGAAACGGCGTCGGATAAGTCTTTACAATCTCTTCGATCTGCTCTTTTGTCACAAAAGGTTTCTTCATCGTCTTTCCACAGCTCCTTGTCAAAATATTCTCAGGCTTCCGCGCCGGGGCTTTTCCGCTTTAGCGCGTCAAATTGCCATATGTAAAAAAAGAATCGGGGTAACAGGATTCGAACCTGCGACCTCACGGCCCCCAGCCGTGCGCTCTAGCCAAACTGAGCCATACCCCGATAACGTTCGTTATTATACCTGATATTTTTCCAAAATGCAAGAAGTTTTTTTCAGAATTTCCGCAAACCTCTTCAATTTTTTCTAAAGCCCGCCCTGACGCCCCGTTTCCGTTGTCTCCCGGCGTCCCGTATGTTATATTGGAAACGGCCAATACTGTAACTAGCGAGGAGCTTTCCCATGAAAAAAACTGTCTGCCTTTTGTCCGCCTCTGCCAGCATGGCTTATTATCTCTGGCTGGGCGTCCACAATCATTTCCAGTTGTCCGTCCTGTCCTTCTGGCTGCTTTTGTCCCTGCTGCTGTTATGGATTGCGTTCTGGGACAGGCTTCCCGGGAAGGAGCGCATCCCCCGTCCGGTCATCTTCGCAGCAAAGCTGTGTCTGGGCGCCGGCCTGGCCCTCTTCCTGTCTGTGGAAGCCCTGGTGCTGTGGGGAATGGGCCAGTCCGCGCCGGAAGAACCGGAACTGGATTACGTGATTGTGCTGGGCGCAGGGCTGAATGGAGAGCGTCCATCCCATACCCTGGAACTGCGGCTGGAGCATGCGCTCTCCTATCTTCAGGAGCATTCCCGCACCAAAGTCCTGGTCACCGGGGGACTCAACACCTCCGCTTCCGTCACCGAGGCCCAGGCCATGGAAAACTGGCTGCTGGAGAAAGGCGTGGAGCCCCGACGGATCCTCACAGAAGACCACTCCACCACCACCGCGGAAAATATGCAGTTTGGCTTCCCCATCCTGTTGGAAGACGCAGACGGAACCGGAAACAAGGACGTTCTTTTCGTGGGCATTGCCACCAGCGATTTCCATGTATTCCGTTCCCTGTGCCTGGCTTCCCGGGCTGTCCGTGATACCGCCGCTCCCGGCATGGAGGTCTGTCTCTACGGCATGGCCGCCGATTTCCCGGCAGCTTCCCTGTCCCACTATATGGTACGGGAATTCTTCACCACCTGCGTGGATACTCTGCGGGGGAATATGGCTCTCCCGCTTCCCTGCAAATGACGCCCGGCTCTTTATCCTTCCCCTGTCCCGTGCTATAATGGGGCTGACATCTTACTCAATATAAAAAATAGAAATGGAGCTTTACACTATGAATACCACTGCCAACGAACTGCTTTCCTTTATCCGCCAAAGTCCCAGCCCGTTCCATGCGGTACGTCTTATGGAACAGGAACTGGCCGCTACCGGATACGAAAAGCTCTATGAAGAAGAAACCTGGGATCTGCAGCCGGGAAGAACTTACATGGTATCCCGGAACGGTTCCTCCCTCATCGCCTTCGCCCTGCCGGAGCATTTCCCCTCCCAGGGAGAACGGGGATTTCTCATCACCGCAAGCCACAGCGACTCTCCCTCCTTCAAAATCAAAGAACACCCGGAGCTTCGCTCAGAGAATTACTATGTAAAACTGAACGTGGAAAAGTACGGGGGCATGCTCATGGCTCCCTGGTTCGACCGCCCTCTCTCCGCGGCAGGGCGCATTCTGGCCGGAAACGGCTCCCGCATCGAGACCCGTCTGGTCAATATCGACCGGGATCTTCTGATGATTCCCAGCCTGGCCATTCACATGGACCGGAGCGCCAATGAAGGACACGCCTACAATCCCCAGGAAGAACTGCTGCCGCTGTTCGGCGGCCCCGGCGCGGAAGGGACATTCCGGAAGCTTGCAGCCGAAGCCGCAGGCGTCAGGGAGGAAGAGATCCTGGGCATGGACCTTTATCTCTACAACCGCATGGACGGCTCCATCTGGGGCGCTTCGGAGGAATTTGTCTCCGCCCCCCGTCTGGACGACCTGCAGTGCGCTTTCGCATCCCTGAAAGGGCTCCTCCAAAGCGAGAATTCCCGGCAGATCCGCGTGCACTGCGTCTTTGACAACGAAGAGGTGGGAAGCCTCACCCGCCAGGGAGCTGCGTCCACTTTCCTCAAAGATACCCTCACCCGCATTTTCCAATGCATGGGAGCCGGCCCGGAAGCTTATCATCGCGCGCTGGCCTCCAGCTTCATGGTATCCGCCGACAACGCCCAGGCCGTGCATCCCAACTATCCCGGCAAGGCCGATCCTTCCAACCGGCCCTGCGTCAACGGCGGGATTGTGCTCAAGCACAGTGCCAACCAGAAATACACCACCGACGGGGTCAGCGCCGCCGTATTCCGAAGCATCTGCCGGAAAGCAGACGTACCCTGCCAGGATTTTGTAAACCGTTCGGACGTCCCCGGCGGTTCCACGCTGGGCAACCTTTCCAGCGCCCAGGCGGCCATGCGCACCGTGGACGTGGGCCTGCCCCAGCTGGCCATGCACTCCGCCTATGAGACCGCAGGCGTCAAAGATCTGGAGTATCTGGTCAAAGCCCTTCAGGTATTCTATTCCAGTGGGGTTCGGGTGGAAAAGGATGAGATCGTCCTGGACGGTAATTAAATCTTATGAACAGCCAACAGCGCGGCCCGCAAACGGATACCGCGCTGTTATTCTGCCAGCCTCTATGATTTTGATATTCCCGTATCAAACGCCGGGTTCATGATGTAGAAATTCCTGGAATCCAGCTTATCCTGAACCAGCCGCAGGGCTTCCCCGAATCTCTGGAAATGTACGATCTCCCGCGCTCTGAGGAAGCGCAGCGGATCCAGGACTTCAGGGTCTTTTACCAGGCGGATCAGGTTGTCGTACGTCGTCCGTGCTTTTTGTTCCGCAGCCAGATCTTCCGTCAGATCCGTGATGGGATCGCCTGTGGACTGGAACATGGTCGCCGAAAACGGCTCTCCGGAGGCTGCCTGGGGCCAGATGCCCGCTGTGTGGTCCACATAATACGCGTCCATGCCTGACTCCTTCAGTTCCTCCATGCTCATCCCTCTGGTGAGCTGATGGACGATGGTGCTGACCATCTCCAGATGAGCCAGTTCTTTGGTACACGCATGATATATATTATTTTTTCTGGGAAATGATCTTTCGTAAATCAATTAACTAATAAATGGGGACGTATTCCGAATTTGGTGGTTGATATGGACAATCCCCCAGAACATAATATCTTTTTTGCAATGTCAGGAAGTACAAACATCCCTACAGGCTTAATCAGTAATGCTTGCTTTGTCTTACAGTTTGCTGCTGGTGTGAACAAAAATTATTGTGCCCAACTCGCTTTCAGCTTTGGAAAAGACATGCTTGCAATACGGCGTAAAAGTAATTCGACTGTATGGGAATCATGGAAATATATTACGTTTTCGTAACCTATAGGTTGCATGCAAAAATTAAGAAATTGAAATAGTTTTCCAAGCACTCCACGTTCCGGCATTACATGAACGCACTTTAATAATTGTTTGAGAAAAAAGGAACGCAATTTGAACAGCATATGGCGATACCACGGAATTGTTTCCAACTACAATTAAGGCAAATGCATTTGCCCATCCTGGCCCATTGCTAATAGCTTGGACTATTGTATAAAATCCATTTTTGATTATGTCATTCAAGTCGTCTACTTTGGCAATTTGATTATTTGCAATAGGAAATCCTCCAAGAGTATCTGGCAGTTTATTATTTAGTATAGTATAAGGCCCCGGAAATTACCAGGGCCTTACATTATACTATGCCGTATAGAGAAGTTCCGTTATCGTGTTGATGCCAACCTTGTAATCCAGCTTCAGGCCGCGGATTTCCTGGAACAGACCAACAGCCAAACGTGTGTCGTTCCCAAATTTTCCATCAGGCTTCAGCCCATACTCGACTCCTAACAGCTCTACGATCTGTGGTCCGATAAC
>CALWLW010000027.1 GCA_944381625.1 uncultured Lachnoclostridium sp.
ATCCTCCTTAGCTCAGTCGGTAGAGCATGCGGCTGTTAACCGCAGTGTCGTTGGTTCGAGTCCAACAGGGGGAGTTTTTAAATATGGCTCCATGGTCAAGCGGTTAAGACACCGCCCTTTCACGGCGGTAACAGGGGTTCAAATCCCCTTGGAGTCACTTGTGCCGATTAGCTCAGTTCCCTGACGAACGGCAGACAATATCCGCCGATGTGGCTCAATTGGCAGAGCAGCTGATTTGTAATCAGCAGGTTATCGGTTCGAGTCCGATCATCGGCTTCTTGGACCCATAGCTCAGTTGGTTAGAGCTTCCGGCTCATAACCGGATGGTCCCGGGTTCGAGTCCCTGTGGGTCCATTTTTTAAAAATAAAAATTTATATGGCCCGGTGGCTCAGTTGGTTAGAGCGCCGCCCTGTCACGGCGGAGGTCGTGGGTTCGAGTCCCATCCGGGTCGTTTGCGGGATATGCCATCTGCATTTAGCCGGCGTGGCGGAACTGGCAGACGCACAGGACTTAAAATCCTGCGGGACTAATCTCTCGTACCGGTTCGATCCCGGTCGCCGGCAGTTAAAAAACACATATGTGCGCGTAGCTCAGCTGGATAGAGCGTCTGACTACGGATCAGAAGGTCGGGAGTTCGAATCTTCTCGCGCACGTTAAGCCACCTGTCAAATCAGGTGGTTTTTTGCTACATAGGAAAACCCATGATGTGATAAAATATAAACAGAAGGAGATAAAATGGACAGGGCAGCTTTTATAGAGACGTTGCGCCGGGCGCTGTATGGAAAAGTGGACGATGTGTCCCTTATGGAGCATATCCATTATTATGAAGACTATATCGCGCAGGAAACGGCAAAAGGAAGAAGTGAGGAAGATATTCTGAATGAGCTGGGAGATCCCAGGCTGATTGCCAGAACTATTCTCGAGACCGCAGGCCAGAAGAGCCGCTATACAGAATATACGGTGGAAGAAAAGTCGGATACTGCGTCTGGATCAGAATTCAGAGTCCATCAGTACGAAGGATGGAAGGCAGCATTGTTTATGGCGCTGGCGGCTGCTGTTGTGATTGTGCTGCTGGTATTGGTCTTTCAGGCGGTGATGGCGCTTCTCCCGATTCTGATCCTTGCGGGATTGGCCGTCTGGCTGATTAAAAAGTTTGGCAGATAGGTTGGAAACTTTTCTAAGTTACAGGTATATTTTTGGTCTGGAAATCTCATACTACCCCTGTAAACATCTATATATAGGAGGTTTTGATTATGAGTTCCAACAACACGAATAATTCCGCCAGCAACATGAATAACTACAGCAATTCCGGCGAGTACAGCAGCGGAAACAACGCGAAGAGCAGCAATTCCAAGAGTTCCAAGAACAGCAAGAACTGCTCGAAAAACAATGCGTCAGACAAGGCGAATAACTAGTCTGGAAAAAGAAATGGGGCGCGGCGCAGACCGCGCCCTCTTTGCATATACTGCTAGTAAGAAAAGCAGGAGGAACAGGATATGCCGGTGTTGGAAACCATTGCTGCCAGAGAGATTGATCGGTATATTTTCAATAAAAATTATTTGCTGGTGGACGTCAGGCCGCCCTCAGAGTACAGAAAAATGCATATTCGGGGGGCAGTCTGTATCCCCAAGGATTACCTTTTAGAGCGAATACGCGGACTGGGAAAGACCGTGCCGATTTTATACTGTGACAGAGGCGGTTTGAGTATGCAGGCGGCCAGAGAACTTCAGGAACATGGATACCGCGCTATTTCAGTAGTCGGCGGGATTCAGGCATACCGCGGCAGATATTTGGAACGGGACTCCAGATAAAATATGTGCCGGCGCAGGGACAGAATGCAGCGCCAGCGCGGACGAGAAATGATTGACATAGGCGGCGCGGACAGATAAGATATAGATTAGAGTAAACGACTGGAAAGGAATTATGAATGAACAGAATGGAACTGGTGGCGCCGTGTCATTTTGGACTGGAAGCGGTTTTGAAAAGAGAGATCCAGGATCTGGGCTATGAAATCACCCAGGTGGAAGACGGGAAGGTTACTTTCTGTGGAGATGAAGAAGCGGTCTGCCGCGCGAATATTTTCCTGCGTACAGCAGAACGCGTATTGTTGAAGGTTGGAAAGTTGAAAGCCGTTACGTTTGACGAGCTTTTTGAAAAGATAAAAGAGCTTCCATGGGAAGAATATATCCCTTCCGATGGAAAGTTCTGGGTGGCAAAAGCCTCTTCTGTAAAGAGCCGGCTGTTCAGCCCTTCGGATATTCAATCCATCGTAAAAAAGGCAATCGTGGAGCGCTTAAAGGATGTATACCATATGGAATGGTTCCCGGAGACGGGAGCGGAGTATCCCATAAGAGTTTCTTTTATGAAAGACGAGGCGCTGGTATGCCTGGATACTACCGGGCTCTCTCTTCACAAAAGGGGGTACCGGACCATGGTCAGCAAAGCGCCCATTAAAGAGACACTGGCCGCGGCGCTGATTCTTCTCACGCCATGGAAGAAAGACCGGATACTGGTAGATCCTTTCTGCGGAAGCGGTACGTTTCCCATAGAAGCGGCAATGATCGCCGCAAATATAGCACCTGGAATGAATCGTTCGTTTACGGCAGAAAAGTGGACGAATGTGTTGGGCCGTAAATACTGGTATGAGGCGGTGGACGAAGCCAACGACCTGGTGCATGACGATATTGAGACGGATATCCAGGGCTATGATATAGACGGAGAGATTATCCGGGCGGCAAGGCAGAACGCGAAAGCGGCGGGTGTGGATCACCTGATCCATTTTCAGCAGCGCCCATTGGCACAGTTGAGCCATCCGAAAAAATATGGATTTCTTATCAGCAATCCGCCCTACGGGGAAAGGCTGGAGGAAAAATCCAAACTGCCGGAGCTGTATGCGGAGATTGGCGAGCGCTTTCGGGGTCTGGACAGCTGGTCCATGTATCTGATTACCAGTTATGAAGATGCAGAGAAATACATAGGAAGAAAGGCGGACAGGAACCGGAAGATTTATAACGGAATGCTGAAAACATACTTTTATCAGTTTTCCGGTCCCAAACCGCCCAGAGAAAACAAAGGGGAGAGACAGGCATAAGATGGAAAAGATCATATTTGCCACTGGTAATGAAGGAAAGATGCGGGAGGTGCGGATGATCCTTCAGGACCTGGGGGCGGAAATCCTGTCCCTGAAGGAGGCAGGCATCGGCGCGGAGGTGGAGGAAAACGGGACCACTTTTGAAGAGAATGCAGTCATTAAGGCAGAGGCGATCATGAAAATGACCGGGGAGATTGTGCTGGCTGATGATTCAGGGCTGGAGGTGGATGCGCTGAACAAAGAGCCGGGGATCTATTCGGCCCGATATATGGGATATGACACCTCTTATCATATAAAGAACAAGAGCCTGATCGACCGTCTGGAGGGAAAGACAGGGGAAGAGCGCAGCGCCAGATTTGTGTGTGTCATCGCTGCGGCATTCCCGGACGGAAGGATTCTGACCACCCGGGGCACCATGGAAGGACAGATCGGCTACGAGGAGCGAGGGGAGAACGGCTTTGGATATGATCCCATTTTCTATCTGCCGGAGTATGGATGCTACTCGGCGGAACTTCCGCTGGAGGAGAAGAACAAACTTAGTCACAGAGGGAAGGCGCTCCGTCTGATGAAAGCAAAGTTAGAGGAATTACAGAAAGTATGAAAATCATGAAAATACTGATTGTCAGCGATACCCATGGACGTACGGAGAACCTGGAAAAAGTACTGAAAAGAACAGGCCCCATAGACCGTATGATCCATCTGGGAGACGTGGAGGGCGACGAAGCCCATATTCGATCCCTGGTGGACGTACCGGTGGATATGGTGGCGGGGAACAATGATTATTTCAGCAGCCTTCCCTCGGAGATGGAGATCGAACTGGGGAATCACCGTGCCCTGCTCACCCACGGCCATCATTATTTTGTCGGTATGGGGCATGAAATGCTGAGAGAAGAGGCCAGGAAGAGAGGCGTGGATATTGTCATGTACGGCCACACGCACCGGCCATATCTGGAAAGAAACGGCGGCCTTACAATTTTGAATCCCGGAAGCCTGTCGCTTCCCCGCCAGGAGGGCCATGAGCCCAGCTGGATCGTCATGTATATAGATGAACAGGGAGAAGCCGACTATAATATCTGCTATCTTGGCGGTCTTAGAAAACGCCGAAGCATATTTGGCTGAGCTTCGAAAAGTTTTGAAAAAAATAGTTGACATTTCAGATCGAGTCTTATATAATACCATATGTGTCCACAAAAAGGGCGCTTGCGGGGTGTGGCTCAGCTTGGCTAGAGCGCCTGGTTTGGGACCAGGAGGTCGCAGGTTCGAATCCTGTCACCCCGATAGGTGAGACAATATGCGGGTGTAGTTCAATGGTAGAACACTAGCCTTCCAAGCTAGATACGTGGGTTCGATTCCCATCACCCGCTTTCCGGGAAACCGGAGCTACGTGTCCGTAGCTCAGCTGGATAGAGCAACGGCCTTCTAAGCCGTGGGTCGGGGGTTCGAATCCCTTCGGGCACGTTTAAATAAATATGGTGGGTATAGCGCAGTTGGTTAGCGCGCCAGATTGTGGCTCTGGAGGCCCAGGGTTCGAGTCCCTGTATCCACCCTGAATCAAAGATAATGGGCTATCGCCAAGCGGTAAGGCACAGGACTTTGACTCCTGCATCTCGCTGGTTCGAATCCAGCTAGCCCAGTTTGGGCGTGCAGAAAGCATAATCAAAGATGGGATATTAGCTCAGTTGGTAGAGCACTTGACTTTTAATCAAGTTGTCCGGGGTTCGAATCCCCGATGTCTCATGATTTGACCGCAGAATCAATAAAACATTGGTTCTGCGGTATTTTTTTATACAATAGGTCAAAAGGCCTATTTTCTGTTGTTCTTTTTGTTTCATAATATTTGGAAAATCGACAAAATTTTATGCGTTTCGTCAATGTACATTTTTTTGCCGGGGACGTATAATAATAAATGTCAAGTGAGAACGATATCACATATGGATGAGTTCCCATTGTGACAATATTTGTGAGGATACTGCAACCCCCTAATCCCCCTTTATGAATAAACCCTCCCTTTTGATTATTCTTTTTTTGCAGTGTCTTCGATAAATATATAAAAGTTGTTGCAGAAGAACCAGAGGTCCCCCGCCTCTGGTTCTTCTGCGTCAAAACAGCATTCGTTGACTAATTTTCCATATCTTAATATAATAACAGCGTGTAAAAATCAACTTTAAAAGTAAACAGATGGAGGAATTTTTTGCAGGTAAAAATCGGAGCATTAAAAAAACGGGATTATGGCATGGCGATTCAGTTCGCTGTAAAAGGCATGCACTTTGACTGGTACCTGGATAATCAAATGTTGCTTAAACTCTATGGAAGATACTTCTGGTATCTGGAGATGTGCCGTGCAACGCAGGTTATAGCCGCCTATAGCGGTGATGTGCTGGCGGGAGTCCTGCTGGCGGAAATGAAGGGGGAAAAGAAGCAATATCATTCGTTTTGGAAGTCCTTGTACGTGAAAATATTTGATTTCCTTCAAAATTTATTCTACAAAGAGGGCGCGGGCGTCTATGATAAAGCCAACAGGGAAATGTTTCTGCAGTATTCCGAGCACAACACTCCAGACGGGGAAATTATATTTCTGGCAGTAAATCCGGAAATCAAAATCAAAGGAGTTGGGAGTTTGCTGCTGAAAGAACTGGAGAAACGGGAACAGGGCAAAAAAGTATATCTTTATACAGATAATGCCTGTACCTTTCAATTCTATGAACACCGTGGATTTCTTCGCGCCTGCGAGAGGGAGGTCGTGCTTCATATGGGGGACAGGACGGTTCCTTTGAAGTGCTTCTTATACAGTAAAATAATTGAGTAATGGCCGCAGCCAAGCAAGCTTGCCGCGTCTGATAGCGTGACCTTCTGTGCGGGAAGGGAATCCGCTCATGCATCAGCTCGAAGCGAAGCTTCTCGCTGTATGGCGTCCGCCATATACAAATCTTCGCCCATCTGCCGCCGGTAAATAAATTTCCCGTCGTCACCTGTCCGAATCTTTTGTGCATGAGCGGACTGGGGGGGGACAAATTTTACACAGATTTTACATAGATACCTCCTGGAATTTACAGCGGTAATATAGTATGATATGCGGTTAAGAGGATGATTCGTATGGAAGGCCCTGCGAAAGACGCCGGTATGGCAGCGGGCCGCGGTAAACGGGGACATGCGGGCGGAGGAATGAGCGAAGGCGGCGTGGGCCGGAAGGAAAAAATGGTATCTGGAGAGGTTGTAGAAGATGGCATTGATCTATATTGTGGAAGATGATCAGAATATCAGGGAGATTGAGAGCTTTGCGTTGAAGAACAGCGGGTATCAGGTGAACGGGTACGAGTGCGCGAAAGATTTTTACCATCAGATCGCGGAGAAGGTTCCGGATCTTATTTTACTGGATGTGATGCTTCCGGATGAGGATGGTCTGGAGATTGTGAGGAAGCTTCGGAGCATGCCGGATACGAAGAAGGTGCCGGTGATGATGGTGACGGCCAAGACCACCGAGATCGACAAAGTGAAAGGCCTGGATATGGGGGCGGACGACTATATTACCAAGCCTTTTGGCGTTATGGAGCTGATTTCCAGGGTGAAAGCTCTTCTGCGCAGGAGTATGAACATGGAGGAGGAAAAATTCCTCTCCACAGGGGATGTATTCCTGGATGGGGAGAAGCATATGGTCTATGTGAAGGATGAACCCTGTGATCTCACGTTTAAGGAGTATGAGCTTTTGAAATTGTTGATCCAGAACCAGGGGATCGTCATGTCCCGCGACGTGATTATGGAGCGGATCTGGGGCATTAATTTTGAAGGGGAGTCCCGCACGCTGGACGTGCATATCAAGACGCTGAGGCAGAAGCTGAAAAGCGCAGGCTCCCTGATTAAAACCGTGCGTAATGTGGGGTATATGATCGAATGAAAAATAAAATACAGCAGGAATTTATTTTAGTGGCTCTTCTGAGCATTCTTTTGACCACTGTCTCTGTGACAGCGGTCTTTTATGATTTTTTTAAAAGAGAGATTGTGGATGAACTGAGGACCTGCGCGCAGGTGCTGCAGAGTACTGGGGTACTTGACAGGCAGGAAGCGGCGGAGGCGGGTCTGGAGCTTGAGTCTGTTCGCATTACCCTGATCGATATGGATGGCACGGTAATTTATGACAATGATGTGGAGATCGGCGGACTTGACAACCATAAAGAACGGCCGGAGGTAGAACTGGCACGGGAGCAGGGAGAAGGACAGGCAGTACGCCGGTCGAATACGTTGGAACGGAATGCGTTCTATTACGGCGTTCGGCAGGAGGATGGGACGGTTCTGCGGGTGGCAAAGGAGGCATCCAGCATCTGGGATATTTTTCGGAGCGCTTTGCCTATCTGCGTATTTTTGACACTGCTGATCCTTATGCTGTGTTATCTGTTATCCGTGCGTGCCACAAAAGCGTTGATGGCTCCCATTACGCAGCTTGCGGAGCATCTGGACGAGCAGGAGACAATGCCGGTGTACAAGGAAATGATTCCTTTTGTCAATAAGATCAGGAAGCAGCATGAAGACATTATGCGCAATGCGAAAATGCGCCAGGATTTTACGGCAAATGTGTCCCATGAGCTGAAGACGCCGCTGACGTCCATTTCCGGGTATGCGGAGCTGATTGAGCACAATATGGTATCTCAGGCGGATATTCCCCGGTTCGCGGGCGAGATCCATCGGAGCGCCACCAGGCTGCTCACCACGATCAATGATATCATTAAGCTGTCGGAGCTGGATGTGATGGAGACGACTACACTGGTCCTGGAGCGCCTGCCTCTCTATCAGATGGCGGAAAACTGCGTGGACATGCTCCAGGTCAATGCGGAGAAACACCATGTGACGCTGGGAATTACGGGAGAGCCTGCGTATATCATGGGGAATCGGGAGATGGTGGAAGAGGTGCTGTATAATCTCTGCGACAACGCAATCCGGTATAATAATAAGGACGGAAGCGTAACTGTCCGTGTGAATCAGGAAGGAGATAAGGTGTCCCTCTGCGTGGAGGATACAGGAATTGGAATCCCCAGGAAGCACCAGAGCCGCGTCTTCGAGCGGTTCTACCGGGTAGACAAGAGCCGTTCCAAGGCGACCGGTGGGACGGGTCTGGGACTGGCCATTGTAAAGCACATCGTCGCCCAGCACGAAGCGGAACTGAAGCTGGAGAGCGAGCCCGGACAGGGAACCAGGATCACAATAGTCTTTGAAAATGCGGATAAAAGTGATACAATAGATCATTAGCAGGAATGCAGGCCATTTCTGCTGAATCTGCATGGAGGTGACAGGCAGTATGGCATATATGCATCAGGCTCAGTATTATGAGACCGACCAGATGGGGATTATTCACCATTCCAATTATATCCGCTGGATGGAGGAGGCGAGGATTGCCTATATGGATGGTATGGATTTCCCGTATCGCAAGGTGGAGGAAGCAGGGATTGTCAGCCCTGTGCTTGCGGTGGAATGCGAATATAAATCCATGACGCATTTTGGGGACAGAATCCTGATCGATGTAAAACTGGCCTCATTTAATGGGGTGAAGTATACAATTTCTTATGTGATGAGGGATGAGAAGACCGGGGAGGTGCGGGCCGTGGGAACGTCGAAGCACTGTTACCTGGACAAATCGGGACGCCCGGTTACGCTCAAGAAAGCGCTTCCCGCGCTCTATGACAAGATGAAAGAAGCCCTGGAAGCGGATCAGGAGGCTTTGAAGAGCGGGCAGGAGGCGCGCTCATGATAAAAGAGCGGTACCATCTGCTGGACGTGCTGCGGGGGCTGACGTTGATCAGTATGATTGTTTACCATGGGACATACGATCTGGTGGAGATCTATGGAGTGGATATTCCCTGGTTCTGGGATCTGCCGGGGAGGGTCTGGCAGCAGAGTGTCTGCTGGACTTTTATCCTGCTGTCCGGTTTTTGCTGGAGTCTGGGAAGATATCCGCTGAAAAGAGGACTGACGGTATTTGGCGGCGGGGCGCTGGTGACGGCCGTCACATGGATTTTTATGCCTTCTCAGCGGATCTTGTTCGGCATCCTTACATTTCTGGGAACGGCCATGCTGGCCATGATTCCTGTCTCCCGCGCGGCCGGGAAGCTTCCGGCCTGGATGGGGCTGTTGGGAAGCGGCAGTCTTTTTTTTCTGACCAGAAATGTGAATCTGGGGTATTGGGGATTCGGCGCTGTGCGGCTGGGCGTTGTGCCGGAGGGTCTGTACCGGAATCCGGCGACTACTTTTCTGGGTTTCCCGGAAGCAGGATTCTGGTCCGGCGATTATTTTTCCTTTTTCCCGTGGTTTTTCCTGTTTCTTTGCGGGTATTTCCTGTACAGGCTTCTGATGGAGAAGGAAACGGTGCGGCGCGTGCTGACGTTCCACGTGCCGGGGTTGGAGTGGATGGGAAGACACAGTCTGCTTATATATCTTCTGCATCAGCCGGCTGTAATGGCGGCGCTTGAAGCGACAGCGCTGGCAGGACTGCTGTAATGATGGTGGAACTGCGGCAGCGAACTGCCCTGGGGAGATGTTTGGACGGCTGTGCGCCGGGAGAATGATAATTGACTTTTTACGGTTCAGATGATAACATAAGAAAGCACAGGCGGATATGGTGGAATTGGCAGACACGCCAGATTTAGGTTCTGGTTCGCAAGAGTGCAGGTTCAAGTCCTGTTATCCGCATGAAATCAATATAATCCGAACTCATTTCTGATTGGAGATGGGTCCGGATTATTTTTTTGGAAATCAGCGGCTGGATGCGGACTGCGCCCCCTGTAAAATTTTTCGGTTTTTTAAATGGCCATGGAAAATATTGAAATAACAGATCAATTCCCATATAATTTTAAATGTGCAAAGAAACCGCTAAGAAAAATCCTCGAAAATTGGGAGTGAGGGGTAAAACATGGATAAAAAGGCTTTAAAAATTTTTCGCGCGACCATTGTGGGGACACTTTTGCTTTTCGTGCTTGTGTTTTATATGATCACAGTGTATATGACAAGGCAGAATACCAGTACTCTGAATCAGGTTGCGGATACCTATATGCAGGGAATGAGCGTCCAGATCCAAAGCCATTTTGATACGTTGCTGAATATGCGGCTGATTCAGGTGCGCAATGTTCTTCTGGCGTTTCCGCCGGAGGAGGTAGAGGTTATGGATGATGACGCGCGGGAACAACTGTCCGCCATCGCACAGTCAAGAGGCTTCACTCATACCTATCTGATGGATATGGACGGCAATATGGAGTCTGTTTTAGGGGATCCCATTGAAATGGAAAAGGCCGATCATTTCGTTGCCGCCATGAACCGTGGAGAAATCATGGTGACGATTGGCACGGAGGCGGATGGGACGGCGGTCCTGATTTACGGACTCTCGGTCGGCTATCCGGAGACCACGGGTTATCCCATGTCCAATGGAAATCAGTGTACTGCTCTGCTGGTGGGTGTTCCCATTGAAAATCTGTCCAATGCCCTTTCCCTGGGCGCGAATGAATCACTGATTTTTACGAATATTATTGACGCTGACGGCACTTTTATTATCAATAATTCCGGCTATGAGATTACAGAAAACTGTTTTGACTGGCTCCTGAAAAACGGACGGGATGCCAACATGGAAAATATCGAAGAAGTCGCAGAGAATTTTCAGAAGGCCGTATCGGAGAGAAAACCATACAATGCCATCGTTCCCATTATGGGGGAAATGCGCCGTTTCCGCTGTACCCCTATGGAGCATACAGAGTGGATGATGATCTCTGTGATGCCCCATGGTGTTCTGGATGAAGCGCTCACATCCCTCGGACAACAAAGGGTGGTTTCTTCTCTGGTGAGCTGCGGCGTTATCATGTGCATTATGCTGATTGTTTACTTCATTTACTGGCGGTATTCTGTCCGTCAAATGAAAGAGTTGGCTGATGCTAGGGAGGAAGCGCTGGCGGCAAACAAGGCAAAGAGTGAATTCCTCTCCAATATGAGTCATGACATCCGAACGCCCATGAACGCCATTGTGGGTATGGTGGCGATTGCGGGAGCGAACGTGGACAATCGGGATAAGGTTCTGGAGTGCCTGCGGAAGATCAGCCTGTCCAGCAAACATCTGCTGGGACTCATCAACGATGTGCTGGATATGTCGAAGATTGAAAGCGGAAAACTGACTTTGAATGTGGATCTGGTCTCCCTGCGGGAAATGATGGAAGGTATCGTGAGCATCATCCAGCCGCAGGTCAAGGCGAAAAAGCAGTCTTTCAATGTCTTTATCCATAAGATCCAGACCGAAAATATCTATGCCGACAGTGTGCGTCTGAACCAGGTGCTGATAAACCTGCTCTCCAATGCCATGAAGTTTACGCCGGAGGGCGGAGACATCACTGTGACTGTGGAGCAGGAGGATTCTCCCAGAGGGGAGACCTATGTCCGCACCCATTTCTGGGTGAAGGATACAGGGATTGGAATGACAAAAGAGTTCCAGGAAAAGATCTTCGAGAGTTTTGTGCGCGAGGACAGCGCCCGTGTACGCAAGACGGAAGGTACAGGACTTGGCATGGCCATTACCAAATACATTGTAGATAAATCCGGGGGAAGCATTGCGCTTAAGAGCGAGCCGGATAAAGGCACTGAGTTCCATGTTATTTTTGACTTTGAACGCGGTGAATCCAGCGCGGAAGAAATGGTTTTGCCCAAATGGGAAGTCCTTGTGGTGGACGATGATGAAGAACTTTGCCTCAGCGCGGCGGATTCCCTGAATGAAATTGGTGTTCATGCGGAATGGGCGCTGGATGGTTATACAGCCATTGAAATGACGGAGAAGCGGCATAAACAGAACAGAGATTATTATGTGGTCCTTCTGGACTGTAAGATGCCGGAACTGGACGGTATCGCCACTGCCCGGGAAATGCGCCGGCGCATCGGTGACGATATGCCGATTCTGCTGATGTCCGCTTACGATTGGGATGATGTGGAAGAAGAAGCGCGGGCAGCGGGGATCTCCGGCTTCATTTCCAAGCCGCTGTTTAAATCCACGCTTTACCATTCTCTGAAGCCATTTGCGGAGCAGGAGATTCAGGATGCAGATCTGTCCGCCGAACCGCAGATGGATTTTGGCGGCAAACGGCTGCTGGTGGCCGAGGACAATGAACTGAACTGGGAGATTGCAAACGAACTTTTATCCAGCGTGGGGTTTGAGCTTGACTGGGCGGAAAATGGAGCAGTCTGCGTGGAAAAATTCGCCGCCGCACAGCCGGGATATTATGACGTGATTCTGATGGATCTGCGGATGCCGGAGATGAACGGTTTTGAGGCTACCCGGAATATCCGGGCTATGGAACGCGAGGATGCCGGACAGATCCCCATTATCGCCATGACTGCGGACGCTTTTTCTGATGATGTGAAAGCGTGTCTGGACTGCGGCATGAACGGCCATGTGGCCAAGCCGCTGGATATACCGGAACTTCTGCGGATGCTGCAGAAGTATTGCTGATATATTGAAGGCTATTTGCTTTCCTGGTTTTAATCAAGAAAAATGTTGTACAAATTCTGCTGGGGTGAGCAGTGGGATATCAAATTCTTCAAAATCTTTTTTGCTGCGGGTAATGATGTACTCGCAGTGGATGGATTTTGCGCAGGTAGCGACGAGACAATCCTCAAAGTCTTTTGCTCTTTTTTGGAATGCAGTAAGGACATCATGATTGGTAACACTGCATACTTTGATGATTTCCAAAAGTTTTCCGACTGCTTTATATGCAAGATCTGTATTATGGGTATATTTTCTGACCAGATAGTAGATGTCAGTCACAGAAGAAGCTGAAACAAATCCGTCAACCCTGTGTTCTTCGCATAAGCTTAAAACTTTACAGGAATCTTCCACAAAAGGTTCCCGTTCTAACAGGACGTCAATGATGATATTGGTATCACACATGATTTTCATATTTGGATAACCGTTCCTCCCGTAAAGAATCAAGGCTGATGTCGTCCGGGACATCTTTTAACATCCCGCGGAGAGAATCCACAGCGGAAATATGCGGATTGACTACTTTTGCGATAGTCTTTCCATTACGTGTAATAAAAATGTCCTCTTTGGCGATCATATCCAAATATTTGCCAAAATTAGTTTTAAATTCCGTAGCGGTAACAATCATAGCTGCTGTCTCCTTTCGTTTATTGTTACCTTTATTATATACGATATGAGAATAAATAACAATAAAATCACACGAAATAGAACAAAAAAACGATAAAATCGTACGATATAGTTTGGGCCGATTAGGTTCATGAACAAAAACACAGGAGTGCATAGGATGGAAGCGTGCGAAAAGAAAGTCTGCCCCGGCTGCGGCGTAATGGCCGGCAGGCTGAAATCAGCTGGCCGGGACCGGCGTCAGTATAGTGTTATTCTGGACATGTTGATGGAGCTGGAGGAGAAGGGCATGATAGAACTGCTTGCCGGCGACTGCCCTTTGAAGGAC
Source organism: uncultured Lachnoclostridium sp. (assembly GCA_944381625.1). Classification (GTDB taxonomy): domain Bacteria; phylum Bacillota; class Clostridia; order Lachnospirales; family Lachnospiraceae; genus Hominiventricola. Next base: position 13,538 of record CALWLW010000027.1, read on the forward strand.
GCGGGAGCGGAGCTGGAAGCAGAACGTCATTATACGGTCTGCCATTATCTGAGGTGCCGTACATGCGGGACCGTTTACTTTGTCGGAGCCTGCATCCGGGGAACGCCGGTTTACCGCCAGGTGGAAGATTTGGCACGGGAAAATATAGACAACCGGCTGTGGGGCCGGTGCGGACGCCATGGAGCAGGAAATGGACTGGGTACGAATATTTTATGAGATGCGGATGCAGGCTGAGGGCCTGACCGACCAGGAGAGATAAATCCCCGCGGGGCTAATTTCCCGCGGAGATCATTCCGTCTTCCGAGACCTGAGCCCCGAAGGACAGTTCCGTGAGATGCTGGTAGAGGGAAGACGGATCCTCCATCTGTGTCAGCACCTCGGACTCTCTGCGGCAGGGGATCAGCTGCAGGGAGAGGTCTCCCTCCGGAGAAAAGATGGCTTTTAACAGGACGGTTTCCCCGGTACGGCTGTCAAACAGGTAATTGCCCAGGCTGTACACGATGGGAACTCCCTGATAATACTCAAATCCCTGAAGGACGTGGGGATGGCAGCCCACAATCAGGTCGGCGCCGGCTTCTATGTATCCCTGCGCCAGTACGCGCTGGTATTCTTCCGGCGTCTCATTTCTTTCAATTCCCCAATGGACAAATACGATGACATGGTCATACTGAGCGTCGGCTTCTGCGATGCGCTGGTTCAGAAGCGTCGGATCATAGGTCTGGAAAAGGCCGGGCTGTGAGTCCGTGGCGTACCACTCGTAGGCCGGGGAGACTCTGGTAGCGCCCAGGAAAGCGAAGGTCTGCCCGTTGACGGTACGAATGGCGGGCGCGGAGGCCTGAGCAATATCGTATCCGCCGCCGATGCAGGCGATGTCCGCCTGCATCAGAGTGTCCAGCGTGTCGCAGAAAGCGTCCTGCCCGAAATCCAGAGCATGGTTGTTGGCCACGGTGACGATGTCTGTGCCCAGATCCTGGAGCATGGTGACATATTTGGGATCGGTACGGAACGTATACTGTTTGTCCGGCATGGGTTCGCCACGCAGGCTGTACGGAAATTCTTCGTTCAGTACAAACAGGTCGGATTCCTGCATATGGGCCAGCATCCCTTCGTCCGCGATGGCGTGGATACCGCCCTGGTCATAGGCGGACAGATAGTGGGAAGGGAACATGACGTCACCGGCAAAAGAGATCACCGTATCGGGAACCGGTTCCGGCTCGGTTTCCGGCTCTTCAGCGGGCTCGTTCAGAGTCTCTTCCTGCCCGGACGGACTGCCGTCCCCTTCCGCCAAAGCGGCGTCTTCTTCCAGATCCTCCGACGAAGGCAGAGTGTCTTCAGGAAGACCGGAGGCCAGTTCCTGAGATTGAGAATCCTGCCCGGAAGGGGCTCCGTTTCCCGGGAATAGAAATATAAAGTAGAGGCAGAGGGGAATCAGGATCACCGCCCCGGCGGCCAGCCCGATCCCCATCCCTTTCAACAGTGATTTCATAAGCATTTCTCCATTGTTTTTTGATATTGTATCCGCTCCGCGGGTAGGTTGCCTACGGCGGATGCGCCTGGATTTATCAGCCATGTCCGCAGTGCGCGCTCGACTCCGCTTCGCTTCGTCTCGCTCACGGGCTTCGCCCTATAGAATCAGCCAAAACCGCCGCTGCTCATGCAAGCATGGCATCTGCGCTTTTGCCCGCTTCCGCACTGCTCATTGCTTACGTGAACATTATACCACAGAAAGACACGAAGTCCTATACCGCGCTCATTTTTCCAGCCCATAGAAACTTATTTTCCATTCGCCGCTTTCTTTTACCATCTCGATGGACAGATAGGTGTAAGAATCCTCGCCAGGTACGGTAAATTCCACGGATACGCTGCGTTCGTCTGCCATATCCTCTGTTTTGCCCGGGATTTTAATTTCATGAATCACAATATCGTCCGCGGTATCCGGCGTGTCATACACTTCCGGCGTCCCGTCAAAGGCGGTGGACAGATAATTTCTGATTTCCTCTGTATTGCCGCTGAAATAGGCGGTATAAAAAGCCGTCGTCAGTTCCCGGATTGCTGTCCGCTCCGCGTCCTGGATGTCGTCTGCCTGTCCTGTGTTCTCCTGCTTACCTGCTGTGAGGGCAAAAGTTTCCGCTATGGCCTCCAGTCTGACAGCCGCTCCCTCGGCTCCTTCCGCTGTGGCCGGCCGTCTGCTGCACACAGTCCAGGATGCATTTTCTGTGCCGAAGATTCTTACTTCTGTCAGCACGTCTCCATCCTGCCGCTGCAGCCTGCCTTCTTCCTCGGCTGGGGCATATCCTTCTGCCAAAAGCGCGGACTCTGTATCCGCGGCGCCTGCCTCGTAATATTCTACCCAGAGACCTATCTGCCCCTCGGAAGGCAGATAAACTGCGGACATTTTCTCCGGCTCCACCGGATTTTCATCGTAGATCTGCCAGTCCTCGTCCGGAATGTAAAGAGAAAATCCCTCTCCGGCGTAGAGCGTGGCCGGCGTCTCCTCCAGATTTCTTTCTGTCATATACTGGAGCACCGTCCGTTCTTCTCTGACTTCTGCCTGCGGCGGCTCCTCCTCCCCGATTTTTTCCATATTCTCATTCTGATTCTCTGAGCCGACGGCAGAATCCGCCAGGTTATCCCCGTCAACTGGCGTTCCGCTTTCCCCGGCATCCGTCTCGTCCGTTCCCACGGCAGTTGTCTCAAATGGCTCCTCTGCCTGCCTTCTGCTGTCCGCCGAGGTGGCGAACAGGATCATGACTGCTGCGAAAATCACCGCGCATAAAACGATAATCCCTATCGTAATTTTCTTTGTCTTCATAATCGCCCGAATCCTTTCTCTGACCGCGTTCTGGCTGAAATTGTTGCAAAACGGCAGCGCCATGCTCCGCTTTTCCTCCATACGGATCAGTGTATCTGCGTAGGCCCTTCTGGACTGTGCGCCGGAATGACGTACGACGCCTTCGTCACAGGCCAGTTCCATATCTCTGTTAAATAAAAGATACATCATCCAGACAAAGGGGTTAAACCAGTGTACACACAGCGCGGACACCATAACCATCTTTTTCACCGCGTCAAAATGCCGGATGTGTATGTGCTCGTGCAGCAGGATATATTCCATCTGTCTTTCGCTTTCCCAGTCTGTTCCCGCAGGCAGAAGAATGACCGGTTTCAGGATTCCATAAGTCAGAGGGGTCGAAACCCGGTCCGACTGTCTCAGCCGCACCTCACGTCTAAGCGGATGCTTTTTGAGCCAGCCTGCGGCCGCCTCACTGTGAAGCGGAAGAGAAGTCCGAAATTCTCTGTAGCAGCGCAGATAAGACACTGCAAAAAACGCGGCACAGACAAGCGTTCCAAGCAGCCAGATGAGAAAATAAACAGATACCTCCCCGTGGGCCGCCCCTTCCGGTATACCGCTTTGCAATATCTGCGCTCCCACCGCGTCCGCATCCGTTTGCACCACCGTTGTCTGTGGAATCAGGTAGAGCGCCGGACTTAGCGGCTTCGCGGCATTCCCCCCGGACAGCCTGCCGCATGCCAGCGTGTATACGCTGAGCGGCGATGGGACAGAAAAAGGAAGCAGAAGCCGGAGAAGTGCCGCTTCCCAGAGCAGAATAAACAGCTTTTTCGGAAGCCTGTGGATCAAACCTGCACGGATCACAAATACGGCAAGAATCATCACCGCTCCGGAAAAACTCATTTGCATCAGGTTCATATGTCTCACCTCATTTCTACGTGTCGCCGTCTTCTTCCACAATCTCTTTCAATCTTTCCAGTTGACGGGCGGAAAGGCTCTTTCTGCCTAAAAGAGCGGCGAACAGTTTATCCGCGGAGCCGTCGTAAATCTTGTTGATCAGCTCCTCTGTCTCTTCCTTCTGAACCTCTTCCTTTGAAATCCGCGCGTGACACAGGAAATGGGGCTCCGAGCGTTCGATGGCTCCCTTTTTGATGCACCGCTTGATCAGCGTATAGGTGGTATTCATGTTCCAGCCCGTTTCCTCTTTCAGCACATCTGAGATATGCTTTGCCGTGACGTCGCCTTCTCTCCAGAGAACCCCCATGATTTTCAGTTCCGAATCAAAAAGTTTCATTTCCATCATCCTCCTCTCCACACTACTGCTGTAGTTTCTGATTTTATACTACTGCAGTAGTGTGCGCTTGTCAAGGTCTTGATGTGACTGGAGTCACCAGTATGCACAGAAGCGGGTACGCGCGCATTATACTATAAACCACATTGAAATACAGATTCGTTTTTTATATAATGGAGCTGGAAATAAAACCGGCGCCGCATGCAGGCGGTGCGGATCCAAAAATCGAAATTTGGCCCGGGGCCAGGAACAGGAGCGGCGATGATACTGATTCGGAATGCAAGAGTAGTTGATCCGGTGACAAAGACGGATCGTGTGATGGATATACTGGTGGATGGAGAAAACATCGTGCAGGTGGGAGAAGGACTGAAAGCGGAGGCGGAGACGGTGCTGGACGCATCCGGGCTGGTGGCTGCGCCGGGACTTATGGACGCCCATGTGCATTTCCGCGATCCGGGTCTCACGTACAAGGAAGACATCCTGACCGGGGCCAGGGCGGCCGCCAGGGGAGGATTTACCCGTGTGGTCTGCATGGCGAATACCAAACCCCCGGTAGACAATACGGAGACCCTGCGGTATGTACTGGAGAAAGGCCGGGAGACGGGGATACATGTGATGCAGGCGGCCTGTGTGAGCCAGGGCATGAAAGGAGAGGCCCTTACCGATATGGAAACTCTGGCGGCGGCCGGGGCAGCCGGTTTTACCGACGACGGCATACCGCTTATGGACGAAGCGCTGCTTCTTGGCGCCATGGAAAAGGCTCAGGCGCTGGATCTGCCGGTCAGCCTGCATGAAGAGGATCCGCTGTTTATTGAAGCGCCTGGGGTCCACCAGGGAGAAGTGTCCCGCAGGCTGGGATATGGGGGAGCTTCGCGCACCGCTGAGGATGTGATGGTGGCCAGGGACTGTATCCTGGCTCTGCATACGGGAGCGTCCGTATGCATCCAGCATATCAGTTCCAGAAATTCCGTGGAGCTGGTGCGCACGGCAAAGAAGCTGGGAGCGGATATTCACGCGGAGGCGACGCCTCATCATTTTACCCTGACGGACAAGGCGGTATTGGAATATGGGACGATGGCCCGGATGAATCCGCCGGTACGGGAAGAAGAGGATCGGCAGGCGGTGATTGACGGCCTGAAGGACGGAACCATAGACATGATTGTGACGGACCACGCGCCCCACAGCGCGGAGGAAAAGGCGAGACCCATGAAAGACGCGCCCAGCGGCATCACCGGGCTGGAGACGTCCCTGGGACTGGGCATCCGTTCTCTGGTAGAACCGGGACATCTCACATTGATGGAGCTTATGGCCTGCATGAGCAGGAATCCGGCGGAATTCTACCGTCTGGAGCCGGGCAGCATACAGCCGGGCCAGCCGGCGGATCTGGTGATCTTTGGAGAAAAGGAGCTGTGGAAGGTGGAGCGGTTCGCGTCGAAAGCGTCCAATTCCCCGTTCCTGGGATGGGAACTTCCGGGACGCGTGCATTATACCATTTGCAGAGGGAATGTGGTCTATGACTGTGATAGAGATGAAAAAAAGTAACTATTCAGCCATACATCTCGGATTCCCGCAGCTAACGCTGCTCCGACGCCGCTTACGCGGCTGAATCCTCGATTAAGGCTAAACGCCATATGTCTGATGGCGTCAAAATTCTTTTGCAAACGAGCTTGCACCGTATTTTGCCGCCACCAGACGCATGGCTAAATAGTTACGAAAAGAAGGGTATAAAAATAATGGAGATAGCGAGACTCGAACTCGTGACCTATGCGTTGCGAACGCATCGCTCTCCCAACTGAGCTATATCCCCATGACTTGTTTATTATAGCACCGGGGAGGACGGCTTGCAAGGGAAAATCTGAAAAAAGAGGAGAAAAAGCAGAATGGGATTGGAAAATCTTTATCCGGACTGTATGACGGCGTCTGTCTATGAGATGGACTGGGAACGACTGGCAGAACGCTATAAAGGCGTGATCTTCGACATTGACAACACGCTGGTGCCCCACGGAGCGCCGGCAGACAACCGGGCCGTGGAACTGTTCGGACGGCTTCACAGCCTGGGAATGGCCACCATGCTGGTGTCCAACAACGGCGAAGGCCGGGTAAAGCCTTTTGCGGATCTGGTGGACTCCGGGTATGTACACGACGCGGGAAAGCCGAAAGCCGGCGGATACCGCAGAGCGATGCAGAAGATGGGGACGAAGGCGGAAGAGACTTTGTTTGTGGGGGATCAGATTTTTACGGATATCTGGGGAGCCAACCGGGCCGGGATGGAGACGGTGCTGACCGACCCTGTGGACCGATCCACGGATGAAATCCAGATTGTGATAAAACGGGTGTTTGAAAAGCCGTTTCGCAGAGTAAGAAAAAGGAAAGACGAAAAAGGAGATCATATATGAAAGGGAGGAGCTGGAGACTGTGGCTGGCATGCCTGGCGGTATGCGCATGGGGACTGACCGGCTGCGGGGACAGTGGAAAAGAAGAATCCGCGCAGGCGGAACAAAAAGAAGAAGCGGCAGAGGATTCTGTGCCGGAGAAAGATTTTGTACCGGAGGAGGAGACTGTGTCGGAGGAAGCGCCTGAAGCAGAAACGGCACAGGAGGAAGAACCTGCACAGGAGACGGCTCCGCAGGTGTTGATCACCGGGAACACAAAGGACTGGTATGATGAAGAAAACGGAAACTGGCTCCTGCATCTGGAATATGCGGACGTGGAAGTACAGGGAGAGGGCTTTGAGGCGGCGTCAGAAAGTGTGGCCGGCTGGTCCCGGCAGCTGACGGAGGAATTGCTTGCTTATGGAGAGGAGCTTGCCCAGATGGCAGGAGAAACGGCAGACATGAGCGGACGGGATCTGTCAGACTCCTATTATTACAGCCTTTTTGAAGAACCAGAGGTGAGGCGCGCCGATGGCCGGGTGATCAGCCTGCTGGTATTCCACAGCCAGTACACCGGCGGAGCGCATGACATTTATGGCTATAATGGTTTCACCTTCGATGCCCGGACAGGAGAGCAGCTGGAGCTTGGGGACATCCTGACGGACGAAGAGACGTTCCGGCGGGAAGCGACGGCCTATATTATCGAGGAACTGAAACGCCAGTATGGGGAGGGGCTGTTCCCCGACTATGAGGATACGGTGGAAGAAATGTGGGAGAGGGAACCCACCTGGGTTCTGGATGCGTCCGGCATCACATTTATGTTCGATCCGTACGCGGTAGGCCCCTTTGCCATGGGGCCGGCGGAGGTGACACTGCCCTATGAACTGTTTGGGACGTATATGATAAAGGATATATGGGCAGAATAGTCGACATTGGAGTAGAGACATGAAAAAAATTTTAAACGCCCTGGCCATCTTGTTCATCTGCGCGGGCCTGAGCGCATGCTCTGCTCCGGCTTATCCATCAGTTCCGCAGGTGGTGATTACTGAAAACACGAAAGACTGGTATGACGAAGAAAACGGGAACTGGCTCCTGCATCTGGAGTATGCGGACGTGGAAGTGCAGGGAGAGGGCTTTGAGGCGGCGGCAGAAAGCGTGGCCGATTGGTTCCAGCAAAATGCGGAAGAATTACTTGCTTATGGAGAGGAACTTGCACAGGAAGCAGAAGAAGCGGCAGAAGAAGCAGTAATAATCGGGATTGGCTGGGATCCGTCGTCTTACTCTTTTTACCACCTTATTGACAAGCCGGAGGTAATGCGCGCTGACAGCCGGGTGATCAGCCTGCGGGTATATCACAGCATATACCTCCACGGTGCGCATGACATTTATGGCTATGCAGGTGTTACCTTTGATGCACAGACCGGGAGGCTTCTGGAACTGGAGGATATTGTGGAGGATATGGAAGCGTTCCGACAGAAGGCCGATGATTATATGGTAGAAAAACTACAGGAAGAATATGGAGATTGGCTGATTCCTGACTATGCGGATATCGTGAAGGAAAATTGGGAATACGGCCAGATATGGTATCTGGACGGCGCAGGGATTACGATAGTCTTCGATCCATATGAGCTTGGTTCCTTCTCCATGGGCGCGGCGGAAGTAACACTGCCCTATGAACTGTTCGGAACATATATAAACGAAGCATATAGAAACTAAATCACTGACATTGGAGCCTAGACATGAAAAAATTTTTGAACGCCCTGGCCATCCTGCTCATCTGCGCGGGCCTGGGGCTGGGCGCATACTGCGCTGCAGATATGCTCTTTCCGGAAGCAGAAAACCTCGGACAGCTCAGGACCGGGGAAGAAAGCACGGACATGGGCGCGGCAGATGCTCAGGAGAGCCAGGGGGCAGATACGATAGATGCTCAAGAGAGCCTGGAAGCGGAATCAGGGGATGCTCAAGTCTACCCGGCGTCCGGAACACAGATCCAGGAAACGAGACAGGACGATGGCACAGGCGCTTCGGAAGATCTTGCACACGCTATTTTGGACAGAGGGGAACAGGCAGGGAAAGAGGAACAGGCCGGCCGGCTGGCCTACGGACTTTTGGACGCGGAAGCACAGACGGCCTATGAGGAGATGCTGGCGGTCATAGACAGCCATGCGGAGGAGGGGGAGTTGTCTGTGAAGGACGAAGAACTGCTTCCCCGGGCTTTTGAGGCCCTGACCAGCGACCATGGAGAAATTTTCTGGATCAGCGGATACCGGTATGTGAAGGAGAGTCTGGGAGGTGTGACCACCAGCATCCGTTTCCAGCCCTCCTATACCATGGGGCTGGAGGAGAGGGAAACGTACCAGGCTCAGGTGGAGACCAGGGCAGATGCTTTTCTGTCCGGCCTGGAGGCGGGGGCGTCGGATTATGAAAAGGTGAAAGCGGTCTATGAAATGCTGTCGGTGAATATACGGTACAATGAGGAGGCCGCCCAGAACCAGAATATATTGAGCGTTTTTCTGGGCGGACAGTCCGTCTGCAACGGGATTGCGGCATCCGCCCAGTATCTGCTGACCCGTCTGGATGTACCCTGTATGACTGTTTACGGTTTTGCGGGAGGGGAAGGGCACGCCTGGAATCTGGCAAAGATCGACGGCGAACCTTATTTCTTTGACGCCACCTGGGGCAACAATGCATCGGAAGTGCTGGGGTTCTGCTCCTATGAATACCTGAATCTGACCAGTGAAGATCTGGCCGGAACCCACAGAGTGAATATGGAACTGGATCTGCCGGAATGTACGGCGGCAGAAGCCAATTACTATGTGAGGGAAGGAATGTACTTTGAATCCTATGACCGGGAAACAGTTGGAGTAGCCGTTGGCCGCAGATATGCGGATGGAGAATATGCGGCCGCGCTCAGATTCTCCCAGGCGGCCGCTTATGAACAGGCGTTACAGGAACTGGTATCGGACGGACAGATATCCGGATATTGTCCGGGCCTCACAAGCTTCCGGTACATGGAGAACGACCGCCTGTATATCCTGACGCTTTGCTGGTAAGGCCGGACTAGATATTTTCCCGGATCTTGATGGAATGCTCCACAAAATTCTGATCCTGTTCCGGGAGAATGCCCGACGTCAGATATTCAAACAGGATGTCCAGGGAACGGGAACCCTGGCGGATGGGCTGCTGGCTGATGGTGGCGGAGATCACGCCGTCCTTCAGCATCTCCAGCGTGGTGGGCACGTCGTCGAAGGTGATGACCTTGAGGCGGCGGCCGGATTCCCGGATGGCGCGGCATCCGCCGTAGACCCCGGCGGCCGCGAAGAAGACGGCGTCCAGGCCGGGATTCTCCTCCAGGAGCCGCTTGGTCAGAGCATAACTTTCGAACTCATCGTCGTGGTTTTCCAGAATGTCCGCGATCCGTATGCGGGGATAGCTTTCGTCCAGGATATGCCGCAGGCCGCGGATCCGCTCCGTATGGCAGAGTACATTGGAAGAGCCGGTGATGACGCCCAGCTCCACCGGCCCTTCAGTCATGAGGGCGAAGAGTCCGGCGGCGGTACAGCCTCCGCGGAAATAATCGCTGCCCACGTATGCCAGCCGGCGGGAACCGTCGATGTCCGTATTGACCGTGACCACGGGGATCTGGAGAGCCACCAGTTCGTCGATCTTTTCCTGGATGCGGATGTGGTTGTAGGGAGCCAGCATCAGGCCATGGATTCCCTCCGACAGAAGTTCGTCGATGGCTGTAAGCTGGGCGTCCACATCGAATTCCACCCTGCGGGTGAGGGTGGCGACACCATAGTCCTGCAGCTCGGAGGATTTGATGCGCACCCCTTCCATGACCTCGTCAAAAAACGGGTTGTTCTCGCTGAAGAGGATAACGCCGATCTTATATTTTTTCTTTTGCGCGGCCAGCGTGATGCCGGCCCGGTTGGGACGGTAGTCCATGGCCCGGACAATGCCCATGATCTTTTCTGCGGTCTTGGGATTCACCGATCCCCGGTTGTTGAGCACCCGGTCCACGGTGCCTCTGGATACGCCGGCCAGGTCTGCAATTTCTTTGATAGTCGTCATAGCGGTTCCTCTTTTACAGCTTTCAAAATGATCTGATTTAAACATACATGAAAACGGTTCCTGTGTCAATGTGCATCCTCCGTGCCCGTGCACTCCAAAGAAATTGGATGCCGTCTGGAAGTCGTGCATATTCCACAGAAAAAGGGAAAGCCAGAGGGCAGAAATAAGGATAAAGTTGTATATAATTTACAAAAATGAAATTCAAAAAAGAAAAAACGGGTCAATGTGTTGAAAAACAAAATCAAAAGAGGTAATATAAGCATAGAACGTGCACGTGCACGCAATGAAGAGCGTATTGTTGAGTATATCAGAAGGAGGACAAAAGGATGCTTTATATTGGCGTTGACCTGGGAACATCTGCCGTAAAACTGCTTCTTATGGAAGGGAACGGCACCATTCGGAAAATCGTTTCCAAAGAATATCCGATCTATTTCCCGCATCCGGGATGGTCGGAGCAGAATCCCGAAGACTGGTTTGAGCAGACCATGGAGGGATTGAAGGAGCTTCTGGCAGACTGTGACAGAAGTCAGGTGGCGGGCATCAGCTTCGGAGGACAGATGCACGGTCTGGTCATTCTGGACAAGGACGACCGGGTGATCCGCCCCGCGCTGCTCTGGAACGACGGGCGCACCTACGAAGAGTGCGATTATCTGAACCAGGTGATCGGTAAGGATAAGCTGTCGGAGTACACGGCAAATATTTCATTTACCGGGTTCACCGCTCCGAAGATCCTCTGGGTGAAGAATAAAGAACCGGAGAATTTCGCAAAGATTGAGAAGATCATGCTGCCCAAGGATTATATCGCTTACCGGCTGTCCGGTGTACACTGCACGGATGTGTCCGACGCGTCCGGCATGCTGATCTTCGATGTGAAGAACCGTACCTGGTCCAAAGAGATGATGGAGATCTGCGGCATCCGTGAGGAACAGCTGGCAAAGATCTACGAGTCTTATGAGGCGGTGGGGAACGTGCTCCCGGAGATCGCGGCGGAACTGGATATTCCCCAGTCGGTGAAAGTGGTGGCAGGCGCCGGGGACAACGCGGCGGCGGCTGTGGGCACCGGAACGGTGGGAGACGGCATGTGCAATATTTCCCTGGGAACCAGCGGCACCATCTTTATCTCCTCGGAAAAATTCGGCGTAGACAAGAACAACGCCCTGCACGCGTTTGCTCATGCGGACGGACATTATCACCTGATGGGCTGCATGCTGAGCGCGGCGTCCTGCAATAAATGGTGGATGGATGAGATCATCGGCACCTCGGACTACGCGGGCGAGCAGGCGAAGATCACGAAATTGGGCGAGAACCACGTATACTTCCTTCCGTACCTGATGGGCGAGCGTTCTCCCCACAACAATCCCAATGCCAGAGGAACCTTCATCGGCATGACCATGGACACCACCCGGCAGGATATGACCCAGGCGGTGCTGGAGGGCGTGGCGTTTGCACTCCGGGATTCCTTTGAGGTGGCAAAATCCCTGGGGATCAGGATCGAACGCACCAAGATCTGCGGCGGCGGAGCCAAGAGTCCTCTTTGGAAAAAGATCATCGCCAACGTGATGAACATCAAGGTGGATGTGATCGAGAGTGAGGAAGGTCCCGCCCTGGGCGGAGCCATGCTGGCGGCGGTGGCCTGCGGCGAGTATGCCAGCGTGGAGGACGCGGCGGCGAAGCTGGTGAAGGTGATCGACACCGTGGACCCGGATCCGGAGCTGGCCGCAAAATACGAAGAACGCTACCAGCAGTTCAAAGAGATCTATCCGGCATGTAAGCCGCTGTTTGAGATCATTAAATAATCATGACTAGGAGGAATCAACATGAAGATCCAGAACGTGACCGACGCCGCATTTAAGAAATACGGCAGAGTAGTTAAGAATGTGGACGTTTCCGGCCTGGTGGAAGCGCTGGCGTCCACTCCGCTTCCTGATGACGTGGTATATGAGCCGTCCGTTGCCGAACTGGAGGCTCTTCCGGTATATGCCGAGCTTCAGAAGAAGTGCTACGGGGAACTGCCGATCCAGATCGGCTACTGCAACGGCAAAAACTATAAACTGAACGCGGTGGAATACCACCGTTCCTCTGAGATCAATGTGGCCGGCGCCGACGCGGTGCTGCTGGTGGGATCCCAGCAGGATATTACAGAGGATTTTACCTACGATACGTCCCTGATCGAAGCTTTTTTCCTTCCCAAAGGAACGGCGGTGGAACTGTATGCCACCACGCTTCACTATGCTCCGTGCAGTGTGCATGAGACCGGATTCCAGGTGGCGATTGTGCTTCCGAAGGACACCAATCTGTCGTTGGAGGAGAACCATGCAGGCGGCGAAGACGCCCTGATCACGGCGAAGAATAAGTGGCTGATCGGCCATGCGGAGGGTGGGCTTCCGGAAGGCTCCCACATCGGTCTCAAGGGAGAGAACATCGACATTAAAGCATCTCTTTAATCTGCGAACCTGCAGGCCGTAAGGCCTGCGAAATATAAATATTTTAATAGGAGGAATACATATCATGATGAACATTCCAAAAGTAAAGATCGGTATTGTGGCGGTGAGCCGTGACTGTTTCCCGGAATCTCTGTCCGTAAACAGAAGAAAAGCGCTGGTGGACGCATACCAGGCAAAATATGATGGGGCAGAGATCTATGAATGTCCGGTCTGCATCGTGGAGAGCGAGATCCACATGGTACAGGCGCTGGAGGATATCAAGGCCGCAGGCTGCAACGCCCTGGCAGTATATCTTGGAAACTTCGGGCCGGAGATCTCCGAGACCCTGCTGGCGAAGCACTTTGACGGACCGAAGATGTTCGTGGCGGCAGCGGAGGAGACCGGAAAAGATCTGGTACAGGGCCGCGGCGACGCATACTGCGGTATGCTGAACGCAAGCTACAACCTGGCTCTTCGCAACATCAAAGCGTACATTCCGGAGTATCCGGTGGGAACCGCTGAGGAGTGCGCGGACATGATCCATGAATTCGTGCCCATCGCAAGAGCCATCATCGGACTTTCCGACCTGAAGATCATCAGCTTCGGTCCGAGGCCGCTGAACTTCCTGGCCTGCAACGCTCCTATTAAACAGCTTTACAATCTGGGCGTGGAGATCGAGGAGAACTCCGAACTGGATCTGTTCGAGGCGTTCAACAAACATGCCGGCGATCCCAGAATCCCGGATGTGGTCAAAGATATGGAAGCAGAGCTGGGCGAAGGCAACAAGAAGCCGGAGATCCTCTCCAAGCTGGCTCAGTATGAGCTGACGCTGCTGGATTGGGTGGAAGAGCATAAGGGATACCGCAAATATGTGGCGATTGCCGGAAAATGCTGGCCTGCATTCCAGACTCAGTTCGGCTTCGTTCCCTGCTATGTGAACAGCCGTCTGACCGGAAAAGGCATCCCGGTATCCTGTGAAGTAGATATCTACGGCGCGCTCAGCGAGTTCATCGGAACCTGCGTCAGCGACGACATCGTAACTCTGCTGGATATCAACAATACGGTACCGTATGATATCTACGACGAAGACATCAAGGGCAAATACGATTACAAGAGCAACGACGTGTTCATGGGCTTCCACTGCGGCAATACCAACAGCAAGAAGCTGTCCTTCTGCCAGATGAAATACCAGCTGATCATGGCAAGAAGCCTTCCGGAAGAAGTAACCCAGGGAACCCTGGAAGGAGATATCACGCCGGGCGACATCACCTTCTTCCGCCTGCAGAGCACCGCGGACAACAAACTGCGCGCATACGTGGCCAACGGCGAGGTGCTTCCGGTAGCAACCCGTTCCTTCGGAGCCATCGGTATCTTCGCGATTCCGGAGATGAAACGCTTCTACCGCCATGTACTCATCGAGGGCAACTATCCGCACCACGGCGCCGTTGCGTTCGGACACTACGGAAAAGCCCTGTTCGAAGTATTTAAATATGTGGGTGTGGACGTGAACGAGATCGGATACAATCAGCCGGCAGGCGTGCGCTACCCCACCGAGAATCCATTTGCATAATAAGTCTGTCCGTCCCGTAAGGACGGAGGTATGACAGAGACTGTCAAGGGATGGCGGAATGGGGGAGAAAGACCTCCATTCCGCCATTTTGAGGCAGTCTTTTTGCAGGCGGTCATAGTGCGGGCGAGAGCCGCGGGAAGCCGATCCGGAGAGTTACGGGAGGAGAAGGATGAGGGATAAAAAAACAGGAGCGCTGATGTTTCTGACGTTCATGATCTTAATAGTGGCTCTGATCCTCTACTGGCTGGGAAACCGGATGGCAGGCGGGGAACCGAAGGATTACTCCACCTACAGCCGCCACTACGCCATGATCACCGCCCAGGGGGACGAGGATTTCTGGAATGAGGTCTATGAGAGCGCGCTGGCGGAAGGCCGGGAGCGGGACGTGTATGTGGAGCGCTTCGGGGCCAACCTGGCTGTGGATTATGACCGCGGCGAGCTTCTGGATATGGCGGTGAGAGCCTCCGTGGACGGGATCATTGTGGCCGGGGATGAAGAAGAAGAGACGACCGCCCTCATCGACGAAGCTGTGGAGCAGGGCATCCCGGTGGTGACGGTCCAAAACGACTGTATCGAAAGCCGGAGACAGTGCTTTGTGGGGTGCAACAATTACAACATCGGCCAGGAATACGGCAGGCAGATCCTTAAGATGCTGCCGGACGGTGTTGGCCGGGTGCTGGTGCTGATGGATGAAAGCCGGACGGACAGCGGACAGAACCTGATCCTGCTGGCGATCCGGGAGACGCTGGAGGAGGCCCTTGGCAATACGGACGGGATGGTTGTGAACCTGGGAGACAGCGGCACCGCCTATGCTTCCTTTACCTCCGGAGCATTGGGCATCACGGTGGATACCTGCAGCGTGGACAGCAGCAGGGATTTCAGCGCGGAGGAATCCATCCGGGATATCTTTCTTGGGGAGGAGCTTCCGGACGTGCTGGTCTGCCTGAACGCGGTGCATACCCGGTGCGCCTATTCTGCGGCTGTGGACTACAACAAGGTGGGAACAGTGCAGATGATCGGTTACTATGATTCAGATACGATCCTGGACGCGGTATCCAAGAATATTGTCCAGGCCACGGTAGCCCCGGACACGTCCCAGATGGGAAAGCTGTCTGTGGAGGCTCTGGATGAATATGTGGAAACGGGGTATACCAACGGCTATATGGCTGTGGATATCCATGTGATCACGCCTGATGAGGCGGAGGAGCTGATGGAACTGCCATGAGACTTGACACGCGGCAAATGAAAAGCAGAATCCTGAAAAAATGGAAGACCATGTCTCTTCAACAGAAGCTGACCATGGTATTCGTGCTGACTGCGGTGATCATCCTCGCTGTCAATCTGTACATGTACGCCATTATCAACGGCATGACAGGAAGGGTGGACGAGGTATTCATGAGCAATGTGCGCATGAACGAACTGTCCGCCGCCCTGGACCAGGTGCAGAGCAGTACGGAGGAATATCTGAACACCAAGAGTTCGGAGGCCATGGAGGATTATTACCGGAGTGAGCAGGAATTCCGCAGGCAGATCGAGGAACTCAACACCCGGGTGACAGATGATGAGATGCTGCTGACGGAGAAAAATATCCGCGGGCTGTCGGAGAACTATCTTTCCCTTATGGCGGACATTATCCAGGCCAAGAGGGGAAGAAACGTGGAGCGGTACGGCTTTCTCTATGAGGAAGCCTGCGTCCTGTACGACGAGATCCACACGTTTATCTACAGCCTGAACAACGAACAGTTTAAGAACAATTCCGCCACCTACCAGATCCTTATGAATTCCCTGCGCTACACGGAGATGGTGACCTTCGGCGTGCTGCTGGTGGTATTCCTGGGGAATATCAGCCTGATCGTGATAAGTACCCGTATGGTGACGCAGCCGCTGCACCGTCTGGCCCAGTCTGCCGACGAGGTGGCCAGGGGAAATTTCGAGATTGAGAAGATCCCTTTGCAGAGCATGGACGAGGTTGGCGTCGTAACCGGGGCGTTCAATCAGATGGTGGAGAGCATCCGTAATTACATAGAACAGCTCCGGGAGACACTGGAGAGAGAGAATCAGTTAAAAGAACGGGAGCTGATGATGCAGAGCCATCTGAAAGACGCTCAGCTAAAGTATCTCCAGGCGCAGATCAATCCCCACTTCCTGTTCAATACCCTGAATGCCGGAGCCCAGCTGGCCATGATGGAGGATGCCGGGCGGACCGGGGAATTCCTGGAAAATGTGGCGGGATTTTTCCGGTACAATGTGCGCAAGCACGACCAGGACGCGTCCCTGGAGGAAGAGATTGCTCTGGTGGACAACTACGTTTACATCTTAAATGTACGTTTCTCAGGGGATATTCATTTTACCAAAGATGTGGACGAGACTCTGGTGGGCGTGAGAGTTCCCAGTATGATCCTTCAGCCGCTGGTGGAAAACGCGGTCAATTATGGAATCCGGGAACTGGACAGGGAAGGCAGGATCGAGCTGTCGGTGTATCGAAAGGACGGCCAGATCTGCATCTGTATCTGGGATAACGGAGCCGGGATGGACAAGGAGCGGATCCGCCAGGTGCTGGCCGGGGAAGTTGGGGATGAGAGTCCTTCCTCTGACTCCAACGGCGTGGGCATCCGGAACGTGATGGAACGTCTGCGGCTGTATTTTCACGGGAAAGCGGAATTTACCATATGGAGCGAGGGAAAAGACAAAGGAACGGAAGTGCAGATACTGATACCGGAAGAACAGGAGGATGAAGATGTACCGGATAATGTTGGCGGATGACGAGGGGATCGTACTGGATTCTCTGAAAATGATTATAGAAAAACATTTTCCAGGACAGTGTCAGGTAGAGTCGGCGAAGACGGGGCGGGACGTGATAGAACTGGCGGAACAGTTCCGGCCGGACATCGCCTTCATGGATATTCAGATGCCGGGGATCAACGGCATCGAAGCTATCCGGGAGATTCAGAAAAATAATCCATCCATGGAGTTCATCATCCTGTCGGCCTACGACCGGTTCGATTACGCAAAGGAAGCCATCAACCTGGGGGTTATGGAATATGTCAATAAACCTTTTGGCGCCGCGATGATTGTGGAAGTGCTGGAGAAAGCCATGGGGCTGATCGAATCCAAGCGGAAGAAGCGCAGCGATGATCTTTTGATCAAGGAGAAGATGGAGACTGTGACGCCCATTATTGAGAACGGTTTCATCTACTCCATCATGTTTCAGGAGGCGTTTGAGGAAGATATTCAGAATTACAAGAATCTGCTGAGTCTGGATGCGGATTACGGCTGTATGCTGGCTCTGGTCATGGGGGACGACCAGCACGGGAATTATATGACCAACGCGGTGGGCGCCAGCGTGCGCATACAGAAGAACTACGCCAAAGTAAGAGAGGCCGTAAAGGAGACCTGGAACTGTGTGGTGGGTTCGGTGATATCCAATAAAATTCCGGTATTCATACCCTGTGAAAATATGAAGATGGCGTATGAGGAACGTATCGAGATGATTGACGTGTGCCGGGAACTGGCACGGCGGCTGAGACGCATGACGGACATTACATTCCGCATCGGCATCGGCTCCATCCGCAGGCTGATGGAGAGCATGGATTCCTACGAAGAGGCCCTGAAGGCTCTGGTCAATTCCACCGGAAGCGTGGCCCATGTGGACGATCTGCCCATCCAGTGCCGGTATGATGAAGAATATCCCATCGACCTGGAAAACGACCTGTTCGCCAGAGTCCGGGACGGGGAACGGGAGGAGTGTGAACGTCTGGCCGGAGAGTATTTTGACTGGATGATGAACACCTATGACGACGACAATATGAGCGTGAAGCTGAAGACGCTGGAATTTGTGCTGTGGGCGGAGCATCTGGCCTATAAGAACGGCGGCCTGACCTACCATTTCCAGGAACGGGAGAACTACCTGCCCCTGGTGATGAACGCCAAGAGCAACCATGAACTGAGAGGCTGGTTTGTGGGAAAATTCGGGGACGCCTGCCGGAATATCCGGACAAAGAAAGAAGAGCATGCCAACGAGCTGGTGGTCAGAGCGGCGGACTATATCCGGAAGAACTATCACCGGGATCTGTCCCTGGACGAGGTATCCCGCCAGCTGGGACTGAGCCCCTATTACTTCAGCAAGCTGTTTAAGGAAGAGACCGGGAGCAATTTTGTGGAGTATGTGACGAACCTGAGAATCGGGAAAGCCAAAGAGATGCTCAGCCGGGAGGAATGCAGCATGAAGGAGATCTGCGCGGAGGTGGGTTACAGCGATCCCAATTATTTCAGCCGGATCTTCAAGAAGAACACCGGGCTTACCCCCACGGAATACCGGGAAGAAACGAGAGGAAAGAATCATGTGGAGGAAATATAAGGTACCGGCGGCTCTATTGCTGGCCTGCCTCCTGGCCGGGTGCCGGGAAGAGGGGGTCCGGCAGGAGGAAGGGCAGCAGGAGGCGGAAAACACCATTGAGATCGGCATGACCTTCGACTCTTTTGTAATCGAACGGTGGCAGAGAGACCGGGACGTGTTTGTGTCCGCGGCCCAGGAGCTGGGGGCGGAGGTAAACGTTCAGAATGCCAACGGGGACCTTCAGGAGCAGATTTCCCAGATTGAATATTTTATTCAGAAAAATGTGGACGCCATTGTGATTGTGGCCATTGATTCCAACGGGCTTTCGGAAGCTGTGGAAGAGGCCCGCCGGGCGGGAATCCCTGTGGTGGCTTACGACCGCCTGATCTGCGATGCGGACGTGGATCTGTACATATCCTTTGATAACGAAGAAGTGGGACGGCTGATGGGAGAACACATGAGAGAGCACCTGGGAGAGGGCGGAAATGTCCTGCAGGTCTGCGGACCTATGGCGGACAACAATGTGCCGCTGGTCATGGGCGGCTTCTCGGAAGCTCTGGAGGACAGCGGTCTGACCGTGGTGGGTACGGAACATGCGGAAGGATGGCTGGCCGAGACCGGTTTTCTGGCCACTGCGGAATACCTGGGAACAGGAGAGATCCCGGACGGCATCATGTGCGGCAACGACAGCATTGCTGGCCAGGCGATCCGGGCTCTGTCCGAGCAGCGGCTGGCAGGGAGTGTCTGCGTGGTGGGACAGGACGCCGATCTGGACGCCTGCCAGAGGATTGTGGAGGGGACCCAGTGCATGACCGTGTACAAGCCGGTGGAGAAGCTGGCCAGACGCGCGGCGGAGATGGCGGTAGCCCTGGCCAGGGGCGAAGAAGTCTCCACGGCGGAACGGATGGACGACGGCAGCTACAGCGTGCCGTATGAGAGGCTGGACCCGGTGGCGGTGACAAAAGATAACATGGACGAGGTCATCACCGGAAAATACCATGAAGAGAGCGATATTTATCTGAATATCAGGGATCGATAGAACAGGATTATTTTGTACAGGACGGATTTGCAAAGAGCAAATTTGTCCTGTTTTTTATGGAAAAAGTAGCCTCCGTGCTGTATAAAATGTGCAGAAAAACGCAAGTTTGTCCTGCGGATCCTGTGATATATTGTAACCATCAAGTGAAGGGAGGAATTTCCAAAATGAAAAGAAAAGTGATTGGCGTTCTTCTGAGCGTCGCAATGGTATCCGCAATGGTAGCTGGATGCGGTTCTGACAGCTCTTCCACCAGTGCTCCGGCAGAGACCGAAGACACGGCGGACGAGGCAGAAGCCCCGGCAGAGGATGCCGCAGAAGAGAGCACGGACGCTGCAGCAGCAGGCGGCAAGATCGGTATCTCCATGCCGACTCAGTCCCTGGAGCGCTGGAACCGTGACGGCGCATATCTGGACGAGCAGTTCAAAGCAGCAGGATATGAGACGATCCTGACCTACTCCGACAACGATTCCGCAAGACAGGTAAACGATATTCAGAACATGCTGGCTGACGGCGTAGATCTTCTGATCGTAGCAGCCATCGACGGCGAGGCTCTGAACACGGCTATGGACGAGGCCGCAACTGCGGGTGTTCCGGTTATCGCATATGACCGTCTGATCATGAACGACGCAGTTTCCTATTATGTATCTTTCGATAACTATACTGTAGGTACCCTTCAGGGTCAGTTCGTAGTAGATACGCTGGATCTGGACAACGCAGGTGATACGGTTTACAACATGGAGTTCACCGCAGGCGATCCGGCGGACAACAACGCAGGTTATTTCTATCAGGGCGCTATCGACGTACTGCAGCCGTACATCGACGCAGGCACGCTGAACGTAGTATCCGGACAGATCGATTTTGATACGGTTGCAACGGCTCAGTGGAGCACCGACACCGCTCTTGAGAGAGCACAGAACGTGCTGTCTTCCTACTATGCAGACGGAACCCAGCTTGATGTATGGGTATGCTCCAACGACTCTACCGCTCTTGGCGTAGCTCAGGCAATCACTTCCGACTATGCAGGTTCCAATGATGTAATCATCACCGGACAGGATGGAGACGAAGCAAACCTGAAGAACATTGTGGACGGCGTACAGACCATGACCGTTTACAAGAACGTGAGCAACGAGTCTATCGTAACCCTGGGCCTGGCACAGGCGATCCTGAACGGCGACACCGTTGACGAGTCCCTGATCCCGTCCTTCGGTATTGAGTGTGCATTCGACACCGAGTCCTATGAGACTTCCGAAGGCAACGCATGCCCGTCCTTCCTGCTGGTTCCGAACGTAATCACGGCTGACAATCTGCAGGATCTGGTGGATACCGGACTGTACACCATGGGTGAGGATGGATATCTGTCCGCAGTACAGTAATTCATAAGAAGTAATTAAAAATGACCTTGGAAAGGGCGGGGCGTCTGTCCCGCCTTTCTTAGGTCAAAGGTCTGGTTACAGGAAAAGAGGGAAAGGAGGAAGATTTTTTGGCTGATATTATTTTGGAAATGAAATCTATCACCAAAGAGTTCCCTGGAGTGAAAGCGCTGGATAATGTGAACCTGGTCGTGGAGAGGGGCGAGATCCACGCTCTGATTGGCGAAAACGGCGCGGGCAAATCCACTCTGATGAACGTGCTGTCCGGTACATATCCCGTGGGCAGCTATACGGGGGAGATCTATTATAACGGAGAACTCTGCCAGTTTAAGACGCTGAAAGACAGCGAGGCAAAAGGGATCGTGATTATCCATCAGGAGCTGGCGTTGATCCCGCTTCTTACCATCGGTGAGAATATGTTCCTGGGAAATGAAAAGAAAAACAAATTCGGTCATATCGACTGGGATCTGACCAACAATGAAGCAGAAAAACATATGAGCCAGGTGGGACTGCACGAGTCCGCCCAGACTCTGATTAAAGATATCGGAACAGGCAAGCAGCAGCTTGTGGAAATTGCGAAGGCATTTTCCAAGAACGTGAAGCTGCTGATTCTGGATGAACCTACTTCTTCGCTGAACGACGAGGACGCCAAGATGCTTCTGGATCTCCTGATGGAGTTCAAGAAGAACGGCCTGACTTCCATCATCATCACTCATAAGCTGAATGAGATCATCTACTGTGCGGATAAGGCGACGATCATCCGCGACGGCTCCACCATCGAGACGCTGGTGAAAGGTGTGGATGAGTTCAGTGAGGACCGCATTATCAAAGGCATGGTGGGACGTCCCATGGACGACCGTTATCCGGCCCGCAAGCACAACGTTCGTCCGGAGATCGGCCTGGAGGTGAAGAACTGGACGGTACACCATCCGCTGTATCATGAGAAGGTAGTGGATAAAGATATTTCTTTCAATGTACATAAGGGAGAGGTGGTCGGTTTCTCCGGACTGCAGGGCGCAGGACGTACCGAGCTGGCCATGTCCATCTTCGGGAAGAGCTACGGCACCAACATCAGCGGCGAACTGTACCTGAACGGAGAGAAGGTGGACCTGAAGACGCCGGAGCAGGCGATCCATCATAAGATTGCCTATGTGACGGAGGACCGGAAAACGAACGGGCTGATCCTGGGAGAATCCATCCGGTTTAATACCACGCTGGCCCGCATGGATAAAGTCTGTGGAAACGGCATTATTGATACCATGGCTGAGAAGAAGGCTGCCGAGGACATGACGAAGGCTATGGGAACCAAAACTCCGTCCATCGATCAGAAGGTGGGCAACCTGTCCGGCGGAAACCAGCAGAAGGCGCTGCTGGGCAAATGGATGTTCACGGAGCCGGACGTGCTGATTCTGGACGAACCCACCCGGGGTATCGACGTGGGAGCCAAATATGATATTTACTGTCTGATCAATAAGATGGTGGAGGAAGGAAAATCCGTGATCATGATTTCTTCGGAGATGCCGGAGCTGATCGGTATGTGCGACCGTATCTACGTCATGAACGAAGGTGAGCTGAAAGGCGAACTGAATGCCAGCGAGGCCACCCAGGAGCGGATCATGAGCTTCATCATCAGCGCCGATAAGTAAGAGAAAGGAGTATCAAAGTAATGCCAAATAAGAAAGAAAATCAGAGCGGCACACAGTTTAACCTGGGCGCGTTCCTGACCAAGAACAGTATGGTCATCGCTCTTGTCGTCGTATTTGTTTTATTCTATTTCCTGACGGACGGACGTCTTCTGTACGCGCAGAACATGTCCAACCTGCTGCTTCAGAACGGCTACGTGCTGGTTATGGCCTGCGGTATGCTGCTCTGTATCCTGACCGGAGGCAACATCGACCTTTCCGTAGGTTCCGTGATCTGTATGGTGGGAGGCGTTGCGGCTGTACTGATTACGAATTACAACTTTAATGTTTACCTGACGATTCTGATCTGCCTGGCCATCGGCATCGCGGCCGGCGTATGGCAGGGGTACTGGATCGGCTATGTGCGGATTCCTCCGTTCATCACCACCCTGGGCGGCATGTTTATCTTCCGCGGCTTCGGGCGTCTGGTGCTGGACAGCAAGACGGTGGCGGTACAGAATCAGACCTTCCTGAATATTTTCACCGCCTACATTAAGATCCCGGGACTGGATACGGACGAGCGCATCTTCTCCCCGCTGATTGTGGGAATCCTGATCGTCGTCTTTATCTTTTACAGTACGATCTCTTCCCGCTCCAACAAGGCGAAGAAGGGCTACCGCCAGAACAGCGCGGCGGCAGACTTTGGACGCAGCGCGGTGATCTCTGTGGTCCTGATGATCTACTGCTGGATGCTCTGCCAGTACAGAGGCATCTCCGTCATGCTGGTATGGGTGGTGGCGATCTGTCTGATCTACCACTTCATCACCTCCAAGACCGCGTTCGGACGTTATTTTTACGCAGTGGGCGGCAATGAGAAAGCAACCCAGCTTTCCGGTATCAATACGAATAAAGTATATTTTATTGCGTACACGAACATGGGATTCCTGGCCGGACTGTGCGGTCTTCTGTGCCTGGCCCGCGTGGGCTCTGTAAACGGCCAGACCGGCAACTCCTTTGAGATGGACGCCATCGGCTCCTGCTTTATCGGCGGCGCGTCCGCATACGGCGGAAGCGGAACAATCCCCGGCGTCATCATCGGCGCGCTCCTGCTGGGCGTGATCAACATGGGTATGTCCATCATGGGTATCGGCGATTCCTGGCAGTATGTGGTAAAAGGCGGCGTGCTCCTGGTGGCTGTTATCTTCGACGTGGTGTCCAACCGCAAGAGCGGACATTAGTATTACGAAAGCCAGATGGCTCCGTGCCAGCGGCACTCCCGCCATCTGCCGGGGTATTCGTAATCCGGCCTGTCGGCCGCCTTACTCATACCCCTTGCCCGTCCAATGTGGAGCAGTCTGGGAACGCGAGCGCCCCCATCCCGCTCCCCGCAGTCCGGGGCTTTTGATTATGAAAGCCAGATGGCTCCGTGCCAGCAGCACTCCCGCCATCTGCGGGGTATTCGTAATCCGGCCTGTCGGCCGCCTTACTCATACCCCTTGCCCGTCCAATGTGGAGCAGTCTGGGAACG
>CALWLW010000028.1 GCA_944381625.1 uncultured Lachnoclostridium sp.
ATAAACTTTCTTCGGAAAAAAACCAACTTTTGTTCATAGTTTGTTCAAAAATTAGTAAAAAAACGTACTTATTCCCGAAAGAATTCTGTTTCCAGCAGGGATAAAATCGTGTATTCTATTATCAGAGCCGGAAACGGCAAAATAAACTACATAGGGAGGTTTTTCCAATGAAAAGAAAAATTGTAAGCGTACTTGTATGCGCGGCAATGGTAGCTACCATGGCAGTTGGATGCGGCAGCAGCAGCGATACCGCTGATACGTCCGCAGACGCAGCAGCTACCGAGGATGCAGCTGACGATGCAGCAGCTACCGAAGACGCAGCGGCTGACGATGCAGCGGCTGCCGACGATGCGGCAGCTACCGGCGACGTGATCACCGTTGGCTTCGCGCAGGTTGGACATGAGTCTGACTGGCGTACCGCTTCCACCCAGTCCTGCCAGGACGTGTTCTCCGCAGAGAACGGATACGACCTGCAGTTTGTAGACTGCGACAATGACTCCGCTGTACAGCTTGAGGCAGTTCGTGGATTCATCGAGCAGGACGTTGACTACATCATCATCGACCCGATCGTTTCCACCGGATGGGACACTGTTCTGACCGAGTGTGAGGACGCAGGTATCCCGGTTATCGTAATCGACCGTACCATCGACGATTCCGATAAATATGTATCCTGGGTAGGATCTGAGTTCAAGACCGAGGGTCTGGCAGCCGGCGAATGGCTGAAAGCTTACGCAGAAGCAAAAGGCATCACCGAGCTGAACATCCTGGTAATTGAAGGCTCCACCGGCGCATCCGCAACCATCGGACGTACGGACGGCTTCAAAGAGATCGCTGACAGAGAAGGCTGGAACATCATCGATTCCCAGACCGGCGACTTCACCCAGGAAGGTGGACAGACCGTTATGGAGTCCTACTGCAAATCCTATGAAGGACAGTTCAACGTAGTGATCTGCCAGAACGACAACGAAGCGTTCGGCGCTATGGATGCTATGACCGCAGCAGGCGTTTCCTACGGTGTTGACGGCGACGTAATCCTGGTATCCTTCGACGGCTGCAGAACCGCTCTTGACTACTGCCTGGCCGGCGACATCAACGCTGTATTCGAGTGCAACCCGATGGCAGCTCCGATGGTAGAGGAAGTTATCCAGGCTCTGGAAGCAGGCGAGACTCCGGAAGCTGAGATCTACGTAGAGGAGAGCTGCTTCGCAAACGAGGATATCGTTCCGACGATCGAAGTAAACGGCGAGTCCAAAGAGATGACCGTTGTTACGCAGGAACTGATCGACGCTCGTCCTTTCTAATTGCCAATGACTGGACCTGCGGATAGGGTCCGCAGGAAAAAAGAGAATGGGAACTGGAAATGGGGAGACTCAATATAAGGGTCTCCCCTTCTTAAACGAAAGGGTATAAACATATGGACAATAATGTAGTATTGACCATGCGCGGTATTACGATGACCTTTCCCGGCGTGAAAGCCCTGGACGGTGTGGACTTCACCCTCCGCAAAGGCGAGATCCATGCCCTGATGGGGGAGAACGGCGCCGGCAAATCCACGCTGATCAAATGCCTGACCGGAATCAATGCTTTTGAAGCGGGAGAGATTCATGTGGACGGCATTAACGGGCCGGTGGTAAACCATTCCACTCTGGACGCACAGAAGAAGGGTATCTCCACCGTGTACCAGGAGGTCAACCTCTGCCCCAACTTAAGCGTGGCGGAAAACCTGTTCATCGGCCGTGAGCCGAAGACGAAGCTGGGCACCATCGACTGGAAAGCCATGGTGAAGAGATCCGAACAGATCATGAAGGATCTGGACATGAACATTGATGTAACCCAGAATCTGGAAGAATATTCCCTGGCGCTGCAGCAGATGATCGCCATCGCCCGCGCTGTGGATATGGATTGTAAGGTGCTGATCCTGGATGAGCCGACCTCCTCCCTGGACGACCATGAGGTGGAGAAGCTGTTCAAGCTGATGAATCAGCTGAAGGACAAAGGCGTGGGCATCATCTTCGTCACCCACTTCCTGGAGCAGGTATATGCCGTATGCGACCGCATCACTGTGCTGAGAAACGGCCAGCTGGTAGGCGAGTATCCCATTGCCGACCTGCCGCGCGTGAAGCTGGTAGCAGCCATGATGGGTAAAGACTTCGACGACCTGGCGGCCATCAAGTCGGAAGAATCCCCGACCTTCACAGACGCGGATCTCCTGATCGACGCCAAGGGACTGAGCCACAAAGGAACGATCAAACCTTTCGATCTGCAGATCCACAAAGGCGAAGTGGTCGGCCTGACCGGCCTTCTGGGTTCCGGACGAAGCGAACTGGCCCGTGTAATCTACGGCGCGGACAAGAATCAGACCGGTACGCTGAAGGTGAAAGGCACCGAGGCGAAGATAGGCGCGCCCATCGACGCCATGAACCTGGGCATGGGCCTGCTTCCCGACGACCGCAAAGCGGAAGGTATCATCGGGGATCTGTCTGTGCGTGAAAATATCATCCTGGCCCTGCAGGCCAAGAGAGGTATCTTCAAGCTTCTGCCCATGAAAGAGCAGATCGAACTGGCTGACAAATATATTGAGATGCTTCAGATCAAGACGGCCAGCCGTGAGACGCTGATCAAGCAGCTCTCCGGCGGTAACCAGCAGAAGGTGATCCTGGCCCGCTGGCTGGCAACGGATCCCGATTTCCTGATTCTGGACGAACCGACCCGCGGTATCGACGTAGGTACCAAGACCGAGATCCAGAAACTGGTGCTGAAACTGGCGAAGGAAGGCAAAGGCCTGATCTTCATCTCTTCCGAGATCGAAGAGATGCTCCGTACCTGTACCAAGATGGCAGTCCTGCGTGACGGCCAGAAAGTTGGAGAGATCACGGAGAGCCTGACTCAGGAGACCGTCATGAAGGCGATTGCAGGAGGTGGCGCTAATGAGTAATGTGAAAAAGATTACAGGAATGCGGTTGTTCCTGCCGATATTCTGTATGGTACTGGTCATGGCAGTTAACATCCTGTACGATGTGGCTTCCGGCAACTTTGCACTGAACTTCTTCACGATTTCCATCCGGAACGGAGTCCTTTACGGACGTCTGATCGATATCCTGAACCGCGGAAGCGAGATCGCGATCCTGGCCATTGGTATGACGCTGGTGGTATCCGCGTCGGCAGGTACCGATATTTCCGTAGGATCCGTGATGTCCCTGGCGGCATCATTCTGCTGTATGCTTCTGGCAGGATATGGCGTTTCTTCCACTACAGATCTGGCTATGCCGCTGATCGCGGGCGTGCTGGGCGGCATCCTGCTGGCATGCGTCTGCGGCGCGTTTAACGGATTCCTGGTGGCGTACCTGAACGTACAGCCCATGGTGGCCACGCTGATCCTGTATTCGGCGGCCCGCGCCATCGGACTTCTGTTGTGCAACAACCTGATCGTGTATGTGCGTGAGGATTCCTTCAAGACCATCGGCGGATATCTGGGATTCATTCCCACCCCGATTGTGATCGCGGCGGTCTGTGTGGTAATCGTGGCGGTTATCCTGAAAAAGACGGCTCTGGGACTTTACATCCAGAGCGTGGGTATCAATAAGAGAGCATCCCGCATCGCGGGCCTGAATTCTTCCAGGATCATCTTCCTCTGCTATGTGGTCTGCGGCCTGGGCGCCGGTATCGCCGGTGTTGTGGCGGCTTCCCGTATCAGTTCGGCGGACTCCAACAATATCGGTCTGAACTATGAGCTGGATGCCATCCTCTCTGTGGCTCTGGGCGGCAACAGCCTGGGCGGAGGTAAATTCAATCTGGCGGGTTCCATCATCGGCGCTTATACGATTCAGGCCATCACGACGACCCTGTACGCCCTGGGCGTGTCCTCGGACGTGGCTCCGGTATACAAAGCGATCATCGTTATCATCATTGTGACGATCCAGGCTCCGCCGTTTAAGGCATACATGAAGAAGAGATCTGCGAAAAAGGCTCTTGCGAAAGGAGGCGCTGCAGCATGAAAGGAAAAAAGATAAACAGCAATACCCTGCTTCTGCTGATCACTATTGCGCTTTTCTTTGTAATGTACATAGCCGGCTGCGTGGTGTACGCCAATAAAGGCTTCACCCATCTGCAGACCTTCCTGAATGTGCTGATCAACAACGCCGGCCTGCTCTGCGTGGCCTGCGGCATGACCTGCGTCATGCTGACCGGCGGTATCGATATCTCCGTGGGTTCCCTGATCGCCATGGACTGTATGTTCCTGGCGGTGGGCATGGAGCGCTGGGGCATGAGCGCGCCGCTGCTCTGCCTGCTGGTACTGGTCATCGGGCTTGTGTTCGGCGCGGTGCAGGGCTTCTGTATCGGTTACCTGGAGATCCAGCCCTTCATCGTTACCATGGCAGGGATGTTCTTTGCCAGAGGTATGACGGCGGTGATCAGTACGGATCAGGTATCCATCAGCAGCAACCAGTTCTTCGTGAACCTGGCAAACATGAAGTTCCAGATTCCGTTTGGCGCTTACACCAACAGCAAAGGCGTCCTGCAGATCCCGTTTGTCCGCATTACGGTACTGATCGCTCTGGTCGTGCTGGTTGTGGTATTTCTGATGCTGCGCTACACCAAGTTCGGACGCAGCCTGTACGCGGTGGGCGGCAATGAGCAGTCCGCGACCATGATGGGTCTGGATGTGAAGAGGACAAAACTGAAAGCGTACATGCTTTCTTCCTTCCTCTGCTCCATCGGCGGCATCTGCTACTGCCTGAATACCATGTCCGGCAGCGTGCAGCAGGCGCTTGGTCTGGAGATGGATGCCATCTCCTCCGCCGTCATCGGCGGTACGTTGCTGACCGGCGGCGTGGGCAACGTGATCGGTTCCTTCTTCGGAGTGCTGATCAACGGTACGATCTCTACGCTGGTAAAGACCAACGGAAAGCTCTTAAGCTCCTGGTCGAACATCGCGGTGGCAGCCCTGCTCTGCTTCTTCATCGTACTGCAGAGTATCTTTGCGAAGATCAAAGAGAGCAAGAAATAATACAGTTTTTGTAAAACTGCAGATCCGCATGGGACCCGTAAAGGCCCATGCGGATTTTTTGCTTGCGGAATAGATCCGGCTCAAGTATAGTTAAAAGGAGAAAGGGGACGCAGATGAAAAAAGCGTATATCATGCTCTGCATGGCCGGATGTGCCGCCGGGATCCTGGCCGGGTGCGGAGGGAAGATAGAGCAGACGGCGGAGCCGTTTCTGTACGGAGACCTGACAGAGGTGGGAGACGAGTATGTGGTGGTGGGATTCGCCCAGGTGGGTTCGGAATCCGACTGGCGTCGTGCGAACACCAATTCCTTCAATGAAACATTTACGGAGGAAAACGGATATTACCTGCTGTATGAGGATGGACAGCAGAAGCAGGAGAACCAGCTGAAGGCCATGCGTAATTTTATCCTGCAGGAAGTGGACTATATTGTGCTGGATCCCATTGTGGAGACAGGATGGGACGGCGTGCTGGAGGAAGCGAAGGACGCGGGGATTCCCGTGATCCTGTCCGACCGGTATGCTGAGACGGCGGACGCCAGCCTGTACACCTGCTGGGTGGGCAGCGACTTCGAGGAGGAGGGACGGCGCGCGGGCGAATGGCTGGCCATGTATCTGGAAAACCGCGGGCGGACCAGGGAAGAGATCCGTATTGTGACGCTTCAGGGAACACCGGGGTCCACTGCTCAGCTTGGCCGCACGGAGGGCTTCGGGCAGATCCTGGAGCAGCACGGGAACTGGACGATGCTGGATCGCCAGTCCGGGGACTTTACCCAGGCGAAGGGAGAAGAGGTCATGGAACAGTTCCTGGAGGACTATGAGGACATTGACGTGGTAGTCTGCGAGAACGATAATATGGCATTCGGCGCGGTGGAGGCCATACGGAAAGCAGGGCGCACCTGCGGCCCGGACGGGGATATCATCGTCATCTGCTTCGACGCCATGGAGGCGGCGCTGGAGGCTATGATGCGGGGAGAGATCAACGCCGCTTTCGAGTGCAATCCCCTGTTGGGACCGGAAGTAGACGAGATCATACAGGCTCTGGAACGGGGCGAGCCGGTGGAGAAGACCCGGTACGTGGAGGAGACCTACTACGATACCTCCATGGACCTGGAGACAATCCTTGAGAACCGCGCTTATTGACAGGAAGTTTTTGTCGAAGAGAAAACAGCTTTTTCGGACTCGTTTCGCCAAAAATGAGAAACCTTCTATGCTACGATGGCAGTAAAACGGAGGTGGATGAGATGATGGATCTGGTGGAACGAAAGGATACGAAGGAGGAGTGGAAACTCCCGAAAAATATAAGACAGATCGGGGAACCGGGGAACGGGACCAGGATCTTTATAGAGGACTATGCATATACATATCTGCATCAGCTCGCAGAAGCGAATCTGACGTGCATGAAGACTGCCGTACTGCTGGGACATGCTGAAGACGGGGGCCGGATCTTCGTCCAGGGGGCGCTGGAGCTGGACATGGGAAGGGAGATTCGAGGATGGTTTTCCAACGAGCATTGGAGAAAGATCTTCCAGGAGATCCATGAATGGTATGAGGGCATGGAAGTGGTGGGCTGGTTTTTGTCCAATCCCGGATTCCCTCCGGTACTGACCGAGGAGATGAAGAGCCTTCATCTGAGAAATTTTTCGGGGGACCGGTATCTGTTTCTGCAGATGGATGTGCTGGAAGGAGAAGAACGGCTGTATGCGGGAGATTCCGCGGGGCCGTCGCCCCTTGGAGGCTACTACATCTATTATGAAAGAAACGAACCCATGCAGGCGTATATGAGCCAGAAGCGGGGCGGAGTGGGGATTGAGCCGGAGGGAACACTCAAAGACCTGGCGGCTGTCAAGTTCCGCAGTGTGATGCAGGAAAAAAAGGAGCAGAACAGCCAGAGGAAGATGCTGGCATTCCTGTATACGGCGTCCACCTTTCTGGTCATGGTCATTCTGGTCATCGGGATCACCATGATCAATAACTATGACCGTATGGTAAATATGGAAGACGCCATCTACCAGCTGTCGGAGAACCTGGACGGCGGAGAAAATCCGGAGGATGAAACAAATCCGGACGGCGGAGACCTTTCGGGCGGCATAGCCGGTTTGGACGGCGGGGAGGATCTGGAAGCAGCCGCCGAGGAGGAGAACCGCCAGGCGCTGGAAATGGCCCAGGCCGAAGCTGGGGAGGCCGAAGAGAATGACCAGCAGGAAGATGCGGTCCGGGAAGAGGAAGCGGCTGAGGAAGAGGCCCCGGGCGGGGATGCGCCTGCGCCGGAAACAGAGCCTGAGGCGGATGCAGAAGCCATGGCAGAGACGGGAAGCGAGCCGGAAGAAGCCGGAGCGGATACAGAAGTCGGGACAGAGGAAGAGACGCAGGCGGTGATGTCTCAGGCAGTTCAGGAGCCTCAGGAGTATCAGGTGCAGGCGGGAGATACGCTGCTGGAAATCTGCCGTGCCAGATATGGGAGCGAGAATATGGTGCGCCAGGTCTGCGAACTGAACGAACTGGAGGATTGGGACAAAATCTATGAGGGTCAGGTGATATTGCTTCCATAATAGACGGGAAAGTGTTATACTAAAGAACGGTATCTCGAAGAACGGGAGAATGGCATGAGTATTCAATTATTGAAGAAAGAAACCAATGCAGATTCAGAGATGGATCTTTACAATAAAAATCTGCGCAGGCATCGTCTGCGCAATTTTGGCATTGCGGCGGTGATCATCTGCGCAGCGGTGCTGTTTGCCTGGGGGATACAGATCGGACTGGAACACAGAACCTTTGAAACCTATGAGGTGGTGCGCAGTTTTGAACGGGTGGACACGGTTATGACACAGTACGCCGAGTTCGGAGAGTATGTGCTGAAATACGGAAGAGACGGTATCTCCTGCGTGGATTCTGCGAACCAGTCAGTATGGAGCCAGACGTACAACATTCAGAATCCGGTTGTGGACGTATGCGGGAACAGCGCGGCAGTGGCGGACGAGAATGGCACGGAGGCTATGATTTTCCATGAAAGCGGATTGGCGGGGAGTTTTCAGACACTGCTTCCCATTCGAAGTATCTCTGTATCGTCCCAGGGCGTGCTGGCCTGTCTCTTAGAGGACGGAGACGCCATGCGGCTGAATCTCTACAGCAGTGAAGGGGAAGAACTGGTCACCTCCTATTTTAAATTGCAGGATACGGGATATCCTATGCGCATGTCTTTAAGCTCCGACGCGGCAAAACTGGCGGTATCGTTTCTCCAGATACGGGGAGGAAGCGTGGATACCTATCTGGCTTTTTATAATTTCGGATCGGTGGGAGAAAACTATGAAGACCATCTGGTTGCCTCCAGGATACTGGAAGGAGTAGTTGTGCCCAGTGTGGAATATGTGGACGCTACGCATTGTTTTGCGGTGGGTACAGATTCTGTATTGATATATGAGGGATCTCAGATTCCGGAGCTGGTACAGGAGATTCCCATGGAGCAGGAAATCGAGAGTATTTTCTATTCGGACGACGCGGTAGGGGTGGTTCTGCCCGGACAGGAGCAGGAACATGTGCTGCGGGTGTACGATACACAGGGAAACCTGGAATTCGAGACGGGATTTGATCTGGATTATCAGACGCTTAAATTTTCCGGGTCCAATATCCTGATCTATAATGAATTTGACTGTCTGATGCTGAATCGGAGCGGGAATATCTTCTATACGGGAACGTTCGAAGAATCCATATCCAATCTGTATACCCTGTCGGGCAATCAGCGGTTTATTCTTATGCACGCGTCGCGGACGGATCAGATACGCTTAAAATAATGGACCAGGTACGTTTACAACAGAAGGAGGACACAAGATGACATGGAATCTGGCAGATATTTTCGGAGTGATATTTCTGGCTCTGGGGATCTGGGATGGATATAAAAAAGGATTGGTGAAAAAAGGGATGTCGCTGGCTATCACGTTGGCGGCATTCCTCGTTGTATATATGGCAGCACCTTCCGTGGAGGCCTTTTTCAGGAGCGTCCTGCCGGAGGCGCTGTCTTTTGAGAATCTGGTGGAAGATGGAGGGGATATCTATGAGACGCTCTTCCTCTCCGGGCTGAAAGAACAGGCAGCGGAATATGTGACGATGTTCGCCGCCCGGATCTTGTCGCTGGTGGTTACTTATATTGTGGCGAGACTTCTGCTCCGTCTGTTGTTCGTGCCGCTGGAGGCGCTTGTGAAGGTACCGGGCCTGAGCCTTCTGAACCGGCTCACCGGCGCCTGCTTCGGACTTTTTCAGCAGGTCGTGACTCTGTGGGTCTTCTTCCTTTTATTGATGGTATTCAGCGGTACGTCCTGGGGCGGCTTCTTAAGCAGCCTGGTGCGCGGCAGCGCCTGGATGAGTTCTCTCTATGAAAATAACCTGCTTCTTTTGTTTGGAATCTTATTATTGTAACCATTCAGCCATGCGGCTGATGGTGGTAAAAATACGGCGCAAGCTTGCTTGCAGAGGAGTTTTGCCACCATCAGACATATGGCGCTTAGCCTATATCGAGGATTCAGCCGCGCAAGCGGCGGTAGAGCAGCGTTAGCTGCGGGAATCCGAGATGCATGGCTGAATAGACTAATTTCGAGAAAAGTTTAAAAAAGGTGTTGACATTCATTGGAAGCGGTGGTATTATAATCAAGCTGACTCCGAGAGGGGCGGCAGGGAACCAAAAAAGTTCAAGAAAAAATAAAAAAGTTCTTGACAAAAGCAAAAAGCTTTGGTATCCTATATAAGCTGCTTCTGAGACAGAAGACAG
The DNA here is from genome assembly GCA_944381625.1 of uncultured Lachnoclostridium sp. Lineage (GTDB taxonomy): Bacteria > Bacillota > Clostridia > Lachnospirales > Lachnospiraceae > Hominiventricola. The sequence goes on from CALWLW010000028.1 coordinate 9,767, forward strand.
CAAGATGAACCTTGATAATTGAACAGTGCTTTGAAGATCTTCGAAAATTCTTTTGAAAAGATATTCAAGAACGAGTCACTTAAATAAGAGTGACGCGACCTAAAACAGTAACGGATAGAACAAGCTGACGCGAGTTCTGGACAGATAC
>CALWLW010000029.1 GCA_944381625.1 uncultured Lachnoclostridium sp.
GTCTGTCTGTCTGTCTGTCTGTCTGTCTGTCTGTCTGTCTGTCTGTCTGTCTGTCTGTCTGTCTGTCTGTCTGTCGAAAGTATAAAATCCGTACGCATGGTTTGTCAATCTCCATACTATGAAGCTTCATTTAATTTACACTGCAATTTTACACGAAAGTGTGACAAAAAGCAACTGTTTTCACCATATTGCGTACTGCATGATCGATATTTTATTTTGGCGATAAAATCCCCCGTTTTCCCGACAGACAGGAAAACGGGGGATTCATCTCTCTATGTATTTCTCTTAAACCTCACACTTGGACAGCGCCGCTTCGTCAGCCACCAGCGTCACATCCGGGTGCATCTGCAGGATGGAGGCGGGTACCTGCGGGGTTACCGGCCCGAAAAACGCTTTCTGCACGATCTCCGCCTTGTCTGCTCCGCTGACGATAATCAGGATCTTCTTCGCCATCATGATGGTGCCGATGCCCATGGTATACGCCTGTTTCGGCACATCGTCGATGGAAGCGAAGAAACGCTTGTTGGCTTCGATGGTTCTCTGCTGCAGATCCACACAGTGCGTTACCGTGTCGAAGGAATCCGCCGGCTCGTTGAAACCGATATGGCCGTTGTGGCCCAGGCCCAGAAGCTGCAGGTCCGCGCCGCCCAGGGAGCGGATCAGTTCCTCATATCTGGCGCATTCCTTCTCCGCATCCGGCTCCGTGCCGTCCGGCAGGTGCGTGCGCTCCGGATTGATGTTCACATAGTCAAACAGATTGCTGTGCATGAAATAATAGTAACTCTGGTCATTCTCTCTGGGGAGTCCCTTGTACTCGTCCAGGTTCACCGTCGTCACATCGCCGAAATCCACGTCGCCCTTGTTGTACCACTCGATCAGCTGCTTGTAGGTGCCGACAGGCGTGGAACCTGTCGCCAGTCCCAGCACGCAGTCCGGCTTCATGATAACCTGCGCAGAGATGATGTTGGCCGCTTTCCGGCTCATGTCCTGGTAGTCTTTTGCTTTGATAATTCTCATTTTCCCTATCCTCTTGGTTTCTAAAGTTTTTCTGCCTATATTATAAATTGCCTTCCGGCTTTTGTCCAGTCATTTCCAGATCTGCGGCCATTTCGTGCCATGTTTCCCCTCCCCAGGCGGAGGCGGAGATCCCCAGATCCTGGAATCCCATGCCCTCATACATGTTTACTTTCGACTCCAGACAGGTCAACAGCAGTTTCTTTCTGCCCTTTTCCCGCTCCCGATCCATATACCGGCGCATCAGTTCCCGCGCAAGCCCCAGCCCCCGGTATTCGGGGAGTACATCCAGACCCAGGAGCATTACCTGCTTTCCCTGGGGATCATAGAGTTCCGCGTCCGTAAAAAATGCGTCCCGGAACGCCTCTTCATCCGTGGAAAGCCCATTTAAAAATCCGGCCATCCTGCCCGTCTTCCGGTCAACGGCCACAAGGAACAGCTCCGGCGCTTTTGCCGCGCGCTTTTTCATCATCGCTTCTGTACAGGCTTCATTGGGCGGAAAACATATCTGCTCGACCCGGGCCGCCTGCTCCGCTTCCTCCGGGCGGATGCTCCGGAATGAGAAACATTCGTCCAGGTCTCCCTCGGATTTCTCTGTGAGCATGAGAAAGGCTCCCAGATTCCCCCTTTTTCCCTGGCTCGCCCTGTGAGAAAACAGCATGTCGGGATTGCAGCAGGTGCAGACGTTGGTCACTTCCAGATGCTCCGGCAGGACGCCGGCCTCCAGAAGCACCTGTTCGTTGGCCCTCCAGAGATCCAGCTGGTATTTTCCATTGGGTTTCCGATAAAGCATCCTTTCATCTGCCGCCGCTTTGAATTCTGCTGTAAACGCCTGCGCCACATCCTCGCTGACCTCATAGCAGTCCTGGCAGATGGACGGCCCGATAGCAGCCCGTACGTCCTCCGGCTTCGTCCCGAAGGCTTCCTTCATCTTCTGGAGAGTGACAGCCCCAATCCGCTGTACCGTCCCTTTCCAGCCGGAATGTGACAGTCCAATGGCGCGGTGCACCGGGTCCACAAAAAACAGCGGGACGCAGTCCGCATAGAACGTGGCCAGCATAAGTCCCGGCACGTCTGTAATCATGCCGTCCACATCATGGTAGTCCAGCGGACTGGTATACCCCTTTCCCCGGTCCGCCTCCGTGACCAGGCGCACATGGTTGGTGTGCGTCTGGTCGGAAAGCACCAGCTGCTCCGGCTCAAATCCAATGGCCCGGCCCATCCTGCGGAAATTCTCCCGCACACGCTCCTCTTCGTCCCCTCTGGTAAAACTTAAGTTCATGGACGCCAGGTGCCCCTGGCTCACGCCGCCTCTGCGGGTGGAAAAGCCGTGGCGCACCATGCCCGTCTCTTCCAGGTTTTTAAATATAAAATAGGGGACGCCGCCGTCCTCTCTCAGTTCCATGCGGCTGTCCCTGTCTTTTTTCTTCATAATCCAAACGCATCCTTTATATGTTCTGTCCTGTCGCCCACTACCGCCACTACATCAAATCGGCAGGGCTGCTCCTGGGAAATGCCCCGTTCCATAAGATAACGCGCCGCCGCTCTGGAGATCCGCCTCTGCTTTCTTACGTCCACTGCTTCCGCAGGGTGTCCCGCCTGCATATCCCGGCGGTATTTTACTTCCACGAAGACCAGATACCGGCCGTCCATGGCGATCAGGTCGATCTCCCCCTGCCTGCAGCGGTAATTGCGTTCCAGAATCCGCATCCCCTGCGTCTCCAGCCAGGCCGCTGCTTTCTCTTCATGAGCCGTCCCTGTCTGTCTGTTATTGCCCATCGCCGGTATCCGCCTCCACGAAATTCCCCGCCTCCACAAAATTTCGGATGAAAGTCCTCCTGTGGATCTCGCAGGGACCCAGACTTTTCAGCGCCGCAATATGGGCCGCGGAGCCGTATCCTTTATTGGAGGCGAAGCCGTATCCCGGATATTTCAGATCCATCACTTCCATCATCCGGTCCCTGGTCACCTTGGCGATCACGCTGGCGGCCGCTATGGACAGGCTTTTGGCGTCCCCTTTGATGATGGGCACCTGCTCCTGTTCCAGACCAGGAATCCTCACCGCGTCGTTCAACAGCACTTCCGGTGCCGGAGTAAGCTTTGACACGGCCTGGCGCATGGCCTCATAGGTGGCCTGCAGGATATTGATTTCATCGATCCGTTCATGGCTGACCACGCCCACGCCCACCGAGACTGCTTTCTCCATGATCTCGTCGTAAAGCAGTTCCCTGCGCCGGGCCGTCAGTTTCTTGGAATCGTTCAGGTACAGAATCCTGCAGTCGGAGGGAAGGATGACCGCCGCCGCTACCACCGGACCTGCCAGCGGTCCTCTGCCCGCCTCGTCGATGCCGCAGACAGTCCTGCCCTCATATCTTCGTTCGTATTCCCGCATCCCATCCAGGCGGAGCAGCTCCAGACGCAGCTTCTCCTGCTTTTTCAGGGCCTGTTCTTCCTTCTTCGTCATTACTGATGCTTTAACACTCCTATTTTTTCCAGCGGCCAGATCCTGACCCATGCTCTTCCGATGATCTCATCCCGGTGTATCTTGCCCACGCTGGGATCACGGCTGTCCGTACTGTCGTTCCGGTTATCACCCAGCACAAAATACTCATCCTCGCCCAGTTCTATGGGCTCTGTGGCCAGACCTGAATCCTTGATCACTTCCCTGCCGTAGGATTCCCGCAGGATCTCGCCGTCTATATAGATATCCCCGTCCACGATCTGCACGGTCTCGCCGGGAAGTCCGATAATCCTTTTGATGTAATACACATGATCCGCATAATGGAACGGGAATACAATAATGTCATACCGCTGAGGATCTGAAAACCGGTAGGTGATCTTATCCACGATCAGATTGTCTCCGTCACTCAGCGTATTTTCCATGGAGCTGCCGCTCACATAGGTCCGCTGTCCCACGAAATGAATGATCAGGAACGTGACGCCGACCACCACCGCCACATAGACCAGGAAACTTAAGATCTCCCGCAGGATTCCCCGCTCTTTCTCCTCATAATCGTCCTCGTAGCTCTTTCTTCTGTCCATCTTGTTACCTCTCATCCGCCGCCTCTGTCCGGTCAGGGAATTCCAGCGTAATGCGGCCCAGCCTTCCCGACCGGAAATCGTCCAGCAGGAACGAAGCCGCCTTCTTCAGGTCCGCTTCCCCGCCTTTTGACAGGCATCCCCTGGCCTTCGCGATCTTCTCCAGGATCTGCCACGGCTCATCCGCCGGGGAAAATTCCCCCTTATACCTTTCATCCAGCGCGCCGGGAAAATGCTCCTGCAGAAAAGCTCCCAGCTTCGACGCCAGTTCTTCCAGGTTCAGGATCTCATCGTTCACCGAACCCAGCATGGCAAGGCGCACACCCACCTCCGGGTCGTCAAATTTGGGCCAGAGAATCCCCGGCGTGTCCAGGAGTTCCACCTGCTTATTCAGGCGGATCCACTGGGCTCCCTTGGTCACTCCGGGCTTATTGCCCGTCTTGGCGCAGGCCCGCCCGGCAAAGCTGTTGATGAACGTGGATTTCCCCACGTTGGGAATCCCCGCCACCATGGCCCGCACCGGCCGGTTCAGGATGCCCCTTCTCCGATCCCGCTCCGTCTTTTCCCTGCACGCTTCCTGTATGGCCGCCTGCACGCTCTTCATGCCGGACTTGCTTCTGGAGTCCAGCTTCACCACATAGCAGCCCCTGGCCTGAAACCACTCAGACCAGGCCCCGCTGCTCTTCTCATCCGCCAGATCCGCCTTGTTAAGAAGGATCAGGCGGGACTTTCCTTTCCCCAGCTCGTCAATATCCGGATTGCGGCTGGACAACGGAGCCCGCGCGTCTACCAGCTCGATGATCAGGTCCACCAGCTTGATATTTTCCTGCATCATCCTCCTGGCCTTCGTCATATGCCCCGGATACCACTGTATATCCATATTAATCTCCTTACCTCAGGGAATCAACCCAAAACTGTCCCACGGGGACCAGATGAACCAGGCCTTCCCGTAGATATCCTGCTCCTTCACATTGCCGATATCCGCGTTCCGGCTGTCCTCGCTGGCGTTCCTGTTGTCTCCCAGCACAAAATATTCATCCGTCCCCAGCCGGATCTCTTCTTCTGCCAGACCGGCGAAATCCATCTGTTCGTTCCCGATCCCGGTCTCGTACAGCTCGCCGTTGACGTACACGAACCCGTCGATAATCTGAACCGTATCGCCCGGCACGCCGATGACCCGGCGCATATAATAATGAGAATTCACATTTCCATTAGGCCGGAAAACGACCACGTCCCCCTGCTTCGGCCCTTTCAGCGTATAGCTGAAACGATTGATAAACACCTGGTCTCCGCTCCCGATGGCCGGTTCCATGGCCTGGCCCACGCAGCTCATGGTGGTCATAAAATAAAATACCAGGATGCATCCCAGCACAAACGCCAGGACACATTCTCCCGCCCACAGAAAAATGCTCCGTATGGTGGACGTCTGTACGACCCGTCTCTTTTTATGAAAATTTAATCCTTTTCTTCTAGCCATCCAAAAATCCGCCCTAAATCAAAACAAGGGACATGATACTTTCGTATATGTCCCTCTCAGTAATTATTTTACCAGCTCTTTTACCTTTGCTGCTTTACCTACGCGGTCTCTCAGGTAATTCAGTTTCGCACGTCTTACTTTACCGCGGCGAACCACTTCTACCTTCTCCACGTTCGGGGAATGCAGCGGCCAGGTCTTCTCCACTCCGATTCCGTTGGAATTCTTTCTTACCGTGAAGGTCTCTCTGCTGCTTCCGCCCTGTTTTTTCAGAACCGTTCCTTCAAATACCTGGATTCTTTCACGGTTTCCCTCTTTGATCTTTGCGTAAACCTTAACAGTGTCTCCCACGTTAAAGCTCGGCACTTCCGCCTTTAACTGAGCTGCCTCAATATTCTTGATAATATCGTTCATTGTGTTCCTCCTTCAATGTTGGATGTTCTTAATACGGCCAGCGTAACAGAGGACCATCTCTCTTTTCTCACAACGCGTATCATTCTATCATAATTCTTCCAGCTTTGCAAGGAATTTTTTGTCTTCCCTGGTCAGGCTGGCGTGTTCCAGCAGATCCGGCCTGCGCTCCCTGGTGCGAATCAGGGACTGCTCCCTTCTCCACTTCTCCACGTTGGCATGGTGGCCGGACAAAAGGATCGCCGGAACTTTCTTTCCCCGCCATTCTTCCGGACGGCTGTACTGCGGATATTCCAGCAGATTGTCGTGAAACGAGTCAAACTCCGCCGACTCCCCGTTGTGCAGCACGCCTTCCAGGAGACGGGAGACGGCGTCCATGATCACCAGCGCGGGAAGCTCCCCTCCAGTGAGCACGTAATCCCCGATGGAGATCTCGTCCGTTACAATCTCCTCCAGCACCCGCTCGTCGATCCCCTCATAATGCCCGCAGAGGAAGATCAACTCTTCCTCCCGGGAAAGTTCTTCCGCCATACGCTGGTTGAACACCTTTCCCTGGGGTGTCATATACAGAACCCTGGGCTTTCTGCCTGAAGGGCTGTCTGAAACCACGGACTCATACGCCCGGCATACCGGCTCTGCCTGCATCACCATGCCTGCGCCTCCCCCGTAAGGGTAGTCGTCCACCCGGTTATGCTTGTTCACGGAAAAATCCCGGATATTCACCGCGTTCACGGACAGCAGTCCCTTCTCCACGGCTCTTCCGGTTATACTTGTCTGAAATCCGTCCCGGATCATGTCCGGGAACAGCGTCAACACATGAAACCTCATAGATCCAGCAGTCCTTCCAGTACATGCACCCGCATGCGCTTCTCTTCCACGTCCACCTCCAGGATGCAGTCCCGGATGGCGGGAAGCAGCACCTCTTTTCCCTGGGGCGCCTTCACCACATAGACGTCGTTGGCTCCGGTCTGGATCACGTCGGTCAGGATTCCCAGCTCTTCGCCGGCGTCCGTCACCACCGTCATGTCGATCAAGTCGGCGATAAAGTTCTCGTTTTCCTCCAGCGGGACCGCGTCCTCCCTGGAGATCAGAAGATCCGTGCCTTTGTACCGTTCCACCTCGTTGATATTGTCCACGCCCTTGAATTTCAGAATCACCTGATTCTTGAAAAATTTCACGTTCTCTATCTCAAAGGTCTTCCGGCCGTCTTTCGCGTCCAGGATCACTGCCTTCAGTTCCCTGAAACGCTCCGGATCGTCTGTTGTGGGATATACTTTTACCTCTCCGCGCACCCCATGGGTGGAAGAGATCACGCCCACTCTCAAAAACTGTTCCATGCGCATACTCCTGTCCCGCAGCCCGTTACTGCAGGATCTCCACTACTACTTTTTTCTCGTCCCCGGACGACGCCGCTTTTACCAGAGAACGAATGGCTTTGGCGATACGGCCCTGTTTGCCGATCACCTTGCCCATATCGCCGGAAGCCACTCTGAGTTCAATCACAGTGGCTTTCTCCGTCTCTTTTTCGGTTACAACGACTTCCTCCGGATGATCTACCAGCGCTTTTGCAAGCACTTCTACCAGTTCTCTCATCCTCTCACCTCCAAAGGCATTTCCTGGAAGCTGCTTATTTGGTGATACCTGCAAGTTTGAACAGCTTTCCTACCGTCTCTGTGGGCTGTGCGCCGCTTGCAAGCCATTTCTTCGCTGCTTCTTCGTTGATGTTGAATACGCTCGGATCCTTGGTCGGATCGTAGGTTCCGATCTCCTCGATGAATCTTCCGTCACGCGGGGATCTGGAATCTGCCACGATTACTCTGTAAAAAGGAGCCTTCTTCTGACCCATTCTTCTCAGTCTGATTTTTACTGCCATTGTTCTTTACCTCCGTAAATGAAAAATATTTGTTGTTTTTTAATGTATTGTAAAAGAAACGCTTAAAACGGCAATTTGCCGAACATTCCTCTTTTACCTCGTTTTCCGCCCATCATGCCGGGCAGCTGCTTCATCATCTTGCGGCTCTGCTCGAACTGCTTCACCAGACGGTTGACCTCGCTGATGTCCACGCCCGCGCCGTTTGCGATCCTGCGTTTTCTGGAAGGATTCAGGATATCCGGATTCTGGCGCTCTTTCTTCGTCATGGACAGGATGATCGCTTCGATCCGGGCCATCTTCTTCTCATCCATGGCGTCCTCGATCTGTTTCATCTGAGAGCCTCCCACGCCCGGCATCATGGACAAAAGACTGCTGATTCCGCCCATCTTCTTCATCTGGTTCATACTCTCCAGATAATCCTCGAAATCAAACTGGTTCTTCTTCAGCTTCTGCACCATCTGCCTGGACTTGTCTTCATCGATGGACTCCTGCGCCTTCTCGATCATGGTCAGGATATCGCCCATGCCCAGAATACGCGAAGCCATACGGTCCGGATGGAACTGTTCCAGATCAGACAGCTTCTCGCCCATACCCACGTACAGGATCGGTTTCCCGGTCACTGCCCGGATGGAGAGCGCCGCTCCGCCCCTGGTGTCGCCGTCCAGCTTGGTCAGGATCACGCCGTCGATGCCCACCTTATCAGTGAACGTGGTCGCCACGTTGACCGCGTCCTGTCCGGTCATGGAATCCACCACCAGAACGGTCTGGGTCACATCCACGTGCTCTTTGATCTCGATCAGCTCGTTCATCATATCTTCATCGATATGCAGGCGGCCCGCCGTATCCAGGATCACCACGCTCATGCCGTGGGATCTGGCATGCTCCACCGCCGCTTTGGCGATATTCACCGGCTTATGCTGGTCGCCCATGGAAAAGACTTCCACGCCCTGCTTCTCTCCGTTGACCTGGAGCTGCTTGATGGCGGCCGGACGGTACACGTCGCAGGCTGCCAGCAGAACCTTGCGTCCCTTGATCTTGAACTTTCCTGCCAGCTTCGCCGCAGTCGTCGTCTTGCCCGCGCCCTGAAGGCCGGTCATCATGATGACGGTGATCTCATTGGAGGGTTTCAGGCGGATCTCTTCCGCCGTCCCCATCAGGCGGATCATCTCCTCATGGACGATCTTGATCACCGTCTGTCCGGGCGTCAGGCTCTCCAGCACATCCGTGCCCACCGCGCGCTCTTCCACGGCTTTGATGAACTGTTTTACCACTTTAAAGCTCACGTCCGCCTCAAGAAGCGCCAGCTTGACTTCCTTCAGGGCGGCCTTCACGTCCGCCTCCGTCAGCCTGCCCTTGCCCCGCAGGTTTTTAAACACATTCTGTAATTTTTCCGATAAACTGTCAAATGCCATCTAAAGCTCCTCCAGTATCCTGGCAGATATCTGCGCGATCTCCTCCATGGCGGGATCTTTCTCCTGCGCCCGGGCGATCCTCTGGATCTCCCCGACTTTTTCCCGAAGGCTCACAAACTTTTCCACCAGGTGCAGCTTTTCTTCATATCCGTTCAGCAGCCGGCCGCACCGCCTGACCATATCGTGTACTCCCTGGCGGCTGATCCCCAGTTCGTCTGCGATCTCGCTCAGCGAGTAGTCGTTGAGCACCGCGTCCTCATAGACCCTCTTCTGGTGCTCCGTCAGCAGTTCGCCGTAGAAATCATACAAAAGCGTCTGCTCAAGTATCTTCTCCATCGCTATCACCCTGGTTATATTACAGGAAAGGAGAGACGGTGTCAAGTGTTTTTTCTTGACAATGATAGTTTCGTCTGATTTCGTCAAGTGCTAAAACACAGCAAAATCAAGAATAAAACCTTGCACCCCGCCGCCAGATATGCTATATTGATAATAGAAAAGGGAAAGCCAGAGAAGCGGCCTACCCTCAAAAGTAATTAGCGGTTACTTAGTAACAGCCGTCACTATGAAGTGAACCCCTTTTGTTAGACAAAACAGAAGTCTAATGAAAGGGGTTATTTCATGTCGTCAGGAAAAAAGATG
>CALWLW010000030.1 GCA_944381625.1 uncultured Lachnoclostridium sp.
ACGCCCCGTTTTCCGCTGCCCTAAAAAACATTGATTTTACTGGGTTTTTTCATGTTTTCTTATGGCAACGCTCTTAAGGGAGAGGATTTTCAAGATAGGAAAAGGGGAAAGCCCATTCCCGCTTCAAGTTTGAAGTTTTTAAGTCATATCTTCCACATCAGTCACAGTAATCAATGCGTCACGTTGCAAATATTGTATTGCTTTTAAAGCATAATTGTGAGCTTCTACACTAGAACCGCCACAAGCGTCTGTTACCACTTTTAATCGATAGTCATGTTGATGCGCATCAACTGCTGTATAGTGAATACAAACATCGGTATAGCAGCCAATCAAATACAACGTATCAATCTTCAACCCTTTTAATAAAATTTCTAAATCTGTACCGAAAAATGCGCTGTATCGACGTTTTGTAATAAGGTATTCTCCCTCGATTGGGTATGTTAATTTTGCATAGTCTGTGTGCGGATCGTTTTCTAATAAATGGACTCCTTCTGAACCGTCCAGTTCTCGTCCAAAATCAACATGGTCTTTTCGATGGACTTCTTTTACTTGAATAACCGGTAAATGTTTTGCTCGAAATACATCTAAAACTCTTTTGGCATTTGGAAGCATTTTTTTGATTTGTTCTTTCGCTTCTTCTGGCCCGATTCCCCAAGAACCTGTCATATCACCTCCTTGAATATCAACAACAAGCAGTGCGCAATTTTTCCCAATTTTCATGACTCCTACTTCCTTTCCTTTTATTTAAAAAACGCCAGCCCTTTCTATCTTCAATGGCCTAACGATAGAAAGTCTGACGTTTTTCCCTTACCCGGCAGCAAAGTTGTTTTAAGCATACCATATACAGATAAGCGTGTCAATTTCTCATCGAAAACTAGTGATACTGAGAATAGCAAGGCTGTCGTCTATTAATATCTTATTTTCCCCGTGTCTGGGTGAATCAGCACTATGGACAATTTTCGATTTTCAACAATGCTCATCGCAGTTTTGACACAAGTTGCTGCATAATGCCTTTAACCAAGTTGTGCGCTGGAAACTGATTGCAAGAAACCCTGTTCTGAACACAACCCTTCCTAAAGAGAAACACAAGGAGCGGGAAATCTGGACCGCTGATATGCTCGCAAAAGCAATGGAGGTTTGTGATGACCCAATTTTATTGCTGGCCCTGAACCTTGCGTTCTCCTGCTCTTTGCGTATGGGAGAAATGCTCGGACTGACATGGGATTGTGTCGATGTATCTCCACACAGCATTGATGCTGGCAAGCAGTCCAAGGTGATTCTGGCCATGCACAAATGAAGATGGTAGCAGATGTTTATTTCTACATCATTGATGAGGATCGCTGCATTAACGCACAGCGGTTTGAGGACACATTTTATTCGCAAGTAGAGGCGGAAACCGCAGAAGAAGAAGTGGAGGCAGAAGAAGCCAAAGAAGAAATGGAATAAGTCTGGAACAGCCGCAGGCGAAAACCTGCGGCTGTTCTGCGTTTCGGCAGATCAATTCCATTCCTTCTGCAAAAGGAAGTCCCGGATATTGCGGTGTTTGATCCCGTCCCGGCTCATGTCAAACTCATCCAGTGTGACCACATACTTGGGGAAGTTGTCGCGCACCCGGCCATAGACACCAAACTCACGGGCTATGGTATTTTCCGAGGCCAGCAGATACGCCACCTGAATATACAGCTTGTTACCCTGATCTTCGCAAACAAAGTCGATCTCCTGATCGCCGGCCTTGCCGACGGTCACGGTGTAGCCCCGGCGCAGAAGCTCCATGTAGATAATGTTTTCCAGAACCAGGTTAATATCCTTCAGGTTGCCGCCGAACACCGCTTCTCGGACGCCGTGATCGGCCACATAGTATTTCTCATTGACCGTGAGTATCTTTTTACCCTGCAAGTCCTGCCGCTTCACCTGATAAAACAGAAAAGCGTCTATACAGGCTTTGATATAGCTCAATACAGTTTCCGGCGATACGGACCGCCCTTCACTTTTCAGATACTTGGAAATGGCCGTGGAGGAAAAGGTGGTTCCGATATTAGAGGTCACATAGGCAATAATCCGTTCCAGCAGATCCACATCCCTGATGTTATTGCGCTTGACAATATCTTTCAGCTCCACGGAGTTGAACAGGTCGCGCAGATATTGGCGGCTGGCTGTTTCCTCATAACGGAGGTTGCTCAAATAGGGCATCCCTCCCGCCGTCAGATATTTGCTGAAACACTGACGGGAATCTGCTTCCGGGAAAATGGTATGGTACAGTTCCATAAACTCCGCAAAGGAAAATGGGTAGATCACAAATTCTACATACCGCCCGGCCAAATAGGTGGCCAACTCACCAGAGAGCAGCTTGGCATTGGAGCCGGTAATGTAGATATCGCAGTCCAACTCCACCCGGAAGGAATTGATACATCTCTCCCAGGCCTTTACCTCCTGTATCTCGTCAAAGAAAAGATAGACTTTGCCTCCGATCTCCGAAGCCTGGCGGATGATCTCATCATGGAGTGCCGTGGCCGTACAGAGGTGAGCATTGCTCATATTTTCAAAGTTGATAGAGATAAACTGGCGGCTGGGGGTGCCGGATGCACACAGTTCCTCTTTGATCAGGTCCAGCATGACCGACTTCCCGCTACGGCGGATACCGGTCAGGACTTTTACGAGGTCGTTTCCGATAAAAGGACGGATTCGGCTCATATAGGTTTCTCGTTTAATCATAATCATCAGCCTCCCTTCTGGGACTACTGCCATCATATCACGGATATGCTGGATTTTCAATAAGGACAAGTAGGTTTTATCGGTTATAACCGTTAAAACTAAAGATTCTACATAGTTTGACAAATAAATGGAAAAGAAAAACCGAAAACCCTGATCACTCAAAGTTTTCGGCATTTTTTCTGGCGTTCCCGAGCGGATTCGAACCGCTGGCCTTCCGCTTAGGAGGCGGACGCTCTATCCTGCTGAGCTACGGAAACATTCTTTAAAATCGGCTCTTTCGCAGAGCCATTACCTATTCTACCATTTTTCTTCGAAATGGACAAGCCCCTGAAGCCAAATTATTCCGCGAAATCTTCTTCCGGGCATGGGTTCGCCCACCAGATCCTGCTGGTTAATGCAGATATCCATGACAATTCCGTTGGTTTCCACCGTCATCGCATAGATTTTTTCTTTTGTATAATTATTTTCCCGCAGTTCCACATCCAGGATCTCGCCCATGATGTTATAATGGTCGCACTCCACGCCGCAGGGCATAAAATGGGTCGTCACAATGGAGAAAACGTCCTCTTCCATGATCCGCTTTGAAATCATGGAGTAAGTATCCATATCTTCCAGGGTCAGATTCTCAATGGCGTCTTCATCGCCCTCCCTGGCCGCCTGGATCATGCGACGCCTTTCCTGATCCGAACGGATCTCCGAGACCACGGGGGTCTTCTGGTACACCGGCATCAGAATCTTTCCTTCCACGGAAAGCCCCGACAGGATCAGGGATGCGGAAGCGCTGTCCATGTGCCCATATCTTTTCTTGTTCAGATACTCCGTCACATTCTGAAGATAAAAGATCAGAGACACACCCAGATTCATATCATCGCACACACCTGCGTAAGACTCTTTCTCCGCGTGCCGCTCGATGGACATATCCTCATAAAAATGAGCGGTACTTCCTGAAAAATATGGAACACAGTATTCTATTTGGTACTCATCGTTTTCATCATAAATTCCCCGAACCAAAAGTCCCATGTGATCGGCGAACTCTTTTCTCCGTTCGGAAAAATCCACTCCCTCTTCCGTGACTGCAGTTTCTTCTGTCTGGAAACATTCTGAAGTAAATTGGGACAACGCTTCAAATTCCTCTCTCTTCTGAATCCCTCCAAATCCTACTGCTCTTAGATAACGATGCAAGAGATACCTCCTATCTCAACTCCGTCTTGCCGCCCATATACGGACGAAGCACTTCCGGAATCCTCACGCTTCCGTCAGCCTGAAGATTATTCTCCAAAAATGCGATCAGCATACGGGGCGGAGCGACTACGGTATTATTCAGTGTATGCGCAAAATACTTGCCATTTTCACCATCCACGCGGATTTTCAGCCTTCTGGCCTGGGCGTCTCCCAGGTTGGAGCAGCTTCCCACCTCAAAATATTTCTTCTGTCTGGGAGACCATGCCTCCACGTCGAAGGATTTCACTTTCAGATCGGCCAGATCTCCGGAACAGCATTCCAGCGTTCTCACCGGAATATCCATGGAACGGAACAGATCCACTGTGTTCTGCCAGAGTTTGTCAAACCACATCATGCTGTCCTCCGGTTTGCAGACCACGATCATCTCCTGTTTTTCAAACTGATGGATACGGTACACGCCTCTCTCTTCGATGCCGTGGGCGCCTTTTTCCTTACGGAAGCACGGAGAATAGCTGGTCAAAGTATAAGGAAGCTTTTCCTCCGGAATAATCGTATCGATAAATTTACCGATCATGGAATGCTCGCTGGTTCCGATAAGGTACAGATCCTCACCCTCGATCTTATACATCATAGCGTCCATTTCGGCAAAACTCATAACGCCGGTCACCACGTTGCTGCGGATCATGAACGGCGGCACGCAGTACGTAAATCCTCTGTCGATCATGAAATCTCTGGCGTAAGCGATTACAGCAGAATGCAGTCTGGCGATATCGCCCATGAGATAATAAAATCCATTTCCGGCCACTTTCCGGGCGCTGTCCAGGTCGATTCCGTTGAAACGTTCCATGATCTCCGTATGATAAGGAATCTCAAAATCCGGTACTACCGGCTCTCCGTATTTCGTGACTTCCACATTCTCCGTATCATCTTTTCCAATGGGTACGCTGGGATCGATGATATTGGGAATCGTCATCATGATCTTTGTTACTTTTTCATTTAACTCTGTTTCCTTTGCGGAAAGTTCTTCCAGGCGGGACGCGTCCGCGGCTACTTTTTTCTTAACCTCTTCCGCCTCTTCCTTTTTCCCCTGTCCCATGAGGGCTCCGATTTGCTTGGAAAGCTTGTTTCTCTCCGCTCTGAGCTGATCTGCCTCCTGCTGGGAAGCGCGCCTCTGAGAATCCAGCTGGATCACTTCATCCACCAAAGGAAGCTTCTGATCCTGAAATTTATTTTTAATGTTCTGCTTTACAATCTCAGGGTTTTCCCTGACAAATTTCAAATCTAACATACGTATCCTCCTGTTTTACCGCGTGTTTATCTAAACAATCATATAATAGTATCCTCAAATTTGCAAGGATTCTTACATATTTATAGGGTTCCGAAAGCTTATTTTTCTGCGATACCTCCGTTTACGGCCAGCTTCAGGGCTTCCTCCTCCTCCTCCGACAAATTGATATAGGACTCTCCCTTGATGATTTCTTTCACGTAAGAATAGCAGCCCTCCCGGCTGTACATGGAATTAATCAGGATTCCATTATTTTCTTTGTCCAAAAGCGCCAGCGAGTAGCTGAGTTTTCCATTCATCTCCCGGAACGCGTCATATTTCACGAGGCCGGTCTTCTGATAGACGCTCTGCAGATTTTCCACAATCTGTTCCATCTGCTTCTTATTTTCTTCATCGGACGCCTCCAGTTTCTCCAGCCGGTCAAACTGGCTCATGATGGTATCCTCCATGGATTCCATATCTTTGCCTCTCATAAACCGGTCATACTTCCGGTACAGCTTTTTTATTTTACATAATGTTCTGATATACAGGATAATCAATATCAGCATGACCACAAGAAGACCAATGATAATGTAGGCCGGGTCAATTCCATAAGATGCCAGATACTCTAAAATCGGACTGTTCATGATACATTTCTCCTTTGTAATATTTCCCTATTTTACCAAAATATCCATCAGACGCTCTAATTCTTCCATGGAATAGTATTCAATCTCAATTCTGCCCCGCTGTTCATTTTTTCTGTTTATGGAAACCTTTGTGCCCAGAGCAGACTTCATTCTTTCCTCAAGGTTTTCATAAACTGCTGACTGCGCGGGATCTTCCGCTTTTTTTACCGGTTTTTGTCTGCCCATATTCTTAACCAGCTTCTCCACATCCCGAACGCTGAGCTTTTCATTAAATACCTTCTGCGCGGCCTGGAACTGAAGTTCCGCATCTTCAATGGCCAGAAGCGCTCTGGCATGTCCCGTGGTCAGCATCCCTTCCACCACCATCTGCTGTACCCGCTGGTCCAGCTTCAGGAGACGCATGGAATTGGTCACCGCCGTCCTGCTTTTTGCCACCCGCTCCGCCACTTCCTCCTGCTTCAGATGAAATTCTGTCAGCAGACGTTTATAGGCGATGGCTTCTTCTATGGGATTCAGATCTTCCCGCTGTATATTTTCGATCAGAGAGATCTCCACAATCTCCTGGTCGCTCATATCCCGGATCACCACCGGCACTTCCTTCAGGCCGGCGGCCTTTGCCGCGCGCCATCTGCGCTCTCCTGCTATAATCTCATAATAATCGTCTCTTTTCTGCACGATCAGCGGCTGAAGGATGCCAAATTGTTTTACAGAATCTGTCAGTTCCTGTAAAGATTCTTCATCGAAGGTTTTTCTCGGCTGATCCCGGTTTGGTTCTATCTGATTGATCTTTAATCTGATCTCCGCCGGTTTCTCCACTATTTTTTCTACTACCTTCTCCACAACTTTTACTTTTTTGTCTTTTTCCGAGTTTTTTCCCGTATCCGGTATGAGACTGTCCAGACCTTTACCAAGTCCCCCTCTTCTTACTGCCATTCTTCCTCTCCTTTATGCAATACTTCCTGTGCCAGCAGACGATAACTCTCCGCTCCGGCTGATTTTGAATCATACAGATTGATGGGCAGTCCATGGCTGGGCGCTTCCGCCAGACGGACATTTCTCGGGATGATCGTCTTATAGATATTCTGATGGAGATATCCTTTTACATTTTCCACGACCTGGAGCGAAAGATTGGTTCTGGCGTCATACATGGTAAATACCACGCCTTCGATCTCCAGATCCGGATTCAGTCTTTCCTGTACCAGTTCTATGGTATGGATAAGCTGGCTTAATCCCTCCAGTGCATAATATTCACACTGAATAGGCACAAGTACCGTATTTGCTGCGGACAATGCGTTGACCGTCAGCATATTCAGGGACGGCGGGCAGTCGATGATCACAAAATCATACTGATCCGCCACCTTTGATATCTGTTTTCTCAATATGTATTCTTTTTCTTCAATACCGATCAGTTCAATCTCTGCCCCGGCCAGATTTACGTTGGAAGCCACAAGAAATTGATTTTCAATCTCTGTGGTGATAATACAGTCTTCAATCTCGCATTCTCCCAACAATAAATCATATACATTATTTTCCGTATTGTTCTTATCCACACCAAGACCGCTGGTGGTATTTCCCTGTGGGTCAATGTCTATGGTCAACACCTTCTGACCGATTTCCGCAAGGCATGCCGACAAATTGATTGCTGTCGTGGTCTTTCCGACGCCGCCCTTCTGATTTGCGATGGCTATAATCCTTCCCACAATTTTTCTCCTCTGCTCTCTTTTTCAGTTTCAACTATTGTGTGGCCATATTTGGGCCCGTATGCGCAGTGCAACGCTCGACTCCGCTTCGCTTCGTCTCGCTCACGGGCTTCGCCCTATGCGCTCATTATACCACATACATGTTTCACGTGAAACATGAGAAAAAAGATTTTTACAGGAAATTTTATATTTTCGGTTACAGTTCACTCGTCAGCCAGGATCAGCCGGATGTTGTGCTTGCACGAACAGATGGCTGGTCCTGAGCGGACGAAGGGAGCGCCTGGTTATGAGCAAAGGGAGCTGCGAAGCAGCGGGAAGCGCGAAAGCGCGGCTTTGCGAATGGCGCGTGTGAACTGTAACTATTTTCACAAGAAAAAATTTGGTTCCCTATTATAATAGGAAGAAACTGTGCACAAAATGTTTCACGTGAAACATCCGTCATCACTCTTAGACACAATTTTTAAATCACACTACACCGCCTCACATTACTTCACAGTTATCTTTGCCAATAACCAGGCACTCTCTTCTCCTGCAGCAGCAGGAACAAATTTTTGTTGAACCTTCCTACCATATAGTATAAAATAGACACAAGAAAACTTTATTCCCGCGGACAGCGAACCAGGCGGATATGCTTGCATGTTCATTTAGCGACTGCCGCGAGAATGAAACGAGGTGTATGTATGAAGACGAATAAAGTCACAACGACCGTGTCTCTTCTCACATTGGCCGGTACAGTGCTGGGCGGAATTTTTGCAATCAATAAAACCATTGATAAACTCGCCACATCCAAAGGACTTCTGGACGAAAGAAAAAAAGAAACCTATCACTGGAGATTCGGTGATATTTGCTATAATGTATATGGAGAAGGAAAACCCGTACTACTGATTCACAATCTAAGAACCGGAAGTTCCTCCATTGAATGGTCTTCCATCGTACCGGAGCTTTCCAGGACAAATACAGTCTATGCCATCGATATGCTGGGATGCGGGCTTTCCGAACATTCTAACATCACCTACACCAGCTATATGTATGCGCAGCTGATTATCGACTTTATACAGAATGTGATCCGCAGAAAGACCCATATTGTCGCCACGGGAAAATCTGCGGCCATCGTACTGGATGCATGCAGCATCAATGAAAATCTTTTTGAAGATATTGTCCTGATCAGCCCGGAAAATATACGAAATCTCCGCAAAACACCTGCTAAACGCACGAAAACAGCAGAATTCTTTATTAAACTGCCTATTATCGGTAATTTTATCTACCATATTGCCACCAGCAAAAAGGAAATCAGAGAAACCTTTGAACGGCGCTACTACTACGATACCGAAAAGATTTCCGACGCTTGTGTGGATTTCTACTACGAATCTGCACACCTGGGCAGCGGAAATGCCAAAAATCTGTTTCGCAGTCTGGTTGGCCGATACGTCAACACAGATATCACCCGCGTACTTAAAGATACCAATAAAAATATCCACATACTTGTGGGAAGAGAAATTCCGGATATTAAAAGCATCATGAAGGAATACCAGTATTACAATCCTTCCATTGAAGTGGAATATATCGACTACACCAGAGAACTTCCCCAACTGGAAGCTCCCAAAGAAATAATCAAATATCTGAATATTTATCTGTATGATTAGAGCAAAATACCCCGATATCCGCGCCACTGGATGTATGACGCAAATATCGGGGTATTTTATTTTCAAGCCGACTTGCGGCCCGCTTCAACAAACAGGGGCTCTGCTTTACTTCGGCCAATACTAAACGCTTCTTCTCCTTTTCGGACAGAAAATTCTGGCCTGTACCAGAGAAAGAAACCTCATATACCTATGATAAGGGACTCCTGGACGGAAGCCCTGATTTTCTTGGGTATTTCTTCGGCGTATCTTTAATCTTGCGGATCATCACCAGAGATCTTCCAATATCCGATCCCGGCAGAGAGAATTTCTTGCATGCTTCTAATTTTCCACCCAGTATGGAGATTGCTTTCTGAGCATGCTCAAGTTCCTCTTCCACTTCTCCCGCTTTATAAGAAACGAAATATCCGTCTGTTTTCACGTAGGGCAGGCAGTATTCGCTGAGCGTCGCCAGATTTGCCACCGCTCTGGACACGCACAGGCCATAGGTCTCTCTTTTAACCCCCGGCTTTGCAAAATCTTCTGCCCGCCCATGAATGGTCTCGATCCGCTCCAATCCTGTATCCTGAATCACCTGATTCAGAAAATTGATCCGCTTATTCAGAGAATCCAGAAGCGTCACCTGCAAATGAGGAAAGGCAATTTTCAGTGGAAGTCCGGGAAAACCGGCTCCGGTTCCTATATCGATCAGGTTATCCACATTTTTCATGTCTATATGCAGATGAATCAACAGACTGTCCACAAAATGTTTCTGCACCACTTCTTCGAAATCCGTGATCCCCGTAAGATTCATAAATTGATTCCATTCCACAAGAAGCTGATAATATTGGAAAAACTGCTCCGCCTGCCGTCCGTTGATCTCCAGTCCCGCGTCCGCAATCTTTTCTCTGATATACATGATTTGTTCGTTCATACTGTCCCATCCATATGTTTTTTCGCCTGATATTGCTCCAGATAGACCAAAAGCACTGAAATATCCGCCGGAGAGACGCCGGAGATGCGGGAAGCCTGGCCCAACGACAAAGGTTTACATAATTTTAATTTCTGAACTGCTTCGATCCGAAGACTTCTCACCTGGTCATAATCCAGGTCCTCCGGTATCTTTTTCCCTTCCAGCTTTTTAAACTGTTCCACCTGTTTCATCTGCCTTTTGATGTAACCGTCATATTTAATATCAATCTCCGCCTGCTCGATAACGTCGCAGGGAAGCTCTGGACGTGCGGGATCGATGGGCGCCAGATCCTCATAATGGATCTCCGGACGTCTCAAAAGTTCCGCCAGAGATGCCGCTGTCTTCAGAGACGCGCTGCCGCAGGACTCCAAAAGTTCCTGCACTTCCCTGGATGCTCCCACCATAACGGCTTCCAGGCGTTCTTTTTCTTCTCCGATCTTTCGGATCTTCTCCTGCAGGGCCTGATAACGCTCTTCCGAAATCAATCCTACTTCATATCCCACCGGCGTCAGGCGCTGGTCCGCATTATCCTGCCGCAGAAGCAGGCGGTATTCGGATCTGGACGTCATCATCCTGTAAGGTTCATGGTTCTCTTTTGTCACCAGATCATCGATCAGGACGCCGATATATCCCTGGGAACGGTCGATCACGATCTGCTCTCTTCCCAGAATCTCCATGGCCGCGTTGATCCCTGCCACCAGTCCCTGTGCCGCCGCTTCCTCATATCCAGAGCTTCCGTTGAACTGTCCGCCGCTGAAAAGTCCCTTAATCTTCTTGAATTCCAGCGTGGGATAGAGCTGCTGGGGATTGATGCAGTCATATTCAATGGCATAAGCATTTCTTACGATTTTCGCATGCTCCAATCCCGGAACACTGTGGTACATGGCGTGCTGTACGTCCTCCGGAAGAGAACTGGACATGCCCCCCACATACATCTCATTGGTGTAACGCCCTTCCGGCTCAATAAACACCTGATGCCGGTTCTTGTCTGCAAAACGCACCACCTTATCCTCTATGGAAGGACAATACCGGGGACCCGTCCCTTCGATTACACCGGAATACAGAGGAGACCGGTCCAGATTTGCCCGGATAATCTCATGGGTATCCTCATTCGTATAGGTAAGCCAGCAGGAAACCTGATCGATCTGAACAGACTCCGGATCTGTGGTAAAAGAAAAAGGCACCACTCTGGCGTCTCCCAGCTGTTCTTCCATCTTCGAATAATTGATGGTTCTTCCATCGATCCTGGCCGGTGTACCAGTTTTAAAACGGTACATCTCAATGCCCAGATTTTTCAAAGAATCCGTCAAATGGTTGGCGGCCTGCAATCCATTGGGCCCCGTGTGCATGCTCACGTCCCCGTAGATGCACCGGGAGCGCAGATAAGTTCCTGTACAGAGCACGACCGCCTTCGCATGATAAATTGCCCCGGAATACAGACGGACGCCTGTCACATGTTGATCCTCTTCCAGAATCTCCGCCACTTCCGCCTGGACAATCTGCAGATGCTCCGTATTTTCCAGAACCTGTCTCATAGCCCGGCTGTATTCTGCTTTATCCGCCTGGGCGCGCAGAGAGTGCACCGCCGGCCCCTTGGATACATTCAGCATCTTCGATTGAATAAACGTGCGGTCAATCACCTTGCCCATCTCTCCGCCCAGAGCATCCACTTCCCTCACCAGATGTCCTTTGGAGCTTCCTCCAATATTGGGATTGCAGGGCATCAGGGCAATACTGTCCACACTGACCGTAAATACTGCCGTTTCCAGCCCCAGTCTGGCACAGGCAAGAGCCGCTTCACATCCGGCATGACCGGCTCCCACCACCGCTACATCCACATTTTCCTCTAAAAATGGCATTTTCTACTCCTTATTTTCCCATGCAGAACTTACTGAAGATTTCGTTAATCAGATCTTCTCCCATGGATTCTCCCAGAATCTGTCCCAGCGACTCATAGGCGGCCGTCAGATCAATAGAAAAGAAATCTTCGGGCATCCCCAGCTCTATACTCTCTTTCACTTTCTCAAAACTGGTCTTTGCTTCTTCCATAGCCGCTTTTTGTCTGGCATTGGTCAGATACACTTCATCGTTATACTGTACCTTCCCGTCCAGGAACATATTTTCCAGAAGATCTGCAAAGGCTTCAATTCCCGTCTCTTCCTTTGCCGATATACTGATCACCGGTTTGGGAAGAAGATTGCTGATCCTGTCCGCGTCCGTCACCGGCGGCAGATCTGATTTATTCAACAGTACGATCACATTCTGATCCTGTAAAAACGATATGATTTCTTCATCATTTTCATCCAAAACCGCGGAACTGTCAACTACATATAATACCAGATCCGCATCTTTCACCATCATCCGGGCACGGTTTACACCAATCTGTTCCACCAGATCCTCCGTTTCCCGGATTCCCGCCGTATCCACCAGATTCAGCGTCAGCCCGCGGATACGGATCTGCTCTTCCAGAGTATCACGGGTGGTACCGGCGATCTCCGTCACAATTGCCCGCTCATCCCCTGCCAGTACATTCAACAAAGAAGATTTTCCCACATTTGGTTTTCCCACAATAACCGTGCGGATTCCTTCTCTTAAAACCCTGCCTTCTTCTGCGCCTGTCAACAATTCTTCTGATTCTTTTAAGAAGTTATCCACTTTTACACATAATTTTTGTGGATAACCTTCCAGACTGATGTGTTCCGGGTCGTCAAGTGCCGATTCAATGTAAGCGATCTCATACAGAACCTGCTCTCTCAACGCCCGGATCTTTTTCATAACCGACCCTTTCAGCTGATGGACAGAATTTTTCAGCGCGTATTCATTCTTTGACTGAATCACATCCATGACCGCTTCTGCCTGGGAAAGATCCATCCGCCCATTCAAAAACGCCCGTTTTGTAAATTCTCCCGGTTCCGCGGGCCTGGCACCGCTTTTCACCGCCAGCTCCAGGATACGTTTCATCACATATACGCCGCCGTGACAGTGAATCTCCACCGTATCCTCCGCCGTATAACTGTGGGGCGCCCTCATAAGCAGGACCAGCACTTCATCAAGGATCTCTTCTCCATCCACGATCGTTCCATAATGTACCGTATATGCGTCCTGCTCTGACAGCTTCTTATCCTTTTTTCCCGGACGGAACATTTTCTCCGCGATTTCCACGGACTCTTCCCCACTGATCCGGATAATACCGATGCCCGCGCTGGTCATGGCTGTGGAAATGGCCGCGATCGTGTCATTTTTCAACAATTCCATCTGCTTCTCCTTTTCAAATGCAGGCATGTCCACCTGACTCGCTGCTAACGGAAAAAAAGAGGACGCTTATTCGCGTCCTCCACTCTTGCTCTTAAAGTTTCCTCTCCGATTATTGTTTCCGTAGCGGCGACCGCGGTTATTACTATGCGTTTTCACCTGCATGCCTTCTTTCAAAGTAACCACCACATGACGGAAAGGTTCTTCGCCCTTGCTGTGTGTTTCCACATAACGGTCATTCTGAAGCGCGGAATGGATCACTCTTCTCTCATAAGGATTCATAGGCTCCAGCACCACAGGCCTTCCGGTTCTCTTAGCTTTGGACGCGATGTTTTTCGCCAGGTTTTCCAGCGTATCTTTTCTTCTCTGACGGTAATTTTCCGTATCTACCTTGACACGGATATACTCTTCTTCTCCTTTATTTGCCACCAGGCTTACCAGATACTGCAGAGAATCCAGCGTCTGGCCTCTCTTTCCAATGAGCATGCCCATGTCGTCTCCGGAAAGATTAATATTCAGGGTTCTCTCTTCCGGATCTTCTTCCATGGTAATCTCCACATTCAGCTGCATGGCCGCAAACACCTGACGCAGAAAGTCCTCCACTTTTCCTTTCATATCCTGGACCTTGCGGGCGCGAATCTTTGCAGGCTTGCTGCCGATTCCCAGAAAACCGCTGCTTCCCTTCTCCAGAACTTCATACTCCAGCTTATCGGAAGTAGTTTCCAGCTGGATCGCGGCTTCCATAACGGCGTCTTCTACAGTTTTACCAGTAAATTCTCTGTATTCCATCCCCAATACTCCTTTATTTTTTCGTCTTCTCGTTATATTTTGCCACCATAGCCGCTTTCGACGCCAGGCTTCCCGGCTTGTCTGCATTCTTATAGTATTCCGTGGAAGCTGCCACTGCGGCCTGTCTCTCTTCCTCCGTCATCCCCTTCTTCGGATGGTCGATTGCCTTTACATTGGTTTTCGCAATCTCCATAACCTTCTGAGGCGGAAGGCCCTTCTTCTCCCTGATATGATTATTCTTCTCCATGTTCTTCTTTACCAGCTCGTCCAGATCGATACGGTTCAGATATTTATTAACCCCGAACTGCTGGATACCCCTGATCACCGCACCGACGATCCAGTACAGACCCATACCTGCGGGAAGCGTTAAGCAGAACCACGCAGACATGAGAGGCATCATCAGGTTCATGGTCTTCATGGTGGAGGCCATGGTATTTTCTGCATCCTGATTGCTCGCTGACGCCTGAGGCATCAGCTTCACGTTCAGCCACTGGGTCAGAGCCGCCAGCACCGGAACAGCGATGGCTCCCACAAGCAGCAGGAACGATCCCGTTGCGAGGGCAGACTGAGCGATATTCCACGGAGAATTCGCGATATTGATACCAAAATTATTGACGTGGTTGATGGAGCTCTGCGTATTGAGAATCAATCCCTCCATATCAGGGAATTTGTCAATCAGCATCTGCCAGGTGGCGTTTCCCGTCTCCTGCAGCTTGTACAGCACGTCGATAATCGTATTTACCTGAGTAAAATCAGTTCCCACACCATACATATTGGAAGACTTGCTCAGCTCTTCCATGAAAGCGGAACCGCCCGGAGCTGCCAGGATACCATTCGCCAGTTCCACGAATATATTCCTTACTCCGTCCACGTAAGCGGGAACCTTCTGAATCACAGAATACAT
This sequence comes from uncultured Lachnoclostridium sp., assembly GCA_944381625.1. Taxonomy (GTDB): domain Bacteria; phylum Bacillota; class Clostridia; order Lachnospirales; family Lachnospiraceae; genus Hominiventricola. The sequence continues at coordinate 15,043 of CALWLW010000030.1, forward strand.
AGCCAGAAGTACCGGGAACTGAATCAAAAGCTGAACGCAGCTTCCGGTGGGCGACACGCCGTATTTCGCGTATACGGTCTTCGTCTCTTCATTCATGGCCATCATAGACTCATTATCTTTTTTATTTGCGTATTTTTTCTGAATCGCCTGAATTTCAGGATTCATTTTTGCGGATAATTTGGAAAATTTCTGCTGCTTGATCGTCAGCGGCAGAAGCAGCGTATAAACGATAATAGTAAACAGGATAATACATACGCCGATATTCTGTACCCCAAATACACTATCCATAAAATTGAACAATACGTTCATAATCCATCCCAGTATTCTTGCCACATCCCCGATGATAAACGAATTGTTCTGCGTCAATAAAATGCCTGCCAAAATAGACCTCCTTCAATCTCCTGCAATCATACCTTCATGGAACCGGATCGTATCCGCCTTTGGAAAAAGGATTGCATCTTATAATTCTCCACAATGCCAACAGGCCGCCCTTCACTGCTCCATACTTCTGGACCGCCTCCAGACCATACTGGGAACAGCTTGGAAAATAAGGACATTTCGTGCTTTTTAACGGTGACAGATATTTCTGATAAAATCGAATCAGATAAATTAAAATATTTTTCATATTAATATCCCATGAAGTTTTCCCAAGTGAAGCAGCGCACTCTCTATCTCCTGGCAGGTTTTATCCTTTGCACCCTTCCTTGCGATGACTACCATGTCCAAACCACTATTGAACATGTCTTCGCGCAGTCTGTAACTTTCCCTGATCAGCCGGGTCACCCTGTGCCTTACCACACTGTTCCCGACTTTCTTGCTGACTGATATTCCCAAACGGTTTCCATCTGTACCGTTCTTCCTCACATACATGACCAGATACTTATTTGCGAACGACACGCCTTCATTGTATACCTTCTGAAAATCAGCATTTTTCTTCAAAGATTCCGAAAATTTCATTTGCTCTCCTTCTAAAAATGCATAGAAGAAAAGGCCACATATATGCGGCCTACGCTGATAATCTCTTTCTTCCTTTTAACCTTCTGGCTGCCAGTACTTTTCTGCCGCCTTTGGTACTCATTCTTGCTCTGAAACCATGCACTTTCGCTCTGGAGCGCTTTTTCGGCTGAAATGTCATTTTCATAATTCGGGCACCTCCTTACCTTCTCAATACTACTTTCCTATGTTAAAAAGCACTATTCCAATTATATACATAAGCACCCAGGAAGTCAAGAAAAAAGTTATTCACATTTTTGTGGATAACATGTGGATAATTTGTGTATATATCCACCATTTACCTCCAAAAAGAAGAGATAATGATTGATATATTTGATTTTTTATTGTATTATTTAGGGTGAGAGATTAGCCATATATGTCAATATTCGCTGCTTTGCAGCCTAACATATCAACAATGAGATTTGGGAGATAAGAGAACATGGATACACAACTGGAACTGTTAAATGAAAAATGGGACGGGATTCTGCAGTCGATCCGCCAGGATAATGGTCTTTCTGATGTGGCTTTCAAGACCTGGCTGCTTCCGCTGAAAATATTCCGCATAGAAGACCACGTTCTGAAGATAACAGCTCCATTTGAACAGGCGGTCACCTACATAGAGAATAAATACAAGACCTTTTTATACGTGGCGGTGGCCGAAGCCATGGGAGAAGAATATGAGATCCGCATCATGACGGAGGAAGAGGCTTCTAAGGAGAAACCCTTTGTTTCCCAGCCTAAAAAGCCCGTCTCCCTTTCCCAGAAGCTGGAGGACCAGGAGACGAATCTCAATCCCAAATATACCTTCGATACTTTCGTCATCGGCAGCAACAACCGGTTCGCCCACGCGGCCAGCGTGGCGGTGGCGGAATCTCCGGGAAAAGAATACAATCCATTATTCCTGTACGGAGGCGTGGGACTGGGAAAGACGCACTTGATGCACTCCGTGGCCCACTATATTCTTCAGAAAGATCCTACCAAGAAGGTCCTCTATGTAACCTCTGAGGTATTTACCAATGAACTGATCGATTCCATCCGTAACGGCAACAACAACAGTATGACCAAATTCCGTGAAAAATACCGGAATATCGACGTCCTTCTCATTGACGACGTCCAGTTCATCATCGGCAAAGAGAGTACCCAGGAAGAATTTTTCCATACCTTCAACGCCCTTCATGGCGCCAATAAACAGATCATCATCTCCAGCGACCGTCCTCCCAAGGATATGGAGACGCTGGAGGCCAGACTTCAGTCCCGTTTCGAATGGGGCCTGATTGCCGATATCTCTTCTCCGGACTATGAGACGAGAATGGCGATCCTGCGCAAAAAAGAAGAAATCGACGGATATAACATTGACGATGAAGTCATCCGCTACATTGCCACCAATATCAAATCCAATATCCGGGAGCTGGAAGGGGCTCTTAATAAACTGGTAGCCCTGTCCAACCTGGAAAAACGGGAGATCAATATCTCCATGGCGGAAGAAGTCTTAAAAGACATCATCTCACCCAATAACAAACAGGAAGTAACTCCTCAGGTAATCCTGGACGTGGTGGCGGAGCATTACGGAGTATCCTCCAGCGACATTATCGGCAGCAAAAGAAACGCTGAGATCGTGACTCCCAGACAGGTAACCATGTACCTCTGCCGTGAGATCACCGATACCCCATACAAAGCCATCGGCATCCTTCTTGGAAACCGGGATCACTCCACTGTAATCAGTGGGGATAACAAGGTGCGCGAAAAATTACAGGCCAACGACACGAAATTGAAGCATAACATTGATATTATCAGGAAAAAGCTGAGTTCCAGCTGACCTCTATATAATAGGAAGCAGTTCATGTTCATCTTTATTCACACGTTCATGTGAATATCATGTAGACTTTTTGTGGAAAAGTTTACAGTTTTTCTGAGGATGTTCATAACTCCTTCAGTTTAAACCGGCTTTCGGGGAGATTTCCACATATTTTTTATTTTACGATTTCCTTTATTTACGGGGCTTGTACGGCTTATTCACAAATCTACACCCCCTACGACTATGACGACGAATTTACAACATAAAAACATTGATGCGACAGGCGAAAGGAGTTATACACAATGAAATTGATCTGTTCAAAATCCAATCTGCTAAAAGGCGTTAACATTGTATCGAAAGCGGTTCCTTCCAAAACAACCATGTCTATATTGGAATGTATTTTGATCGACGCTTCTACGAACGAAATTAAACTTACTGCAAATGATATGGAGCTGGGAATTGAGACCAGGATCGAAGGCGAGATCCAGCAGAAAGGCATCATCGCGGTGGATGCCAAGGTTTTTTCAGAAATCGTGAGAAAACTTCCGGACAGCGACGTCACCATAGAGACTGACAGCAGTTATCAGATCTCAATTAAATGCGAAAAAGCAAATTTTCATATTTCCGGAAAATCAGGAGAGGATTTCTCCTACCTGCCTTATATTGAAAAAAAGGATTTTATCATCCTTTCTCAGTTTACGTTAAAAGAGATCATCCGTCAGACGATCTTTTCCATCGCTGATAACGAGAGCAATAAGCTGATGACAGGAGAGCTTTTCCAGGTTCATGAGAATGAATTAAAAGTGGTATCTCTGGACGGACACCGTATCTCCATTCGCAACGTGGAGCTGAAGGAAAATTATGAAGACCGCAAAGTGGTCGTTCCCGGCAAGTCTCTTCAGGAGATCAGCAAAATATTATCCGGAGAGATGGAGGATGAAGTACGTATCTTCTTTACCGGCAACCATATTGTATTCGAATTTGACGATACGACGGTGGTATCCCGCCTGATCGAAGGGGAATATTTCAAGATTAACCAGATGCTGTCCAGCGATTATGAGACGAAATTTACGATCAATAAAAAAGAGTTTTTAAGCTGTATTGACAGGGCTACGCTTTTAATCAAAGAGGGCGATAAGAAGCCGATTATTTTCCGTATCACAGATGAGAATATGGAGATCAACATCAATTCTCAGCTGGGTTCCATGAAGGAGGACATCGATATCCAGAAAGAGGGAAGGGATATTATGATTGGGTTCAATCCCAAATTCCTCATCGACGCTCTGCGGGTCATCGACGATGAGACGATCTATATCTATATGGTCAATCCCAAGGCGCCCTGCTATATCAAGGATGAAGAGGGAAGATATATTTATCTGATCCTTCCGGTAAATTTTAATGCTGCAGTGAATTAAAGTGAGGATGAAATGATAACTTTAAAATTAAGAGACGAATATATTAAGCTCGGCCAGGCCATGAAGGCAGCCGGGCTCGTCGGTTCCGGAGTGGAAGCAAAGTTTGCGATCCAGGACGGAGAAGTGACGCTGAACGGCGGGACGGAATATCAGAGAGGAAAGAAACTTTACGACGGAGATCAGTTTACTTATCATGGGGAGACTGTCCAGATCGTAAAGTGACGGTTTGAGGCAGTTATATGATCATAAAATCCATGAGTCTTCAGAATTTTCGCAATTATGAAAACCTGAGCTTAGAGTTCGATGAGAATACCAATATTTTTTACGGGGACAACGCGCAGGGAAAGACGAATATTCTGGAGGCTGCTTATGTGAGCGGTACCACCAAGTCCCACAGGGGCTCCAAAGACAGGGAGATGATCGCTTTTGAGAAAGAAGAAGCGCACATCCGCACCCTGATTGAGAAGCAGGGTATCATCCATAAGATCGATATTCATCTCAGGAAAAATAAGACGAAGGGAATCGCCATTGATGGGATTCCCATAAAAAAAGCCGGAGAACTTTTCGGGATTATCTATTTTGTCTTTTTTTCGCCGGAAGATCTTGGAATCATAAAGAACGGCCCTTCTGAGAGAAGAAGATTCATAGATATGGAATTATGTCAACTTGATAAAGTATATTTTCATCATCTTTCCAACTATAACAAAATCCTGCTTCAAAGAAACCGTCTGCTGAAGGATCTGTCTTACCGGCCGGAGGACCAGGGGGTTCTGGATGTGTTGGATCTTCAGCTGGTGAAATATGGAAGCCAGATCATCCGCATACGCAGGGATTTCGTGGAGGAGCTGGACGGACTGATGGTCCGGATCCATGAAAAACTGTCCGGCGGCCGGGAGGAAATGAAGCTGGGATACGAATACAATGTAAGCGAAGAGGATTTTCAGGATCAGTTATTCCGGGGACGGGAAAGGGATCTCAGACAGAAAACGACTGGCACCGGTCCCCACAGGGACGACATCTCTTTCCTTGTCAATGGAATTGATATACGTAAGTTCGGTTCTCAGGGGCAGCAGCGGACCTCCGCCCTGTCATTGAAATTATCTGAGATTGAATTGGTGAAAAAGAGAGTACATGATACGCCGGTACTTCTTTTGGACGATGTTCTGTCTGAACTGGACGGCAGCCGTCAAAACTATTTATTGAATTATATCCATGACATTCAGACCTTAATCACCTGTACGGGACTGGATGAATTCATAAACAACCGGTTTTCTGTGGATCGGGTCTGCAGAGTATCCGGAGGCAAAGTAACAGTGGAAAATGGACAGGAGGCAGATAAATGAGCGTAGAATATGGAGCAGATCAGATTCAGATTTTGGAGGGGCTGGAAGCGGTCAGGAAAAGACCCGGTATGTATATCGGCAGTACGTCTTTGAGAGGCCTCCATCATCTTGTCTATGAAATTGTGGATAATTCCATCGATGAAGCTCTGGCCGGATTCTGTAAACATATTCAGGTTACGATCCATGAAGATAATTCTGTGACCGTAGAGGACGATGGAAGAGGGATCCCCACCGGTATCAACCACAAGGCCGGGAAACCCGCGGTGGAGGTGGTGTTTACCATCCTGCACGCCGGCGGAAAATTCGGCGGAGGGGGATACAAGGTATCCGGAGGGCTCCATGGAGTGGGGGCCTCTGTTGTAAACGCGCTGTCAGAGTGGCTGGAAGTGACCATATGCAGCGAAGGAAAGCTGTACAGGCAGCGTTATGAGAGAGGAAATGTATGTTATCCTCTGGAAGTAATCGGTACCTGCCAGCCCAACAGGACGGGAACCACGGTCACCTTCCTTCCCGACAAGAAAATATTTGAAGATACGGTGTTCGATTTCAGGACGCTTCAGACCCGTTTAAGAGAGATGGCTTTTCTGACCAAAGGGCTTCGGATTACCCTGACAGACGAGAGAGAAGATCCGGTCCGCCAGAAGACCTATCATTATGAGGGCGGAATCAAGGAATTTGTCCAGTACCTGAACAAAAGTACCACACCCATATATAACGATATTATTTACTGCGAAGGCATGAAGGATCATGTCTATGTGGAAGTTGCATTCCAGCACAATGATTCTTATTCTGAAAACTGCTACAGTTTTGTAAACAATATCAATACGCCTGAAGGCGGCACGCATCTGGCTGGTTTTAAGAATGCGATCACGAAAACATTCAACGATTATGCCAGAAAGAACAAGCTGCTCAAAGACAGCGACGGGAACCTGTCCGGCGAGGATATCCGGGAGGGCCTGACTGCCATCATCAGCATCAAGCTGGAGGAGCCTCAGTTTGAAGGTCAGACCAAACAGAAGCTGGGCAATTCCGAAGCCAGGGGCGCCGTGGACAGTATTGTCAGCGAGAAGCTGACGGTGTATCTGGAACAGAATCCCCAGGTAGCCAAGTTGATCCTGGAAAAATCCATTCTGGCTCAGAGGGCCAGGGAAGCGGCCAGAAAAGCCAGGGATCTGACCAGAAGAAAATCTGCTCTGGACGGCATGGCTCTGCCTGGAAAACTGGCGGACTGTTCCGATAAAGATCCTGTAAACTGTGAGATTTATCTGGTGGAGGGAGATTCCGCAGGTGGATCTGCGAAGACGGCCAGGAACCGCAATACCCAGGCGATTCTCCCTCTGCGCGGAAAAATACTGAATGTGGAGAAGGCCAGACTGGACCGGATCTATTCCAACGAAGAGATCAAATCCATGATCACCGCTTTCGGAACAGGAATTCACGAGGACTTTGATATTACCAAACTGAGATATCACAAGATTATTATCATGACCGATGCGGACGTGGACGGCGCCCATATCAGTACCCTGCTTCTGACCTTCCTGTACAGGTTTATGCCGGAACTGATCAAGCAGGGGTATGTATATCTGGCTCAGCCGCCCCTCTATAAGATCGAGAAAAATAAAAAAGTATGGTACGCGTACAGTGATGAAGAACTGAACAATATTCTGGTGGAGATCGGAAGGGACCAGAATAATAAGATCCAGCGTTACAAAGGACTGGGAGAGATGGACGCGGAGCAGCTCTGGGAGACTACCATGGATCCGGAACGGAGAATTCTTTTAAGGGTAACCATGAATGAGGAAGAATCTTCAGAGGTAGACCTTACGTTTACAACCTTGATGGGGGATAAAGTGGAACCCAGAAAGGAATTCATCGAAGCAAACGCGAAATATGTGAGAAATCTGGATATATAACCGGATGGTGGGGAAGAAATGATGGAAGATAATATTTTTGACAAGATTCATGACGTGGACCTGAAAGAGACCATGGAGACGTCCTATATCGATTATGCCATGAGCGTAATCGCGGCACGGGCGTTGCCGGACGTGAGAGACGGCCTGAAACCCGTACAGCGCCGGGTACTGTATTCCATGATCGAACTGAACAACGGTCCGGATAAACCGCATCGTAAATGCGCTCGTATCGTGGGCGATACCATGGGTAAATATCATCCGCACGGGGACAGCTCCATCTATGGCGCTCTGGTAAACATGGCCCAGGAATGGTCCACCCGTTATCCGCTGGTGGACGGACATGGGAACTTCGGTTCTGTGGATGGGGACGGGGCCGCCGCCATGAGATATACAGAAGCCCGTCTCAGCAAAATATCCATGGAAATGCTGGCGGACATCAATAAAGATACGGTGGATTTTGTTCCCAACTTTGACGAGACGGAGAAAGAACCGTCCGTACTGCCGTCCCGGTACCCCAACCTTCTGGTGAATGGAACCACTGGTATCGCGGTGGGCATGGCTACCAATATTCCTCCCCACAATCTTCGGGAAGTGATCGCGGCAGTGGTGAAGATCATTGAGAACAGAGTGGAAGAGGACAGGGATACTCAGATAGAGGAGATCCTGAATATTGTAAAAGGTCCGGACTTCCCAACGGGGGCGGAGATCCTGGGTACGGCCGGCATCAACGAGGCGTACCGCACCGGAAGGGGAAAGATCCGTGTACGGGCGGTGACCAACATCGAGCCCATGGCCAACGGGAAGAACCGTATTGTAGTGACCGAACTTCCCTATATGGTCAACAAGGCCCGGCTGATCGAGAAGATCGCGGATCTGGTGAAGGAAAAACGAATCGACGGGATTACCTATATCGGAGATGAGTCCAGCCGGGAAGGCATGAGGATCAATATTGAGCTTCGCAAGGATGCCAGCCCCAATGTGATTCTGAATCAGCTCTACAAACATACCCAGCTCCAGGATACCTTTGGAGTAATTATGCTGGCGTTGGTCAACAATGAACCCAAGGTCTTAAACCTCCTGGATATGCTGAAATATTACCTGATGCACCAGGAAGATGTGGTGACCAGACGCACCAGGTATGATTTAAATAAGGCGAAAGAACGCGCGCATATTTTGAAAGGCCTGCTGATCGCCCTGGATCATATTGACAGGGTGATTCAGATCATCCGTGGTTCCGAGACGGTTCAGATCGCGAAGAATTCCTTAATGGAAGAATTTGAACTGGACGATATCCAGGCTCAGGCTATCGTAGATATGCGTCTGCGCGCGCTGACCGGACTGGAACGGGATAAGATTGAGAAAGAATACGCGGAATTGATGGAGAGAATCCAGTATCTGGAATCTATCCTGGCGGATGAGAAAAAACTGCTGGGAGTCATCAGGGACGAACTTCTTGTAATCTCCGAGAAATATGGGGACGACAGAAGGACATCCATTGGCTATGATGAATTTGATATCAGCATGGAAGACCTGATCCCGGTGGAGGACGCGGTGCTGACCATGACCCATATGGGATACATCAAGCGTATGACCATTGATAATTTCCGCAGTCAGAACAGAGGCGGCAAAGGAATCAAGGGCATGCAGACTCTGGAAGAGGATTATATCGAAGAACTCTTCATGACCACGACGCACCATTATATTATGTTCTTTACCAACTTCGGAAAAGTATACCGCCTGAAAGCCTACGAGATTCCGGAGGCTGGCAGGACTGCAAGAGGAACGGCAATTATCAATCTCCTTCAGCTTCAGCCGGAAGAGAAGATCACCGCGGTGATCCCCATCAAAGAATATGAGGCCGGTAAGTATCTGACCATGGCTACCAGATTCGGTATGGTGAAGAAGACGCCGATCACAGATTATGCCAATATCCGCAAGACCGGGCTTCAGGCCATTGCCTTCAAAGAAGGAGATGAGCTGATCGAAGTGAAAGTGACGGATGGGGATAAAGATGTGATCCTGGTTACCAAAGACGGTATGAGCATTCGTTTCCATGAAGGTGATGTGAGGGTGACCGGAAGAGTATCCAGAGGCGTTATAGGCATCGATCTGGAAGATGGAGACGAGGTTGTGGCCATGCAGCTGGATTCCCAGGGAGAGTATCTGCTGATCGTATCCGAATACGGATATGGCAAACGGACGGCAGTCGCCGATTTCCGTATCCAGAACCGGAACGGAAAAGGTCTGAAATGCTATAAGATCATGGATAAGACCGGCTGTGTTGTGGGCGCAAAGGCAGTCAACGAAGATAATGAGATTATGATGATTACCAATGAGGGCATTATCATAAGAACCGGGTGTAAAGATATTTCCGTATTGTCCAGGATCACTTCAGGCGTGAAGCTGATGAACATCAAGCAGGAGGATGGCGTCAAAGTGGCGAACATCGCGAAAGTCAGGGAACATGACCATCAGGAACCTGAGGAAGAGGAAGAGACCCAGGAAAATACAGAACAAGAATCATAAAAGCATAAGAGTCCGGCAGGCCGGACTCTTCGCCTGTGGCAGGAGAAATCATATGAGAGAGATCGAAGTACAGAAACTGACAGATTCTATCCGGGAAATGTGTATAGAAGCAGTCCATGAATTGTCGCCGGACATGCTGAATGCCTTTCAGTCCGCATGCCAAAATGAAAAATCACCTCTTGGTAAAAAAGTTCTGGGACAGCTCCAGGAAAATTTAAAGATTGCGAAAGAAGATCAGATCCCCATCTGTCAGGATACCGGTATGGCGGTGGTATTTCTGGAGGTGGGCCAGGATGTGCATTTCACTGGGGGTAATGTGGAAAACGCAGTGAACGAAGGCGTCCGCCGTGGATATGTGGATGGATATCTGAGGAAATCCGTGGTGGGAGATCCCATTATCCGGGAAAATACCAAAGATAATACGCCAGCGGTGATTTATTATGAGATTGTGCCGGGGGATCAGGTGAAGATCACGGTGGCTCCCAAAGGATTTGGGAGTGAAAATATGAGTCGGATCTTCATGTTGAAACCCGCGGATGGGATCGATGGAGTGAGACAGGCGATTCTGACGGCGGTAAAAGAGGCGGGACCCAACGCGTGCCCCCCCATGGTGGTGGGCGTGGGGATTGGAGGTACTTTCGAGAAATGCGCGCTTCTGGCGAAGAAAGCATTGACAAGAAATGTAGAGGAACGTTCTTCCATCCCTTATGTGGCGGAGCTGGAGAAAGAGATGCTGGAGAAGATCAACCGGTCCGGGATCGGTCCGGGCGGGCTGGGAGGCAGCACCACGGCCCTGGCCGTCAATATCAATACCTTTGCCACGCATATTGCGGGCCTTCCCGTGGCAGTCAATATTTGCTGTCATGTAAACAGACATTCAGTACGTGTCATTTAACAGGAGGGAATTATGGAATACTATATGCAGTCGCCCATCAGTGAGGAAGACGCAGGACGTTTACGGGCCGGAGATTACGTGTATCTGACAGGAGTTGTCTATTCAGCCCGCGACGCTGCCCACAAAAGGATGAAAGAAGCGCTGGACCAGGGAAAAGATCTTCCCATAGAACTGAAAAATAATGTGATATATTATATGGGGCCTTCGCCGGCCAGAGAAGGGCGTCCCATCGGTTCCGCAGGTCCCACCACGGCCAGCAGGATGGATAAATATACGCCTCAGCTTCTGGATCTGGGGCTGAAGGGCATGATCGGAAAAGGAAAACGGACTCAGGAAGTGAAAGAAGCCATGATCCGCAATGGGGCCGTATACTTTGCGGCGGTAGGCGGGGCAGGAGCTTTGCTTTCCAAATGTATCGTCAATTCTCAGGTAATTGCTTATGAAGATTTGGGGACCGAAGCGATCCGCAGGTTGGAGATCAAAGATTTTCCGGTGATTGTGGTTATGGACAGCCAGGGAAATAATCTCTATGAAACCGCAGTATCTGAATACGCTCAACAATAAGAGGAAAAGAATATGAAAAGAATTATTATGATGGTGCTCCACAATCTTTTGTTTGCCCCATACTGGTACTGGCAGCTCTGGTATTATGGAAAACACAGCCAGGAACTTCCTGATGACAAGAAATTTGCCCTGCTGAGAAAAATTGTCCGCAATGCCAACCGGGGAGGCAATGTGACGATCGACGCCTACGGCGTGGAAAACGTGCCCAAAGACGGAAGCTTCATGTATTTTCCAAATCATCAGGGAATGTATGATGTACTGGCTATTATAGACTGTTCTCCCAGATTCTTTTCTGTTGTGGTAAAAAAGGAACTGATCAACCTGTTCTTTTTAAAACATGTATTCCGTGTCATGGGAGCATACGCCATTGACCGGGAGGACGTGCGTCAGTCCATGAAGGTGATCCAGAATGTAACCAGGGATGTGAAAGCGGGGCGGAACTATCTGATCTTCGCGGAGGGTACCAGGTCCAAACATGGAAATCAGATCGGAGAATTTAAAGGCGGGTCTTTTAAGAGCGCGGTAAAAGCAGGATGCCCTATTGTACCCGTGGCGGTGATCGATTCGTACAAAGCTTTTGATACGGACTCCGTAAATCCGGTAACGGTCCAGGTACATTATCTTGAGCCTATATATTATGAAGAGTACAAGATGATGAAGACTACGGAGATCGCGGAATTGGTGGCGGAACGGATCAAAAAAACTATTGAAAAATTTGAAAAAAATAATTGACATTTGTATAGCTGTTTTGTATAATAAACAATGCGTCACGAAAGGACGTAAGAATTTCATTAAGTTTTTGTGAAATTTGGCTTTAGGAGAAATACTCAAGAGGCTGAAGAGGCGCCCCTGCTAAGGGTGTAGGTCGGGCAACCGGCGCGAGGGTTCAAATCCCTCTTTCTCCGTTCCTTTTCTAAAAAACAATTTTAAAAAAAATAAAAAAAGTTGTTGACAAAAAGAAAAGGATTTGGTAATATGTAGAAGTTGTCGCTGAACAACAGAGACAACAAGATGAACCTTGATAATTGAACAGTGCTTTGAAGATCTTCGAAAATTCTTTGAAAGATTATTCAAGAACG